>JAJQCZ010000056.1 GCA_021202465.1 Lachnospiraceae bacterium | reverse complement strand
TTTTACTGATTTAGGAAAAGGGCGGACATGGTGTTAACTACCAAAGACGGGTTTCTCCTCAGTGTGTAATAGAATTCGCGTATCCTGAGCGCAGGGACTTTTCGGCGGCAGGCGCCGAAAATATGAGCACAGGTGCAATATCCCGAACATTGTATCATATTTTTTGCGTTGCGGGGAGTTTTCTTTTGCCCGGAACAATTCTTTTTGGGGGATACAAAACTGAAAATCTCTGAACCGGCCGCGCCTTGACAGCCACCGGGAAATGGCTTACTATATGAACGAAAAATACTTTAAACAGGAGATTATCGTTATGGCACAGAATCCGATCGTCACGATCACGATGGAGAGCGGCGAGGCCATGAAGGCCGAGCTCTATCCGGAGATCGCACCGAACACTGTCAATAATTTCATCAGCCTGGTGCGCCAGGGCTTCTATGACGGCCTGATCTTTCACCGGGTCATCGCGGGCTTCATGATCCAGGGCGGATGCCCGGACGGCACCGGCATGGGAGGTCCCGGCTACTGCATTCGCGGGGAATTCGCCCGCAACGGCTTTGTGAACCAGCTGAAGCATACGCCCGGCGTTCTTTCTATGGCGCGCGCCATGTCGCCCAATTCGGCGGGTTCCCAGTTCTTCATCATGCACAAGACATCCCCCCATCTGGACGGCCAGTATGCCGCCTTCGGAGCGGTGACAGAGGGCATGGACGTAGTGAACCGGATTGCCACGACGGCCACGGATTATTCCGATCGGCCCCTCGAGCCGGAGATTATCCGGTCGATGACAGTGGAGACCTTCGGCGTGGAGTATCCGGAGCCGCAGACCTGCTGAGGCTCAGAAGCTTTGCATCAGTTCCGTGAAGAAATCCACGATCCAGGAGCGATACCGGATATCGGGATCTTCATCCGGCCCGGAGGCGGAGGAATCCTGTTCGTAAATCATCGTACTGCAGGTATCCAGGCACAAACCCGGCGACAGAACGCACCACCAGTTGTGGCCGCGGCCGCTGCCGATGACAATCCGCAGAGCGCGGTAGGTGCCGCAGGGGAAGACCAGACCGCCGTAGATGCGGGTGGGGAAATAGCTGTCGGAGACGGTCAGAGAAACAGAATCTTCGCAATCTTGTGCGCGCAGAACGGCTTCGGCGGTTTCACAGATCAGAGAGACATGCTGTACGGCCCAGGCTTCCGCTGTTTCCCGGTCGGCGTCGGCCGGCAGGTTTTCCGCGAAGAGGGCCAGGACGGCGTCCCGGACCAGCAGTTTGTTGGCCTGATCTGCTTCACTGTCGCTGTCAGCCAGGATATGCAGGCGGAGCACCTGCTTGGCGAGAGGGGCGACCCGGGCGTCCTGCAGCCAGGTATCGGCGCAGAAGAGAAGAACCAGGCAGGCGGAGAGCAGTGCCAGCAGGCAGACGCGCAGGCGGCGCATGGATGAATGATGTATGGAGAGCTTCGGGAGAGGCTCTCTTTTTAGTGACTGATTTCTGCACATATTTTGCTCACTTTCTGTATTTCGTTTGCGCTGCGGATGCGTGATATTCGGCGCGGTGAAGCGACAGGCGAATCATAAGCCTGAAACAGACTTTGATGAAGTATTTTCCCGAATTGGTTGAATTATTCACAGAGGTGAAGTAAACTATGACACAAGGGTTTTCATTTGAACAGAAAAGGCGGCTGGCTTTCGGGGAGCCGCCGGGAAATATGAGGATAGTGTATAATATGGAAAAGAAAACAGTGGTTGTTCTGTTCGGAGGGCAGTCCTCCGAACATGAGGTGTCCTGCGTCTCTGTGCGTACGGTGATCGCAAAGATCGATCGCAGCCGGTATGACTTGCTTCTCATCGGTATTACGAAGGAGGGACGCTGGCTGTATGTGGAGAATGAGGAGAGCATCGCCTCCGGCAGCTGGCGGGAAAGTTCAGTGAGTGCGATTCTCTCTCCGGATGCCACCATGGGCGGCGTGCTGCTTCTGGACGGGGGGCAGGTCACGCTGCGGAAGGCCGACGTGGTGTTCCCGGTGCTTCACGGACTCTATGGAGAGGACGGCACGATTCAGGGAATCCTGGAGCTGGCCGGGATTCCCTATGTGGGCTGCGGTGTTCTCTCCTCGGCGGTCTCCATGGATAAGCTCACGACGAAGAGGCTCGTTGATCCGCTGGGGATTACCCAGGCGCAGTATGTGCCGGTGCTGAGGCAGGAGCTTTCCGATGTGGAGGCAGTCATCGCCCGGATCGAGGAAGGATTGTCTTATCCGGTGTTCGTGAAGCCTTCCAACGCCGGTTCCTCGCGCGGCGTCTCCAAGGCGCGGAACCGTGAAGAGCTGGCGCGGGCGCTGGCGGTGGCCGCGGCGGAGGATGGACGGATCCTGGTTGAGGAGACGATTGTCGGGCGGGAGCTCGAGTGTGCAGTGCTTCAGGACGCGGACGGAGTCAGAGCCTCCGGTATCGGTGAGATACTGGCGGCTGCCGAGTTTTATGATTACGACGCCAAATATAACAATGCTGACTCGCGGACGGTGCTCTCCCCCGGGCTTCCCGCAGGGAAAACAGAGGAGATTCGCCGGGCTGCGGAGGCAATCTTCCGGGCCGTGGATGGGCGGGGCCTGTCCCGCGTGGATTTCTTCCTGGAGAACGGGACGAACCGCGTGGTGTTCAACGAGATTAACACGCTGCCCGGATTTACTTCAATCAGTATGTATCCGATGCTCTGGGAGGAGAGGGGGATTCCCGGAGAAGAACTGGTGGAGAAGCTGATTCAGTCAGCTTTCGCAAGATAAAGGAAAGGAGAAGAAACGGAATGAACAACATGCCTGAGATTAAGATCGGACTGGTAGCGGTGAGCCGGGACTGCTTCCCGGAGAGCCTGTCGGTGAACCGGCGGAAGGCTCTGGTGCAGGCCTATACGGAGAAGTACGGCGAGGGGACGCTGTATGAGTGTCCCATCTGCATCGTGGAGAGTGAGATTCACATGGTGCAGGCCCTGGAGGACGTGCGTGCGGCCGGCTGCAATGCGCTGGCCGTTTACCTGGGGAACTTCGGGCCGGAGATTGCCGAGACGCTGCTGGCAAAGCATTTTGACGGACCGAAGATGTTCTTCGCGGCCGCGGAGGAGACGCAGGAGAGCCTGATCGACGGGCGGGGCGATGCCTACTGCGGCATGCTGAATGCCAGCTACAACCTGCGTCTGCGGAAGGTCGGCGCCTACATCCCCGAATATCCGATCGGAGATGCTGCGGCCTGCGCGGAGATGCTTCACGAATTCGAGCCCATTGCCCGGGCCGTGATCGGTCTGCGCGACCTGAAGATCATCAGCTTCGGCCCCCGTCCGCTGAATTTCCTGGCCTGCAACGCGCCCATCCAGCCGCTCTATGATCTGGGGGTGGAGATCGAGGAGAATTCGGAGCTGGATCTCTTCGAGGCCTTCCATCATCATGACGGGGATGCGCGGATTCCGGCGCTGGCGCAGGAGATGGCCGCGGAGCTGGGCGCCGGGAATAAGAAGCCGGAGATCCTGCCCAAACTGGCCCAGTACGAGCTGACGCTGAAGGACTGGGTGGAGGAGCACCGGGGTTATCGGAAATACGTGACGATCGCCGGGAAATGCTGGCCGGCCTTTCAGACCCAGTTCGGCTTTGTCCCCTGCTATGTGAACGGGCGTCTGGCGGCGCAGGGCATTCCGGTCTCCTGTGAGGTGGATATCTATGGAGCGCTCAGCGAATTTATCGGGACGGTGGTCAGCCAGGATACGGTGACGCTGCTGGATATCAACAATTCGGTGCCCGCCGATATGTACCGGGAATCCATTTCCGGCCGCTTCCCTTACCGTCAGACGGATACCTTTATGGGCTTTCACTGCGGAAACACGGCGATTGGCAAGCTTTCCTGCGGCGAGATGCGCTTCCAGCGGATCATGGCGCGCAATCTGCCGGAGGAGGTGACGCAGGGAACGCTGGAGGGCAATCTTGTTCCCGGTGATATCACCTTCTTCCGGCTGCAGAGCACGGCGGACTGCAAACTGCGCGCTTATGTGGCGCAGGGAGAGATTCTGCCGGTGTCCCCCCATTCCTTCGGTTCCATCGGCGTGTTCGCCATCCCGGAGATGGGGCGCTTTTACCGCCATGTGCTGATTGAGAAGAATTTCCCCCATCATGGGGCCGTGGCCTTCGGTCACTACGGGAAAGCTCTGTTTGAGGTCTTCAAGTATATCGGCGTGGCGCCGGAGGAGATCGGCTACAATCATGCGGCCGGT
Source organism: Lachnospiraceae bacterium (assembly GCA_021202465.1). Classification (GTDB taxonomy): domain Bacteria; phylum Bacillota; class Clostridia; order Lachnospirales; family Lachnospiraceae; genus UBA3305. The sequence goes on along the minus strand of JAJQCZ010000056.1, from coordinate 77,303 downwards.
GATCGTTATCCGACGGAAAATCCCTGGGGGTGAGACGCATGTATTTTATCGGAGTGGATCTGGGCACCTCGGCCGTGAAGCTGCTGCTGATGGATGAGACAGGGAAAGTGTGCCGGATCGTCAACCGCGCATATCCGCTGTCCCTGCCCCGCCCGGGCTGGTCCGAGCAGGAACCGGCGGACTGGGTCGCGCAGAGCGTGGACGGCATCCGCGAGTTGGTGGCAGACTGTGACCGTTCTCAGGTGAGGGGAATTGGCTGCGGCGGTCAGATGCACGGCCTGGTGGCGCTGGATGCGGAGGACCGGGTCATCCGCCCGGCCATTCTCTGGAATGACGGACGTACCGGGACACAGACCGCGTACCTCAATGAGACTGTTGGCAGAGAGACGCTCTCACGTTTTACGGGGAATATCGCCTTTGCCGGTTTTACGGCGCCGAAGCTGCTGTGGATGCGGGAGAACGAACCGGAGAATTTTGCCCGGATCTGCCGGATTCTTCTGCCGAAGGACTATCTGACCTTCTGCCTTTCCGGCGCTTTCTGTACCGACTATTCAGATGCCTCCGGGATGCTGCTTCTCGATGTGGAGCATAAGCGGTGGTCTCCGGAGATGATGGAAATCTGCGGTGTCTCGGAGGCACAGCTCCCGGCGCTCTATGAGAGCTGGGAGGTCGTGGGGACGCTGCGGCCTGAGATCGCGGAGGCCACAGGACTTTCCCCGGAAGTAAAGGTGGTGGCCGGAGCCGGGGACAATGCGGCGGCAGCGGTGGGAACCGGTGCGGTGGGAGACGGTCCCTGCAATCTTTCGCTGGGAACGTCCGGAACATTGTTTGTTCCCAGCCGGACCTTCCGCGCGGACGATCATAACGCGCTGCACGCATTTGCCCATGCAGACGGGCACTACCACCTGATGGGCTGTATGCTCAGCGCGGCCTCCTGCAACAAATGGTGGATGGAGGAAATCCTTGGAACCGCTGAGTACGGTGCGGAGCAGGAGCGGATCGGAACACTGGGAGAAAATGAGGTGTTCTATCTGCCCTATCTCATGGGGGAACGCTCCCCTCACAACGATCCCGACGTGCGGGGCGCCTTCACAGGGCTCAGTATGGGCACGTCCCGGGCCGATATGACCCAGGCGGTGCTGGAGGGAGTGGCCTTCGGGCTGCGTGATTCCCTGGAGATCGCCCGGAGCCTGGGGATCTGCCCGGCAGGCTCCCGGATCTGCGGCGGCGGCGCCCGGAGTCCTCTGTGGCGGAAGATTCTGGCGAATGTCCTGAATCTGCGGCTGGAACGCGTCGAGAGCGAAGAGGGACCCGGCTACGGCGCGGCCATTCTCGCGGCGGTGGGCTGCGGTGTCTATCCGTCTGTGGAGGAAGCGGCGGCACGGCTGGTGCGCGTTGCTGAGACAGAGGAGCCCGACTGGGTGCTGACAGCCCGGTATGAGGAGAAATATCAGAAATTCCGCGCGCTTTATCCGGCGCTGCGGGACTGGCACAGAACGTGAAGCGACTGAATCAGGAGGTTCTATGAACAACCAGGCACCCATCGGGGTCTTTGATTCCGGCGTCGGCGGTCTGACCGTCGCCCGGGAGATCATGCGTCAGATGCCCGACGAGAAAATTATTTATTTCGGAGACACGGCCCGCGTTCCCTACGGGAGCAAGTCGCAGGTTACAATCATTCGCTTTGTGCGTCAGATCGTGCGGTTCCTGGAGACAAAGCAGGTTAAAGCGATCGCTGTGGCCTGCAACACCGCCAGCGCCTATGCACTGGAAACGATGGAGCGGGAGATTGACATCCCGATCATTGGTGTGGTGAAGCCGGGGGCCCGGACCGCGGTGGCCACTACAGAAAATGGCCGCATCGGCGTGATTGCCACCGATGCCACCATCCGCAGCGGCATGTATACCCGTTATATACAGAGCCTGAATCCGGATCTGACGGTGTACGGCAAGGCCTGCCCTCTGTTTGTGCCTCTGGTGGAGGAGGGCATGCTTCATGACCATGTGACGGAGGAGATCGCCAACCGCTATCTGGATGAGCTGAAAAAACAGGACATCGATACACTGATTCTCGGCTGTACCCATTATCCCCTGCTGCGTTCCCTGATCGGGCGGTGCATGGGCATTTCGGTGCAGCTGGTGAATCCGGCCTACGAGACGGCGGTCAGTCTGCGGCAGCTTCTGCAGGAGAAGCATCTCCTGGCAGAGCCTGTGCCGGAGGGAGAGATGATCCATCACGAATTCTATGTCAGCGACGGCGCAGAGAAATTCGAGGTTTTCGCCAATTCCATCCTGCCGTATGATATCCGGAAAACGCAGGTGGTGGACATCGAAGAATTCTGAGGTTGTGACGGAAGACGACTACACGGGAGGAAAGATCTTGGACAGAGAGGTGCTGATCACCGTCAGCGGCGTATTGTTTACCGGGGACGGTGAGAAGGAGAAAGACAGTGTGGATATCATTTCCCCGGGTCAGTATTACCTGCGGAACGGGAAGCATTATCTGCTCTATGAGGAGATGGTGGAGGAGTATCCGGAGCCCGTGAAAAATATTCTGAAAATCTCGCCGGATCACGTGAGCCTGCGCAAGAACGGTGTGATCAGCACGGAGATGCGTTTCGAGGAGGGAAAGAACACACAGAGCCATTACAGCACGCCCTTTGGTGTTCTGGCGCTGGGGATCCACACCAGCCGGATTCATCTGGAAGAGAGCGGGGGAGAAATGAACCTGGATATTGAGTATGGGCTGGAGATCAATTATGAACATGCCTCGGAGAACCGCCTCCGCATCCGGGTTCAGCCGAAAGGCCCGGACAGCGGCTTTTCCCTGCGCAGCTGAGCGGACAGGCTCTCAGATCGATTTATGAAAATAGAAACGGCGCAGCGTATCCGTACTGCTGCGGGGCAGACGCCGCGCCGGGGAGGAGAGAACATATGGTACAAAAAGAACGGTTCGGCGTGACGTCGGACGGTCAGGCTGTAGACCGGTATGTAATCCGCGGGGCGGGCGGCGCAGAGGCTGCCATCCTGAATCTGGGCTGTATCGTGCAGGAACTGCGGGTGCCCAATCGGGAGGGACGGCTTCAGAATGTGGTGCTGAACTACGGCAGTGTCAGGGAATATTACGAGGAAGATACCTGTTATCTGGGTGCCTGTGTCGGCCGGGTGGGGAACCGCATCGGCGGAGCTGTCTATACCTGGAACGGAGAGACGCACCGTCTGGAGGCCAATGAAGGGCCGAATCAGCTCCACGGCGGGCCGAATGGATTCCACCGCCAGATCTGGGAGGCGGAGGCCGGAGAGGATTCTGTGACTCTGCGCCGCACTTCCCCGGACGGGGAAGGTGGTTTCCCCGGAAATCTTGCGGTTTCCGTCACGTACCGGATGACGGCTGAGAATGCCCTGGAGATTACTTACCGGGCCCGGACTGACCGGGACACGCCGGTGAATCTGACAAATCACTCCTATTTTAATTTTACCGGCCGCGAGGATCATATCTTCCGCCATCAGGTACAGCTTCTGGGGAGCGCGATCACGGAGATTGCCGCCGGGAGCATTCCGACGGGACGTCTTCTTCCTGTGGAGGGTACGCCCTTTGATTTCCGTGTGCCGAAGGAGGTGGGGCGGGACGCCTTTGCCCCGGATCCGCAGCTGGCTCTGACAGAGAGTTATGATCACAACTATGTTCTGGACGGCAGCGGTTTCCGCTCTGTGGCCAGTGTTTATCTGCCGGAGACGGGCATCCATATGGAGGTGTTTACGGACCAGCCGGGCGTGCAGTTCTATATCGGAAACTATCTGGCTGCGCCGCACGGCCGCAACACCGGGCTGTGCCTGGAGACGCAGCACTATCCGGATTCCGTGAACCATGCTGATTTTCCTTCCATGATGCTGGCGCCCGGGGAGGAATATGTGACCCGCACGGCCTACCGGTTCTCGGTGCGGTAAGAACATTCAAGTGTCTGAGAATGACTATAATACGGGAGAAGAGATACGTGGGTGCGGGACAGACTGAAACAGTCCCTCACCCACGTATCTCTTCTCCCTGTCTTTACAGTGTTTTCAGCAGGCTTCCCAGCCCTCGTTTGAAGGAGCCTGTGATATGAAGTTCGTTTGCCGTGCAGATCAGCCTGCGATGGGGTCTTTTTCAGCGCGGAGCAGCGGCTCAGGGAGGCTCCTTGCGAAAAGAGAAAAATCAAGGGTTGAGGGACTGTTTCAGTCTGTCCCGCAACCCTTGATTTTTCTCTTTGACTTTTTGCAGATATTCCCGCCTTATTCCTTCCCGGAGATCTTGGCTCTGACCCGGGCCCAGATGCCCTTCTTCTTCTCAGGCTTCTGGATCGTGCCGCCCCGCACACTCTTGATGGCGGTGATGTAGATGCCGGAGAGCTCGACCTTCACTTCCGATTTGACAGGAAGCACATCCCACACGTCCCGCTCGGCGCAGAGCGTCATGATGCGGGGGCCGACCTTGGCCTTGACGATGGGCATCTTGCTCCGGCGCATATACTTGGGAGTCTGGTCAATGGCGGCCTGGGGGAGACCGGAATCCTTCAGGCGCAGCATCTTTTTGTCGATGATCAGCATGGAGACGACCTGCTTCATGGCCTCCATCTGCTCCTGCGCGACCGCCTGCTTCTTCTGCATCCTTCGCCCAAGGAAATACAGAACGACGAGCACGATGGCGGCAACGATGAGAATTCCTAACAGTACTTTCCAAATCCAAAACATATAGATTCCTCCTGGTTTCATCCGGTGTGACCGCTGCGATCCGCCGCGTGAACCACATCCCGTATTTTGACACACACTCAGATATTATATCATTTGCAAGGGCAGGATGCAAGGGAAAAGTAGCAGAAATGCCCAGATTTGCAAAAAAATGGGTAAAAACGATTGACAGCTTGACTTTTCTTTGATAATATGAAGTTTGCACTATTGTGGTGTCATATGCCTAACTTTTGACCATGGAAGGAAGGTCTGATGAGGCCGCAGTGTGAGGAAATGCGTGAGATCAGGGGGACAGAAATCCTGTCCCTGTATCATCATTATCTTTTAAATAGGGGTGAAACGTCTATGGAGAATTGCAGAATGCGCCCGGTTCCGTCCGGCAAAGGCGTGAGAATGAGCTACTCAAGACAAAAAGAAGTGCTGGAGATGCCGAACCTGATCGAGATTCAGAAGAATTCCTATCAGTGGTTTCTCAGCGAAGGGCTGAAGGAGGTTTTTAACGATATCTCCCCCATTTCCGATTTCAGCGGGCACCTGAGTCTTGAGTTTGTTGACTTTACCTTGTGCCGGGATGAGGTGAAGTACTCCATAGAGGAGTGCAAGGAGAGAGATGCGACCCTGGCGGCCCCTCTGAAGGTGAAAGTACGTTTGATTAACGAAGAGTCCGGTGAGATCAATGAACATGAGATCTTCATGGGTGATCTGCCGCTGATGACCGATACGGGATCCTTCGTGATCAACGGCGCGGAGCGCGTCATCGTCAGCCAGCTGGTTCGTTCTCCCGGTATTTATTACGGCATTTCCCATGACAAGCTGGGAAAGAAGCTGTATTCCTGCACCGTGATTCCCAACCGCGGAGCCTGGCTGGAATACGAGACCGATTCCAATGACATTTTCTATGTGCGTGTGGACCGGACCCGGAAGGTGCCGGTCACGGTGCTGATCCGTGCGCTGGGTGTCGGTACCAACGCGGAGATTCTGGAGATGTTCGGCGAGGAGCCCATGCTTCTGGCCAGTCTCGGCAAGGATACGGCGACGAACGCGGACGAGGGACTGCTGGATCTGTATAAGAAGATCCGTCCCGGCGAGCCGCTGTATGTGGATAATGCCCGGAGTCTTCTGGAGAGCATGTTCTTCGACCCCCGCCGCTATGATCTGGCCAAGGTGGGACGTTATAAGTTTAATAAGAAGCTTCATTTCCGCAACCGCATTGCCGGCCGGACGCTGGCCGAGGATGTTGTCGATGCGGAGACCGGCGAGGTGCTCGCGGAAGCGGGGACGGTGGTGAGTAAGGAGAAGGCGACCGAGATTCAGAACGCCGGGATTCCTTATGTCTATGTGCAGGCGGAGAGCGAGGAGCGCAAGGTCAAGGTCCTTTCCAATATGATGGTGGATCTGTCGACCCATGTGGACTGCGATCCTCTGGATCTGGGCGTCCGCGAGGACGTGTTCTATCCGGAGCTGAAACGTCTGATGGAAGAATTCCCTGAGCGTGAGGAGCTGCTCGCGGCCATTCGCCGGGATGTGGCACAGCTGGTGCCCAAGCACGTCACCCGGGAGGATATTTTTGCCAGCATCAATTACTGCATGCATCTTTCCGCCGGGATCGGCAATTCGGATGATATCGATCACCTGGGAAATCGCCGTATCCGTGCGGTCGGCGAGCTGCTGCAGAATCAGTACCGCATCGGTCTCTCCCGGATGGAGCGGGTGGTGCGCGAGAGAATGACAACCCAGGATCAGGAAACGATTACGCCGCAGTCTCTGATCAATATCAAGCCGGTGACGGCGGCCGTGAAGGAGTTCTTCGGAAGTTCCCAGCTGTCTCAGTTCATGGATCAGAACAATCCGCTGGCCGAGCTGACCCACAAGCGGCGTCTGTCCGCACTGGGCCCCGGCGGCCTGTCCCGTGACCGGGCCGGATTCGAGGTACGTGACGTACATTATACACATTATGGACGGATGTGCCCGATTGAGACCCCTGAGGGACCCAACATCGGCCTGATCAACTCGCTGGCCACCTATGCCCGTGTGAATGAATACGGCTTTGTGGAGGCGCCTTACCGGGTGGTGGATAAGAGCGACCCGAAGAATCCCCGCGTGACCGAGGACGTTGTCTATCTGACAGCCGATGAGGAAGATAATTATTATGTGGCGCAGGCCAACTCGCCGCTGGACGAGGAAGGTCATTTCGTGAGAAACAGTGTGGCCGGCCGTTATCGTGAGGAGACATCTGAATTTGACCGCGGCCGGATCGATCTGATGGACGTTTCTCCTAAGATGGTGTTCTCAGTTGCCACCTCCATGATTCCTTTCCTGGAGAACGATGATGCCAACCGGGCTCTGATGGGTTCGAACATGCAGCGGCAGGCGGTGCCGCTGATGATGACGGACTCCGCCGTGGTGGGCACCGGAATGGAAGCAAAAGCGGCCGTTGACTCCGGCGTCTGCGTGCTGGCGAAGAATGCCGGTGTCGTGGAGCGCGTTTCCGCCACGGACATTACGGTCAAGCGGGAGGATGGTCAGCGCGACAACTATCATCTGACCAAGTTCAAGAGAAGCAACCAGAGCAGCTGCTACAACCAGAAGCCCATTGTGGATAAGGGACAGGTTGTGGAACAGGGAGAAGTTCTGGCGGACGGACCTTCCACATACATGGGTGAGATCGGACTGGGCAAGAATCCGCTGATCGGATTCATGACCTGGGAAGGATATAACTACGAGGACGCGGTTCTGCTCAGCGAGCGTCTGGTGCAGGACGATGTATATACGTCCATTCATATTGAGGAATACGAGGCGGAGGCCCGGGATACCAAGCTGGGACCGGAAGAGATCACACGGGATGTGCCCGGTGTCGGCGACGAGTCGCTGAAGGATCTGGATGAGAGAGGTATCATCCGTATCGGCGCCGAGGTGCGGGCCGGCGATATCCTGGTGGGTAAGGTTACCCCCAAGGGAGAGACGGAGCTGACGGCTGAGGAGCGTCTGCTGCGGGCGATTTTCGGTGAGAAGGCCAGAGAGGTGCGGGATACTTCCCTGAAGGTGCCTCACGGCGCCTACGGCATCATCATTGATGCCAAGGTCTTCACCCGGGAGAACGGCGACGAGCTGGCGCCCGGTGTCAACGAGACAGTGCGCATCTACATCGCGCAGAAGAGAAAGATTTCCGTGGGCGACAAGATGGCCGGCCGTCACGGAAATAAGGGTGTGGTCTCCCGGGTGCTGCCCGTGGAGGATATGCCCTATCTGCCCAACGGACGTCCGCTGGACATCGTGCTGAACCCTCTGGGCGTGCCTTCCCGTATGAACATCGGGCAGGTGCTGGAGACGCATCTGAGTCTGGCTTCCGCGGCGCTGGGATTCAAGGTCATCACACCTGTGTTTGACGGTGCGAAAGAGACGGATATCATGGATACCCTGGAACTGGCCAACGACTACGTCAATACAGAGTGGGAAGAATTCGAAGAGAAATACACCGGCAAGGTAAAGCCGGAGGTTATGGAATACCTGGGAAGTCATCTGGAGCACCGCGCGGTGTGGAAGGGTGTTCCCATTACCAGAGAGGGTAAGGTGCAGCTGCGTGACGGCCGTACCGGCGAGGAATTCGACAGTGAGGTCACGATCGGTCACATGCATTATCTGAAGCTCCATCATCTGGTGGACGACAAGATCCATGCCCGTTCCACCGGCCCTTACTCGCTGGTGACGCAGCAGCCTCTGGGCGGTAAGGCTCAGTTCGGCGGACAGCGTTTCGGTGAGATGGAGGTCTGGGCTCTGGAGGCCTACGGCGCCGCCTATACGCTGCAGGAGATTCTGACGGTGAAGTCGGATGATGTGGTGGGTCGTGTCAAGACCTATGAAGCCATCATCAAGGGAACCAACATCCCTACGCCGGGCGTGCCGGAGTCCTTCAAGGTTCTGCTGAAGGAGATGCAGGCGCTGTGCCTGGATATGACGCTGCTGGATGAGAACGGCAACGAGGTGGAGGTCCGCGAGAATGTGGACTATGCCGAGAAGGATTTCCGTTCGGTGATCGAGGGAGACCGGGATTATCACCACCAGAAGAAGGAGGATTACGGTTCCTATGGATATCAGGAACAGGAATTCTCGAACGGTGAGCTGGTGGCTTCCGAAGCTGAGCAGGCAGAGGAGGCTGACGCAGAGGTAGACATCGACGAGGACGTGGATATGCCGGATTTTGGTGATGTCATGGATGTCGATGAGGATGCACTGGATGACGGCGATTATGACAACTAGAAAGGAGATCGAACATGCCCGCTGTGAATGAAGAGACATATCAGCCGTTGGTGTTTGATGCGATAAAAATTGGCCTGGCGTCTCCGGAGAAGATCCTGAGCTGGTCCCGGGGCGAGGTCAAGAAGCCCGAGACCATCAACTACAGGACTCTGAAGCCGGAGAAGGACGGTCTGTTCTGCGAGCGCATTTTCGGACCCAGCAAGGACTGGGAGTGCCACTGCGGCAAGTATAAGAAGATCCGTTACAAGGGTGTGATCTGTGACCGCTGCGGCGTCGAAGTGACCAAGTCCAGCGTGCGCAGAGAGCGCATGGGTCATATCGCACTGGCAGCGCCGGTCTCCCATATCTGGTATTTTAAGGGAATCCCCAGCCGCATGGGACTGATCCTCGATCTGTCTCCCCGGACACTGGAGAAGGTGCTGTACTTTGCTTCCTATATTGTTCTGGATAAGAAAAACTCGACGCTGGAGTATAAACAGGTCCTTTCCGAGAAGGAATACCGGGAGGCTCTGGACAAATTCGGCTACGGCAATTTCCGCGTGGGAATGGGCGCCGAGGCCATTCAGGAGCTGCTGAAGGCCATTGATCTGGAGAAAGAGTCTGCGGATCTGCGCGGAAAGCTGGAGAAGGCAACCGGTCAGAAACGGGCCCGGATCATCAAGCGTCTGGAGGTCGTCGAGGCCTTCCGCACTTCCGGCAACCGGCCGGAATGGATGATCATGGATGTGATTCCGGTGATTCCGCCGGATCTGCGTCCCATGGTCCAGCTGGATGGCGGTCGTTTCGCCACCTCTGACCTGAATGATCTGTATCGCCGGATCATCAACCGCAACAACCGTCTGGCACGGCTGCTGGAGCTGGGCGCGCCGGATATCATCGTGCGCAATGAGAAGCGGATGCTTCAGGAGGCGGTCGACGCTCTGATCGACAATGGCCGCAGAGGCCGCCCTGTGGTGGGTCCCGGCAACCGTCCGCTGAAGTCTCTGTCTGATATGCTGAAAGGAAAACAGGGACGTTTCCGCCAGAACCTGCTGGGTAAGCGTGTGGACTATTCCGGTCGTTCCGTAATCGTGGTGGGGCCGGAGCTGAAAATCTATCAGTGCGGTCTGCCCAAGGAGATGGCCATCGAGCTCTTTAAGCCCTTCGTGATGAAGGAGCTGGTGGGCCGGGGCATCGCGCACAATATCAAGAGCGCCAAGAAAATGGTAGAGCGTATGCAGCCGGAGGTCTTCGATGTCCTCGAGGATGTCATCAAGGAGCACCCGGTGATGCTGAACCGTGCGCCTACGCTGCATCGTCTGGGTATTCAGGCTTTCGAGCCGATCCTGGTCGAAGGCAAGGCTATCAAGCTGCATCCTCTGGTCTGCACGGCATACAACGCCGATTTCGACGGTGACCAGATGGCTGTGCATCTGCCTCTGAGCGTGGAGGCACAGGCGGAGTGCCGTTTCCTGCTGCTCTCGCCGAATAACCTGCTGAAGCCATCCGACGGCGGCCCCATGGCTGTTCCGTCGCAGGATATGGTGCTGGGTATCTACTATCTGACACAGGAAAGACCCGGTTCTCTCGGCGAAGGGAAATACTTTAAGGACCTGAATGAGGCCATGCTGGCTTATGAAAATCAGGCTTTGAAGCTTCATTCCCGGATCACTGTCCGCATGCAGAAGACCATGCCGGATGGGAGCGTGATCACCGGAAATGTGGAGTCTACGCTGGGACGGTTTATCTTCAATGAGATCATCGATCAGGATTTGGGCTTTGTGGACCGCTCGATTCCGGGAAATGAGCTGAAGCTGGAGATTGATTTCCATGTCGGCAAGAAGGGCCTGAAGCAGATTCTCGAGAAGACGATCAATATCCATGGTGTGATTCAGACGGCGGAGGCTCTGGACAGGATCAAGGCCATGGGGTATAAATATTCGACACAGGCGGCCATGACGGTTTCTATCTCCGATATGACCGTGCCGGCCGAGAAGCCGGAGCTGATTCGGGCGGCGCAGGAGAGAGTAGACCGTATCAGCAAGAACTTCCGCCGCGGCCTGGTTACCGACGAGGAGCGCTACAAGGAAGTCATCGAGACCTGGAAAGAGACCGACGAGATCCTGACCAAGGAGCTGCTGGACGGCCTGGACAAATACAACAACATTTACATGATGGCGGATTCCGGAGCCCGTGGTTCCGACAAGCAGATCAAGCAGCTGGCCGGCATGCGCGGCCTGATGGCCGATACGACCGGACGCACGATCGAGCTGCCGATCAAGTCCAATTTCCGTGAGGGACTGGATGTTTTGGAATATTTCGTGTCTGCGCACGGCGCCAGAAAGGGTATGTCTGATACGGCGCTGCGTACTGCTGACTCCGGGTACCTGACCCGTCGTCTGGTGGACGTCTCGCAGGATCTGATCATCCGCGAAGAGGACTGCTCGGCCGGGAAGGACGAGATTCCGTATCTGGAAATTACGGCCTTCATGGATGGTCAGGAAGTCATCGAGGGTCTGCAGGAGCGCATCACCGGTCGGACGCTGGCCGAGGATATCGTTGATCCGGCAACCGGCGAGGTCGTGGTGGCTGCCAATACGCTGGTGACACCCAAGACGGCGCCTCTGATCATGGCGACCGGTGTGACATCGGTAAAGATTCGTTCCGTGCTGACCTGCCGTTCCCATCTGGGGGTCTGCTCGAAGTGCTACGGGGCCAACATGGCCACCGGCGAGCCGGTGCAGGTGGGTGAGGCCGTGGGTATCATCGCGGCACAGTCCATTGGTGAGCCCGGCACACAGCTGACGATGCGTACCTTCCACAGCGGCGGCGTGGCCGGCGGCGATATTACACAGGGTCTTCCCCGTGTCGAGGAGCTGTTCGAGGCCAGAAAACCCAAGGGCCTGGCGATCATTTCTGAGATCGGCGGCGAGGCATTTATCAAGGATACCAAGAAGAAGCGCGAGATCGTGATCACGAATCCGGAGACCGGAAACTCGAAGACTTATCTGATTCCTTACGGATCCCGTATCAAGATCTCCGACGGCGCTGTGATTGAACCCGGCGACGAGTTGACCGAAGGAAGCGTGAACCCGCATGATCTGCTGAAGATCAAGGGTGTGCGCGCTGTGCAGGATTATATGATCCGCGAGGTGCAGCGTGTATATCGTCTGCAGGGCGTGGAGATCAACGACAAGCACGTCGAGGTCATCGTCCGTCAGATGCTGAAGAAGATCCGCATCGAGGAGAGCGGGGATAGCGAGATGCTTCCCGGCACTTCCATGGATGTGCTGGAGTACGAGGACATGAACGAGGCGCTCATCGCCGAGGGTAAGCAGCCGGCGGAGGGCAAGCAGATTATGCTCGGTATCACCAAGGCTTCGCTGGCGACCAACTCCTTCCTGTCGGCGGCCTCCTTCCAGGAGACCACCAAGGTCCTGACCGAGGCGGCCATCAATGGCAAGGTGGATCCTCTGATTGGTCTGAAGGAGAATGTCATCATCGGTAAACTGATTCCTGCCGGGACCGGCATGAAGAAGTACCGCGACGTGCAGCTGGATACCGACGGCAGTGATCTGATTCCGCCGGAGGAGCCCGCAGAGGAATATCCGGAGGCAGACGAAGAGGCTGAGAGCTACGAGGCGACGGAGGTATCTGCGGAGGACGTAAGCGAGGACGCCGGGTACTTCGAGACTTCGGAGGAAAAAGCGGAGAACGTCGCGGAAGCCGAAGGGGCTGAGGAAGAAGAGTCTGTCGTTGAGATTGAAGCGTCTGAGGAAGACAGCGACGAAGAGGAAGCCGAGGCAGAGGAAATGCCTGCGGAGGAAGAAGGAGAAGAGTAATGGTTTTCCGTGGTAAACCTGCAGGCAGATAAGAAAAAATATAAATGAAAAAGGCATTATGGACGGAGAAGGTCTGTAGTGCCTTTTTTAATGCGCAGGGGCGCGTAAGGTATTTACGGCGACTGATGCCGGACACAGCCTGCGCAGGGAGGCTCCGCTTTAGCGGTTGCGGAGAATCCTTCGCGGGTGTAGAATTATCTCAGAAAATACAGGGAGGGGAAAGACGATGGCGAGGATTCTGGTGGTGGAGGATGACGAGCTGATCCGTGTCAGTCTGCGGGATATCCTGACGCTTCATGGATATGCGGTGTCGGTAGCCGGGGATGCGGGGGAAGCGCGGGCCGCTCTGGCGGAGAAAACGATGGATCTGATTCTCCTTGATGTCTGGCTGCCGGGGGAGAACGGTATCACACTGTGTCGGGAGATTCGTCGCCGCAGCGATGTGCCGGTTCTTTTCCTGACGGCCAGCGATGACGAGGCCTGTGTCGTGGAAGGGCTGAACGCCGGGGGCGACGATTATATTGCCAAGCCGTTTCGTTCGATGGAACTTCTAGCCCGGATTCAGGCGGCTCTGCGCCGCAGGGGCAGCCGTCCGCGGCGTCTGCGCGCGTATGTGAGCGGCTCGCTGCAGATCGACCTGGATACCCGGGACGTGCTTCTCCACGGGAAGACGCTGGACCTGACGCAGACGGAGAGCCGGATCCTTGACCGTCTGGTTGCCGCTCGGGGGCGGGTACTCAGCCGCGAGGTGCTGATCGAAGAGATCTGGAAGACACAGGGGGAGGTTCTGGGAGATAACGCGCTCTCCGTTCATATCAGTCGGCTGCGTGGGAAGCTTGCGGACGGGGACGGCATCGAGACCCGCCGCGGCGTTGGCTACCGCTGGCGTCTGCCGGTGGAAGAGATCTATGAGTGAAGCAGGCGGCAGGAATCTTAGTGGTGGAGGAGAACTGTGAATGACAGGGAGAGGAAAATATGATGAATGGAAATACATGTAAGGCAAATCATGAGACAAAAGAAGCCTGGGTGAGGCGATACGGCCGGGATGCGGGGGAGATTCGCCGCCGTCGGGGTGTCGTGCTGGCGGCGGTCCTTCTGGCGGCGCTGGTGCTGACGGTCTGCGGCGGGGGTCTGGCCGCGGCGAGCTGGAACCGGCTCCTCTGCATTGCGGGAGCCGCCGCGCAGGAGGGGATGGGACAGGAACTGACAGACTGGCTCGTGCAGCGGGATTCTGCTGCTCTGCGGGAGCAGGGAGCACAGCTGCTGGCGAACAGCGGGTATGCGGGCGCACTGAGGATGGCGCTGGTGCGTCAGATCATCTGGTCGCTTCTCGGAGTGGGAGCGGCTTTGGCAGGAGCTGGGACTGTCCGACACGGTTTTACTGAATCGCTACCGGTTGGAGAGCCTGGCCGACAGCCTGGGTTCCATCCTGATCTCCGGTCTGTACCTGTTCGGCAGCTGGCTTTATGCCTGGCGGGAGCAGGGCGCGGACGCACTGGATTATGTCCTGGGAAATGTCGTTCCGTATTATCCCTGGGTGCTGCATGTGCTGGCAGCCGTGCTTTGTCTGTTCCTGTTTCTGGGGATCTATTACTGGCCGGTGCGTCGTTTTATCCTTGCGGAAGAGAGTCACAGCGCCGCCCGCCGCAGGAAACGGAGAAAATCCTGTACTGAATCAGAAACATAGCTGTTTTTACACGTTGCCAGATAGAGATTACGCCGGATGGAGGCGTTCTGCAGGGGAATCTTCCGCAGACCGTACAGGTCCGGCATGGAGCTGTCCACCAGGACGGCGACGCCCATACCGGCAGCCACCATCCCCGCGATATGAAAATCGTCGCTGACCTCGGCCCGGGTGATCTGGTCGACGCCCGCCTCTTCGAAGAGGGAGTCGACCAGCGCCCGGGCCGCTGTGCTGTCGTGGTAGCGGATCATCGGATAGCGGGCCAGCTGAGCCGGAGAGACAGAGGAGAGAGCGGCCAGAGGATGAGAGGACGGCATAATGGCCACGAAACGCTGTTCCCACAGCGGGAAGAAGGAGATATCCGGGTCGGTGGCCTCCCGGGCGGAGATCACCAGGTCGTAGCGCTCTGCCTTCAGTTCTTCCAGCAGCGTCAGGGAGGTGCCGTCCATGTATTCGAACTGCACCTGGGGGTGTTCCTCCGTGTAGCGGTTCATCAGCGGCAGGATCCGCCCTGGTCCCGCCGAGCTGACCGCTCCGATGCGGATGATGCCCCGCTCCCGGTCAGCACAGTGGCCCATGAGGACCCGGCCCTGCTCCAGCGTGGAGAGACCCTTGTCCACGTATTCACGGTATTTCTTTCCATAATAAGTGAGCCGCACGTTGCGCCCCTGCTTCTCGAAGAGATAGACGCCCAGCTCCTCCTCCAGATGGCGGATGGCATTGCTCAGAGAAGGCTGGGAGATGCCCAGCTCCTCGGCCGCTTTCCCGTAGTGTTCGAGGCGTGCCAGTGTTGAGAAATAGATGAGGTGATTGTAGTTCATGATGGTTCCTCCCGGAGGATAATCATTGCTGTGCTTTTTCGGTGCACGGGGAAACTCGTGACGATGGCACGGCAGCCGTCTTTGACGGCAGACGTTTCACAGTGTCCTTGTGATTGTTGAAGATGTCAGGTTAATTCATAGCCTGCGGCTATGAATAATCTATCACAGCTTTCTTTATTTGTCCACGTGTTCTGTTAAAATGTCAATCGCCGGAGGGGAAAGCCCCCCAACCCGGCGAGAAACCATTTCGCGTACAAGGCGGAGTGAAAGACATCCATCACAAGGAGAAGCAGATCATGAAGAACAAAGACAATACCGTCGTCGCCTACCTCTGTCTGATCGTGGTATTTTTCTGCTGGGGCAGTGTGTATGTAGCAAACCGTTATATCCTGCAGGCTCTGGAGCCCATGGAGCTGGCCTGCTGCCGTTTTGTGCTCTCAGCGCTGGCTCTGGGCATCGCCATCAAAGTACAGGGGATTCACATCAACGTGCAGAAAAGCGACTGGAAATATATGATTTTCTTCGGATTCATGGGCTATTATCTGTCCATGGAATGCACCCTGCTCAGCGTTGATTACGCCGGGGCCTCGATGGCTTCCCTGATCAACTCACTGAATCCGGTTTTCATCACCGCCTTCGCCGTCTTTTTTCTGAAAGAAGCGCTGACCCGCAGAAAGGTATTCTGTCTGATCCTCGGACTGATCGGTGTGGTCATCGTCTCCGGCACCGATACGGCCGGCAGCCAGTTCATCGGCGTTGTCTACGGCATCGTGTCTATCCTGACCTGGGCCTGGGCTGTCATGTACTCGCGCCGCCTTTCGGCTCGCTACAATCCGCTGGTCATCACCTTCCTGGGCATTGCGGTCAGCCTGATCTTCCACATTCCGACCGCTGCCGTCACGGTTGCACAGAACGGTATGCCGGAAATCACGCCGATGATCGTGGTCTGCATCTTCTACTCGGCCCTCTGCGGCACGGCGCTGCCTCAGTTCCTGTGGAATTATTCTCTGTCGAAGCTGGAAGCCAGCAGCTGCTCCATGCTCTACCCGCTGATGCCGATTTTTTCGGCCATCCTCGGTGTGGCGCTGCTGGGCGAGGAGATCACGACCAGCTTCCTTGTCGGTGGCGCGCTGATCCTTTCTACGGTCGTCATCAGCTGTCTGGGAGGTCATGGTCACACCACCTCGAAGCATCCGGGAAAGGTGCACTGATAAACTGATCATTACATATGCAAAAGAAGGACGCTTCCCTTTCGAACCGTCCTTCTTTTGTTTTACAGCAAATGTCGTTCCTGTCATGCAAAAATGCTCCGCATGGATGTGCGGAGCTGCTGATTTTCATTTACTGTGATGTCTGTGAAGCGGATATGAAGGTTACATCGATACGTCTTCCGGCATCGTGTCGCTGTGCGTACAGCGGTAACGGAATTCCTGGGGCGTGCAGCCGGTCCGTTTGGCGAACAGATTGGAAAAATAGTAGGTATTTCCATAGCCCACCCGCGCGGCGACCGTGTGGATGGGAAGATCTGTATGAATCAGCAGATCGGATGCCCGTGTCAGCCGGTATTCGATCAGGTAGTTGATCGGTGAGATCTGGAAGGCGGCGAAGAAGCTGCGGCTCAGATGAGAGGTGCTCATGGCGAACTCCCGGGAGAGACTGCTCAGAGAAATATTTTCTGCAAAATGCTCTGAGATCCAGTCCAGCATCTCCCGCAGAGGCAGATCGCCCGCGGGGACATCCAGGGGATGGAGCTGCCGCATGATTCCAGCGAACTGAATCAGGGAAAGAATCTGTCCCTGAAGAATTGTGCTGTGACTGTCTCCGGGCTGTTCTCCGGCGGCCAGCATGTGAATGTAGCGGAAAGCCCCCTGCACATAATCGAGATAGCCTTCGAAGGAGGCCGAGACACAGCGGCCGTCTGTTAGGGACTGGTACAGTGTATCGTCTTCTCCGGCCGGGGAGAAGGAGAGTGCCCAGAATTCCAGATCAGAGTCTTCTGTGGCGCCGCAGCTGTGATATTCCCCGGGGCGGATCACCGCGAGGATGCCCGGCTTCAATGTGATCTCCAGATTGTTGACACGCAGGAATCCGCGCCCGCCGGTGCAGAACATCAGATGACAGTGGGTGTGCTTGTGAAAGGTCCGGTGGTGAATGGCCGGGCTGTGCGCGTACTGGACATGCTGCAGCGGGCAGCAGGGCGGCGCACAGGAAAGCAGTGTATCATTAAATTCACAGGTCCACATGGTTTGCGGTTTCTCCTTCGGGTTTATACGGATCGCTGTGCGGGTAAACGGCGCCGCGCAGAATGCTGACAGGTATTTTCGTTTTGTTAACTTATTTATTATAACATTAAAACAGAAAAAACGCCAGAATTCCGCACGCGAAAATAAAAGTCGAAAATGACCGCATTGACGTAAAATCGTTTTCGGAAAAACCGGTTCAGTGTCCCTCAGGAGGCTGTTCCAGCCGATCATGTTCCTGAAAGATGTCGGCGTGAGCCAGAAGCAGAAAATCAACAAGAAGCGGGAGGATTGCGATCCAGATCGCCCGTTCCTGCAGGATGGCGCACAGAGCCGTCAGGACGATGGCGCCGCCCAGGAAGCAGGCGACCATGGTCAGATGGGTGAGGCTGCGGCGCAGCACGGAGGTCTCCCGGTGCTTGGCGTATTTCGCCAGGCAGATGCCGATCTGTCGGACATGGTTCGTGCAGAAGGTGGTAGCCATGGGGATTCCCTCCGCCTGTCGGAAAGTGTTGTACTGCATGGAACAGATGAAATTGATCAGCACCTGAACGACCCGGTCGGTCACAGTCAGAGGGATGAAGCCGATGACGAAGAGAACCAGAATCTCCGCGCCGATCAGATAGGTGTCCCAGCGCAGCAGGCCGATTTTCCGCACCGTGACAGGCAGGAGCTCCGACACAAAGGCTCCGGCGACGTAGGCGGAGATGGGAATGAGATAGTATAATCCGCCGCTCCAGTCGCCCTGCCCCAGCGCCATGGCCATGAGCACAAAATTCGCCGTCTGGGCGTTGCAGAACACACCGCCCCGCAGCATATAGGTATAGGCGCCCATCATGCCGCCGCTGACCATCAGCAGCTGAAAGACGCCCCGCCGCTCGCAGGTCAGATAACGTTTCTGATTTTCTGAAATTGTCCGGGACATCGTTTCTCCTCCCGCTGTACAGAACTTTAAGTGATTTATACGAAAAAAGGGTATGACATTATGGATTGCATTATACATCAAATGTGCGCAGGAGAAAAGTCTCATTTGCATTCCGTATA
This sequence comes from Lachnospiraceae bacterium, assembly GCA_021202465.1. Taxonomy (GTDB): domain Bacteria; phylum Bacillota; class Clostridia; order Lachnospirales; family Lachnospiraceae; genus UBA3305. Next base: position 58,708 of record JAJQCZ010000056.1, on the reverse strand, counting down.
AATCCGTGGTAGAATGACAGGATAAAAAGCGAAAGGAATCGTCCGTATGAAGAAGTATGATATCCTGATCATCGGAGCCGGCCCGGGCGGCATTTTCTCCGCCTATGAGCTGATGAAAAAGCGCCCTGACCTGCGCGTCGCCGTCTTTGAGGCGGGAAGTCCGCTGGAGAAGCGGCACTGTCCCATCGACGGCAAGCGTGTGAAATCCTGCATCCGCTGTAAATCCTGCGCAATCATGAACGGATTCGGCGGGGCCGGCGCCTTCTCCGACGGCAAATATAATATTACCAACGATTTCGGAGGCACTCTCTATGAGTATATCGGCCGCGACAAGGCGCTGGAACTGATGCACTATGTCGATGAGATCAATGTCTCCCACGGCGGGCAGCATACGAAGATGTTCTCCACGGCGGGCAGTGAGTTTAAGACGCTGTGCATGCGGAACCGGCTGACGCTGCTGGATGCCTCGGTGCGTCATCTGGGGACGGACATCAACTATATCGTCCTGGAGAACCTCTACCGGGAGCTGGCGGAGCACGTGGACTTTTATTTTGATACGCCGGTGGAGCGGCTGGAGGTCCTGGATCCGGGCTACCGGGTGGATTTCCCGGGCGGCTGTGCCGAGGGGACGCAGTGTATTGTCTCCGTGGGCCGCAGCGGCAGCAAATGGATGGAGCATATCTGCGCAGACCTGGGGATTCCTACGCGATCCAACCGCGTGGATATCGGCGTGCGGGTGGAACTGCCGGCGGCGATCTTCGCACATATCACAGATAAGCTCTATGAGAGCAAAATTGTGTACCGGACCGCGAAGTTCGAGGATCTGGTCCGCACCTTCTGCATGAATCCCTACGGCATTGTGGTCAATGAAAATACCAACGGGATCGTGACGGTCAACGGACACAGCTTTGACGATCCGGCGAAACGGACGGAGAATACTAATTTTGCTCTTCTGGTGGCCAAGCATTTCTCAGAACCCTTCAAGGACAGCAACGGTTACGGCGAGAGCATTGCCCGCCTCTCCAATATGCTGGGCGGCGGCGTGATTGTGCAGCGCTTCGGAGATCTGGAGCGGGGACGCCGCAGCACCGTGAAGCGCATCGAAGAAGGAACCGTGCGGCCGACGCTGGCTGCTACGCCCGGAGACCTGAGTCTGGTGCTGCCGAAACGCATTCTGGACGGCATCGTGGAGATGCTTTATGCGCTGGATAAGATTGCGCCGGGTACAGCCAATGATGATACGCTGCTCTACGGCGTGGAAGTGAAATTTTACAATATGGAAGTGGCACTCGATGAACATCTGGAGACGGCTTTTCCGGGGCTCTATATCATCGGCGATGGCAGCGGTGTGACGCATTCTCTGTCCCATGCTTCCGCCAGCGGTGTGTACGTGGCGGATCGGATCGCGGAGATCGTGTAGGTCCGCAGAACAGGTTGATTTTGGGGGATTGACAATTCCGGGTTCTCTGCTATAATCTCCGGTAGAAAAAGCGAAGACGAGACGAGTACCGTGGATAGTTTGTCCCAGAGAGGGAAGCACAGCGTCGGACTTTCTCATAATCGGAAGAAGACTGAAACCGGTTTTTGAGAGAGGGGCGCAGGGTGGAAGCTTCCTGTCAGACCCTGCGGGAAGACCAGCTCCGAGCGGCCCCAATCCGGCCCGGTGATTCCGTTATCATCTTAATGAGTGGTTTCTCCGCTCTCCGCATGGCGGAGGGGAGAAAAAGAAGGGTGGAACCGCGGGTATTGTGTATGCTCGTCCCTCCTGCGCGAAGGCGCAGGGGGGATTTTTTGTGCACGCTAAACAAACGAAGAGATCGTTCGGTTCGCGGGAGGCCTGAATCCCTGAGTACACAAATCTATTATCATAGGAGAGAACAGATATGATCATTACGCTGAAAGACGGACAGACAAAAGAGTATGCTGAACCGAAAATGATCTACGACATCGCCCGGGACCTCAGTGACGGGCTGGCGCGGGCCGCCTGCGTGGCCGCGGTGGACGGCGAGACCTGCGACCTGCGCACCGTGCTGGACCGGGACTGCACTCTGGAGATCCTGACCTTTGACGACCCCAGAGGAAAGGCGGCCTACCGCCATACCTGCTCCCACGTACTGGCGGAGGCGGTGAAGAACCTCTATCCCGATGTGAAGCTGGCCATCGGCCCTTCAATCGACACGGGTTATTATTATGATTTTGAGGCGGAGCCCTTCAGCCGTGAGGATCTGGATGCTATCGAAGCCGAGATGAAGAAGATCATCAAGAAGGGCGCCCGGCTGGAGCGCTTCACGCTGCCCCGGGCGGAAGCCATCGCTCTGATGGAAGAGCGGAACGAGCCCTACAAGGTGGAGCTGATCCGGGATCTGCCGGAGGACGCGGAACTGTCCTTCTACCGCCAGGGAGATTTTGTTGATCTGTGCGCCGGTCCGCATCTGATGAGCACGCGGCCGATCAAGGCCTTTAAGCTGACGTCCTCCTCCGGCGCGTACTGGAGAGGCAGCGAGAAGAACAAGATGCTGCAGAGAATTTACGGCACTGCCTACACGAAGAAGGATGATCTGAAGGAGTATCTGGATTATCTGGCCACCATCCGCGAGCGCGATCACAACAAGCTGGGCCGCGAGATGGAGCTTTTCACGACCGTGGACGTCATCGGTCAGGGACTGCCGCTGTTTATGCCCAAGGGAACCAAGATCATTCAGACCATGCAGCGCTGGATCGAGGACGTCGAGGAAGAGCGCGGCTATGTTCGTACAAAGACGCCGCTGATGGCCAAGAGCGATCTCTATAAGATTTCCGGCCATTGGGATCATTATAAGGAAGGCATGTTCGTCCTGGGTGATGAGGAGAAGGACGACGAAGTGATGGCACTGCGTCCCATGACCTGCCCCTTCCAGTATTATGTATACAAGGCGACGCAGAAATCCTACCGTGATCTGCCTTACCGCATGGGCGAGACCTCCACGCTGTTCCGCAACGAGGATTCCGGGGAGATGCACGGCCTGACCCGCGTGCGCCAGTTCACGATTTCCGAGGGGCATCTGATCGTGCGTCCGGACCAGATCGGCGAGGAGTTCAAGGGCTGCGTGGATCTGGCGGTATACTGCCTGACGACCCTGGGACTGCAGGACGACGTGACCTATCGCCTGTCCAAATGGGATCCGGAGAATAAGGAGAAATATATCGGCTCCCCCGAGTACTGGGAGAAGACCCAGGGCATGATGCGGGATTTCCTGAACGAGCTGGGTCTGAACTTCGTGGAGGCCGACGGCGAGGCTGCTTTCTACGGTCCCAAGCTGGACATCCAGGCGAAGAATGTCTACGGTAAAGAGGACACGATGATCACGATCCAGCTGGATCTGGCGCTGGCGGAGCAGTTCGATATGTACTATATTGACCAGAACGGCGAGCGCGTGCGTCCCTTTATCATTCACCGGACCTCTCTGGGCTGCTATGAGAGAACGCTGGCCTGGCTGATCGAGAAATACAACGGTCAGCTGCCTACCTGGCTGTGCCCGGAGCAAGTGCGGGTGCTGCCCATTTCCGAGAAATATCAGGAATACGCGGAGAAGGTGGAGAAGGAGCTGAAGAAGAACGGCATCCTGACCACGGTGGACGCCCGTCCCGAGAAGATCGGTTACAAGATTCGTGCAGCAAGAAAAGAACGCCTGCCCTATATGCTGGTGGTCGGCGCGCAGGAGCAGGAGGCCGGTCTGGTGGCTGTCCGCAGCCGTTTCCTCGGAGACGAGGGGCAGAAGCCTCTGGACGACTTCATCAATGACATCACCCGCGAGATCCGCATGAAGGAGATCCGGAAGATCGAGGCGGAAGCGCAGAAATAAAGGCAAATGTGCATATTTTTCCTCCGAATGCGCATACTGACCCTGACGCGCCGCCCCGGCTTAGAATCCGGGGAGCGCGCAGACGGGGCATGGCCCGGAATAAGGAGGGATCTTATATGCCACTTTTAGATTGCAGTGTAGAGACCTGTGTACACAACAGCGACAACTGCTGCTGCCTCAGCTCCATCGGCGTAGAGGGACAGTATGCCAGCCGGGAGGCGGAGACCAGCTGCGGCAGCTTCGCCTGGCGCAAGGAGTGCTTCTGCAACAAGGCGGAGGAGCCGAAGAGACAGCTGACCGTCGACTGTCAGGCGGTGGACTGTGTCTACAACCGCGACCGGATGTGCAGCGCCGGCCACATCGGCATCGCCGGACGCACGGCGCATGTCTCTGATGAGACGGAGTGTCAGACATTTCAGGCAAGGTAAGCGGCCGGGAGGAAAATGTACCGGGCTTTGCGGCCGGGTCGCTGCAGGTGAATGAATTCTTTCATATTTAAAAGCAGAAGGGCGCGTGTGCGGTTACAGCATACCGCCTTTTTGCCGTAAAAAGAGACGGAACAAGCTGGCTTGCCGGAGGCAATGGGACGCCAAAAAAAGTACTGGCAATTTCAGGGGAAGTGTGCTATAATAGCAAACCGTCTAAATCAGAGACGAAAACAGAGAATGTAGAGCGCGGGTCGGCCCGGCGGGGCGGCCCGATTGAGCTACCGATAGCAACGAGGAGGAACACAATGAGCGTCAACGTAGAGAAACTGGAGAAAAACCTTACCAAGCTGACCGTGGAGATTCCTGTGGAGGATGTGGAGAAGGCCATCGACAAGGTGTACGCCCGGACGAAGAACCAGATTCAGCTTCCCGGCTTCCGTAAGGGTAAGGCGCCCCGGAAGATGGTAGAGAAGATGTATGGAAAAGATATTTTCCTGGAGGACGCGGTCAATGAGGCTGTTCCGGATGCCTACGAGGACGCCTGTAAGGAGAGCGGTCTGGAGATCGTCTCTCAGCCTCAGATTGAATACACGCAGGTAGAGGCCGGCGAGCCGGTGATCTTTGTGGCCACTGTGGCTGTGCGCCCGGAGGTGACGCTGGGTGAGTACAAGGGTCTCGAAGTGGAGACAGAAGCCGTGGAGGTCACTGAAGAGGATGTCCTGGCCGAGCTGAAGAAGGAGCAGGAAAAGAACGCGGTCACCCGGACCGTGGAAGACCGTACCGTAGAGGACGGTGATCAGATCGAGCTTGATTTTGACGGTTATGTGGACGGCGAGGCGTTCGAGGGCGGCCACGGGGAGGATTTCCCGCTGACCATCGGCTCTCACTCGTTCATTGACAATTTTGAGGAGCAGCTGATCGGTTCCGCGATCGGCGAGGAGAAGGAGATTCAGGTCACATTCCCCGAGGAATACCATGCTGAAGAGCTGGCCGGGAAGCCCGCCACCTTCAAGACGATCGTGAAGAAGATTCAGGTGAAGGAGCTGCCGGAGCTGGATGATGAGTTCGCCGGTGAGGTGTCGGAGTTCGAGACTCTGGACGAGTATAAAGCGGATGTCCGCACGAAGCTTGAAGAGAAGAAGGCGGCTGAGGCGAAGACCGCGAAGGAAGACGCTCTGATTGCGAAGGTCGTGGAGAACGCGGAGATGGAGATCCCGGATCTGATGGTGGAGTCTCAGGCGCGGACCATGGTACAGGAATTTGCCCAGAGACTGCAGTATCAGGGATTGACCATGGAGCAGTACATGCAGTACACCGGTCAGACCACGGAGAGCATGATCGAGCAGGAGAAAGAGACCGCACTGAAGAGGATTCAGAGCCGTCTGGTGCTTGAGGCTGTCGCAGCTGCTGAGAATCTGGAAGCATCCGAGGAAGACATTCAGGCAGAGATCGATAAGATGGCTTCCCAGTACGGAATGGAGTCAGAGCAGGTGAGATCCATGATCGACGATGAGCAGATGGAAGAACTGAAGGGCAACATCGTCGTGCAGAAGGCTGTAGATGTGATCTATGACGCTGCGAAATAACGAAACAAAATGATCCTGAGATGCCAGAGAGAGCTGCCCCACGCACTCTTTTTGGCATCGTTGCTACTATGAAACCTGGTAAAGTCAGGTCTCTGGAATGATTTTTGCAGCAATCTTTTGGATTGAGCCTGCAGAATCGTATAAGGAGGAAGTTTTATGAGTCTGGTTCCCTATGTCATCGAATCCAACAGTCGTGGCGAACGTTCTTACGATATTTATTCTCGTCTTCTCAAGGAGAGAATTATTTTCCTGGGGGAGGAAGTTAATGATGTGACAGCCAGCCTGGTGGTGGCGCAGCTGCTGTTCCTGGAGTCGGAGGATCCCGGCAAGGATATTCAGCTGTACATCAACAGCCCCGGCGGATCTGTGACGGCAGGCATGGCGATTTATGATACGATGAATTACATCAAGTGTGACGTGTCCACCATTTGCATCGGTATGGCGGCCAGCATGGGAGCTTTCCTGCTTTCAAGCGGTGCGAAGGGTAAGCGCTACGCCCTCCCCAATGCCGAAGTGATGATTCATCAGCCCTCCGGCGGTGCGCAGGGGCAGGCGACGGAGATCCGTATCGTGGCCGAGGAGATTCTGAAGACCAGGAAGAAGCTCAATGAGATCCTGGCGGCCAACACGGGAAAGCCTCTGGAGGTCATCGAGGCTGACACCGAGAGAGACAACTATATGACCGCGGAGGAGGCCAGAGAATACGGACTGGTGGATGCCGTGATCGCGCATCGATAAACCAATAAGGAGTATAGGGAGAGTATGGCAAAAGGATATGAAGAGTCTTTGTGCTGCTCTTTTTGCGGAAAGAGTCAGGCACAGGTGCAGAAGCTCATCGCCGGAAACCGGAAGGATGTCTACATCTGTGATGAGTGTGTCGATCTCTGCGCGGAACTCCTGGATGAGGAATTTGAGCAGTCCGGGCGTGCCGATCTGGGGAATATTGAACTGAAAAAACCGCGTGAGATCAAGGCATTTCTGGATCAGTATGTCATTGGCCAGGAGGAGGCCAAGCGGACTCTTTCCGTGGCAGTGTATAATCATTATAAGAGAGTGATGTCCGGAGATGATTCCGATGTGGAGCTTCAGAAGAGTAATATCCTGATGCTGGGGCCCACCGGTTCCGGAAAGACCTATCTGGCACAGACCATCGCCCGGATGCTGAATGTACCGTTTGCCATCGCGGATGCGACGGCGCTGACAGAGGCGGGCTATGTGGGTGAGGATGTGGAAAACATTCTCTTGAAGCTGATTCAGGCGGCCGATTATGACATCCCGCGGGCGGAGTATGGCATCATTTATCTGGACGAGATTGATAAGATCACCAAGAAATCGGAAAATGTTTCCATTACCCGTGACGTGTCAGGCGAGGGCGTGCAGCAGGCGCTCCTGAAGATTCTCGAGGGGACCCTGGCCAGCGTGCCGCCCCAGGGAGGGCGAAAGCATCCTCATCAGGAGATGTATCAGATTGATACGACGAATATCCTCTTTATCTGCGGCGGGGCCTTCGACGGGCTGGAGAAGATCATCGAGAGCCGTCTGGGGGCCAATTCCATCGGTTTTAACGCGGAGGTACATGAGAAGACGGAAGTGCGGGTCGGAGAGCTCCTGAAGCAGGTGCTTCCTCAGGATCTGGTGAAATTCGGCCTGATTCCCGAATTTGTCGGGCGTATTCCCATGATGGTCTCTCTGGATCAGCTGGATCAGGAAGCCCTGATTCGCATCCTTACGGAACCGAAGAATTCCATCGTGCGCCAGTATCAGCGTCTTTTTGAACTGGATGGTGTCTCTTTGAGCTTCACGGATGAGGCCATTCGGCGGATCGCCGAGAAATCTTTTGAGAGAAAGACCGGTGCCCGGGGGCTGCGGGCTGTCATGGAGAAGTCGATGCTTGATCTGATGTATGAGCTCCCTTCGGATGAGAGCATCGGAAGCTGTCTGGTTACCGCTGAGGTCATCGACGGCACCGGCGAGCCTGAGCTGAGCTTCCGGGAGGTGGCCGTGCCTCGCGTCAGGCGGCGCAGCGGGCGGCGCAGCTCGAATGAGTCCGCGTGAAGATAATACGTTTTAAAAGGTGGCTCTTCCTTCTGCACTCGGAGAAGTTCGGGGGCAGGGGGAGGAGTTTTTCTTGAGCCGGGAAACTTCGTTGAGCTTCCCTGACTGAAGAAAATGATAAGTGAAAGGGATTATGATGAGATTACCCATTGTAGCGCTGCGCGGTCTGACCGTGCTGCCCAAGATGCTGGTTCATTTTGACGTCAGCCGCGATAAATCGGTGGCGGCGGTGGAGCGCTCCATGGTGGTGAACCAGAAAATATTTGTGGTGTCCCAGAAGGATGAGGATTGTGCGGATCCGCAGCAGGAGGATCTGTGCCGGATCGGTACCATTGGGACGATCAAGCAGCTGCTGCGGATGCCGGGGGGCATCATCCGCGTTCTTGTGGAAGGGGAAGAGAGAGCCGAGCTTCTGGAGCTGCTGGCGATGGAACCCTATCTGGAAGCGGAGGTCGAACCGGCGCCGGCAGAAAAGACCTTCTATGCGGAGATCGAGCGTGAGGCCATGGTCCGCGCCCTGAAGAATGAGATTGAATTATACGGCAAGCTGAACTCTTCCTTCGGGGAATCCGGTATCCGCCAGTTTTCCTCTATTGATACACTGGAGGAGATGCTTGATCAGCTGATGATCCGTTTCCCCATGGAGCCGGCGGAGCGGCAGAAGCTTCTGGATCTGGGAAGCACTGAGCAGCAGTATCGGGTTCTGACCGGTATGCTGGAAAATGAGATCGAGATCGGCCGTCTGAAGGCGGAAATCCAGACGAAGGTGAAGGAGCGGGTAGATAAAAACCAGCGGGAATATGTCCTGCGGGAGCAAATGAAGGTCATCCGTGAGGAGCTGGGTGAGGACAACGTCGAGAGTGATGCTGACCGCTATCTGCAGGAGCTGCAGAAGCTCGATGCGGCCGACGAGGTGAAGGACAAGATCCGCAAGGAGATCGCCCGTCTCAGGATGATGCCCGGGGGAAGCCAGGAGGGCACGGTCAGCCGTTCTTACATCGAGACGCTGCTGGGAATGCCCTGGCAGAAGATTTCACCGGAGACCCGCGATATCCGGCGGGCCGAGGAGATTCTGAACGAGGATCACTATGGCATGGAGAAGATTAAGGAGCGTATCCTGGAATATCTGGCGGTCCGCAGCTTCACGGAGAATGAAAACGGTTCGATTCTCTGCCTGGTGGGGCCGCCCGGAACCGGAAAGACTTCCATCGCCCGTTCTGTGGCCCGTGCTCTCGATAAGAAATACGTGCGCGTGTGCCTGGGCGGCGTCCGCGATGAGGCGGAGATCCGGGGACACCGCCGTACCTACATCGGCTCCATGCCCGGACGTATCGCTGCAGGCATGAAACAGGCCGGCGTCTCCAACCCGCTGATGCTGCTGGATGAGATCGATAAGGTCAGCAGTGATTATCGCGGAGATACCTCGTCGGCGCTGCTGGAGGTGCTGGATTCAGAGCAGAATAGTCGCTTCGTTGATCACTATCTGGAGATTCCGCTCGATCTCTCCCGCGTCCTCTTCATTGCTACGGCCAACGACGCGGCGGCGATTCCGCGTCCGCTGCTCGACCGTATGGAGATCCTTGAGGTCAGCAGTTATACGGAGAATGAAAAATTCCATATTGGGAAGGATTATCTTCTGGAGAAGCAGAGAAGCCGCCACGGTCTGAAGCCGGAACAGCTGACGATCACTGATGAGGCTCTGCGGAAGATCATTCACAATTATACCCGGGAGGCCGGGGTGCGCAACCTGGAGCGGCGCATCGGCGACCTCTGCCGCAAGGCGGCACGGAAGATTCTTGAAGGAAGCGCCGGGGCGGTTCGCGTGGACGAAGCGGATCTGACGGAGTACCTTGGCCGGGAGCGGATTCATTTCAGCATGGCGAATGAGAAGGACGACGTAGGCATCGTCCGCGGGCTGGCATGGACCAGTGTCGGCGGCGATACGCTGCAGATTGAGGTGAATGTGATGCCCGGTAAGGGCGAGATTCAGCTGACCGGACAGATGGGAGATGTGATGAAGGAATCCGCCCGCATCGGTCTCAGCTATCTCCGCTCTATTGCCGGGAAGTACGATATTCCCGGGGAGTATTTCGAGGAGCACGACATTCACATCCATATCCCCGAGGGGGCGGTACCCAAGGATGGTCCCTCTGCCGGGATCACCATGGCGACGGCGATGCTCTCGGCGCTGACCGGGCGAAAGGTGAAGGCGGATCTGGCCATGACCGGCGAGATCACCCTGCGCGGCCGGGTGCTGCCGATCGGCGGACTGAAGGAGAAGCTCTTGGCGGCGCGTATGGCCGACATTCATCATGTTCTGGTGCCGGACAAAAACAGCCCCGATGTGGAGGAATTGTCCGCGGAGATCACCGGAGGCCTGGAGATCGTCTATGTCTCCTCCATGGAGGAGGTCATCCGGCAGAGCTTTGTGTGACGGAGGGACAGCGGGAGGAAAGCATGAAGATCAAAACTGTTAATCTGGAAACGGTCTGCGGTGTTACCAGCACGCTGCCTGAAAATGTGCTGCCGGAGTTTGCCTTCGCAGGGAAATCCAATGTGGGGAAGTCCTCACTGATCAATGCGCTGATGAACCGTAAATCCTATGCGCGTACGTCGGCGCAGCCGGGGAAGACGCAGACCATTAATTATTATAATATCAATGAACAGCTGTATTTTGTAGATCTGCCGGGATATGGCTTCGCCCGGGTTTCCGTGCAGGAGAAGGCAAAATGGGGAAAAATGATCGAGCGCTATCTCGCTACCTCGAAGCAGCTGCGTCAGGTGTTTCTGCTCGTGGACATTCGTCACGCGCCGGGAGAAAATGATCGGATTATGTATGACTGGATCCTGCAGTCCGGGCGTCGTCCGCTCGTCATTGCCACGAAGCTCGATAAGATCAAGCGCAGTCAGATCACGAAACAGTGCAGGCTGATCCGCGACACACTGGGTATGGAATCCGGGGATATTCTGATTCCGTTCTCGGCGGAGACGAAGCAGGGGCGGGAGGAGATCTATACGTTGCTGGAGGAGGAGCTTCCGGAGCAGAGACCGGAGTGAGGGCGGTGCCTCGATCAAAGCGGGGCGCTGTGAAAAGAAGTGAGGAGAAGACAGGAGGACATCATGGAGAGTATCACTATGCGGGAGCTGTACCGCAATCCGCAGCAGTATCTGAATCAGAGCATCACCGTGGCAGGCTGGATCCGGAATATCCGGGATTCCCGCTCCTTCGGCTTCATCATGGTCAGCGACGGCACCTTCTTCGAGCCGCTGCAGATCGTTTATCATGACACGATGGAGAATTTTGAAGAGATTTCCCATTGCAATGTAGGCGCAGCTCTGATTGCCAGGGGAACTCTGGTGGCTACGCCGCAGGCCAGACAGCCCTTCGAACTGCAGGCGGAACATATCGAGGTGGAGGGAGCGTCTACGCCGGATTATCCTCTGCAGCCGAAACGTCATACCATGGAATATCTGCGGACGATCTCACATCTGCGGCCGCGGACAAATACCTTCCAGGCAGTCTTTCGCATTCGCTCTCTGGCGGCCTATGCGATCCATCGATTCTTTCAGGAACGCGATTTTGTCTATGTACACACACCGATCATCACCGGCAGCGACTGCGAGGGAGCCGGGGAGATGTTCCGTGTGACGACGCTTCCTGCGGAGAAGCCGCCTTGCATGGCTGATGGTGCAGTGGATTTCGGCAAGGACTTTTTTGGTAAGCCGACCAGCCTTACAGTCAGCGGTCAGCTGAACGGAGAGACTTTTGCCATGGCTTTCCGCAATATTTACACCTTCGGCCCCACCTTCCGCGCGGAGGACTCCAACACCACCCGGCACGCGGCGGAGTTCTGGATGATCGAACCGGAGATTGCTTTCGCCGACCTGCAGGATGATATGATTCTGGCGGAGAGCATGCTCAAATACATCATCCGTTATGTCCTGGAAAATGCGCCGGAGGAGATGGCGTTCCTGAACAAATTCGTGGACAAGGGATTGATTGATCGCCTGAAGCACGTCGCGAACTCTGAATTCGGCCACGTAACCTATACAGAGGCCATCGAGATTCTGAAAAAGCACAACGACCGCTTCGAGTACAAGGTTTCCTGGGGCTGCGATCTGCAGACCGAGCATGAGCGCTATCTGACCGAGCAGGTTTTCAAGCGCCCGGTCTTCGTCACCGACTACCCGAAGGAAATCAAAGCTTTTTATATGAAGCAGAACGACGACGGAAAGACCGTCGCGGCCATGGACTGTCTGGTGCCCGGCATCGGCGAGATCATTGGCGGCAGTCAGCGCGAGGAGGATTACGATAAACTCCTGACCCGCATGCGGGAGCTGGGGCTGAAGGAGGAGGACTACAGCTTCTATCTGGATCTGCGTCGTTACGGCACGGCCCGCCATGCGGGTTTCGGCCTCGGCTTCGAGCGCTGCATTATGTATCTGACCGGCATGGGCAACATCCGCGACGTGCTTCCCTTCCCGCGGACCGTGAGAAACTGCGAGCTGTAAGATGAGAGGATTTTTTTGAACCCTGAGATGATGAGAAATCCACCCGATCCTGTGATTGGGTGGATTTCAAAAAACACGGAAGAAATGCAAAAAAGCGCTTGCATTTCTCCTGGGGGTGTGATAAGATAGCATTCGTTCGGGGCATTGGCGAAGTTGGGATCGCGCTTGACTGGCAGTCAAGAGGCCAGGGGTTCGAATCCCCTATGCTCCACTCAGGCACACGCGGATGACGCGTGTGTTTTTTCTTGATTAATATTCTTCGTAATAAAAATGCTTTGCCGGAGATGGAACCTCACACGGCAAAGCATGCTTGCTTCAGATCTTTATTTCAATGCTTCCCGCAGCACTTCCAGATTTTCTTCTGCCAGAGACAGGTACGTTGTACCGGCTTCCGCCTCTTCCAGTGTAACGGACTGCATGGAATGCATCGTCAGGATCTGCTGGTTTTTATCCTGCGTATTTTGTTGAATCGCCGTGGCGATGGTCTGGTCGGAGTTTTCGATGGTCAGGATGCTGCCGAGTCCCAGCTCGTCGACCTTCTCTGCCAGGAAGACGATCGTCTCGAAGCTGGCCTCTGTCTCAGAAGAACAGCCGGCGAAGGCGGCGTAGTAGGAGAGGCCGTAGTCATCGACCAGATAGCGGAAGGGAAAACGATCCCCGAAGAGCAGGGTGTTTTGAGCGGAAGTGCCGACGACTTCCTGATAGGAAGAATCCAGAGCAGAGAGTTCTTCTGTGTAGGCGGCGGCATTTTCTGTATAGAGTTCCGCGTGCTCCGGGTCAATCTCTGCCAATGTTTCGGCGATGACACCGCTGAGGGTCTCTGCATTTCGCAGGGAGAGCCAGATGTGTTCGTCATATTCGGCTTCCTCCCCGTCATCGTCTTCCCCTTCCATGCCTTCTACCCGTTCTTCTTCCTGAACATCCTCACCCAGCACATCCATCAGGTTGATGACCTGCATCTCTTCATTGACGGCGCCCTGCAGCGCATCCCCCACCCACTGGTCGGACTCACCGCCGACGTAGATGAACAGATCACAGGTAGAAATATTCAGAATATCCCCGACGGTCGGCTGGAAGCTGTGCATATCCACCCCGTCGTCGGCCAGGAAAATCAGTGTCACATTGTCACTGCCGGCCAGAATTTCCCGCGCCCAGTCATAGACGGGGAAGATGGTGGTAACGATCTGCAGACTTCCCGATTCTTCAGAAGTCTCGGCGGTCTGTGCGGAAGAAGCGCCGCAGCCGGTGAGAGAAGAAACGGTCAGAACAAGGGTCAGACAAAGAACCCATAAACGTCGCATGGGAAGCAACCTCCTGAAACAAAATGGGACACGGAAAATATCCGGGGAAGGGCGGTGTGGCAGATGTGTCGTCAGGCTTTTGATCGACATGTCTCACAGATACCATAGAAGACCGTGCGTGTGGGATCGAGCGCGAAGCCGTGGTGCTCTGCCATATGCAGTCCCAGGCTCGCTACCTCCTGACACTGCAGGTGAATCAGTTTCCCGCATTTTTCACATTTGCAGTGATAGCAGGAGCTGGCAGGCGCCTCATGTTCCCCCAGGTATTCGAAACAGGCGCTTCCGACCCCGTCCACAGTATAGCGGGCGACCAGGCCCTGATCTACCATGCGATCGAGGTTCCGGTATACGGTCGTCGTACCGACGGAGATCCCCTGTTTCCGAAAATACTCACAGATGTCGTTTACCGTGACATGCTTTCCCGGGACAGACTGCAGGTAGGCGAGCAGCTCTGCCATCTGCCGGGTCTTATACTGCATCTTGCTGTTGGCCAAAGAAAACGCCTCCTTACGTGAAACTCTTTCCGGCGTTCACTATAGCATTGTCCGGCTGTCGTGTCAAGGAAAATGAAAATCGTTTTCAAATTGATGAAGCCTTGCGCCGCCAACCGATTTGTTATATACTATGAAAGCCTCAGACAGCGGCGTATATCAATTGGGTTTGTGAATGGAGTTTTGTCATGTGGACTGCAGAGAACTGGAAGGATTATGAAGTGCTCGACACCAGCCGGGGAGAGAAGCTGGAGCGCTGGGGAAAGTATATCCTGGTGCGTCCGGATCCCCAGGTAATCTGGGATACGCCCCGGGAGGATCGTGGCTGGAGAAAGCCGAATGCCCATTATCATCGCAGTTCCAGAGGCGGCGGGGAATGGGAGTTCTTCGATCTGCCGGAGCAGTGGAGCATCAGCTATCGGGAACTGACCTTTCATTTAAAGCCCTTTCATTTCAAGCATACGGGTCTCTTTCCGGAGCAGGCGGTCAACTGGGACTGGTTCTCGGAGAAAATCCGCCGGGCGGGGCGGCCCATCAAAGTGCTGAATCTGTTTGCCTATACGGGCGGCGCGACGCTGGCCGCAGCGGCGGCCGGGGCTTCCGTGACGCATGTGGACGCTTCCAAAGGCATGGTGACCTGGGCCCGGGAGAATGCCCGCGCCAGCGGCCTGGGCGAAGCGCCGATCCGTTGGATCGTCGATGACTGCATGAAGTTCGTGGAGCGGGAGATCCGCCGTGGAAATCACTATGACGCGGTAATCATGGACCCGCCCTCCTACGGGCGTGGTCCTAAAGGGGAGATCTGGAAGATCGAGGACGCCATCCATCCGCTGGTGCGTTCCTGCGCGGCGTTGCTCTCGGACGAACCGCTTTTCTTCCTTATTAATTCCTACACGACAGGTCTGGCGCCTGCGGTGCTCTCGTACCTGATCGGCCTGGAGGTGGCACCGGGACGTGGGGGATGTGTTTCGGCCAAAGAGATCGGGCTGCCGGTTCGCCGCAGCGGTCTCGTTCTTCCGTGTGGCGCGTCCGGACGCTGGAGTCGGGATGAGTGACGGGATACAGAAGCCTTAGCGTAAATAAAGGAATATCGCCGCTGCGATCTGCATCGCAATAATCAGAGGAATTCCCAGTGTAAAGAGGCGGTGCTTCGTCTTATGATGGAAGAAGTGCATGCCCAGGAGAGCGCCGAGGCTGCCGCCGAGGACGGCGGAGAAGAGTAAAGTTCTTTCTGGAATTCGCCACGCATGGTTCCTGGCGCGATGCTTATCGAGGCCGAAGAGGGCGAAGGCCAGCAGATTGATGAAGATGAGGTAAGCGGAAACAAAGTGATTCATGAATATCCTCCCGGTTTGTAAATGATGTTATCGTGTTCCCTGCGATTTGTCAGGGCAGACAGCGTGTTTGTGCGCTTATCATACCCTGTTTGCGGGAGCCGGTCAATGGGCATGGAAAAGCGAATAAGTAAATATGAAGAAAAGAAGAAAAAAATCCCTAAAAGCCCTTGCATTTTCCGGTGAGTTCGTGTATGATGGGAAAGCTGTGACATGATAGCTGTGAAGCGTGAGGTTGCTGCCCTCCGTGGCAGGTTTTCCGTGGAGCGAATGTCAAGTTAGGAAACTGGCGACAAGTCACTGTACCGAGAAACCATCTACCGGAACGAGTAGAAATGACGTGTGAGAGTCTTCGCGACACACACGGGAATGTGTACAGTCACCACTTGTCGGAATGCGTAACGCATACGAAAAGGAGGCGACTTTTTTTATGGCAAGTCAGGTAATGAGGATCACATTGAAGGCCTATGATCACCAGCTGGTGGATCAGAGCGCGGCAAAAATCGTCGACACGGTGAAGAGGACGGGCGCCCAGGTCAGCGGACCGGTTCCGCTGCCCACGAAGAAGGAAGTGGTGACCATCCTGCGCGCGGTCCACAAGTACAAGGATTCCAGAGAGCAGTTCGAGCAGAGAACCCACAAGAGACTGATCGACATCATCTCTCCGAATCAGAAAACCGTGGATCAGCTCTCCAGGCTGGAGATGCCTGCCGGTGTCTACATCGACATCAAAATGAAGCAGAAGTAAAAAAATATTCTAGTATGAGCACCCTGTGTGCTCCGCTGTAGGAGGAAAGAAAATGAAGAAAGCAATTTTGGCAACCAAGGTCGGCATGACGCAGATTTTCGCGGAGGATGGCATCCTGACTCCCGTGACGGTTCTGCAGGCCGGTCCCTGCGTGGTAACGCAGGTGAAGACGCAGGAGAACGACGGTTACAGCGCCGTGCAGGTCGGATTTGTTGACAAGCGCGAAAAGCTGGTGAACAAGTGCCAGAAAGGCCATTTTGACAAGGCCGGCGTTTCCTATAAGAGATTTGTCCGCGAGTTCAGACTGGACGACGCGGAGAATTACACGCTGGGCGCGGAGATCAAGGCGGATGTGTTTGCAGCCGGAGATAAGGTCGATGCCACGGCTGTTTCCAAGGGCAAGGGCTTCCAGGGCGCGATCAAGAGACACGGCCTGAGCAGAGGACCGATGGCTCACGGTTCCAAGTATCATCGTCATGCCGGTTCCAACGGCGCCTGCTCCGATCCCTCCAAGGTGTTCAAGGGCAAGAAGATGGCGGGTCAGACCGGCGGTCGCCAGATCACGGCTCAGAACCTTGAGGTTGTCCGCGTGGATGCCGATGACAACATCCTGCTGGTGAAGGGTTCCGTTCCGGGACCGAAGAAGTCTCTTGTGACCATCAAAGAGACGGTGAAAGCGTAAGCGGTAGGAAAGGAGGAAACGAGAGATGGCAAAAGTATCTGTTTATAATATGGAAGGAACTCAGGTGGATGAGATGGAGTTGTCCGATGCCGTATTCGGCGTGGACGTGAACGAGCACCTGGTTCATATGGCAGTGGTACAGCAGCTCGCGAATAACCGACAGGGCACGCAGAGCGCCCGCACCCGCAGCGAGGTGAGCGGCGGCGGCAGAAAGCCCTGGAGACAGAAGGGAACCGGCCATGCGAGACAGGGCTCCATCCGTGCTCCCCAGTGGACCGGCGGCGGCGTGGTTTTTGCGCCGAAGCCCCGTGATTACCGCTTCAAGCTCAATAAGAAGGAGAAGCGTCTGGCTCTGAAGTCCGCGCTGACCTCCCGCGTGAACGAGTCCAAGTTCTATGTGCTGGACGAACTGAAGATGGAAGATGCCAAGACGAAGGTCTTCAAGCAGATCCTGGACAACCTGCACGTCACGAAAGCGCTGGTCGTCCTGGACAATAACGATCAGAACGTGGTTCTGTCCGCGAGAAATATTCCGACTGTCAAGACGGCCCTGACCAACACCATCAATGTGTACGACATTCTGAAGTACGACACCGTGGTAACGACGAAGGCTGCCGTGGCGGCCATTGAGGAGGTATATGCGTAATGGCTGACATCAAATATTATGACGTGATCCTCAGACCGGTCATCACAGAGAAGAGCATGAACCTGATGGGTGAGAAGAAGTACACCTTCTACGTACACCCCGAAGCGACCAAGAGCATGGTGAAGGATGCGGTGGAGAAGATGTTCACCGGCACCAAGGTGGCCTCGGTCAACACCATGAACTGCCCCAGCAAGAAGCGCAGAAGGGGTTATACAGTGGGACGCACCGCGAAGACCAAGAAAGCGATCGTGCAGCTCACCGCCGAGAGCGCAGACATCGAGATCTTCGAGGGTCTGTAAAGCCCGGCACGGGACACCCGGTCCCGACCTATACGGCTCCTCCTGGGCCGTGATGAAAAAGTAAAAAAGGAGACGCAAAATGGGTATCAAAAAGTATAATCCGTATACACCGTCCAGAAGACAGATGACAGGACTGGATTTCTCTGAGATCACCAAGACTGAGCCTGAGAAATCCCTGGTTACCTCTCTGAAGAAGAATTCCGGACGGAACAATCAGGGTAAGATCACGGTGCGCCATCAGGGCGGCGGCGCCAAGAGAAAATACAGAATCATTGATTTCAAGAGAAACTCCAAGGACGGTATTCCCGCCAAAGTGGTCGGCATTGAGTACGATCCGAACCGTACTGCCAACATTGCTCTGATTTCCTACGTGGACGGCGAGAAGGCCTACATCCTGGCTCCCGAAGGACTGACCGACGGCATGACTGTCATGAGCGGCCCTGAGGCAGAGCTGCGTGTCGGCAACTGCCTGCCGCTGCAGAACATCCCCGTTGGTACGCAGGTGCACAACGTGGAGATGCAGCCCGGAAAAGGCGGCCAGATGGTTCGTTCCGCGGGCGGCAGCGCACAGCTGATGGCGAAGGAAGGCAAGTATGCCACGCTGCGGCTTCCCTCCGGCGAGATGAGAATGGTTCCCATCGGCTGCCGTGCCACGATCGGCGTTGTCGGCAACGGCGAGCATTCTCTGGTGAATATCGGTAAAGCAGGGCGTAAACGTCACATGGGTATCCGTCCCACGGTCCGCGGTTCTGTTATGAACCCCAATGACCATCCTCACGGCGGCGGCGAAGGCAAGGCTCCGGTCGGACGTCCCGGTCCCAGCACTCCCTGGGGTAAGCCGGCTCTTGGCCTGAAGACCCGCAAGAAGAAGAAACAGTCGAACAAGATGATCGTGAGAAGACGCGACGGTAGAACACTGAAATAATTAGGAGGTAAATCATGTCTCGTTCATTAAAGAAAGGCCCTTTCGCCGATGAGCATCTCTTGAAGAAGGTGGACGCTCTGAACGCTTCCGGACAGAAAACTGTTATTAAGACCTGGTCCCGCCGTTCGACGATTTTCCCGTCGATGGTTGGACACACCATTGCGGTGCATGACGGCCGGAGACATGTTCCGGTGTATATCACTGAGGATATGGTCGGCCACAAGCTCGGTGAGTTCGTTGTGACCAGAACCTACAGAGGTCACGGCAAAGACGAGAAGAAGAGCAGAGCCCGCTAGGTCAGAATAACAGGAAGGAGGTTTCCATCATGGCAAAAGGACATAGATCCCAGATTAAAAGAGAAAGAAATGCGAACAAGGACACCCGGCCCAGCGCCAAGCTGTCTTACGCCAGAGTTCCTGTTCAGAAGGCATGCTTTGTATTAGATGCGATTCGTGGCAAGAGCGCTGAAGAAGCGCTGGCTATTGTTACCTATAACCCCAGATACGCTTCCGAGGTGATTACCAAGCTTCTGAAGTCCGCCATCGCCAACGCGGAGAACAACAACGGTCTTTCCGTTGAGAACCTCTACGTGGCGGAGTGCTATGCCAACAAGGGCCCGACGATGAAGCGGATCCAGCCCAGAGCTCAGGGCAGAGCGTACCGGATTCTGAAGCGCAGCAGTCATATCACTATCGTGCTGGATGAGAAGAAATAAGGAGGGGTAAAATGGGACAGAAAGTAAATCCTCATGGTCTGAGAGTCGGCGTCATCAAGGGTTGGGATTCCAACTGGTACGCAGAGCGCGATTTCGCGGACAACCTGGTAGAGGACCACAAGATTAGAACCTATCTGAAGAAGAGACTGTATGAAGCGGGCGTCAACCGCATCGAGATCGAGAGAGCGTCTGACCGCGTGAAGGTGATCATCTACACGGCAAAGCCCGGTCTGGTGATCGGCAAGGGCGGCGCAGAGATCGAGAAGCTGAAGGCTGATGTGCAGAAGATGACCGCGAAGAAGCTCTTTATCGACGTAAAAGAGATCCGGAGACCGGACCGCGAGGCACAGCTGGTGGCAGAGAACATCGCGAGACAGCTCGAGAACCGTGTTTCCTTTCGCCGTGCCATGAAGTCCAGCATGTCCCGTTCCATGAAGGCCGGTGTGCTTGGCATCAAGGCAGCCTGCGGCGGCCGTCTGGGCGGCGCGGACATCGCCCGTACCGAGTCCTACAGTGAGGGAACGATCCCGCTGCAGACGCTCCGCGCGGACATCGACTACGGTTTTGCGGAAGCCAATACCACCTACGGCAAAGTTGGCGTGAAGGTTTGGATCTACAAGGGCGAAGT
The DNA here is from genome assembly GCA_021202465.1 of Lachnospiraceae bacterium. Classification (GTDB taxonomy): domain Bacteria; phylum Bacillota; class Clostridia; order Lachnospirales; family Lachnospiraceae; genus UBA3305. The sequence goes on along the minus strand of JAJQCZ010000056.1, from coordinate 38,516 downwards.
GCTTCCCACGAAAAAGAATAAGGAAGGGAGCGAGAAATAAAATGTTAATGCCGAAGAGAGTAAAGCGTCGTAAACAGTTCCGTGGCTCCATGGCCGGCAAGGCGCTGAGAGGTAATACCATTTCCAACGGCGAGTATGGCCTGGTGGCCGTCGAGCCCGCCTGGATCAAGTCCAACCAGATTGAGGCAGCCCGTGTGGCCATGACCCGTTATATCAAGCGTGGCGGTAAGGTCTGGATTAAGATCTTCCCCGACAAGCCCGTGACGGCGAAGCCCGCAGAGACCCGTATGGGTTCCGGTAAAGGCGCCCTGGAGTACTGGGTGGCTGTTGTGAAGCCCGGCCGCGTGCTGTTTGAGATTGCCGGCGTCCCCGAGGATGTTGCGAAGGAAGCCCTGCGTCTCGCCATGCACAAATTGCCTGTAAAGTGTAAGATCGTTTCCAAAGCTGACTTAGAAGGCGGTGATAACAGTGAAGAGTAATGAGTATTTGACGGAGTTGAGAAAGAAATCCGCGGCGGAGCTGGAGACCGAGCTGGTGGCTGCCAAGAAGGAACTGTTTAACCTGAGATTTCAGAATGCAACGAACCAGCTGGAGAATACCGGCAGAATTAAAGAAGTAAGAAAGAACATCGCCCGGATCCAGACTGTTATCAATCAGCAGAGCTCGGTGGCTGAGTAAGGAGGAAGTGTGACGTGGAAAGAAATCTGAGAAAAACTCGTAGCGGCAAGGTCGTGAGCAACAAGATGGACAAGACCATCGTTGTGGCGATTGAGGACCACGTGAGACATCCGCTGTATGGGAAGATCGTGAAGAGGACCTACAAGCTGAAGGCCCATGACGAGAAGAACGAGTGCGGCATCGGCGATACCGTGAGAGTGATGGAGACCCGCCCCCTGTCCAAGGACAAGAGATGGAGACTCGTCGAGATCGTTGAGAAGGCGAAATAGGCTGGAAGGAGAAAAGCTATGATTCAACAGGAAAGCAGACTGAAGGTCGCTGACAATACAGGCGCGAAAGAGTTACTCTGCATCAGAGTTATGGGCGGTTCCCTTAGAAGATATGCGAACATTGGCGACATCATCGTTGCGACGGTCAAAGATGCAACACCCGGCGGTGTTGTCAAGAAGGGCGATGTGGTGAAGGCTGTCATCGTCCGCACCAGGCACGGCGCCCGCCGCGCGGACGGATCCTACATCAAGTTCGATGAGAATGCGGCGGTGATCATCCGCGACGACAAGACACCCAGGGGCACACGTATTTTCGGGCCGGTGGCGAGAGAGCTGAGAGAGAAGCAGTTCATGAAGATTGTTTCCCTGGCTCCCGAAGTATTATAAGGAGGTTCGGCGATGTCAACAATGAAGATCAAGGTGGGCGATAACGTCCGCGTTATCACCGGTAAAGATAAAGGCAGAGAAGGTAAGGTGCTTCACATTGACCGCAAGGCGAACCGCGTGGTCGTGGAAGGCATTAACATGCTGACCAAGCACAATAAGCAGAGCGCGAAGAACCCCAATGGCGGAATCATCCACACGGAGGGAAGCATTGATATCTCCAACGTCATGCTCCTCAAAGGTGACAAGCCCACCCGTGTTGGTTTTGAAGTGCGCGACGGCAAGAAAGTCCGCGTAGCCAAAATCGACGGTTCCGTGATTGACTGAGTGAGAGGAGGTTCGAGACGTTGAGTAGCAGATTAAAAGAGGCTTATTATAACGAATATGTCGATGCCATGACCAAGAAATTCGGTTACACCAATGTGATGCAGGTGCCGAAGCTGGACAAGATCGTTGTTAACATGGCAGTCGGCGAGGCGAAGGAGAATGCGAAGATTCTGGAGTCCGCCGCCAATGATCTGATGCTGATTACCGGTCAGAAGCCTGTAATCACCAAGGCCAAGAAATCAATCGCCAACTTCAAGCTCCGTGAGGGCATGAACATTGGCTGCAAGGTCACTCTGCGGGGCGACAAGATGTACGAGTTCGCAGATCGTCTGATCAATCTGGCACTTCCCCGGGTGCGTGACTTCCGCGGTGTCAATCCCAACTCCTTCGATGGCAGAGGAAATTATGCCCTTGGCATCAAAGAGCAGCTGATCTTCCCGGAGATCGAGTACGACAAGATCGATAAAGTGAGAGGCATGGATGTGATTTTTGTCACAACGGCCAAAACCGACGAAGAGGCACGGGAACTGCTGAGACTGTTCAACATGCCGTTCAAGAAGAATTAGGAGGAGAAATCTCATGGCAAAGACTTCGATGAAGATTAAACAAAAGCGCCCGGCTAAATTCTCCACCAGAGAGTATAACCGCTGCAGGATTTGTGGCCGTCCTCATGCTTATCTGAGAAAATACGGAATCTGCAGAATCTGTTTCCGTGAGCTGGCATACAAAGGGGAGATTCCCGGCGTACGCAAGGCAAGCTGGTAGGATAAGGTTTTGAAAGGAGGCAACATAAAATGACGATGAGTGATCCCATTGCAGATATGCTTACAAGAATCCGCAACGCAAACAGCGCAAAGCACGACACAGTGGATATTCCCGCTTCCAAGATGAAGGTTGCGATCGCGAACATTCTGGTTGACGAGGGATATATTTCCAAATATGAGATGATCGGAGAGGGGGCTACCAGCACCATCCGCGTATTTCTCAAGTATGGCGCCGATAAGAATGAAAAGATTATCAGCGGCCTCAAGAGAATCAGCAAGCCCGGTCTGCGGGTATATGCCAGCGCGGAGGAGCTTCCCAGAGTTCTGGGGGGCCTGGGCGTGGCCATCATCTCGACCAACCAGGGCGTGATCACCGACAAGCAGGCCCGCAAGCTGAATGTAGGCGGCGAGGTTCTCGCGTTTGTCTGGTAGAATCTACAGAGATCCACAATATTTATGGAGGTAAGGCGAAATGTCACGTATCGGAAGAATGCCTATCGCGATTCCCGCAGGTGTGACTGTGGAAGTTGCAGAAAATAATAAAGTGACGGTAAAAGGCCCCAGGGGGACGCTGGAGCGGGTGCTTCCGGCGGAAATGAAGATCGAGGTGGAAGGCGCCGAAGTGAAGGTCAGCCGTCCCAATGATCTGAAGAAGATGAAGTCGCTTCACGGACTGACCCGGACACTGATCCACAACATGGTGGTTGGTGTTTCCCAGGGCTATGAGAAGGTCCTTGAGATCAACGGCGTCGGCTATCGGGCGCAGAAGCAGGGGAAGACTCTGGTGCTGTCCCTGGGATATTCTCATCCCGTGGAGATGGTCGATCCCGAGGGGATCGAGGTCGTCTGCGATGGTCAGAACAAGCTGATCGTCAAGGGCATTGACAAGGAAAAAGTAGGACAGTACGCCGCGGAGATCCGCAGCAAGAGAGGTCCGGAGCCTTACAAGGGCAAGGGCATCAAGTATGCGGATGAGGTAATCCGGCGTAAGGTCGGCAAGGCCGGTAAGAAATAAAGAAGGAGGAGTACGCAAAAATGGTTAGCAAAGAATCCAGATCGGAAGTTCGTGTTAAGAAGCACAAAAGACTCCGCAACCGTTTTTCTGGGACGGCCGAAAGACCGCGTCTTGCTGTTTTCAGAAGTAACAATCATATGTATGCCCAGATCATTGACGATGTCGCTCAGACGACCCTGGTCTCCGCGTCCACGCTGCAGAAGGATGTGAAGGCGGAGCTGGAGAAGACGAACGATGTCGCAGCCGCTTCCTACCTGGGAACCGTTATCGCCAAGAGGGCGCTGGAAAAAGGCATCACTGCGGTGGTCTTTGACCGGGGCGGTTTTGTATATCAGGGCAAGATCAAGGCGTTGGCAGATGCAGCTCGTGAAGCTGGTCTGGAATTTTAGTAAGGAGGCGACAAGCGCATGAAACGTACAATCATTGATCCCAGCAATCTGGAACTGCTGGATAAAGTCGTGACGATCAAGCGTGTATCCAAGACGGTCAAGGGCGGCCGGAATATGCGGTTTACCGCTCTGGTGGTTGTCGGCGATGGCAACGGACATGTCGGCGCCGGTATGGGCAAAGCGGCTGAAATTCCGGAAGCGATCCGCAAGGGCAAGGAAGCTGCCACGAAGAATCTGGTAGAGATCCCCATCGACGAGAACAAGAGCATTCCTCACGATTATATCGGCAAATTCGGCAGTGCACAGGTCATGCTGAAGCGTGCTCCCGAGGGTACCGGCGTGATTGCCGGAGGCCCCGCCCGTGCGGTGATGGAGCTGGCCGGTATTGAGAATATCCGTACCAAATCTCTGGGTTCCAACAATAAGCAGAATGTGGTTCTGGCGACCATTGAGGGCCTGAAATCTTTAAAGACCCCGGAGGAAGTCGCGAAGCTGCGCGGCAAATCCGTCGACGAAGTCTTGGGTGAATAAGGAGGAAGCACAAAATGGCTGAGAAAGTAAAGGTTACTTTGGTGAAATCGCCCATCGGTGCGATTCCCAAGCACAGGAAAACGGTGGAAGCCCTGGGTCTGACGAAGATGCATAAAACGGTAGAGCTGCCGGACAACGCAGCGACCCGCGGCATGATCCAGCAGGTGAAACACCTGGTCAAAGTGGAAGAAGCATAGGAGGTGCACCATGGATTTATCGAATTTGAAGCCCGCGGATGGCGCCGTACACAGCGACAATTTCCGTCGTGGCCGCGGCCACGGCTCGGGAAACGGGAAGACCGCCGGTAAGGGCCACAAGGGACAGAAGGCTCGTTCCGGAGCTCCCAGACCCGGTTTTGAGGGCGGCCAGATGCCTCTGTATCGCCGTCTTCCCAAGAGAGGCTTTACCTGTATCAATTCCAAGAACATCGTCGGGATCAATGTCAGTGCTCTGGAATCCTTTGAGGACGGAGCGACCGTGACAGTGGAGACTCTGCTGGAAAAGGGCATTGTAAAGAACCCGCGGGACGGCGTTAAGATTCTCGGCAATGGAGAACTTACCAAAAAGCTTAACGTTAAAGCCTATGCCTTCAGTGCAGGCGCGAAAGAAAAGATTGAAGCGTTAGGTGGAACAGTAGAGGTAGAATAATATGTTCAAAACACTCCGCAATGCCTTAAAGGTCGCTGACATCCGCCGCAAGCTGATGTTCACGTTCTTTATGATCGTCATTGTCCGCATCGGAAGCCAGATTCCCACCCCGGGTGTGAATACGGCCTTCGTTGCGGAGTGGTGGAGTAACCAGACATCCTCGGCGTTCAATTTCTTCAATACGATCACGGGAAGCTCCTTTACGGATATGTCCATCTTCGCACTGAGCATTACGCCGTACATTACTGCGTCCATTATCGTCCAGCTGCTGACCATTGCAATTCCTCGTCTCGAGGAATTGCAAAAGGAAGGCGAGGAAGGGCGCAAGGTAATCAATAAGATTACCAGATACCTGAATATCGGTCTTTCCGTGATTCAGTCGGTGTCTATGGCGATCGGTTTTGGCTCCAGTTACCTGATTCACTATACCTGGTACAATGTTATTTTTGTGACCGCGATCATGACAACCGGTAGTGCGGTTCTGATGTGGATCGGTGAGCAGATTACAGAGAAGGGAATCGGAAACGGTATCTCTATCATCCTTCTGGTGAATATTATCTCGGATATGCCCACGGATTTCAGAACTCTCTATACTACCTTTATCAGCGGCAAGGCGATTGCTTTGGGAATCGTGACGGCTGTTGTTATTCTGGCGCTTCTGCTGGCTCTGGTGGTCTTTGTCATCTACCTGCAGGACGGTGAGCGCCGTATCCCGGTGCAGTATGCGAAGAAGATGCAGGGCCGGAAGCTGGTGGGCGGCCAGTCCTCCCATATCCCGCTGAAGGTCAACACAGCCGGTGTGATTCCGGTGATTTTTGCGTCGTCCCTTCTGAGCTTCCCTGGTATCATTGCCAGCTTTGTCGGGTTGAACTACTCGGCGCCCAGCACCATTCCGGGATATATTATCAAGGCTCTGACGCAGAGTTACTGGTGTGACCCTGATGCACCGATCTACTCGATCGGCCTGGTGATCTATCTGGTTCTCCTGGTGTTTTTTGCCTATTTCTACACATCGATCACTTTTAACCCGATTGAGGTCGCCAACAATATGAAGAAGCAGGGCGGCTTCATCCCCGGCATCCGCCCGGGCAAGCCGACCTCTGAGTATCTGGAGCATGTGCTGAACTATCTGATCTTCATCGGAGCAGCCGGTCTGGCGATCGTTGCGGTGATACCCATCATACTCACCGGTCTGTTCGGTGTCGGCTCTTCCCTGTGTTTCTTCGGGACCTCCCTGATCATTATCGTGGGTGTTATTCTGGAGACGCTGAAGCAGGTGGAGTCCATGATGCTGGTTCACTACTATAAAGGTTTCCTGAGCGATTGATTTCCGCTGCGTCGGGGCTTCGTCTCCGACGCAGAATCCGGAAGAGAGGTGCTGTTTATGAAGATCATCATGCTGGGAGCGCCCGGTGCCGGTAAGGGTACGCAGGCAAAAATGCTCTCTGAAAAATACGGAATCCCGCACATTTCCACAGGGGATATTTTCCGTGGGAATATCAAGGCGGGGACAGAGCTGGGCCGGAAGGCGAAGGAATACATGGATGCCGGAGGTCTGGTTCCGGATGAACTGACGGTGGATCTGATGATGGATCGTATCGGGCAGCCGGACTGTGAGAAAGGATATATCCTTGACGGTTTTCCGCGTACCATGAACCAGGCGCGGAAGCTTTCTGAAGCACTGGCTGAGACGGGTGACATTGATGTTGCAGTCAATGTGGATGTTCCTGACGAGGCGATCGTTGCGAGAATGTCCGGCCGCCGTGTCTGTCCGTCCTGCGGAGCCAGTTATCATGTGGTGAATATTCCCACGAAGAAGCCGGGAATCTGTGACCGCTGCGGAGCTGCGGTGATTCAGCGGGACGATGACCAGGCAGAGACTGTGCAGAAACGTCTGGCGGTCTATCATGAGCAGACGCAGCCCCTGATTGATTATTACCGGGAAAAAGGCCGGGAAGTGGACATCGACGGTACGCAGCCCATGGAGGCGGTGTTCGCGGAGATCGTCGGGAAGCTGGGAGACTGACATGCCCATCACGATCAAATCGGAGCGGGAGATCGAACGGATGCGCGAGGCCGGCCGTCGGCTGGCTCTTGTCCATGAAAAGCTGCAGCAGGTGATTCGACCGGGCATTTCTACGGCTGAGATCGACCGGCTGGGAGAAGCCTGTATCCGCGATCTGGATAGTGTTCCTTCTTTCCTTCATTATAATGGTTATCCTGCTTCTATCTGTGTGTCGGTGAATGATGAGGTCGTACATGGAATTCCCAGTGAAGGGAGGATACTCCGGGAAGGCGATATCGTCAGCCTGGATGCCGGCCTGATCTATGAGGGCTATCACGCGGATGCCGCCCGCACACATGCGGTAGGGGGCGTGAGTCCGGAAGCGCAGAGGCTGATCGATATTACGAGGGAATGCTTCTTTGAAGGCATCCGCTTCGCCCGGGCCGGACATCATCTCCATGAGATCTCGGAAGCGGTAGAGGCGCATGCAGAGAAGTACGGATATGGTGTTGTGCGTGACCTGGTGGGACACGGGATCGGAACGCATCTTCACGAGGCGCCGGAGATTCCGAACTATCGTCAGAAGAAACGGGGCATTCTGTTGAGGCCCGGGATGACACTGGCGGTGGAACCCATGATTAATGCGGGAACGTGGAAGGTAAGATGGCTGGAGGATCAATGGACGGTGGTCAGTGCCGACCATTCTCTGTCAGCCCATTATGAAAATACCATATGTATTACGGAAGGAGAGCCGGAGATTCTGACTCTGACCGCCCGGGAAGCGGAGGCACTCTCCGCAAGTAAGACTGAAAAAGGCTGATAAGGCTGAGAAGGTAGAAGGAGGACCGCATGTCGAAAGCCGATGTGATCGAAATTGAGGGACGGGTCGTTGAAAAGCTGCCCAATGCCATGTTTCAGGTAGAGCTGGAGAACGGCCACCAGGTGCTGGCACACATTAGCGGCAAGCTCCGCATGAACTATATCCGGATCTTACCCGGAGATAAGGTGACGCTGGAGCTCTCGCCCTATGACCTCACCAAAGGCCGGATTATCTGGCGTGATAAATAAACGACAGAAAAAACTCTTGCCTAATTGGTATTTAAATGGTATAATTTTGGGTGCGTTTTTTGAGGAAACAAGGAAAACCGTCAGGAAAGGAGTGCAAAATGAAGGTTAGATCGTCCGTAAAACCCATGTGTGAGAAATGCAAGGTCATCAAGCGCAAGGGCAGTGTAAGAATTATCTGCGAAAATCCCAAGCACAAGCAGAGACAGGGCTGATCGTCAGATTTAGAATTTATATTATAATTGGAGGTCCCGTAAAGGGATCCGTGATGGCCATTCGGCCAATATCAAGGAGGTACACAAATGGCTCGTATTTCAGGTGTTGATTTACCGAGGGAAAAACGTGTTGAGATCGGCTTGACCTATATCTATGGGATCGGCAGAACCAGCTCCAACCGTATCCTGGCAGAAGCGAAGGTAAATCCGGATACCCGTGTAAAAGATCTGACGGATGAGGAAGTGAACCGGATCCGTGAGGTCATTGATGCGACGCAGACCGTGGAAGGCGACCTGAGAAGAGAGACGGCTCTCAACATCAAGCGTCTTCAGGAAATCGGCTGCTATCGCGGCATCCGCCACAGAAGAGGACTTCCGGTGCGCGGTCAGAAGACCAAGACCAACGCCAGAACCCGGAAGGGTCCTAAGAAGACTGTGGCGAACAAGAAGAAATAAATAATATAGAAAGGAACCCATCATAAGGGAAGGTTAGTTTTAAAATGGCTAAGAAAGTGTCAGCTAAGAAAGTGACCAAAAAACGTGTCAAGAAAAACGTTGAACGCGGACAGGCTCATATCCAGTCATCCTTTAACAACACCATCGTTACCCTTACGGATACGCAGGGGAATGCGTTGTCATGGGCAAGCGCTGGCGGGCTTGGCTTCAGAGGTTCAAGGAAATCTACCCCCTATGCCGCTCAGATGGCAGCCGAGACAGCTGCCAAAGCCGCTATCCCCCATGGTCTGAAGACCGTTGACGTTTTTGTAAAGGGACCCGGTTCCGGACGTGAAGCAGCGATCCGTGCGCTTTCCGCCTGTGGTCTGGAAGTGACAAGCATTAAGGATGTAACACCCGTGCCTCACAACGGATGCCGTCCGCCGAAGCGTAGAAGAGTATAATGGAGGTGCAGACAAGTGGCAGTAGATAGAGTTCCGGTTCTGAAAAGATGCAGATCCTTAGACCTTGATCCGATATATCTTGGAATTGATAAGAAGTCCAGAAGACAGCCGAAGAGGACGAACCGTAAGGTGAGCGAGTATGGCCTGCAGCTGAGAGAGAAGCAGAAAGCCAAGTTCATTTACGGTGTGCTGGAGAAGCCTTTTAGAAATTATTACGCGAAAGCGGAGAGAATGAAGGGGACGACCGGTGAGAACCTGATGGTTCTTCTGGAGATGCGTCTCGATAACGTGCTCTTCCGCGGCGGGCTGGGACGAACCCGTATGGAGACCCGCCAGATCGTCGATCATAAGCACGTGCTGGTGAACGGCAAGTGCGTTAACATTCCTTCCTATCAGGTGAAGGTGGGCGACGTGATCGAGATCAAAGAAAAATGCAAATCCTCCGAGCGGTATAAGGAGATCGTGGAGACGACAGCCGGACGGCTGACCCCCGGCTGGGTAGAGAGCGATCTTGAGAATCTGCGCATTACCGTGAAGGAAACTCCCACGAGAGAAGCTATCGACGTCCCGGTGAACGAGATGTTGATCGTTGAGTTGTACTCCAAATAATTGAGGGGCGAGAGTCTCTCATCGAGAGTCCCAGAAGGAGGGAGTATCATGTTTGAATTTGAAAAACCCAATATCGAGATTGCCGAGATCTCCGAGGACAAGAGATATGGTCGATTTGTGGTAGAACCTCTGGAACGTGGCTATGGCACAACTCTGGGGAATTCTCTGCGGAGAATTATGTTGTCTTCTCTTCCTGGCGTCGCAGTGAGCCAGGTCAAGATTGATGGAGTCCTTCACGAGTTCAGTTCGATCCCCGGCGTTAAGGAGGACGTGACGGAGATCGTGATGAACCTGAAAAACCTTGCTATCCGCAGTGAATGTGATTTCACGGAAGCGAAAGTGGGATATATCGAATTCGAGGGCGAAGGGGTCGTGACAGCGGCCGACATTCGTCTGGATTCAGATCTGGAGATCATGAATCCGGATCTGCGCATCGCCACCTGCAGCGGGGGCAAGGATACAAAATTCAACGCGGAGATTACGATCACGCGTGGAAGAGGGTATGTGAGCTCGGATCGCAATAAGACGGAAGATCAGCCGATCGGCGTCATTGCGATTGATTCCATCTACACGCCGGTAGAGCGTGTGAATATGGCTGTGGAAGACACGCGTGTGGGCAAGTTCACGGATTATGATAAACTGACGCTCGATGTTTTCACGAATGGAACGATGGGGCCGGATGAGGCTGTCAGCCTGGCCGCCAAGGTGCTCAGCGAGCATCTGAACCTTTTTATTGATCTGTCAGAGAAGACCATGAACACAGAAGTGATGGTCGAGACGAAGGACGATGAGAAGGAAAAAGTTCTGGAGATGAATATCGATGAGCTGGAGTTGTCCGTGCGCTCTTATAATTGTCTGAAGAGAGCCGGTATTAACACGGTGGAAGAATTGACAAACCGTACTTCCGAGGACATGATAAAGGTCCGCAACCTGGGCCGCAAGTCTCTGGAAGAGGTTTTGGCGAAATTGAAAGAGCTTGGATTGGAACTCAATCCCAGCGATGAGTAATAGGTCGGAGGTGAGAGTATGGCACAGTATAGAAAGCTTGGAAGAACATCAAGCCAGAGAAAAGCTTTACTGAGAAGCCAGGTGACTGCTCTGCTGAACAACGGTAAGATCGTCACCACAGAAGCTCGCGCGAAAGAGGTTCGTAAGATTGCGGAGGGCCTGATCGCACTGGCTGTGAAAGAAAAAGATAACTACGAGACCGTCACTGTCAACGCCAAGGTGGCTGTGAAGGATAAGGACGGCAAGAGAGTGAAGGAGACCGTGAACGGCAAGAAGGTCACGAAGTTCGAGACGGTCGAGAAGACCATCCGTAAGGATAATCCCAGCCGTCTTCATGCCCGGAGACAGATGCTGAAGGTTCTGTATCCTGTGACGCAGGTTCCTAAGGAGCAGGCCGGACGCAAGAGAAACACGAAGCAGGTGGATCTTCCTGCGAAGCTGTTCGATGAGATCGCGCCGAAGTATGTGAACCGTCAGGGCGGATATACCCGTATTGTGAAGATCGGCCCCCGCCGCGGCGACGCAGCGATGGAAGTGATCCTGGAGCTGGTATAATTGTTTGATGAGAGAAAAGTGCTGCTGAACCCACAGGATGTGGGGCGGCGGCACTTTTTTCTATAGAGAAACGGAGCCGGAGACACAGAAGATGGAAATGCTGCGTAATCCGGCTCCGTTTCATTATATCATGAATGTAACGGAGGCGAAAAGGGAGGAAAAGTACGATGAGTTCTATGAGTGCCTGCGGCAGCAGGTAATGGCCAGCGCGCCGGGGCCGATGTGGCAGGAAATACTCAGGGAGAGTGGCGCCGCATAGAAATCTTCGGGGCTGTGGCCGGGAATCGCCGCCATCGCCTCCTGACGGAACTGTTCCAGTTCCTCAGGATTGTGAGTGTAAGCCATGGGAAAAACACAGTTCTCTGCGCCGCCAAAGCGGCAGGCAGCATCCTTCTGAACGGCTTCAATCATGGTCTTCCTGGCCAGGCGGACAGAGCGGGAGGTCGCGAAGGCGTCCAGTTTCTCACCCTGAATCTGCAGGACCGGTTTCAGGCGCAGCAGGGAGCCGATGGCGGCCACCGCCGGTGTCAGTCGTCCGCCCTTCCGCAGGTAGGTCAGGGTATCGACCATGATATAGATGCTCGAATCAAAGCGGGTCTCCTCCAGCCGCTGGCGAATCTGCGCGGCGTCCATTCCTTCTTTGGCCATCTGCAGGGCTTCCAGAACCGACAAACGCTGAGTCACAGAGATTCTCTGGTTATTGACCACCTGCACTTTTCCCTCAAAATCCTGTGCCAGAGAGAGCGCGGTTTCACAGGAGCCGCTGAGTCCGCTGGACATGGGGATGTGAACGATCTCGTCATATTCCCGGAGAAGTTCATTCCAGAGATCCAGGACGTCCCCCACCATGGGCTGAGAGGTGGAAATCTCGGCGCCCTCCGCCAGTCGCGCATAAAAGGTGTCCTGGTCGAGTGTGATGTCTTCGTAATACATGGTCTCATTAATATAAAAAGGCATCGGGAGGACGCGGATTCCCAGCTCCGCTGCTTCTTTCTGTGTGATGCCGCTGTTACTGTCTGTGACAATGGCAATTTTTTTCATGATTCTCTCTGCCTCCTGTCTCTTCTTGTGTGTACGCCCGCGTAATGCGTTTTATGGCCTGCGCCATACGCGGTCGGTGCAGGCGGATATGAAGCGAAAAGCCGCCTCCGGCTCGATAGCCTGACTGCACTGGGTATTATAAGAAAAAAGGGTTCGGTTGGCAAGTCTTCCACGAAAAAAATCAGATTTATTCGGATGTATTGCATTTTGGCGGAGAATCCTTTAGAATGAATGATTGGTTCCAGCGGCGTGGCCGCGGGACACACGAGACACTGACAACAGAATCTTAGGAGACACGAGATGGGTATTGTAAAGACGGCAAAGCTCGTATATGAGTATGCCAGGAGAGATGAGGATAACCATGTGATTGAGACCGTCCGTGCTGTCGACAGGGTGGATCTGGATATTCAGGAGGGAGAATTTGTGGCGATCCTGGGACGAAACGGTTCCGGGAAGTCGACGATGGCCAAGCAACTGAATGCACTCCTGTGCCCGACGGAGGGAACCGTCTGGATCGGCGGAATGGATACAACCGAGGAGAAATACCTCTGGGATGTCCGCCAGACGGCGGGAATGGTGTTCCAGAATCCGGACAACCAGATTATTGCTACGGTCGTGGAAGAGGATGTCGGATTCGGACCGGAAAATATGGGAATTCCTCCGAAGGAGATCTGGGAACGGGTCGATGAAAGTCTGCAGGCTGTAGGTATGACTGCGTACCGGAAGATGTCCCCCAATCATCTGTCCGGCGGACAGAAACAGCGGGTGGCCATTGCCGGCGTGATGGCAATGAAACCCCGCTGCATCATCCTGGATGAACCCACTGCCATGCTGGATCCCAACGGAAGAAAAGAAGTGATCCGCACAATCCGCGAGCTGAACCGGGAAGAGGGAATCACGGTGCTGCTGATCACACACTATATGGAGGAAACGGTCGATGCGGACCGGATCGTTGTCATGGATCAGGGACATGTGGAAATGACCGGAACGCCCCGGGAGATTTTCAGCCAGGTCGAGCGGCTGAAGGCGCTGAAGCTGGATGTGCCTCAGGTGACGGAACTGGCGTACGAGTGTAAGAGAGAGGGCCTGAATATACCGGATGGGATTCTGACGGTTCAGGAACTGGTGGATGCCCTATGTCAATAGAATGCAGATCTTTGAATTATGTGTACGGACAGGGGACAGCCATGGAGGTTCATGTGCTGCGGGACATCAATCTGACCATTGAAAAGGGTGAATTTGTGGGGATCATCGGCCACACCGGATCGGGAAAATCGACGTTGATCCAGCATTTTAACGGTTTGCTCCGGGCGACGGAGGGACAGGTCTTTTATGATGGTGAGGACATTTTTTCAGAAGGATATGACCGCAGGGCACTGCGCGGTCATGTTGGTCTGGTCTTTCAGTATCCGGAGCATCAGCTGTTCGAGGCGGAGGTTTTCCAGGATGTCTGCTTCGGACCCAGGAACCAGGGATTGTCCCAGGAAGAGATTGAAAAACGGGCCCGGGAAGCCCTGAATCTGGTAGGACTGGGGAAGGAATTCGATACGCGCTCTCCCTTTGAATTGTCCGGTGGGCAGAAACGCCGTGTGGCCATTGCCGGAGTGCTGGCCATGGAGCCGGATTACCTGATTCTCGATGAACCCACGGCGGGGCTTGATCCGGGCGGACGCGACGAGATCCTGGGTGTGCTGCGGGAACTGCATGAGAAGAAAGGTATCGCTGTGATTCTTGTGTCCCATAGTATGGAGGATGTGGCGAATTATGTACAGCGGATCGTGGTCGTGAACGACGGGCAGATCGCTTTTGACGATACGCCCAGGAATGTTTTTCAGCATTATAAGGAGTTGGAAGCTATCGGCCTGTCTGCTCCGCAGGTGACATATATCGCTCATGCGCTGCGGGAACGGGGGCTGATGGTGGATGAATCTGTGACGACCGTGGAAGAGGCTAAGATTTCCATCCTGGCTGCGCTGCATGCGCGGGAAATGGAAAGGGGGCGGAACGAACGATGATGAAGGACATCACGTTGGGGCAGTATTACCCGGTCGACTCTCCCATCCACAGTCTGGACCCGCGGACCAAGCTGATGGGAACCATGGTGTATATTATTTCCCTGTTCATCGCGGACAACCTGGCCTGCTATCTGCTGGGCATCGTCTTTCTGGCAGTTGTGATCCGGCTGTCGCGCGTGCCTCTCAGTTATATTACCCGGGGACTGAAGCCGATTGCGGCGCTGCTTCTGATCAGCGTCCTTTTTAACCTGTTCCTTACCAATGGGGAGCCGCTGTACTGGCAGTGGAAATTCCTGAAGATCACGGGAACCGGTTTGCGGCAGGCTTTCTATATGGGACTGCGCCTAATCCTCCTTATCATGGGCTCTTCCCTGATGACCTTTACGACGACACCGACATCCCTGACAGATGGTCTGGAAAAGGGACTGCGTTTCCTGAACACTTTTCATGTGCCGGTGCATGAGGTGGCTATGATGATGTCCATCGCGCTGCGTTTTATCCCGATTCTGACGGAGGAGACCGATAAGATTCAGAAGGCGCAGATGGCGCGGGGGGCGGACTTTGAAAACAGAAATATCATCGCCCGGGCGAAGGCCATGATCCCGCTGCTCGTGCCGCTGTTTATTTCTGCCTGGCGGCGGGCGACCGATCTGGCGATGGCCATGGAGGCACGGTGTTATCACGGAGGAAGCGGGCGCACGAAAATGTTTCCTCTGGAGTACAAACAGGCAGACCGGATCGGGTATGGAATTCTTGCGGGGTACCTCATCGCGCTTTGCCTGCTTCGCTTTCTGCTGTGAGGTCTGTGATGAAGAGAATCATGCTGACCGTGTCATATGACGGCACGGCATACTGCGGCTGGCAGTGGCAGCCGGAGGCCCTTACCGTGGAAACGGTCTTAAATCGTGAACTGAGCCGCCTTCTGCGGGAAGACATCCGGGTCAAAGGGGCAAGCCGGACCGATTCTGGGGTGCATGCGCTGGGGAACCTGTGTGTATTTGACACAGAGACACGGATTCCGCCGGAGAAGATCTGCTTTGCCCTGAACCAGAGCCTGCCTGCGGACATTGTCGTGCAGGACTCCTGTGAGGTGCCGCTGCCTTTTCATCCACGAAAATGCGGCAGCAAAAAGACCTATGAATATACGATCTGGAACAGCCGTTTCCCCAATCCGGTGAACCGCCGGTATGCCAGCTGGATCCATGCACCTCTGGACGAAAAAAGAATGCAGGAAGCCGCCGTCTGTCTGGTGGGAGAGCACGACTTTAAAAGCTTCTGCTCGCCGCGGACGGAAGCTGAGACGACGGTGCGGCGCATCCTGGCGCTGTCTGTGCGCCGGGAGGGCTGCTGTGTTATCCTTCACGTCCAGGGAACCGGTTTCCTCTACAATATGGTGCGGATCATCGCCGGAACCCTGATCCAGGTCGGGCGCGGCGCTCTGCCGCCGGAGCGGGTGGCAGAGATCCTGGCAGGCTGTGATCGTGCGCTGGCCGGTCCGACTGCGCCGCCGGAAGGACTGTGCCTGATGGAAATCTCACTGGATGAGGATCCCTGGAAAGCCTTGAAAAACAAGGAAATCAGCAGTGAAATTCCGGCAGAAAATCCTCCGAAAAATGCTTGACACGCCACGGGCAGTGTATTATACTGGCTTAGTGCGACATCAGATGATTGTACAGATATCCAATGCCCCGGTGATGTGCTTTCCATTTTGTGTCAGCTTGAGATGAATCATGATTGAGATAATAAGGAGGCCCAACCAATGAAGAGTTATATGGCCAGCCCGTCCACCATTGAGAGAAAATGGTATGTCGTGGACGCTGAGGGTAAGACTTTAGGTCGTTTGGCATCTGAAGTTGCCAAGGTTCTGAGAGGGAAAAATAAACCGACTTTCACACCCCACATCGATACCGGCGACTATGTGATCGTTGTCAATGCAGCGAAGGTCAAGGCGACCGGCAAGAAACTGGATCAGAAGATTTACTATCATCATTCCGATTATGTCGGTGGTATGAAGGAAACCACCCTGCGTGAGATGATGAACAAGAAGCCTGAAAAGGTCGTCGAGCTTGCCGTCAAGGGAATGCTTCCCAAAGGACCGCTGGGACGCGAGATGTATAAGAAGCTGCATGTATACGCCGGACCGGAGCATGAGCAGCAGGCTCAGAAGCCGGAAGCGCTGACATTTTAATCGGGTGTAGAAAGGAGGAATACGATCATGGCAGACAGATATTATGGAACCGGAAGAAGAAAGAAAAGCATTGCCCGCGTGTATCTGACACCTGGCACTGGAAAGATTACGATCAATAAGAGAGACATTGATGATTATTTTGGCATGGAGACCCTGAAGGTCGTCGTGCGCCAGCCCCTGGAGGCTACGCAGAACACCGGTAAATTCGATGTTCTGGTGAATGTGCATGGTGGCGGCTTCACCGGCCAGGCCGGTGCGATCCGTCATGGCATCTCCCGTGCTCTGCTTCAGGCAGACCCCGAGACCCGTCCCGTCCTGAAGAAGGCCGGATTCCTGACGAGAGATCCTCGTATGAAGGAGAGAAAGAAATACGGCCTCAAAGCGGCTCGTCGTGCACCGCAGTTTTCGAAAAGATAAGGATTACTGCGAATCCAGACAGACAAAGAGACTCCGAATGCTTGCATTCAGGAGTCTTTTTGTTTGGCTGGATTCATTGGAATGCAAGAAACGACCGAGATGAAGCGAAGCGGAATCGAGGTGTTGCTTGCATTCGCAGTAATCCGCAGGAAAGAATCAAAACAGGTCAAAAACCCCGGAAATACAGCATTTTCCGGGGTTTTCTTGCATCTATGGCTCTGATTATGTTTGGCGTGGTTTGAAAAAATTTGGCGTGTTCTGACCTTGTTTTTTATGATTAAAATTGTTGATTATCTCTGAAACCCCTTGATTTACGGGCATTTTCGCAAGGTGCGGGCTTGATTTTACTACCAATTTACTACGAATGGGGAAAGAGCCTTGATATGCCGCCCTCAATCCTGCGATACACCAACCAAACAGGGTAACAACATCAGTATAGCACAGCAAAACCGAAAATTAAATACAGACCGCACAAGCGGCGTTTCTACTCCCACGCTGGGAGAACAGGAACGCCGTTTTTTTCATGCCCTTTGTTACGCAGTAGGGGCAAAAAAAGCCTTGCTACAAGGAGCTTTGCGGACACACTTTTACGGCAGTAAGGGATTGATACCTTATCCCTCAAAATCGCCGTTCTACTGCGTAACAAATCCACAACAAAGGAGTGATGAAGCTATGGCAGTTTTCCGAGTGGAGCGCAACAAGGGCTATACCGTAATGAGCAACCACCACTTACGCAACAAAGAATTATCCCTAAAGGCAAAGGGGCTTTTATCACAAATGCTGTCCTTGCCGGAGGATTGGGACTATACCCTTGCGGGGCTGTTCCAGATCAACCGGGAGAAAATCGACGCTATCCGCGAAGCTGTCCGGGAACTGGAACGTGCCGGATATATTGTGCGGTCAAGGGAGCGCGACGCTAAGGGACGCCTGCGGGGTGCAGATTATGTGATTTACGAACAGCCGCAGACACCTACATTGGATTTACCTACATTGGAAAATCCAACATTGGATAATCCTACGTTGGAAAAACCTACGTTGGAAAATCCAATGCAATTAAATAAAGATATACAAACAACTAATTTACCAAAAAAAGAAAAATCAAATACGGATTTATTAAATACCGATTCCATTCCTATCCTTTCCCCTAACCCCTCTCCGTTGGAGGACGAAACGGCTGCGCCGTCGGAACGGAAACGAAAGGAAGCGGCTTCGCAGAGCGCATTTGAGATTTACGAGGAAATCATCAAGGACAATATCGACTATGACATTCTCCTGCAAGATAAGCACATGGATAAAGACCGTCTGGACGAAATCGTTGAGATTATCCTTGAAACCGTCTGTACCACAAGAAAGAAAATCCGTATCGCCGGGGACGATTACCCGGCAGAGCTTGTGAAAGCAAAGTTTATGAAACTGGATAGCGAACATATCCGTTTTGTCCTTGACTGTATGCCCTTGTCGCTCATACTGTCAAGCATAGCGTCGAGCTGCCGCCGTTGTGTGCTTTTCTCGGTATCTTTGTCCGGGAAAAAGAACTGGTCTACGGATATATTGTAACGGGTAACAAGCTCATAGAAAATCTGCAAACTTGGCTGTTGCCCTTTGTTCTCAATATTAGCAAGATAGCGCGGGGAAATGTTCATAGCGTCGCTTACATCTTTGCGGCTCTCATTTCTACCCGTCCGGGCTGCTTTTATTGCTTGCCCGAAAGCTGCGAAGTCATATAACGGTACTGGTCTTTTTGCCATATCAATTCACCCTACTACATTTTACTGTTCACCTTTCCTTTTGGATATGCTTGTACAGTTCCCATAATTAGCTTAAATAATTCATATCCTATCTATTGAAGTTAAAAGTCATTTCCAGTATAATAATAAAAATAAGCAGAAAACAGCGGCGATCTGGCGTAAACGTCATGTTGCCGCTGTTGCTATCTTAAAAACTTTTTCAAAAAGAGAAAATAATAAAAACAACACTATCTTTTTGCAGTGTTCATTCGTTATACATGGTAGAAAGAAAAATGCGCATTGACTTTCAATAACGGGAAAGGAGGATTTCGTGGATATAGATTTTTTGTTACTGCAAAAAATGAAGCGTGGAGACGAAAATGCTTTTGATGTATTTGTTCGCAAATACTATAAAGAAATACTGGACTATTGTAACTATCATTGCCCCGATACATCAACCGCAGAAGATTTAACACAGGAAACATTTTTGCGCTTCTTTGAGAAATTGTCTGATTACCGTTATATGGGAAAAACCAAAAATTATTTGTATACGATTGCTGGAAATCTTTGCCGGGACTCTTATAAAAAAATCCGTGAAAGTTTATTGGAGGAACAGTCTTTAGAAACACAAGATGGTTTACATCCTCCTGAAACAGACGAGCTTCTTAACAGGCTGACGATTAAGGCAGCTCTGGATAAATTACCCGCTGAATTAAGAGAAGTTATTATCTTGTATTACTTTCAGGAACTGAAACTTACAGAAATATCCAGCACCTTACAAATAGGTTTGCCATTAGTAAAATATCGGGTAAAACAGGCAAAAACACATTTAGAAAGACTGCTAAGGGAGGAGTGATTTTGTGAATATTGAAGAACAACTCAAAAGGTATCGGGAAAATCAGGATATTATTCCTGATGAACAGCACATAAAAGAAACCGTAAGAAAATCAATAGAAAGCTATTGCTCCGTTGAGCAGGAAAAGCAACTAACGTATTGGGAATTTTTATGGACAGAGTTACATCTTATACGCAAGCGGTGGTGGCTGTTACAAATGCTTTTGTTATGGACTACTGCAACCCTTTTGCCATACCTTTTAGACAATAGGTATGTGATAAGAATGTTAGGTATGATAGGGGTACTCTTTATTGTTCTGGTGATACCGGAATTTTGGAAAAACAAATCTTGTGACTGTATGCAGATAGAAGCGACCTGCCTTTACTCATTGCGACAGATTTATGCAGCCAGAATTTTTCTATTTGGAATTGTCGATTTATTTATGATA
Organism: Lachnospiraceae bacterium; assembly: GCA_021202465.1. GTDB lineage: Bacteria > Bacillota > Clostridia > Lachnospirales > Lachnospiraceae > UBA3305. The sequence goes on along the minus strand of JAJQCZ010000056.1, from coordinate 18,484 downwards.
AGCCTGTTTTGTATCACACTTAAAGGAAGTGTCAATCTCGCACTATCAGAAATTGTCATCCAGTTTTTGTTTCCAGCCGTGGTGACTGCTTGCATTTGCTTTGGTACGTTGTGTAGCAATAGTCGTGTAAATGAGGGAACTTCCATTATTCTCTGCCTGTTATGGAGTGGAATATGGTGGTTCATTATCAATAACGAAACCATTTACGTTCTCATTACACTTCCGGTTTGGTATGCTTTGTTTGGAACTGCTGTTGTTTTTCTGATTGGTGCAATTTATAAAACCATATTTGATTGTAATAAATACTGGGAGGTGGATTTAAGTGGAACTACAATTAGTTAATTTGACAAAAGAGTTTGGAAATTTTCGAGCAGTAAACAACCTGAATCTTACGATTTCAAATGGTGTGTATGGACTTTTAGGTGTCAATGGTGCTGGAAAAACCACTTTAATGAAAATGATATGCTCACTGCTGACCCCTACAAGTGGAAAGATATTATGTGACGGGCAGGATATTGGGGGAATGGGCGGCGAGTACCGGAATCTTTTAGGATATTTGCCACAAGAATTTGGATTTTATCCAGAATTTACAGTAAAAGATTATCTTTTATACATCGCAGCCTTAAAAGGTATTCGCCCGATTGTGACAAAGAAAAAAGCAAACAAACTACTTGCACAGGTAGGACTTTCTAAAGCTGCCAATAAAAAAATGCGAAAATTGTCCGGGGGCATGAAGCGTCGGGCTGGTATTGCACAAGCGATACTTAATGACCCTAAAATTTTGATTTTGGATGAACCAACCGCCGGACTTGACCCCGCAGAAAGAATACGTTTCCGCAACCTGATCAGCGAGCTATCAGAAAACCGTATTGTTATATTATCTACTCACATTGTTTCGGATGTGGAGTATATTGCAAAGGATATTTGGCTGATGAAAGACGGTAATATTTTGCAGCAAGGGAATTTAGATGAAATCGTATCTTCCATGCCGGAAAAAGTATGGGCTTGTCAGACTTCCCATGAAAAAGCAGCAAAGTTAATGAAACAGTATAAAGTAGCTAATATGAAATCAGAAAACGGTAATGTTGAATTACGAATTATTTCTGACAGACAGCCGCTTGAAAATGCAAGTCTTGTGCGCCCTAATTTGGAAGATGTATTTTTGTATTATTTTGGAGAAAAGGGTGGTGACATGGAATGATTCGATTTGAAATAAAAAAGATATTTTCAAAAACTGCAAATAAAATCGGTCTTATTGTATTGCTGGCAGCCTTAGCCGTTACTTGCTACTTTGCAATATCTTACATGGACTATGTGGATGAGGAAGGCAATACACACACAGGAATTGCGGCAGCAAGGTACTTGCGTGATACAAGAGCGGAATGGGAAGGCTTGATTACAGAAGATGTGCTTCGAGAGGTCATTCGGCAAAATCGGTTGATAAACGAAACCTATCCTTATAGTCCGACAGATATTAAAACCAGCAACATTGGCTATTCCAAAAAACAGGGATTTTCCGATATTAGAAATTTAATCAATTCAGGTTTTTCTGAGTTTCGGGAACATAATTATTACCGAGCAGACAGCATATCAGAGGATGAGGTCGGAAAGCTTTATGATAACCGCATCTTAAATCTGGAGAAATGGCTTAATTCTGATGAAGCAAAAGACCAGTTTAGTGAAAAGGAAAAAGCCTTTCTAATTAGTCAATATCAAAAACTGGAGACTCCTTTTTATTATGAATATGCAGGTGGCTGGTCTGCTGCTTTGGAATATGCCCCCACAATTATTATGCTAACCGTTTTGATTATGAGTTTCTTTGTAGCAGGTATCTTTTCAAACGAATTTGGATGGAAAGCGGATTCCGTTTTCTTTTCCGCAAAGTACGGCAGAGATAGGGGGACTTTTTCTAAAATAGCGGCTGGGTTGATTGTTATTACCGGAGTTTACTGGTTGGTAATTCTGATATACTCCGCAGTAGTATTTAGTGTTGCAGGTATTGGCGGCGCAAATTGTGTTATTCAGACAAGCTGGGCTTTCTGGGAAAGTTTTTACAATATTACCTATTTGCAGGCATACCTCTTAACCGTGATTGGTGGATATGTGGGAGCATTATTCATTTTAGCTGTTTCCATGCTGGTATCTGCCAAGACACATACAGCTGTTTTAGCTGTTACAATTCCATTTGTACTGTTATTCATTCCATCCTTTTTGGGCGGATTTTCAGTATTATCAGATGTATTAGGACTTTTGCCAGACCAGCTCTTACAGATAAATATGGGAATTAAAACCTTTACTCTTTATGAAATTGGTGGGAAAGTAATAGGGTCAGTTCCGATTATTTTAACAATTTATTCTGCTCTATTCCTTATTATTTTGCCTGTTCTGTATCAGGTATATCGAAAGACTGAAATAAAATAAGAACCAATGGATCAAAAGGACCATGCGCTGATGGATGACGGACCGGAGGAGGATACGCCGGGAAAACCGAGAGTGCCGGGATACGCGCGATAAAAAACAGGAACAGGTCTTTTGCGGACTTGTTCCTGTTCCATACATAGCTTATAATGATTTGCGAAGGTGAGCATCCCGGCGGAGCGTTTCTTTGAGCGCCTGTGCCATATCGGTGACCATGCGTATTTCATATTCATCGCAAGTCATTTAAGATGTCGGCCAGATCTTTTTCAAACTGGACTCTGGCTTTAACCACACTGTCGCAAAGGAGATCGTCAGCTGTAACGGAGAGGGCATTGGCGAGGCTTACAATCACCGTAAGACTGACGCGGGTGGTGCCTGTTTCAATATTGCTTAGGTGAGTTGGAGAAATATCAATAATCTCAGCGAGTTTTTCCTGCGTGAGATCAGCTTTAATCCGGGCAATTTTAATCCGTTTCCCGATTGCCTTATAATCCAACTCCATGTTCTCCCTCCTTTGCCTTAAAATTTTACTGATTTTTATTGTAACCACGGAGAAAGAACATTATAATAATCTGTATCCGTAATATACGGAATTGGTTTAAATTTATATATAAAAATACAAGGAACGCACATTTGATAGTATACGCTGTAATGGGTATATTAAATAAAAACAGGAGTGATAGACATGAGTGAGATATATTTTGACCTGCCGTCCCGACTGGAGGAAGCCTTTCCGGAAATTGACAGCGATATTGTAACAAACCTGTATGACACGAATGAAACGTATGTAAAGCTAAAGCAGCAGATTTCGGATTTAAAAAAGAAATATCCGTTTATTATGGATTTGATGGAGGGAAAAGGCGAAGTTAATCTAATAGCAGAGGAACATGAGGCGTTTGTTCAATGTCTGCGACTGTACCGAAAGGCCGATGACATGGAGCGGATGCAGATTTATTTTCGCGGACATTCGGATGCGGTGGCATATCTTAAAAAAATAAATGCGATATAAGAAGGAGCGGCACGGGATCAAACTCGTGCTGTTTTTACGTTAGAAGAATTTGAATATAAACAAAAATCAATCTGTTGACAAAAGCGAGGTAGGAAGATATAATATTAACGTATAGAAATGAATAAAAACGTGAATAATATATCAAAGAAGGTATGGAAATGACGAATAAAGAATTTATCATTGAATGTATCAGTGGTGTTAAAACCGGAGTTCCAATTTATATTGCAGATTTAGCGGTGAAGCTGGCTGAAAAAGACAGCATAGATGAAAAAAAAGCCAGAGCAGCTGTCAGCGTGGCAATGAAACGTATTATAGATCAGGGATTATGTCCTGAACTTAGGATTTACCAGAAGGGTATTTATTATCTGGCAGAAGAAACACCTTTTGGAGAAACCGGGATTAACAAAGAATTGCTGATTCGACATAAATACCTGGCTCCAGATAATGGTTATGAAACAGGTTATGCCGCTATGTATCATTTTGGACTGACTACACAGATACCAAGAGAGCGTGTTCTGGTAACAAACAGGGCGAAAGACTGTCAGCGGCTGGATGAGGCATTGGGCGTGTATGTACGTCCGCCAAAAGTGAAGGTAACAGCAAATAATAAAGATTATCTGCAGGTGCTTGATGTTTTAGAATTGATGGAAAAGGCTCCGGTGGATAATGGCGACCCATATGGGCGTATAGCTGATATATTGATACAATACAATTTGAAATACAGCGTGTTGCTGGCATTGGCGGAGCATTATTATCCGCAAAATACCATTTTTCAGATTGCGCACACAGCGACAGCGATGGAAGGAGTGAGAGGATGAAATTGCATTTAGATCAGGCAGCGTTTACTGTTCTTCTGGACAGCATTCATGCGAAGACAGGGTATCGTACCGATGTTTTAGAGAAGGATTACTATGTAACCCTGATGCTGGAGGAACTGGCAGAAAAACAGAAAGATGGCTTGAAAGCATATTTTAAGGGTGGGACGGCTTTATATAAGGCATTGAAAACAACGAATCGCTTCAGCGAAGATATTGATCTTTCAGTAGACACAAGGGGCTGCAGCCGGACACAGAATGATAAACGTCTGGAACAGGCCACAAAAAAATACAGCGTTCTTCCCCGCGTCCCGGAAGAAGGACGTACAAATCGTTCGGAAGTGATTGCAGTGTATCATTATGAGCCAGTGACCAGTTATGATCACGAAGATGCCCTGCAGCGTTTTGGACGGCTGAAAATAGAGGCCACTTCCTTTACAATCAGTGAACCGGTTATGGACTTGCAGGTATCAGCAATGCTGTATGATCTTGCAGATAATTCACAGAGACAGATATTGGAGGCCGGATATGAAGTAAAGCCATTTCAGATACAGACAATGACATTGGAACGCATCTTTATTGACAAGATTTTTGCTGCAGAAGCATATACAAGAAAGTCTGATGATCCGCACAGGGCGTTTGAAGCGGCTAAACATATTTATGATTTATCGGTAATAGCAGATCATTCTGATATTGAGCGGCTTTACCAGGATGAAATACAAATGGGATATTTGCTTGATATCCGAATGACAGAGGAAAAAGACAGATTGGACGGAGTGCCGGGAGTGTTGCCAAAAGAATTCATTATCTTTTCATCTGTACAAAAAAATGAAAAAATACGTCAGGCTTATGAGATTATGCAGCGTCAATACGTCATGCGGGCGGCAGATAGAATTTCTTATGATTCGGCGGCAATATCTATAAAAAATATTCAAAGCCGATTGGAGCAGAATACAGCATGGCAGTGTTATGGAATGAAAAATTAACCAATGGATTGCTTTTAATTTTTTTGCAGAAGAAAATAATTAATAGTCAGCCGGAAGATTTGAAGTTAAAATCTTTCGGCTATTCTTTTGCCAAAACGGAGGTGAACTTAAATGACAAACGAACAACTGAATACGGCGCTCTACGAAAAAATGTTTGCAGAGCAGGAAACGTGGCGGACGTGGCTGCTTTCCCAGCCGCCAGAGGAAATCTTAAAACACACATATGAATATACGGTGCGTGAGGATATTGTACTGTCGCTGGAATACCATAATCTGCCGGATGCACAGGCAAAAGCGCTCTTTCGATCTCCCTCTCCTCTTGCAGATGTGTTTAAGGATTGGGAGGAAAAGGAAACCGGATATATGGATGACATCTGGCAGACCGTGGAGGAACGTGCAAAGAAGGAAGTCCAGAAGCAGGAAAAGAAAAGAGAAAAAGAGAGATGATTGCATAGTTAGTCGACTGGAGAAATTCAGTCGGCTTTTTACATAGTCGGCTGCTGCAGGCAGCTAATTTAGGGCTATGTGAGGAGGTTTCAATTTTATGCCCTATTATTCACCGGAGGTAGTTGCAAGAGTCAGGGAAATGGATCTTCTGACTTACCTGAAAAATTATGAACCGCAGGAACTTAGACATTTTGGCGGAGACACATACTGCACCCGTGAGCATGATTCTCTGAAAATTTCCAACGGAAAGTGGTGCTGGTTTTCACGAGGCATTGGCGGAAGGTCAGCGCTGGATTATCTGATTAAAGTGAAAGAGATACCTTTTACAGAGGCTGTTAGCATGATTGTGGGACAGTCTGCGGCGCAGGCACCTGTATATCAACCGGTGCGGGAAAAGCCGGAGCAGAAGACGCTGTTGCTTCCAAAGACAAGCAACTCGGCGGCCCGTGCGGTAAAGTATCTTACCGGACGCGGAATTGACACGGAACTGGTGCGTTTCTGCATTTACACCGGAAGGCTCTATGAAAGTGACGGCAGATACCATAACCTGGTTTTTGTCGGCCACGACCAAAGTGGCAAGCCCAGATATGCAAATTTACGGGGAATCGGTTCGGATTTCAAGGGCGAGTGCAACGGCAGCGATAAGAGGTTTGCGTTTAACATCCCGGCTCCAGGCAGTGATACGCTTCATCTGTTTGAAAGCGCTATTGACCTGCTGTCTTTCGCCACGCTTCGTAAGCTGCATGGTTTGAATTGGAGCAGCGACCACCTGCTGTCTCTTGCCGGAATCTACCAGCCGAAAAAGGAATTATCCCAAAGCGCTGTTCCGCTGGCACTGACACAGTATTTTAACGATCATCCGGAAGTAAAGCGGATTGTGCTGCGGCTGGACAATGACCGCGCCGGGCGCATGGCGGCAAAGGCAATTATGGCGGTGCTGCCGGAGAATTATACGCTTGCAGCAAGGTTCCCGCCTAAGGGCAAGGATTATAATGATTACCTTTGCCAGTGCCTGGGCCTTGTACCCGAAAAATCAAAAGAACAAAATCAGGAACGATGATGGAGGAATTGACATGAAGCAATTTGAAGTAACCATGACTGCTGTATCGAAAAAGATCTTTCAATTGCGGGCAGCAACGCAGGATGAAGCATTCACTCTGTTGGACGCCATTATAGATGAATATATCTGTAAACCGTTTAGTCCAAAGATTTTAGCTGCTCGCGTGGATGCGATTCTGCGTAGAAGTAATTCGTTTTTGCTTCAGTTATTATCGAAAGTCAAAGCAGGAGTAATTGAAATTGACAGAGATGCACACATTGTGAGTGTAGATGGAGAAAGCGTTGAATTAACCTTGAAGGAATTTGAACTTCTGGTTTATTTTGTGGAAAATAATGGAATTGCCCTGTCCAGAGAGCAGATATTGTATCATGTGTGGAATTATGATTATTGTGGAGATATACGCACGGTAAATACACACGTGAGGAGGATTCGAGACAAACTTGGAAAAAGAGAAAAATATATTAAAACTATTTGGGGCGTAGGATATAAATTTGAGATATAACCTTTAGGTTTATACTGATGAACGAAACGAGACTTCTCCGGAAAATATATATTTGCTATGCTTACATCGACAATGATTGGAGGTGAGGCGAATGCGAAAATATCTTCTTTTGTCGATTGTTTTACTGCTTTTGCTATATCTTGTTGGTTGTAGCGCGTACAGGCAATCTGGTCAGGAGGAGGTGACCGAAAGTATGCAGGAAAGTGAAAGCATAGGTGATTCCAGGCAGACAGACAAAATCACGACAGATGCTTACACATTGGATACCGTAATATCAGATGTGATCAATGATCCGGTTTTTGGAGACTATGGGCGACTGATTTTTCCGGTGGACAGCGGATATTACAGTGGCAATACACTGGAAGAACTTCATCTGACATGGTACAGCCACATCGACCCGGATATGACGGTGGAAATCTGCAACTATCTGAAAGACCATGCCGAAGCTGGAGACGTGATTTTTTATGACATCTACACAGACGAGGAGAAAGCAGAAGAACCGGAAAAAGAGAATACGGGGCTGTTTTTCTTCAAAGGAAATGCAGGAGAAAAGTTTGCCGTGTGCAATGCAGGAGGAGGCTTCGCCTATGTAGGAGCCATGCAGGACAGCTTTCCCCATGCGTTGGAACTCTCGAAAATGGGATATAACGCTTTTGTACTGATTTATCGGCCTGGTGCGCAGACAGCCTGCGAAGATCTGGCAAGGGCAATCAGTTTTATTTTTGAAAATGCAGAGGATATGGAAGTTGATATTGACTGTTATTCTTTGTGGGGCGGCTCAGCGGGTGCAAGGATGGCGGCATGGCTTGGCTCTTATGGAACAGCGGCATTTGGTGGTGATGATCTTCCTCGTGCGGGAGCTGTTATTATGCAGTACACAGGGCTTTCCGAGTATACGGCAGATGACCCGCCGACTTACGTTTGCGTTGGAGACAGTGATGGAATTGCCAGCTGGCGAACGATGCAGTCGCGGTTGGCTGGCATGAGTGAACTGGGAATACCGACCGAGTTTCATGTTTATTCCGGGCTAGGACATGGTTTTGGCCTTGGCACCGGGACTGTGGCAGATGGCTGGATCAATGATGCGGTCGCATTCTGGGAAAACCAGATGAAAATAAATGCAGAAAGGATGAATACACAATGAACAACTTTATCTATGAAAATAAGACCAGGGTCTACTTCGGCACGGGCTGTGCAAAGGAATATCTGGTCAGCCTGCTGAAAGGTTATGGAAACAACGTCCTGCTGGCCTATGGCGGAGGTTCAGTGAAGAAAAACGGCGTTTATGATGAGATGATGGGTTATCTAAATGAAGCAGGAAAAACGGTAACGGAGTTTTCCGGTATCATGTCCAATCCTACCTACGCAAAGGTGCAGGAGGGCGTTGAACTGGCCAGAGAAAATCACATTAATCTGATCCTTGCAGTGGGCGGCGGCTCCGTCATTGACTGCTGCAAGATCGTATCTGCACAGGCAAAAACAGATTGCGATCTTTGGAGCATGGAGTTTGACTGCCACACTTATCCTACAGAGTTTATTCCCATGATCGCTATCGTCACAGCTTCCGGCACCGGAGCAGAGATGAACAATGGTGCAGTGATTACCAACGAGGAAAAGAAGCTCAAGGCCGGAATGCTCGGCGCGCAGGCCGAGGTCGCTATGATCGACCCATCCTATGCCCTGTCTTTGCCGATGAAGCAGATGCTGTCCGGTGCGTTCGATACGTTGAGCCATTGCATGGAAACGTATTTCGGAAAGCCTGGCTCCGGCAATCTGTCTGATGAGATCAATGAATCTATCATGCGTCTGGTCATCCGCAACATCCGGGTTCTTCTGAACGATGCGCAGAACATGGAGGCGCGGAGTGAACTTGCCTGGGCATCTTCGATGGCGGAAAACGGCATTCTGAAAATCGGCAAGGTCACAGATTTTGAGTGCCATCAGATGGAGCATCAGCTTGGCGCTTACACGAACTGTAACCACGGCGCTGGCCTGGCGGTGCTGCACCCGGTCTACTATCGCCATATTTATCAGAGCGGTTTGGAGAAATTTGGCCGTTTTGCCGAAGAAGTCTGGGGGATTTCGTCGGAAGGAAAGACTGCCCAGCAGCTGGCAAGGGCCGGTGTGGAGGCTCTGGCAGACTTTATCCGGGAAATTGGCCTGCCGACTACACTGCGGGAATTGGGTGTGGATGAGCAGACAGACCTGAAAGCCATCGCGGATTCCTGCAACTGCGTCCCCGGTGCGTATAAGAAAATGACCCATGAAGAAATTTTGAAAATATTTAAAGAGTGCTATTAAGGAGGAACTGATTGCCATGAGAAAATTGACAGCATTACTGATGAGCTTTTTACTCGTCTTCAGCCTTGCTGCTTGCAGCACTACGCAGCAGGCAGAGGAAACGGAGCAGACATCTGATTCTGAAAATATGACAGAGACAACAGATGAAACTACAGAAAATTCCGTTGTTTCTGACGCGGAGGAAGAATCCAGCGAAGAAATTGCTGATGCGGGTGATCCTGCGGTCGAAGATACAGATGAGGATGCCGATGCAGAGAGCGGAAAAGTTCTGGTTGTTTATTATTCTGCGACGGGAAGTACGGAAGCGGTTGCGGGTTATATTGCCGAGGCAACTGACGGCGATTTGTTTGAAATCACGCCTGTCGAGCCGTATACCGATGAAGATCTGGACTGGACGAACAGCGACAGCAGAGTTTCTGTAGAACATGACAACGAAGATCAGAGAGATGTGGAACTTGTCAGCACAACGGTGGAAGACTGGGATTCCTATGATGTTGTATTTATCGGCTATCCCATCTGGTGGGGCATTGCGGCATGGCCGATGAACAGCTTTGTGGAAGCCAACGATTTTACCGGGAAAACGGTGATCCCCTTCTGCACATCTTCCTCTTCCGGGTTGGGTGAAAGCGGGGAACTGCTGGAGGAGCTGGCCGGGACCGGCGACTGGCAGGAAGGACAGCGATTCCGCTCCAGTGCCTCGGAGAGTGATGTAACTGAATGGGTAGACAGCCTAGGACTGTAGGAAAGGAGAAATCAGCCCATGAAGAAAATGATAGCAGTGTTATGCGTTCTTCTGTTCCTTGGGCTGGCAGCCTGCGGAGTGGGCAGAGAGATTACGTCTGTCAACTCCGCAGGGGATGCGGAATCCGCAACAAATTCTGAAACTGTGAAAAAAGAGACTGAAACTGGTGATACAACAGCAGCGGATTCACTGGGAACTCTGACTGAAGGAACTGAATATTATCAGGGCTTCCTCATTGATAATGTCCTTCATTCCGCCAGCGAAGGGGATATTCATTACAATGCGTACTTCCCGGAGAGCTATGACGGCAGTGAGCCTTATGCACTCTATGTAACCCTGCCGGGATATGAAGGGTTATATTATCAGGGTGTCGCTTCCAATCTGGAAAGTGAGGATTTTGGCTTTGAGGCGCTCCAATACAATGAGCAGATGATCGTCCTTGCACCTCAGCTTGAGGACTGGCAGGAAACATCTGCAAATAAGACAATCGCATTGGTGGAATATTTCCTGGCAAGATACAATATTGACACGAGCAGAGTCTACGCCAGCGGCTATTCCGGCGGCGGGGAAACCATGTCGCTGGTGTTGTCGGTGCGTCCTGACCTATTTACGGCATATCTCCATGTCAGTTCTCAGTGGGATGGGACTTTTGATGCAGTTGCAGAGGCGCATCTGCCTGTCTATTTTGTTGTAGGCAGGGATGATGAATATTACGGGTCAGAGCCGACTGTCAGCGCATACAATTCCCTGCATGAGTTATACGAGCAGCAGGGGCTTTCTGAGGAAGAAATTGATGAGCTGCTGGTGCTGGATATTAAAGAGAACGATTATTTCGCAGAGCAGGGCGCGCCAAATGAGCATGGCGGAGGTGCTTATATCGCCTATGACGAGGAGATTATGGGATGGCTGTTTTCAAAGGTATCCGATACGGAGGAAACGACTGTGAGTAATGAAAATATAAATCATTTCCCTGATGAACTGGAAGAAATTCCGGAGGATTATTTCACTCCGGCATCCTTGCAGGGCGAGCTTGTTGATCTTTATTATGAGACATGGGAATCCATGACCTATGAGCAGGAAAGCCAGACGCTGACAAAACACGCAGTCGTGTATCTTCCCTATGGTTATTCTGAGGATACGCAGTATCCGGTCTTTTACCTGATGCATGGCGGCTGGAGTGATGAAAACGGTTATCTGGGGACACCGGATCAACCCAATGAGCTGAAAAACATTCTGGATCACGGCATTGAAGATGGTGTAATTGAACCAATGATTGTGGTATGCCCAACCTATAATAATACAAGCGGCGAAGACAGTGCCAGCTACAGTCTTGCTCTCACATTGACTGACAATTATCATAACGAACTGATAAACGACTTAATTCCGGCAGTAGAGGGAATCTACAGCACCTATGCGGAGGATACAACGTCGGAGGGCCTGGCAGCTTCCCGTGATTATCGGGCATTCTGCGGTTTTTCTATGGGGTCTGTGGCGACATGGCGTACCTTCCAGTATTGTCTGGACTATTTCCGATATTTTATGCCGTCCAGTGGCAGCCTGACAACGGATGGTGAAACTGTGGCAGATATGGTGCGGGACTCCGGTCATGATTGGGATGACTTCTTTATCTTTGCCGCATCCGGCACCAGCGATTTTGCCTATTTTTCCTTTAAGGCACAGATTGATGCGATGGCGGCTGTGGAGGACGGGACATTCCGGTATGCCGACAATGAGGAAGATGGGAACCTGTACTTCCTGGAGAAAGAAGGCGGTACTCACAGCGGCGAATATGCACTTTTATACATTTATAACGGCTTATGCTGGATTTGGAGGTAAGTGATGGAGAAACGAATTTTAGGGAATGATTTTGAGGTATCTGCAATAGGACTCGGCTGCATGGGCTTCTCTCACGCTTACGGCGCACCCATGCCGGAACAGGAAACCATTCAGATGCTGCGTTATGCCTACGAGCGTGGCTACACATTCTTCGATACAGCTGAGATTTATGGCACTCCGGATGACCCCAATGCAAATGAGTGGGTGATAGGGAAAGCTCTGCGGCCTGTCCGTAACCATGTGCAGATTGCAAGTAAGTTTGGAATCTGCTTCGATTATGATAGTCCGCAGGTCAATAAACCGCTGATATCGGATTCACGGCCGGAGGTGATTCGGGCATCGGTAGAAGGTTCTCTTAGGCGGCTTTGTACCGACCATATTGATCTGTATTTTCAGCATCGAATGGACCCGGCAGTGGAACCGGAAACCGTAGCGGAGGTCATGGCGGAGCTGATAAAGGAAGGGAAAATTCTACACTGGGGAATTTCTGAGGCAAATGAAAATTATCTGCGGCGGGCCCATGCCGTCTGCCCGGTAACAGCGGTGCAGAACCGGTATTCCATGATGGCAAGGCATCACGCAACATTGTTCCCGGTTTTAGAAGAACTGGGTATTGGCTTTGTGGCTTTCTCCCCTATGGCAAATGGATTTTTGACTGGAAAATATGGGAAGGATGCAGTGTTTGATTCAAAATATGATTACCGCAGCGGTATGCCGCAGTTTACACCGGAAGCAGTCGATACCAACCAGGAGCTTCTGACGATGCTGGGTGAGGTTGCAAAAGAGCATCAGGCAACACCAGCGCAGATTTCCCTGGCATGGATGCTCTGCAAAAAACCGTGGATCGTACCAATTCCGGGAACCAGAAAGCCGGAGCGTCTGTGGGAGAATGCTGGCGCTGCTGAACTCCATCTTTCTGCACAGGAAGTTGACGCATTAGATGATTTACTGGATCAGATTCCCATGTCTGAGGTATTTGGCGGCAGCAGGATGATAAAAAAGTCAAATTGAGTTTATACCTTTGGGTTTACACTGGAAAACAAAGGGGAACTTCTCTTTGATTCTGCGTATTGCTAAAATAGGATTATCAAATGATACAGGAGGAATTGACGATGGAATATGTAAGTTTAAATAATGGTGTAAAAATGCCAATGGCAGGAATTGGAACATTTCTTCTGAAACCAGATGAGGCGGAGGCCTCTGTTCTCGCAGCTTTGCAGAATGGGTATCGTCTGATTGACACCGCCAACGCTTATGTGAATGAGAAGGCTGTCGGCCGGGGCATGAAGAAGTCTGGCGTTGTCAGGGAAGAAATCTTTCTGGAGACAAAACTGTGGCCGTCTTTCTATGAGCAGGAGGACGCAGTAGACAAGACCCTGGAAAGGTTGGATACGGACTACATTGACCTGCTGTTGATCCATCAGCCTGCCGGAAATTATGTTGCCGGATACCGTCAGATGGAGAAAGCATATAAGGAGGGTAAGGTTCGGGCAATCGGACTCTCCAACTTTAATGCGCAGCAGATTCAGGAGATACTCGATATTTGTGAAGTGAACCCCACGATTTTGCAGACCGAGGTACATCCCTATTTCCAGGAGCAGGAACTGAAAGCGTTTCTGGCGAAAGCGGGTATCGTAATTCAGGCCTGGTATCCTCTGGGACATGGCGACATGGCGCTGCTTCAGGAGCCTGTCTTTTCCGCTTTGGCAGAAAAGTACAAAAAGAGTAATGCTCAGATCATTCTGCGCTGGCATATTCAGGCGGGCAATGTGGTGATTCCCGGCTCTAAGAATCCAGAGCATATCAAAGCGAACCTTGACCTGTTCGACTTTGCGCTGACCGATAAGGAAATGGCGGAAATCGCAGCGCTCAATAAGAATGTGAGGTATTATACCAGCACACCGGCAATGCTGGAGGGTTATGTCCGCATGGTGCCGCCGGTGGATGATCAGAAATAATGGAGGAAAACAGCAATGGCTAATAAAGTTCTATTTATCAACGGAAGCCCCAACAAAAGCGGAAATACGGTAGCGCTGGCAGAAACACTCCTGCAAGGCGTGGCGTATGAAACGCTGAACCTGACAGATTATAAAGTTTACAGCTATGGACAGAGCTTTGCGGATGACCAGTTTGGAGAAGTCTTTGCACGAATGAAAGAAGCGCAGACCATTGTGATCGGTTCTCCCGTATACTGGCACAACATCTGCGGCTCCGTCCGTGATTTGCTGGATCGTTTTTATGGTCCTGTGGAGCAGGGCGAGTTATCAGGAAGAAAATTGTTCTTTCTTTTCCAGGGAGCGGCCCCGGAAAAGTGGATGCTGGAGGCTGGTGAATACACCATGAAGCGGTTTGCCGGGCTTTATGGGATGAGCTACGCCGGCATGGTAACTGACCGGAAGCAGGCTCAGGAACTGGCGAAGACATTGAAGTAATGAGCAGCAGGCAAGCCGAGACTTCCATCGAAGCCCCAGCTTGTTTGCATTTACAGGAATATATCGTTATGAGGTGAAGCATTGATGAAAGTATTATTAGTGAATGGCAGTCCCCATGCAAAAGGCAGCACCTATACAGCATTGTGCGAAGTAGCAGAGACATTGAATCAGGAAGGAATTGAAACGGAACTGTTCTGGATCGGGAATAAGCCGATTGGAGGATGTATTGGCTGCCGGAAATGTGGGGAAATTGGTAACTGCGTTTTTGACGATGTAGTCAACCAGTTCCGTAAAAGAGCAATGTCCGCTGACGGATTTATTTTTGGCAGTCCGGTGCATGGAAGCTGCCCGAAACGCCGAGATTTCCCTTCCCGAAAAGGAAACGCCGGTATTCACCAATTTTGTTCGGTAAACAGAGGGAAGGAGGAGCAGGATGAAGCCGAAAATGAAACTGAAAATAGCTGTAGATGTGGCTATGACGCTGCTACTCATTCTGCTGATGGCATATGAGCTTGTGGGGGAAGCGGCTCACGAGTGGCTTGGCATGGGGATTTGCGCACTTTTTATTCTACATCATGTCCTGAATACAGGCTGGAGCAAAAATCTTCTGAGAGGGCATTACTCTGTTTTGCGTGGAGTTCAGACGGTCCTGACTGCTGGTGTGGCGATTACGATGGTAGGTTCAATGATAAGCGGACTGCTTTTGTCGGAACATACCTTTTCCTTTTTCCCTATCCGGAGTGTTTATTCCTACGCCAGCAGAGTTCATATGTTATGCGCCTATTGGGGATTTGTTTTGCTGAGCCTGCATCTGGGCTTTCACTGGAATATGATGATCGGGATCACAAAACGGTATCTGAGGACAAACAGAATTCGCACATGGGTTTTGCGCGGAGCTGCTTTTGCGATCGCCGCATACGGGATGTACGCTTTTGTGGAGCGGGACATCGGAAATTATATGTTGCTTCGATATCATTTCGTGTTTTTTGATTTTGAGGAACCGTTGTTTTTTTGTGTGCTGGACTATGCGGCGGTGATGGGATTGTTTGTGCTGATTGGGCATTATCTTTCAACAGGAATAAAAAAATTGCTGAGCGTAAATAAAATCGCTTGAATACATTGTTCCATTTCTCAATTTTATCCGTTATAATAAAGGTGCGGATAAACGAATAAATGGGAGAAGAAAATGGATTTTATAGATGTGCGACATGCAGCAACAAAGTGGAATATATCAGAACGAAGAGTACAAAAACTTTGCGAGGATGGACGAATCTGCGGAGTCCGGCGTTTTGGGCACTCATGGATGATTCCAGAATTGGCAGAGAAGCCGCATGACTTGAGAAAAACCCGGATAGCTAAGCGTAGAATGGAGGCAAAGCCGAATGTATAATCCTCAACTTGAGACATTTATAAAAGTGGCGGATGCCGGGAGCTTTAATAAAGCGGCAGAAGAATCTTATATTACGCCGACCGCTATTATAAAACAGATCAATCTTCTGGAAAGCTCTTTGGACGTCAAATTATTTGAACGGACACACAGAGGACTGATTTTGACAAAAGCAGGGAGATCTTTATACCGGGACAGTAAATATATTATTCAGTATTGCAAAGATTCTGTTACCAGAGCGAAGAACGCCATGCAGGAAGATACCAATGTGATTCGACTGGGGTCTTCTCCTACAACACCGGTACAAATCCTGATGCAGCTCTGGCCCAAAATTCAGATGCGTTGCCCGGATATTAAGTTTCAGGTAGTACCATTTGAAAACACACCGGAAAATGCAAGGGAGATTCTGGCGAATCTCGGAAAGAATATAGATGTTGTTGCGGGAATTTTTGATGATACCATGTTAAACTTAAGAGAATGTGCCGGAACAGAGCTGTTTCGGGAATCTTTTTGCTGCGCGGTATCCATTCATCATCCACTTGCAGTAAAAGATAAGCTTTGTATAGAAGATTTATATGGCGAGAATCTGATGCTGATGCATCGCGGATGGAGTCATTATGTGGATCGGCTCAGAGATGAAATATGGAAAAACCACAGTCAGATACATATTGTTGATTTTGATTTTTACGGCGTGGATGCTTTTAACCGATGCGAGAATGGTAATTATGTGCTGCTTTCCATCAAAGGCTGGGAAAATGTTCATCCATTACTTAAGATGATACCGATGGAATGGGAACACAGCATTCCCTATGGAATTCTGCATTCCCCGACTCCTTCAAAGACAGTAGAACGTTTTTTGGCTGCTGCGAAGCAGGCGGCAGATGAAATGTGATAAGATATAACCTTTGGGTTTAAGCATATTGCCAACGCTCTCTTGGAGACTGGCGTTCCGGTGCTGATGACGAACTTTTCCAAAATTCTGAATCAGATGGGCGGCATGTACTCGGATGAGCGCTACAAATATATCGCTTCTTTCTCCGCGTTTGAACTGCTGATCATTGATGATCTGGGGATTGAGCGGAACACGGAGTACGCGCTTGAACAGGTCTATGCCGTCATTGATGAACGATATAAAGCCGGTAAGCCTCTGATTATCACTACGAACCTGACTATCGCGCAGATACGTGATGCGGAAGATGTGGCTCATTGAAATGACAGTATCGGAAGATGGTACAGTCACCTATTCTTATGGCGGCTGGGTATGGACTGTTGCAGATTCGGTTGATACTGAGGAAGCGGACGATGACAGCTCGATCGCTACCGGCAAGGTGATCAACATTAACACCTACCTGAATCTCCGCTCTGGAGCCGGTACGGATTACAGTGTCATCGGCAAGCTCACCAATGGAACCGAAGTCGAGATCATCGGTGAAGAAAACGGCTGGTATCAGGTAGTGGTCCCGGAACAGACAGGTTATGTCTACGGGGATTATCTGGAAGTTCTGGAGAGTGCTGCCGAGGACGAGGATATGGAAGGCCTGGACGAATTTTTTATGCTGATGCTTCTCAGCCTGCTGATGCAGGGGGATGAGGATACGGATACCTCCCTGGCGCTGACGCCGGACGGCAATCTTTCGCTCATTGATGATATTGATACCGCGACAGAGGAAGACGCCAGGAAACAGTTCATTACGGTGGAAACCAAAAGCGGCAACTATTTTTATATTATTATCGACCGCGATGACGAAGGAGAAGAAACCGTTTACTTCCTGAATCAGGTGGACGAGTCAGACCTGCTTTCCCTGATGGATGAAGAAGAGGTGGAGGAATATGAAGCTGCTCAGTCTGCGGATGGCGAAAATAATGAAGAGGCCGAAGCTGCAACAGCTGATGAAAATGAGACCGAAACAGAAATCGTTGAGACTGCTGAAACAGAAACAAACAATTTTAATCTTCTGCTGATCGTTCTGCTGATTGTTGTTCTTGCAGCGGGCGGCGGGTTCTTCGCTTACGCAAAGCTGAAAGGGAAAAAGGCCGAGGAAGCAAAGCCTGATCCGGATGCCGATTATGAGTATGAGGACGATGGAGAAGACGGATACGAACTTCCTGATGCGTATGCAGATGATTCTGATACGGACTATCCTGACGAAGACGACAGCAGCTTCGAGGATGATGAGCGGTATAAGCCGGCGAGGACAGGCCTTTGTCTGGGGCAGCCTCCGGGCTGTCCTACATAGAAAATGCTGCGATTTTTTCTTGTTTGAAGATAGATGGACTGATATAATGGAGCATAAATAAGGCGAAAAATCACTTGTATGTCTCACAGCAGATGTTCCGTCAAATGTTATTGAACGTGATGATGGTTGGAAAGGTTTTCGCATTCAAGGGGTTCTGGATTTTTCACTGATTGGAGTATTATCAAAAATTTCAACGATACTGGCAAAAGAAGGTATTTCTATTTTTGCGGTGTCAACCTACAATACGGATTATGTTTTGTTAAAAGAAGAAAACTATCAAAAGGCTTTAGACATACTCGAACAATCTGGATA
>JAJQCZ010000046.1 GCA_021202465.1 Lachnospiraceae bacterium | reverse complement strand
GGTTGTCCTCAAAAATTAGCTTGTTTCAGAAAATCCCTAAGTCCAACCCTCAAATGGCGCACTCTGTTTCCGATATCAGAAGTCCCCCGGGAGCATCAATCCCGGGGGGCTTCTGATACCTCTGTTCATATTAAGATTTTGAATATTATCAGATCGTATATTCCGTAAGCTTTCCTGTAGAATACGTATATTTATAGCAGCTGCTGCCATCCTTCCAGAAGATCGCATATTTTGAAGTTACCTTGTATACGGACAGCACAGCGACGCTGGTCGAACAGATTGTCTTTGTATTCCCTGTCGAGATATTGCACTTCATAAACTTCACCGTGTACGGAGACGATGAATAAATGTTTGTCCCCGTCACCTTGGCATAGTACACATATTTCCCGCTCACTGTCGCGCCAAACTCTTTGGACGTAATCGTCTTGATCTTCTTTCCGCTGTTGTTGTACAGATAAAGCGCAACCGGCTGAACACTGCCCGTACTGTTCTCCACGACGATCCTGCTCCCATAGGAGCCCTCAAAATACGCGCCGGATTTTACCTTCGACGACTTCTTTGTCGACAGCGAATATCTGTACAGATCGACCGCTGCAGCCGTATACTCGCTTTCCGGCGTCGAATAGCTGAAGTACAGCATCTTATTCACGCCGCCCGAAAGAGAAGAACCATAATCCCCCGTCTTAACAGTTCCGACCTTTGAGGTCGTTCCCTTTACAGGATTCCATTTATACAGAGCGCTCGAGTACACTTTCTTAAAATAGACAATGCTTCCGTTCGTCACAGCAGACACCTGCCCCGACACAGTCTTCTTATACGTCTCATCGTTCTTTTTAAAATAAATCCTGTATTTATTCGAGGAAATATACTTGATCTTAATCTTGGCGCTGCCAACCGTCGTATAGCTGACAGTGTTGGCCGCCACATACTTCGTCGTCGCGGCCTGCACGGCCTCCGTCCGGAACGCAAGGATCCCCAGCACCATGATCCCGCATAACAGTGAACATCTCAGTACCCGTTTCAACACGTCTTTCATCATTCATTACCCCTTTCTCCATAGATATTGAAAGAATCCGCCTTCTCTCACGCGCTATATCTGCACATCCGTGCATATATTTACGTTTGAAAACATAATTATTGTATAACAGATTCGGATATATGTAAAGCACTTTGAACCTGTCCTTCTCTAAAGTTCCGCCAGCCAGAGATACTTCAAACTAAATTCCGCCAGCCAGGGGGCTATGTCTTCGGACACGCTTCGCTCAGTGAAATGGTCCTCAGACATAGCCCTCTGGTGGCTCACACTGGTGCAGGGCAGACTCGCAGCTGCATAGTATCTTCCCATTAAAAATACAGCCGCCCGGAGAGGTCCTTCCTTCGAAGACTGTTTCAGCTGTCTGAGAAGGATGGGCCTTCCGGGCGGCGTCACTCGAACTCTGTTTCAGCTGTCTGAGAAGGATGCTGCCTTCCGGGCGGCGTCACCCGAACTCTGTTTCAGCTGTCTGAGAAGGATGCTGCTTTTCGGGCGGCGTCACTCGAATAGATTTTTCTCTTGACAACCGCCTCCCGTTCGTTTAAGATTACACCCATAAGAGATTCAGGGGAGCTGGAGGAATCCGGCTGAGAGTAAGGCTGCCGCCTTTAACCCTTATACCTGTTGGATAATGCCATCGTAGGGAGATCTGATAAGAATGATTCGGACATCCACCTGCGTGGATGTCTTTTTTCGTTCGGCGCAGGACTCTGCGAAGAGCCGTCCCGGAGAGGAGAGGACATTTGGAAACAAAGCACACAGACACACAAAAGAAAAGCAGGGAAAGCCGCGGTCGGAATGCCATCCGCACCGGACTTCCGGCCCTGACGGCGCTGGCGCTGCTGGTCTTGGTCTGGTTCGCTGTCACCACCGGAGGGCTGGTTCCCTCCTATATGCTGCCCTCGCCTCAGTCCGTGGTACAGGCCTTCATCAATGACTTCGGCACTCTGATGACCCACGCCGCTGTCACCCTGCAGGAAGCCATCTACGGTCTGTTCATCGGCATCGCCCTGTCCTTCGTGACCGCAACGCTGATGGACCGCTATCCCGCCCTGTACCGGGCTCTCTACCCCATCCTCATCATCACCCAGACCATTCCGACCATCGCCATCGCACCGCTGCT
This sequence comes from Lachnospiraceae bacterium, assembly GCA_021202465.1. Taxonomy (GTDB): domain Bacteria; phylum Bacillota; class Clostridia; order Lachnospirales; family Lachnospiraceae; genus UBA3305. The sequence goes on along the minus strand of JAJQCZ010000046.1, from coordinate 14,876 downwards.
GGTGCTGTGGATGGGCTTCGGCATGGCGCCGAAGATCACGCTGGTGGTGATCTGCACCTTCTTCCCCATCACCGTCGGACTGCTGGACGGCTACGCCTCCGCCGACCCCGACGCGCTGCGCCTGCTGCGCTCCATGGGAGCGACGCGCCGACAGATTTTCTTCCATATTAAATTGCCGTCGTCGCTGGGATATTTCTTCGCAGGACTGCGGGTCTCGGTCTCCTACGCCATGGTGGGCGCCGTCATTTCCGAATGGCTGGGCGGCTTCGAGGGTCTGGGCGTGTACATGACACGGGTGAAGAAGGCCTACTCCTTTGACAAGATGTTTGCGGTCATTCTGCTCATCATCATCGTCAGCCTGCTGCTGATGTGGCTGGTGAGTCTCCTCCGCCGACTGGCCATGCCGTGGGAACAGGTTGAAAAGGAAAAATAGACTGTCTCGCTCCTGAATCCTAAAAAATCGAATCGGGTGATTTTCACCCGCACAGAAAGAGAGGAAGTTCCATGAAAGAAACACCATCTGCTCTCGCACTGGCTCTGACCGGCGCCCTGCTGCTGTCTCTGACCGCCTGCAGCTCCTCCGGCAGCTCTTCGGAAACGACCGCCGGAACAGCGGAGAGCGAGACCACTGCAGCCACAGCAGAAGCCGAAGAAACCAGCGCAGAATCCACGGAATCTGAGGCTGCCGACGCGGAGGGCGACACGGCGGAGACCGTTTCCATCACCCTCTGCCTCGACTGGACGCCCAATACAAACCACACCGGCATCTATGTCGCGGAAGCGCTTGGTTATTATGAAGAAGCAGGTCTTGATGTAACGATCGTGCAGCCGCCGGAGGACGGCGCACTGCAGACCTGCGCCTCCGGCCAGGCTCAGTTCGCCATCTCCTCACAGGATCTGATGGCTCAGGCGCTGGATCTGGACGAGCCCCTGCCTCTGACCGCGGTGGCCGCCATCCTGCAGCACAATTCCTCCGGTCTGATCACCCGCGCTGAGGATAATATCACCACAGCTGCCGATATGGAGGGCTATTCCTACGCCACCTGGAATGACGCCACCGAGCTGGCCATCCTCGAATATCTGGTGGAAGCCGACGGCGGCAATTTCGACAACGTTACTCTGATCCCCAACAACATTTCCGACGAAGCGGCGGCCCTGTCCGCGCACCAGGCGGATATCATCTGGGTGTACGAGGGCTGGAGCGTCGTCAACGCCGACCTGGAAGGCCTGGATTACAATTTCATGCGTCTGCGGGATCTGGATGAGGTCTTCGACTACTACTCACCTCTCCTTATTGCCAACGATGATTTTCTCGAGAGTAACCCCGAGGCGGCCAAAGCGTTCATTGCAGCAACAAAGAAGGGCTATGAGTACGCGGTAGAAAATGTGGAGGAGTCCGCGCAGATGCTGATCGATGGCGACACCACCGGTTCTCTGGACGACTCCACCGAGCTGGTCTACGCCAGCCAGGAGATCCTCAGCCAGGAATACGTGGACGATGCGGAGAGCTGGGGCGTTATCGATCTGGAACGCTGGGATACCTTCTACAGCTGGCTCTATGAAAATGGCCTGATTGAGAACGAAATGGCCTCCGGGACAGGCTTCTCGGCAGATTACCTGCAATAAATAAGAATGCGCTCTGCGCCCCCGCCATAGGCCCGAAGAGTGCAGCCATCAGTTTTGATCATTGATGTTACTTATTCAGAAAGTAAGAAGGGAGCCCACCATGTCCCTGCTCGAAGCACAGCATATCACAAAAATCTATGATGGCCGCACGGTCATCGAAGATATCAACATCCATCTGGAAGAGGGCGAGCTGGTCTGCCTTCTGGGCGTCAGCGGCGCCGGAAAGACTACGCTGTTCAACATCCTCTCCGGTCTGACCGTGCCCGAGCAGGGACAGGTGACGCTGGCAGGGAAAGACATCACCGGCCAGCCCGGGAAAATCAGCTACATGCTGCAGAAGGATCTCCTGCTCCCCTACAAGAAGATCATCGACAATGTCTCCCTGCCGCTGGTCATCCGCGGAATGAGCCGGAAGGAAGCGCGGGCCAGGGCGCTGCCGCATTTCGAAGAGTTCGGCCTCACGGGCACGGAATATCAGTACCCCAGCCAGCTCTCCGGCGGCATGCGCCAGCGGGCGGCCCTGTTCCGCACCTGGCTGGCCTCCGACGGGGTCGCCCTCCTCGACGAGCCCTTCAGCGCCCTGGATACCATCACCAAGAGCGCCATTCACAAGTGGTATCTGGACGTCATGGAGCGCATCCATCTGTCCACCCTGTTCATCACTCATGACATCGACGAGGCCATTCTCATCTCAGATCGCATCTACATCATCGGCGGCAAGCCGGGGCGGATCACCGACGAGGTCCCGATTCCCGTCCCCAAACCCCGCCCGGACGATTTCTACCTGACGGAGGAATTCCTGAATTACAAGCGGAACCTCATCGGGCGGCTGGGGCTGCCGTAATCCGCACAATTGGGGACAAAAAGTGTGCTGCCCCCTCTTTTTTCATAACCCAAAGTCATAAAACGGAACGCAAGCATTCCATTCTAACTCTGGGTTCCTTGTATCATCTCATTGCAAAACCCGGGGACAAATCAAATGTAATCATTTGTTTTATGTCCCCGGGTTCTCTCTGTCATAACTGACCACGCTTATACCAGCGCATCAAAACCGCGTGCAGCAATGTATGCATCCGAGATAGAGGTTCCAATCCTTCCGGGCGCCTGCCTGCTCTCACCCAATACGATGACACGATCAAATGCCTCCTCGTAAGCTTTTCTGATCTCCATATCGGGCTTTAGTCCCATCGCCAGAACAACGTAGTCGGCCTCTACCTGTATATCGCTGTTATCCTCCAGCTTTGTCAGGATCACACCGGTGTCTGTTACCTCCTTCAGCGCGTGGCCGGGCAGCTGTTCCATCGGGAAAGCACCAATCTGCATCATAACATCAAGGAAAATCACCGGATAAATGCTTGAACCAATGGCCGGCAGCATATCAGCGATGGTAATGGCATCCACCTTCCCGGAGTGACTGAGAAGCTCTGCTGTCTCAAGACCGGTCAAACCGGCGCCGATAATAGCCACACGGCCGGTGGGTGTGATCTTACCGGATACAACATCATTGGCCTGGATGACTTTAGCTTTTCCAATGCCGGGAATGGAAGCAGGGCACACAGGTTCTGCACCGCCGGCCAGGAATACAGCGACAGGATCGAGATCCTTTACCATTTCCACTGTCGCCTCTGTCCCCAGCTTCACGGTGACGCCCGCTTTCTCGCACTCACGTGCGAGTACATCACGCAGCCGGGTGATCTTCACCTTATAGGGAGCCGCCTTATCGGCAAGATTCATCGTGCCTCCCAGCTCATCCCCTTTTTCAAACAGAGTGACTTTAAAACCGCGCTGCGCAAGAACAGAAGCCGCCTGCATACCAGCCGGACCGCCGCCAACGACCACAACCTGTTCCCCCTTACCGGTTGCCGCCGGAGCATCCGGGTATACTGATTCACGGCCCATACGCGGATTAACCGTACAGCGAGCGGAGCCCGCATTGGTCAGCGTCTCAAAACAATAAAGACATCCAATGCACTTACGAATATCCTCTGTTCTGCCTTCCCGGGCTTTACGAACCCATTCCGGATCCGCAATGTGCGCCCGTCCGACGCCGACAAAGTCACAGATTCCCTCTTCAAGAAGCTGCTCAGCAAACTCCGGCTCCTTAATGGTGTTCGTCGCAATTACAGGGACCTGAACCGCTGCCTTAATGGCTTTGGCATTTCCCTTTCTCCAGCCCTGCTCGTAGGAATACGGTTCAATCGCTGTCCATGAGCTGAAATAATTACTGCAGCTTACATCAATCGCGTCTGCACCTGCGGCTTCCAGAGCCTGGGCTATCTTTACGCCTTCCTCCAGTGTAATGGAACCGGCATGCCCCTGATCATATTCATCCGCGGAAATACGAACCGCCACCGGGAAATCAGGGCCGCAGGCAGCCTTGATGCCCTGCAGAATCTCAATGGGCAGGCGGCAGCGATTTTCAAAAGAGCCGCCATACTGATCCTCACGATGATTCGAGCTCTCACTCAGAAATTCACAAAGCAGATAGCCATGTGCACAGTGAAGCTCAACCCCATCGAAATCGGCTGCCTTACACATCACGGCCGAAGTGATGAACTGCGTTTTTAACTCCTCAATCTGCGCGAGGGAGAAGGGTTCAGGCACGATACCGGAAATATTGGGAATCGCGCTGGCGCCATAAAGCTTTCCTCCGTTTAATTCAGGAACATTTGTACTGCCGCCATGATGCAGCTGTGCAAAAATCTTTGTCCCATACTGATGCACACGAGCTGTCATACGCGAAAAATACGGCATATTCCCAGGAAGAAGAATATTGAGCTGATTCGGAAATGCAACGCCATGTTCAGAATTCACCTGAAAGATTTCTGTCACGATCAGACCAACTCCGCCTCTTGCTCGTTCCTCATAATATCTCACCAGCTGCTCATCCGGCTGGCCATTATTTCCGGCAAAGCCGGTCGTCATCGCCGTCATAACGGCACGGTTTTTGATCTGGCATTTGCCAATATATGCTTTCTCAAAAAGTTTTTTCATAGACTGTTCCTTTCACAATATCCTGTTTTCATATTTTTTTACAGGGTGCGGGGATGCGTTGTATACCATCCTCCGTCAATCGTAATGACTGCGCCGGACACATAGGACGCTTTTTCGCTGGCCAAGAAAGCGAAAAGCTTTGCCGGCTCATCCGGCGTACCGATTCTGCGGCTGGGAATCTGCTGCAGTGATTCCTCTGTTCCAAGAGCATCCCAGACGGCATCCGGCATGAGGGGTGTACGGATCAGGCCAGGGCAGACCGCGTTTGTACGAATTCCTTTCAGCTGCTGAGCGCACTGTCTGCAAAGGCTCATCACTGCCATTTTCACAATATTATACGGGAATGTCCCGTCAACAGAAAGCGCGGCAACCGATGCTGTCATAGAGATGCTGGGATTTTGGGACTTTCTGAGCAGCTCTGCGCACTTTGAAACGAACAAAACATTGGGACGAAGCAGCAAACTGTATTGAGAATCAATGATCTCACTGGTAATTGTATCGGGCGTCGAAGCGATACCGGCACCGGCATTCAGAACCATCGAGTCAAGCACACCAAATTTTTCAGTAATAAACTGTACCACCTGGTCAATCTGCGCTTCATCAGTGACATCACACTTGCAGGGAATATAGTTGGGGCCAGGATCACCGGCCTTGGCAAAATCACGGCCAACAGCGATCACAGTTGCGCCCTGCGCGATAAATTCCTTCGCAGTGGCCAGTCCGATTCCGGAGGTTGCTCCTGTTACCAGTACTTTATATCCATTCAGCATTTACATTGCCTCCTCATTTTGAAATTATGGTTGTATTTTCAATAGCAGGGAAAATCCGTTCAGCCGGAAACCACTGCTGTAAAACCGCCATCCACGCGAACATCTGCGCCATTTATGTACATTGCATCCTCCGAGCAGAGGAATGCAATCACCTCAGCGACTTCTTCCGGTTGACCGATTCTTCCAAGCGGAAGCACCGCGCTGACCGCATCATATGCGGCCTGAATGGCTTCTTCCGGAAGATCTGTTCCGGGACGGCCAAAAATCGGCGTATCGATATAACCAGGACACACCGAGTTTACACGCACGCCAATAAAACCGGCCGCCTGAATCTCCGTAAGGCGAATATGCGCCGTTTTTGCCAGTGTGTAAGTAAGAAGGTCAGGCGAAATCGAGTGTCCGGCTGCCGAAGCAATATTTACGATGCAGCCATTTTCCCGGGGAGATTTGAGAAGCATCGGGTAAAGATTTCTGCCAAACTGAATCGGCGCATTAAGAAGAAGATCCATCCCCTTGCGATGCTCCTCCATATCGACATCTTTAACCGTCGAATGAACACCGGCTCCTGCGTTATTCACAAAAGTATCCAGTTCACCGCCAAATGTCTCCTCGATAAACTTCGCAGCAGCATCTATTTCACTTTCCTTCGACACATCACACCTGAACGGGATAAATCTGTCGCCAAGATCCTTCGTGGCATCGAAATTTCTTCCGATTCCTATGACAGTTGCCCCTTCTTCAAGAAATTTCCTGGCGGTGGCCAGTCCGATTCCGGAGGTTGCGCCGGTAATGACGACCTTATAGTCTTTGAACATTCTGATTCCTCCTGTGATTCTCTATTTTCAAGTCGTTTTCTGGCTCTGTCATCCGGGGCCCTTCGAGCAACAGACCAGTAATCAACAAAAACTTGACAAATCTATGAAAATTATAGTATCTTTACAGTACAATTATCAGAAAGGAAGCGGTAGCATGGCGCATCGCGAACGCACAAAACGGATGCTGGCTCAGAAACTGAAAGAAATCTCTCTCAAAGTACCGCTAAAGTCCATTACAGTACAGATGCTGGCATCAGAGTGTGATATAAATCGCGGAACATTTTATTATCATTTCCGCGATATGCCCGATCTGATTAACTGGATCTATCATATCGAGGTAACTATTCCGACACACGAATTCATTTGCTCATGCGACGCAGATTTTAGCGGGATTTCCAAAACTGTCCTGCAAAAAATCTATGCGAGCCGGGACTTTTATACACAGGCAATCCGACTGGATGGACAAAATAACCTGTCCGATTTTATGCTGGAAGAAACCATCTCTAACTGGATTCTTCTGCGCGACCAGTTCCTGACCAAACGAGGGCTTTCCTTTAAGGGACTTTCAGCGCCTCTGCAGGAAGATTTTAACAGTGCCCTGATGTACTTTTGTTACGGTCATTTTTTCGCCTCTCAGCAATGGATGCGGGACGGTATGAAAACCTCGCCGGAGCATTTCGCCTGTATGCTTGACATAGCAGCAGAAAGCGGCATATTCAATCTGTTCCGTGAGCTTCTAGACAGCAAAGCTCCCTTTACGCTATGATGTTGTTTTTTCTTATTGGATTTTAAACTTTTTCATGATATTTGTATATAAACAATGATTCACGGATGTTAAAAAACTCAACATTCCGGCAAATTGTTGAAAATAAACAAAAAATACGCGTCACAGAAACATTTCCGGACGCGTATTTCAATATGTTTACTAAGCACAAAGATTTAAGAACTACAGCATCATACAGATTACCGCAGCTCCTCAAGCAGAGCAGCGAGTTCGTCCACCAGCTCGCCGAACCAGGCCAGCGCCTGCTGCACAGGCTCCGGCGTGGTCATATCCACCCCTGCCCGGCGCAGCAGAGAGATCGGATCCTCCGAGCAGCCGCCCGACAGGAACGCCAGATAGTCCTGCACCGCCGGTTCTCCCTCACGCAGAATCCGCTGCGACAGAGCGATGGCTGCGGCAAAGCCCGTCGCATACTGATAGACATAGAAATTATAGTAGAAATGCGGGATCCGCGCCCATTCCATGGCAATCTCATCATCGATCACCATATCCGGCCCGTAGTATACCTCATTCAGGCGCCGGTATTCTCCGCTGAGCACGTCCGCGGTCAGCGTCTCCCCCTGCTCGGCCTTCTCATAAATGATCTTCTCGAATTCCGCGAACATGGCCTGACGGTAAACTGTTGTGCGGAACTGCTCCAGAAAATAATTTAACAGCACCGCTCTTTCCTTCTTATCTTCCGTCTTCTGCAGCAGATACTGCATCAGCAGCGCCTCGTTGCAGGTGGAGGCTACTTCTGCCACGAAAATGACATAGGAAGAGTAGACGTGGGGCTGGTGACTGTGACTCAGATATGAATGCATGGCGTGTCCCATCTCGTGCGCTACGGTAAATTCGCTGTTCAGGTTATCCTGATAGTTGAGCAGGACATAGGGATGCACCTGGCTGAAGCTGCTGTAGGCGCCGGAGCGTTTCCCCTGATTCTCATAGACATCAATCCAGCGCGACGCGAAGCCCTCCGCCAGTGCCTGACTGTATTCTTCGCCCAGTACTGCGGTGGCCGCCAGAACATCCTGCTTTGCTTCCTCAAAGGGGATGACACGGTCGCTGCCCGGCACCAGGGAAACATAAACGTCATACATATGAAGATCTTCACGGCGCATCCGCTTCTTCCGCAGACGGACGTAGCGATACATGGCCTCCAGATTGTCATGTACCGCCGTCAGCAGATTATCATAAACCGACACAGGGACCTCCGTCCGGTCCAGCGCCGCTTCCCGGGCGGAGCCGTATTTCCGGGCCCGGGCGAAGAAGAGCTGCTGCTTTACCTGCGCGTTTAACAGCGCCGCGAAGGTATTCTGCAGCTTCTCATACTCCTCGTACAGCTGAACGAATGTATTCTTCCGCAGGCCTTCGTCGTGACTCTGCATCAGCGTCGCGTAGCTGGCGTTCGTCAGCTCGTGGCGGTTTCCCAGCATATCCCGCACACTGGGGAACTTCATATCCGCATAGACCAGGGACCCGTAAATGCTCTGCGGCGCGTCGCCCATCTCCCCGGCAGCGGCCAGAAGCTTCTCCTCCGGTTCACTGAGGATGTGCGCCTTCCGGCGGCGTTTCTGCGTAAAGTAGCGCCGATAACCCGCAAGTTCGGGCTCCTCCGCAATCTCCTCCTCCAGTCTCTGATCGGAAATAGCCAGAAGCTCCGGCAGCGCAAAGGCCGTCTCACTCTCCGCCTGCGCCAGCCAGGCAAACAGGCGCCCCTTCCGGGCCTGCGCCTGCGTGTCCGCCGTATCCTCATCGGCCCGCAGACTGGCGTATCCGTCCAGCCGCAGGATCTTCTTCTCATACATTTCCGCTGTTTTCAGATAATCTAACAGTGCGGCGCCGCCCTCCGCCAGATGTCCGCGAAAGGCCTGCATCGCCTGCGGATAATCCTGTACTTCCTCAAAAGCCTTCTCCCAGGCCGCCTCGTCAGGAAAAAGGTCCTCCACAGCCCAGGTAGCAGCCGGGTCCACCTCCGCGCGCTTTGGAATCGTGTGATTTTTCTGCATGGTATATCTCCTTCCTGTTCCCCGCTTCACCTTACGCCGTGGGGCAGGTAAAATGTCTCCCTATATCTTACCACACAATTCCCTATCCTTCCATCTGTTTCCCGAGAAATCCGGCCGCGGTCCCGGCCAGCTTACGCTCCGCCTCCCCCATGGGAGCCGCATCCTCACGGTTCAGCAGGATGACTGAGCCGATCACATCCCCCTCGCAGAGAATCGGCACCATCACCTGCCCGTGAATCTCCTCCGACTCATCCTCCACCACGGGGATATAGCCCTTCTCCCCCTTATTCGTCATCAGGACCTCCCGCTCGTGCATCGCCTGCTCCAGGCCGCGGCTTAAGCCCCTCTGCAGCAGATCCTTGCGCAGCCCTCCCGCCGCCGCGATCACCTGATCCCGGTCGGTAATACAGACCATATGCCCGGAATTCTGCGCCAGCGCCTCCGCATACTGCCCCGCGAAGCCGCCCAGCTCGGCCATGGGAGAGTATTTCTTCAAAATCACTTCCCCTTCCCGGTCCGTAAAGATCTCCAGCGGCGTCCCCTCGCGCAGCCGCAGCGTCCTGCGAATCTCCTTCGGTATCACAATACGACCCAGGTCGTCAATTCTCCTCACAATGCCCGTCGCCCGCATAAAAATAACCTCCCTTTGTCGATCTCTGCCTTCTTCCGACATGTACGTGAAGGTAGTATCTGTAAAAGGGAGGTTTTTATTCAGCACCTCTGAGCAGTTACTGAACACCCAGTCTTTTCAGGGCCTTCATGGCCGGCTCCGCTATTTTATCTCCTCGTTTTGCCGAAGCCCTGTACCATTCGATTGCTTTTTCCAGATTCTGATTTACGCCTCTATATATTTTTCCGCTTCATCATGAACCTTTGTTTCATCATAGACGATCAGGATATCTTTATAATGGAATGTTCTCTTATGCTCTTCCCCCCGCTTCGCATCTTCGTTCAGTTTCATATCGCACGGACGGGCATGATGGCGGTCAAAGATTGTTCTGTTTTCTTCTTCCTGTACTTTCGGCTTCCCCATCGACCCGCCAAAATCTACACCCTTTTCTCCCTGAGCTCCATCCAGAAGCGCTTTCAGGGCTTTCAGGAAGATTTCCAGAGCATCCGCTGAAATCGCACCTTCCGGTCCGCAGCAGATCAGATCAAAATCTTTTCGCTGCTCCTCCAATTTTAAAAACTGATGATACACATTCTCCACAGAGGTATTGATCAATTTAAAATGTCCGGAAAGCTCATCTCCCGAAAACAGGATCCGATTCCTGCGGTCCAGATACGCCATACTGCCGACTGCGTGATCCGGGATATAGAACGCCTCCAGAGTTCTTCCGCCCAGATCATAGACAAAGCCATCCTCTATGATCTGTTTTTTGTAATCGCGCGGGAAATCAATTCCCTCGAAGCTGGGGAACGGGATCGTCGCCAGCTCGCTTGTTTTCTGCGACATATAGGCACACTCAAAGTAAGAATTGTTTGCCGTATGATCAAAATGATCATGCGTATTAAAAATATTTTTTACCGGCTTATCTGTCAGAGTCTGGCAGTATTCACGAAGATTCCCGCATCCATAGCCGGAATCGATTACTGCTGCTTCGTTCTCACCTTCCACCAGATAGGAGTAATCCCCGTCGCTTAAAATCCTCCAGGTACCATCTGCCACTTTTTCCGACTCAAAATAAGGCTCATCCATTGGTCTTAAAGTGCCGTCCTCATCGCGGATTAAAATATCATGTTTGCAGGAAAAATCAATCATCATAACTATTCTGTTCTGTCCCTTTCTGTTTATGCCAGGCTCATTTGGTTGCCAATAGAGGGGCTGTGATCAAAACATTTTTCATAAAACTCTTAGGATCCCCCGTCCTGTTATTCACCCCGTGAAAACCGCCCGGAGATCAGCAGTGTGAACAGCTCCGCCGCCGGGAAGGACAGCCAGACTCCATAGATACCCCAGAGTCTGGACAGGAGAAAGGCGAAGGCGACGATCGAGACGACGCCCCGGCTCATGGAGATCACAAAGGATTTCCCCGGCGCATCGATGGCACTGAAGTATCCGGCCCGCACGATATTGACCGCCGCAAAGAGAAAGCCCGTAAAATATATGCGCAGCCCCTGTGTGGCATAGCGCGCCAGAACCGCCGAGTGTTCACTGTTAAAGAGCTCCGCCAGCTCATTTGCGAAGACAAGGACACAGGCAAGGAGCGCAATCGCCACACCCAGGGAAATCTGCAGCGAATGTTTCTCCGCCCGTTTTACACCGTCCCGGCTGCTCTGCGCATAAAGCTCGCTGATCACAGGCTGCTGCCCCTGAGAGATTCCGTTAAAGACCGAGGTGGCGACCAGCGCAAAGTTCGCGACCACACCGTACGCCGCCACGGCTACATTTCCGACCAGTCCCAGCAGGATATAATTGAACGCCGCCGTCGTCAGGCCGCTGGCAATCTCTCCGATAAAATAAGAGATTCCGGTCCGGCAGGCTCTGATCAGAGGAAAGAATGCGGGGCGTATCCGCCGAAAATGAATTGTATTGTTCTCCGACAGGAAATGCGCCATGCAGATCAGCATGCTGACGACCGGAGACAAGCCTGTGGCCAGAGCAGCGCCCCGCATCCCCATGCCGCACGGGAACATGAAGATATAATCGAACACGATGTTGAACAGACTGCTGAGCAGCGTCGCCGCCATCGCCAGCTTCGGTGCATAATCGTTACGCACAAAGGCCGTGAAAGTAAAATTCAGCATGAAACATGGTGCAAATAGCAGCGCGATCCGCAGATAGGTAACTCCCGTTGCCAGAATCTCCTCGTCGGCGCCCATCAGCTGTAAAACCGCCCCCGGGCAGAACATGCCCGCCAGGATAAAGGGCAGGCTAAGTAAGATTTCCCATTCCACTGCATAGGAAAACATCTTCCCGGATGAATCATCGGTGTCTTCTCTCATAAGCATATACCGAGTAGCAAATCCCATGCCGAGCATCGAACCAAAGGCATAGATCAGACTGTAGATGGGCAGCGTCAGATTTAAGGCGGTGATACCGTTTGCTCCCGCCGCGCAGGAGATGAAAAACGTATCCGCCAGAATATAGCAGGAAATGCCGAGCATCGCGAAGATGTTCGGCACGATATATTTGCGCAGCTGTTTTTCTATCGTAGAATCGTTCATTTCTTTTTCCCGGAAAGTCTCTCCGCAGACTGGCGGCGGAATCCATTCTCCTCCACATCGTCTGATATTTTACTCCAAAGCAGAAGACATTTCAACAGGAAACGATCAGACCAAACCCCAGCCCAGACTACATACATTTCCCGAAAAATGTATTTTCACCCCGCATTTTCTCAAAAACGGGCTTGACAAGAGAAAAAATTCCGCATACACTGTGAGAAATGCAAAATCCCCATGAGGGAGTAGCAAGCGCACTCCTGTGTGTAGCAAGTCAACATACTGACCCGCGTGGTCTGGCTTGTTTTAAATTGCGAGACTCATGTATAGCTGAGGAAGTCATACATCGGTGTCGTATACCTGTTCGCGAAAATGAGACCCGGATACAGCTTCTTAAGCTGTACCTGGGTCTTTTGCACATTCCGAACAACAGGAGGAAACATGATGGAATGGAATGCACTGTTTTTTGTCAACAGCGTTTTGCTGGGCGTGGGGCTGGCGATGGATGCCTTCTCCGTGTCCATGGCGAACGGACTGAATGAACCGAAGATGAGAAAGACTCGGATGTGCGGCATCGCCGGTGTCTTCGCCGGTTTTCAGGCGCTGATGCCCATGACCGGATGGTTCTGTGTTCACACGCTCATCCGCTATTTCACGGCCTTCGAACCGGCAATCCCCTGGATCGCACTCATCCTGCTCTGTTACATCGGCGGCAAGATGCTCCGCGACGGCATCCGCAACCAGGACGGCGAAGAAGGAACCACCTCTCTCGGCCTCGGGGCTCTGCTGCTGCAGGGCGTTGCCACCTCCATCGACGCGCTGTCGGTAGGGTTTACCATCGCTGACTACAACGCACTCATGGCGCTGGCCGCCTCGCTGATTATCGCCGCAGTGACCTTCGTCATCTGTATGGGAGGCCTTGTCATCGGCAAGACCTTCGGCACCCGACTGTCTAACCGGGCACAGATCCTCGGCGGCGTGATCCTGATCGCCATCGGGTTAGAGATCTTTATCACAGGTGTTTTTTAAGAGAAGAGGAGCCGATAAAGCAGACAAATTCGCTTTACCGGCTCCTTTTTAATGAGCGGGAGACAACAAGCTGCCTCCCTCTCGATTATTAACATGGCCGCATCAGCAGCCAAATGCCAGCCACAGATAAATGTACGCCGGGATGACAGCCGCCAGTGTAAACGGAATCCCGATCTGCAGGAAATCCTTCGTGCGGACGGTATAGCCTTCCCGCCGCAGGATACCGATGCCGGTAATATTGGCGCTGGCTCCGATTGGCGTGCAGTTCCCGCCCAGCGTGGCTCCGGACAGGAGTCCGAAATACAGCACCGTCGGGGAGATTCCCATCGCGGCGGCCAGCCCTTCCACCACCGGAAGCATGGTCGCGGTATAGGGGATATTATCGATAAAGGCGGAAATTACGACCGAGCCCCATACGATGATCGTATACAGCAGGAAGACATTTCCGCCGCCCAGTCCCGCCAGCAGATCCGCGGCCGCGTCGATGACACCCATGTTGGTGATGCCTCCGATAATCAGGAACAGCCCGAACAGGATGCCGATCGTATCCAGGTCGATTGCCTTGAGTGGTTCCGTCAGTCCTTTCAGGGATTTCTGCTGTACCGCGTTGCGAATCAGCCCCACTGCCATCAGAATCACGCAGATCATCCCATTGGTGACCGCCGGTTTTTCCGGAATAAACGATGCTGCGATCAGGAGGACGATGACGCCGAGAAGCAGGATACTCGGGAAATAGTCTTCTACTTCTGTCCGGCCGCCTTTCTGGGAAATCGTTCCCTTCTCCTTGCGAAAGATCCAGGCCAGAATCAGGCTGGACAGGATTGCCCCCAGTTCCACAACAAAGAACATACCCGGCTTCCCTTCATAGAAAAAGAAATCAAGAAAGCTCATATCTGCGTAGGAACCGAGCATGATCGCCGTGGTATCTCCGACCAGCGTCGCCGCCCCCTGCAGATTGCTGGAGACAGAAATTCCGATGATAAACGGCACCGGGTTCGTCTTTAATTTCCGGCAGATCTCCATCGCGATCGGGGCGATCATCAGCACGGTCGCTACATTATCCAGAAATGCAGAAATGACTCCCGCGAACAGAGCCAGGGCCACCGCAGCCATCTGCACGCTGTACACCCGCTCCATCACCAGATCCGCCAGCAGCGCAGGCATCTTGCTGTCAATGAAGAGCTGCACCAGCCCCATCATCCCGGCGATCATCAGCAAAACATTCCAGTCAATCGCGTCAACCATCTGCGAAAGCGGCAGCATCCCGGTCAGAAGAAACAGGATTCCACTCCCCATGGCGATGAGCGCCCGGTAATTTCCAAAGGCCAGCATCAGAATGTAGGTCAGTGCGAATAAAAGAATGGCATAGAGCATCATTTTCCCTCCCGCATGAAAATCAACGACCCGAATACGGTCTGTATATCGCCGCATCCGGGTCATTTGTCTCAGTATACAGGCAGACTCCATGCGCGGCGGTATATGAAAACCACAGCTGCATGAGTCTCGCAGTAAAAGGGTACGCCGGGCCTGTCCGACAGACCGTGATGACGACGTTGCCCGCGCCTGAGAGCGCCTGCTACTCCCCCATGAATTTTGTACACGCACACTGTACCACAGGCAAAATAATGTGTCAAGCCTCTTCTCCGCTCACCAGCGGCAAAGAATAAAAAGCTGTGGCTTAACCGAATTCCAGATTCTTTTCCTG
>JAJQCZ010000053.1 GCA_021202465.1 Lachnospiraceae bacterium | reverse complement strand
AAGAAAAACGTGAAATCCTGCTCTTTTCTTGTTCCAAAAGTGTTTAAGACCGGACCATATTTTCCCGGGAAAAGTCAAGAAATATTCCCGGCCAGCCGGTCCTTTTCGCAGAGCAGACCGGCCACCTCGGCAGAAACTGTAAACAACAATTTTCCTGACAATTTTGAGGATAGTATAGATATAATGTAGACTCCAGTAGCCTCTCAGAGTCTGCAATCCCCTTAATTTTGCCGTTGAAAAATAATGACATTTGTAGAAAAATGTGGTATGCTCTAATCGTTGTCCTACCGATATCCGGCAACGGAAGGAGGTGGTTAAATGAACATAATACTTGCTTTTTTAGTCGCTGTCGCGGCTGGCGTAGTTACACACTACGTCATCAAATGGCTAGACAGCGACGACTAGGACGACAATAGCCTAGTGGACGCTTCACCACTATAAAAAGAGAAGAAGAACCCCTAAGCTGTGCGGCAACACAGCCTAGGGGTTCGTTCTTTGGTCAAATGAACTTGCAATACTTGCTTTTGCCTATCGGCATTATAGCATACGCCGTTTCGATTTGCAATATTCTTTCCGCGAAAAAACAACGGAAACCCACGCTCAGTTACCATTCCCGGAGCCGATCCGGGGCATATCTGCCTTCTCTTCTATGACTCCTGCGGCCAGACGAACATCGCCTGCTCCGTATCCAGAAGGTGTTCGTAGGACTGGATGTACAGCGGCTCCAGCTTCTTCCAGATGTCGTTCTGCGCTCTCCGACACATCCGGGCCAGCGCGCTGGGGGTGAATTTCTCCGGAGGCAGCCCCGCTTTTTCCGCCGCATGATTGAGCATGTGATTTATATTGGCGCGATGGATGAGGTGGCCGCTCTGTGTCACCATCACCGGGCCGGAGGCAATGCCCCGTTCTGCCGCATACTGAAGGAGTTCCCGGCAAAGACCGGCCGGAATGGGCGTCGTCTGCCCATTAGATCCCGTAACCTCGCCCGCCTGGCAGGCTTCTACGGTCAAGCGGGGCATTTCCCGCATATCAAGACCGATCTGCCCGAATATTTTCACCAGAAAATATTCCTGCCGGGTGCCGAAGGCACAGATCGAGTACAGCATCCGCAGATACTCTGTCCGGGTGGGAATCGGCTGAGACTGCTTCGTCTCTGCCGACTCACGCGGCAACGCCGCCGGCAGAATACCGGCGTATTCCAGCACCCCCTTCGCGGACGACATCCGCACATTCACCGAGCTCACGGAAAGGCCGCTCTTCTCCAGACTGTCGTGCCAGAGCGTCACTGCCTCTCTGGAAAGGGGAAGATTCTCCCGCAGCAGAAAGCTGCGCAGCTCCCGCAGACAGCGGTTATAGGTCTTCACCGTCTCCTGGTTGCGTCCCCGGGACGCCAGTTCATCCAGATACTTCTTGATCAGGTTATCATTTAATTCTATCATCTCAGCGGAGGAGGTCGCCTGCATTTCTTTCATAGATACACCTCTCATCTTCTTATCAGCAGCGGAGCTGCTTTCAACGGCAGTCCCGTTTTACCGGCACCGCCGTTGCTGTTCCCGGCCAATGATTCACGCGGAGAGATCAGTTCCATCTCCCGAAAAAGTTATTCAGCCAATCCCGGAAATTCTGCCAGATAGATCCGCTGTTGAATCCACCGGAACCCGAGCCGGAGCCGGACTCCTGCGCACCGCAGACGGTACAGACACCGTTTTCATAGTTGTGGCCCGTGGCAGACACGGTCACTGTTTCCCGGCTCAGTTCCTCGCCGCAGACGCTGCAGTAGACGACGCTGTCATAGGAACCGTCCTCCGTGCAGGTGGCTTCCACCAGATTCTCTGTCACTGCCTCGCCCGCGGTATGGCCGGTGGCCTCCGTCTCGTCCGCAATGTAGCTGTCTCCGCAGACCGTGCAGGTATAGGTGGTATAGCCGTCTTCCGTGCAAGTGGCCTCGGTCACCACTGCCTCATAGCTGTGGCCCGTGGCAGGGATGGTCTCGGTATAGCTGTCGCCGCACACCGTACAGGTGTAGGTCATCACGCCGTCTTCCGTGCAGGTGGGTTCAGTGGTCACAACGCCATCGTCATAGTTGTGGCCCGTGGCGGAAATGGTCTCGGTATAGCTGTCGCCGCACACCGTACAGGTATAGGTGGTATACCCCTGCTCCGTGCAGGTGGGTTCAGTGACGACCGCCTCGTAGGTATGACCCGTGGCAGGAATGACCTCGGTATAAGTCGCGCCGCAGCCGGTGCAGGTGTAGGTCATCACGCCGTTCTCGGTGCAGGTGGCTTCGGTGGTCACCTCGCCCTCGTCCCAGGTATGCTCTCCTGTGGGAGCAATCTCCTCGGTCCTGGTCTCGCCGCAAACAGTGCAGGTATAAGTGATCTCGCCGGCTTCGGTCTCTGTGGCCTCGCTGGTCACGACACCGTCATCCCAGATATGGCCGGGAGCATCGGTGTAATCCGCCACATAGCTGTCGCCGCAGACCATGCAGGTATACGTGGTATACCCCTGCTCCGTACAGGTGGGCTCGGTTACCACTGCCTCATAGCTATGACCTGTAGCCTCGATGGTCTCGGTATAGGAGTCTCCACAAACCGTGCAGGTATAAGTCATCTCACCGTCCTCTGTGCAGGTGGCCTCGGTAGTGATCTCACTGCTATAGCTGTGGCCGGTGGCCTCTGTATAATCCGCCACATAACTGTCACCGCAGAGGGTGCAGGTATACGTGGTATATCCCAGCTCCGTGCAGGTGGGGGCGGTTACGACTGCCTCATAGCTGTGATCGCACGCCTCTTCCTCCTCGTCATCCAGGGAATCCACATGGGACATATTGTCGCCCAGGTTGTCCGCGGAATAGGTCGTGCCGTTCACGGTCAGCGTGGCGTCGCCCACCAGGATGACCTGAGAGCCGTCCTCCACGGACAGGGAGCTGAGGACGGAGGTACCGGTGACATACCAGGTGGAGTCATCCGTCAGGCTGATGGTCACGGTGTTGGAGCCGTTACTGTTGATCTTATTGGCCACATGGCCCAGATCATAATACTCGCTGATGGTAATCTCAGTATTCTGATATGACAGCACTTCCTCGCCTTCGTCGTCTGCCTCGACGGCATAGCCGTTCAGAGTGTCCCTGACGTACTGAGCGCCTTCATAGGTTACATGGATTGCCGTGGTGGAAGCTGCCGCGCCGTAATAGGTGGTGTCGCTGAGATTCACGGTCACACCAGTGCCGGTGAGCTGGTCACCGGAGGAGTTATAAATATTGCCCGTCAGCGCCGACTCGCCGATGAAGTTAAAAATAACAGAGTCGGAGGATGTGGAGTCCGTCGCGG
This sequence comes from Lachnospiraceae bacterium, assembly GCA_021202465.1. GTDB lineage: Bacteria > Bacillota > Clostridia > Lachnospirales > Lachnospiraceae > UBA3305. Next base: position 14,011 of record JAJQCZ010000053.1, on the reverse strand, counting down.
CGGTCGTGGAGATACCATTCCCCTGGCTGCCGCCGGGGCCACCGCCGGAGCTGCCGCCTCCAGGGCCGCCGGACTCACCGCCGCCGTAGCTGCCGTCTCCAGGGCCGCCGGTTCCGCCGCTGCCGGAATCCCCGGAATCACCGGAGTCATCGGAGCTGTCGGAGGCGAGCCACCCGGATGACTCCGTATAGGTGGTGGCAAAGGTGCTGCCGCTGCTGGTGCCGATGAGGGAGTCCTCATTGTCCAGGACCTGAATCAGCACATTGTCGCCCACGCTGATATCGGTCCCCGTGACATTCGCCGTGAAGCCGGACAGGGAGCCGCCGGTCTTGATGAGGAACCCGGTATACCCGGTATTCAGGGACGTGCCGCTGCCCAAAGTCAGGGTATTGTCTCCCTGATGGGCCATGAAGCCGAAGGTGTCGGAATTGATCACACTGTTCCGGGTGTCGCCGCTGTAGGTATAGCTGGTGACGGAACTGTCGGCATTGCTCAGGGTATAATCCCCGGCAGTCAGGGTGGAGAAGCTCATGGTGCCGCCGGTGAAAATGGCGGCGTAGGTACCCACGTTTATGGTGACGCCCACCATGGTCTCTGTCACATCGCCGATGACATAGGTGCCGTAGCCCGCGCCGTAACTGGTCGTATAGGGGTCATCATAGGTGGTAATCTGTCCACCATCCTCCTGAATGGCTACAGAAGACTCGTCCCCGCGGGTAAGCTGCAGGGTGGAGTTATAGACATTCATCACCATATCGGAACCGGAGTCCGTGGACAGAATCGCCCACATAGCGGCGTTGGCGGTGCTGTCCAGGAAATTCAAAGTGCTGCCGGTTCCCATCAGGTTGGAAGCCCGGGAGGTCCCCATAATGCCCAGCACCCAGGGAGGCGAAACCATAACGCTCTGATCGGCGGTGTTCACATAGCTGGAATACAGGGTGCCGCCGTTACTGGTGATGGTGGTATCCTGCACTGTCAGGACAGCCCCATCGTCGATGAACAGGGGCATGGTGGCCACACCGGCAGCTGTGATGACAGCGTCGGACAGCGTCACATCAGAATCCCCATAAACGGCAAACGCCGTACCCTTGCCGGTGAAGTCGCAGGTATCCGAGCCGTCCGCGTCCGTATCCAGAGTGATGGTAATGTCAGAAAAGTCCACATCCGCGTTATCCACCACGATACCGTTGACGCCGGAGGTGCTATCCTCGATGGTCAGATCGCTGACCATTTCGCTCTGGTCCGTGTTGTAATAAGCGATCACGGACAGAGTGTTATCGCTGCTGTCGCTGCTGGTAAAGGAGCCTGGGGCGGTAATCGTTGTATAACTCGTCGCCGCGACGGCCGGGGCAGCCAGGGTACTGACCGCCAGGAGCGCGGCCATCAGGATGGCCGCAGTCTTCTTCATTTGTTTCCTCATAAATTCTTCTCCTTGTCTTTTTTCTTTTCAATAATTTCCACTAATTTTCTCGACTTTGGCAATAAAAGCGGATAGGAAGTCAGGCAATATGCCCGGCTTCCACCCGTTTTACCTATTCTGTTGTTCCTGACCGCCTCAGCTCAGCCGTTTCCGCCGATACAGCACCAGCGCCGCACCGCTGCAGAAGAGCAGACCCATCAGAGTGTACATCCAGGTCCCCATGCCGCCGGTGGAGGGAAGTTCGTAGCCCTTGCTGTTGTAGACAATAATTGTTATTCCATCATCACTATCAAAGGCGTAGTCGTCGTTACTGTCATCTCCGTTAATATCAACGCCGTCATCTGCTTCATCACTAAGTGTAAACACAATTATCGTACTCAGCAGGTTGTAGCCGTCCGGGGCGGTAACCTCCTTTAAGTAATAAGTGGTGCCCACGGTGAGCGAGTATACCGTTACGCCAGTTTCTCCGTTTTCCACTGTGATTCTATAGGCATCATCCTCATCTTCCACCTCTTCCCAGCCAGCTGTATTTGTTGTTGAATCATAGGTGTAGTAATGGTATGTCCCACCCTCATCAATGTAATACAGAATGAACTCCGCGCCGTTGAGATAGACATTCTCTTCGTCCGCATCCATCTTGATGATGGTCAGGTCGGTGGTGGTTTCCTCGGTGGTATAGCTGTTCTTGAACGGGAAGGTGGCCACTCCGTCCGTTTCAGTTATCGTAGTTTCTGTTGCTGTGCTATAGGTGACAGTTCCATCGTCATCTACGCTGTAACCGGTCAACACATAGTAGGTCACGATCACGGTGGGGGTGTAGGTGGTCAAATTCCCCTCGGTATCTGTTTCCACAGTCACCTCTATTTTTACGCCGTAAACCGTGGAATCATATGTGACACCACTTTCGCCATTATTTTCCTCATAGATGATGTAATAATAGGTTCCTTCGTCGTCTGTGTTGTAGGCGATTTTCGTGAAGTCGATGGTGTCCTCGGAAGTGCCTTCATCGTCAGCCGCCTGGGTGCTGTTCGAATAGCTTTCCTTGAGAGTGCTCAGCGTCCAGGTTGTTCCGCTAACTGTAGCGTTATACACGTTGAAGGTGAAGTCGCCAGCGGTCATGCCGTCTGTGTCGCCCGTATAGGTCTTCTGGACCTCGAAGTCCCAGCCGGCGGTCAGGTACAGCAGGCTTTCCACGTCCAGGGCGAAGTCCAGGCCGCCATTGCCGCCGCCCCAAGAGTCACACAGGACGATGGCCACCTCGAAATAGGTCATGCCACTGATGTCAATTCCTGTATCTTTCACCGATGCATAGGCCGCACTGCTCAGCCAGTCAGATTCCGTATAATTGGTGCCATAGATGTAGTTGTAAAGATTCCAAGCATTATCGCCGTCTGCGGGATAATAGCTTTCCTCCGGGTAGGTCGTGGTGGAGTCGATGATAGCGGTGTACTCTTTCGTTTCACCTGTCGAGGAATCGTACACCGTGTAGGTGATGACTACTGTGTAATCCAAGGTAAAGCTCGCAATGCTATGGGTATTATTGCCATAATCTTCCCAATGCGTCTGCCAGTTTTGGCTAGCACTTGCATATGTGACGCTTGTTGTAGAGTTGATTTCTTCCCCATTTTCATCGAGCACGACGACGCTGGTCACGCCGGATATCGACAGCGTTGTGCTGCCGCTGCCGCTGGACACCGTCACGTTTTTGATGTCAATATGTTCATAACTACTTGATGATGACAGGACAATGACATTCCCGTCTGCAGCGTTTGCGGTGACACTGCCGGAGTAGGAATAGGTAGTAGCACTGCTTCCGCTACCCGATGTATAAGACACTACAACGTAATAGGTCACTCCATCGTTTAACTCAAACGTTACCTGGCCATTTGAGTCCGTCGTCCCGCTGCATAGCAGATCTCCCCCTTCGGAATCATATACGTACACAGTGACACCCGACACCGTATTAAGAGTAGTGGTACCAGATGGGTTGCTTTCAGAGCCGGTTTGTGTGTATGTCGTGTACACCACCGTAAAGGTCACGCCGCCGTAGGTCAGCTCGATCTCTTCGGACTCCGCCGAATTGCTATCCTCGTCTGTTATTTTTACGGAGAACGTGAGCAGGTCGCCAACTTCGGCATTTTCTGTCCACTCGACCGTCAGGGTGCCATCCCCATTGTCGGTGATGATCGCGACGGTTTCTTCATCTTCGTTCGTCACAGTCCAGGTGCCATTTCCGTTATCCGTAACGGTCAGGGAGCCAGTGCTGGAAGAGCTGGAGGTTGCCGTCACGCTGCCTTCAATTTCCCAGGTATAAGTGTATGTGGAGCCGGTAAACTCATACGGCGTAGCGGTCACGGTGTAGGTGCCGTCTTCGTTGCTGGAGGAAGTCAGGGTGACATACGCACCCGTATAAACAAGCCTGTAGCTGTCGGACGTGGCTTTTTCAGTAGTTGTTGTTTCACCATCCGTGTATGTGGTCACTTCCAACGTCATGGTGATGTTGTCTCCAGCGTCCGCGCCGTCCGCCCATATCACCGTCAGGCTGCCGTCCCTGTTGTTTGTAATGGTCGCTACAAGGGTACTACCATCATACACTGTCCAGCCGGCGTTGGTTGTGTTGACTGTCAGCGCGGTTCCTGCGGCATTTGCAGCGCTGATCGTCCAGGAGTAGTCTACTGACGTATACTCCGAAAAGTAGCTCATCGTGCTGGTCACGGTATAGCCTGCTGCGTCGGAGCCGCTGGCGGAAAGTGTCACGCTGGGGTCATTTTCATAGACCAGCTCGATGGTAACAGCGGCACCGGAGGGGATGGTTGTCTCCCCCACAGTATAGGTTCCATCGGAATTGTAAACAATGCTGGTAGCTTTTTCGACAGAACCAGTTACAGTCTCCCCGTCACTGTCTGTATAGGTATAGGTGACGTTCGCATAGCTGTAGGTATAATCGTCGATGTCTGTCGCCAGGTCGGCAAGCGTCACCGTAACGCCCTGGCCCAGAGATGTGGTTGTGTTGCCGGAAATGCTTGTGCCGGAGGTATTTACGTATGTTACATCAGCGGTGACAGCTTTCGTATAGATCAGATAAACATCTATCTCAACCTTGCTGTTACTGTATGTAGCGGTATACACTGAAGAACCACTGGAATTGTACAATGTTAACGTTCCGGTCGTGTTTCCGCCTTGACCCCCCTGGCCGCCACCACTCTGTGTTAACGCGAACGTCGCCGTTGCGACTTCACTTCCATCGTAGGAGCTGTATGCTGCTTTTGAATACGCATAGCCGGTGATGTCAGCCGCATAGTCGCTGAAGGTGTATGTTGTGCTGCTATTGTTATTAACACTAACCGACTCATCACTGGTTGACGCCTCCAGATCATTTCCGCTTTCGTCTACATGATGAACAGTGATTGTGAAATAGGTAGTATTATTATTGCTCCAGCTGATCGTAAACGTCGAGAACCCATCCACCTCAAACTCGGCGACGACCGTTTCTGTGTCCACGGTGCCTTCTGTATCACCAGTAGCATCGGCCACCAGAACCGGCTCGACGCCCGCGTCCGTCTCAGCCAGATGCTGCACTTCCAGGGTGCTGGCATCCGCATCTTCGGGGAGAATAGCCGCGGCATCGATGGTCACGGTGACAGCTTCCGTCGGCTCGACTTTCTGGCCGTCCTCGTCGTAGAAGGTGATGTCGAGAGCGGCCATGCCGGTCTCTTCGTCTTCTGCGTCGTAGGCGATAGCCTCAGCCGCGCTGGCGTAGCCGTCGCTGTCCTCATCGAGGAGGGTAACAACCAGTTCCGCATTTTCCGGCAGAGCGCCTGCGGGAGCGGTCACGGTTACGCTCACGCCGTCCGCCTCCGCGGTATAGGTCTCGGTCTCAGCTTCGACCTCGGTCTCCTCTTCTACTTCCTCCTGCTCCGGCAGCAGACCGTATCCGATGATCTCACTGTCAGAGAGGCTGTAGGTATTCTTCTTCACTTCGTCGTCGCAGTTTCCTTCGATGACGGTGATCTTTTCGGTTTCTTCATTCACCTCGGTCACGATGCCTACATGGTCGGCCTTGCCGTCGCTGTCGGTATCAAAGAACACCAGATCGCCTGCGGACGGGGTGCAGTCCTCCGCATAGAGATCCATTTTCTTCAAAGATACCGTCCAGGAGTAGACGCCGGATGCCTGCGGGAAGTCGTCCTCATCCACTCCCGCGTAATGCAGGCAGAAGGAAACGAACATCGCATCCCAGTCGCCGTATTTGTTGCCGTACCAGGCGCCGTAACGGGTATAGCCCTTATGCGTCGTGCCATCCTCATCGAGCTGATAGTTCGCGGTGCTCTCCGTGTAGTCCAGCTGGCTCTTGGCGATCTCCACGATGTCATCCGCCCACACGCCGCTCAATTCAGGCAGAGTGGCTTTCCAGTCAGAGGCGGTCTCCACATCTGCGGTCTCATCGATCAGGCATTCCGCCGTGTGAGTATGCTCTTCCAGGCCGCAGGCCAGCTGCTCCTCATAGCACTCGTCAGTATGCGTATGGCCTTCAGATTCCTCCAGACCGCAAACCAGCACCTGCTCCGTCTCGTAGCAGGCATCCGTATGCGTATGTCCTTTAGATTCCTCCAGGCCGCAGATCAGGTTGCCGTCCGCGTCGTAGCAGTCTTCCGTATGCGTGTGCCCTTCGGACTCCTCCAGACCGCAGACCAGCGTAGTCACGGTCTCATAACAGGATTCGTCATGTGTATGACCTTCGGTTTCCTCCAGACCGCAGATCAGCACCGATTCGTAACAATCCTCGGTGTGGGTATGCTCCTCCAGACCGCAGAATGTCTCGTTGGTCATGGCAATGCCGGTTGCATGAAGCTGCCAGGTGACCCCGGCCACCACGACCAGCGCCAGCGCCAGCAGCATAGCCACCGTCCGGCGGGATTTGCGGTGTTCCTCCCGGAATTTCCGCACGTAAGAATTTACAATATTCTTCATAACTGCACCTCTTTCACTACAGGGGGAAACCCGTTTCCGGACCGCCCTCAAAACATACAACATCAAGTTTTATTATTATCCGTGTCACTCTGCCCGGCTGCACCGGACAGTCACACGGGTCTGTCCGCCGATGGTACAGGTGAACAGGGTCAGCGCCCACGCGCCGGATTCCTGACTGATCATTTCCTCCACGTCTGAGGGCTGGAGGATGATGACCTCCTCCACCTGATAGGTAAAAACGTTGCCATCCACGTCTGTAAATGTGATTTCGTCACCGGTTTCCAGATATCTCAGGTTCCCGAAATGACGTTCATAATTGTGTCCGCAAATGATCAGGTCGTCTGTCCATGCGCTGCCGCTGTAGCGCCCGGGAGCTATCTTCAGTCCGGGATAGCTCCATTCCGCCATGACGGGCAGCTCCAGCCCATAGCTGGGGATGGACAGCGTGCCGATATATTCATATCCATCAATCTCTATGGTCGCCATCTCGCCGTTTTCCGGGGCGTCATCCGTCGCATCCAGCCCCAACGCTGTATTTCCGGCTTCCAGTGCCTCCTCTGCATCCTCCAGAGCTTCCTGAATCTCCGCCACCGACTGTCCGGCCCGCCAGGCATCCCAGCTGTTGTAGGCGTACAGGCCGAGGGCGGCGAGCAGGCAAATGGTTCCCAGAGTCATGCAAAGAGAACCGATCTTACTTCGCATGCTCCTCCTGCTTCCTGCCGGTACGGTTCAGATACCAGCCCGCCATGAACAGCAGCAGGCCGCTGACGGCCAGGATCGGAATGGGCCAGTTCAGCTGGCCGGTCTGAGGCAGGGTGGTGCTTCCGGAGCTGGAAGAGCTGGAAGAACCCGCCGCAGCAGTGGTCGTTTCCTCCTCTGTCTCTTCCTCCGTTTCCTCTTCCGTCGTCTCCTCTGTCGTTTCTTCCGTCGTCTCTTCCGCAGAGGTCTCCTCTTCGGTCTCTACCGGTGTTACGGTGCCCACCTTCGGGCTGGCATCCACGGTATAGACCCACGCACCGTCGCTCTCGATCGGAACAGTCACCACGAAGGGATTGATGGTCTCATAGTCGGCGGAGTCGGTCGTCTGCACGATCAGATACAGGCCCAGCTCCAGACCCGTGAAGCTCACCGTGCCGTCTGTGCCGACGTCCGCGGTGGTATCACCGGAAATGCCTTCGCTCTCCGCGTAGGCTGCCAGTGTGGCGGCCAGGGACGTGTCTTCCACGTCAAGCGTCGCCTCACAGCCGCTGAAGGCGTCTGTATAGGCATATGCCATATTTCCATCGTCCAGGTACAGTGCCGCGACCTCATAAATCGTCACCGCACCGCCGGAAACGGCGTTTCCCTCGCTGTCCTGCAGGGTCAGTTCAACAGCACCGGTCTGTGTGAAATCCAGAGACGCAGTGTCCGCTGCATATGCAGTGACTGTCATACCGAGGGCCAGCAGCAGCGCCAGCAGAACCGGTACGACATGACGGACTGAATATTTGATGGTTTTCATAGAGATTTACCTCCTCATCGCTGAAGCCCCTTTGAGCTCCGGGGCCAAATGATCGGTTACGATTTTCTTTTTCTTCTGGTGCTGACGATCAGCCAGACCAGCAAAATGATCAGCATGGGAACCGCCGCGATGGCGGCCACCAGGATGGTATCGATCTGATAGGCCTCCGCCGTCACCCGGATGTGGGTGTCCTCGGCGTTGGTCGTGCGCACGCCCCGCACCAGCAGCCGGTGGGTGTTGATGCCGTAGGGGGTACAGGTCATCAACGTGCAGTAATCTTCACCTTCCTCTATATACAGGTTCTCGATCTCACTCGGGAGGACGATGGATATCTGGTCGACCTCGTAGGTCAGCACCTCATCCAGCACTGTAATGGTAAAGGTGTCACCCTCCTCCAGCTGGTCGAGATTCGTGAACAGCAGAGCGCTTGGCAGCCCGCGGTGTGCGGAAATGACGCAGTGGGTGCTCGCCCCGCCGACCGGAAGACTCGTTCCCTCCAGGTGCCCGGCCCCCACGGCCAGCACGCTGGAACTGGTGCCGTGGTAAATGGGCAGCTGCACATTGATCTTATCAATGGTGATGTACCCCATGATACCGATCCCGGCCACATCCAGCAGATCCCAGTAGTCCTCGTCCACCAGGTCCGTGTTGGAAATGGCACTGGAGGAGCCGATTTCCGCCAGCTTCTCGTTATAGGCCTCCGCCGCCTCCCAGTAAGCGGAGTAGTCCGCCTCGTCCATGGCAGCCACCGCCTCATCGTAGGTGGCCACGGCGCGAGTCGTGACCCGCTCGTTCCACCAGTTGCTAATGGAGGGATAGAGCAGGATGCCGATTCCCACCAGGAACACGATCACCAGAACGACCGTCCCGAGCCTGCCCCGCTTCCTCTGTTTCTTTCTGATTGTGGCTGACTTTCTTCGCTTCATGTGACCATAAGCTCCTTCGCCGCCCCTTCTTATGCAATGATTTCTGCCTGCTCTTAGCTGTCCGCCGTCATTTCCGGACGGTGAACACCGAACAACAAACAAATTCCATCCGTGCGGTAAGCTGCCTCCCGGGAGACCCGGCCCGAAGGCCGGGCCATTCCCGGAAACAGCAAGGCCGGTCAGCAGCAGGGCTTCGGGAAGGAATGCCTTCCCGAAAGACCTGCTTTGACCGTTAAGTACAAATCAGTGATTATCTTGTGCTCATGCGTCTGCGGGTGATCAGCAGAACCGCCGCGCCAAGAACCATCACGCCGCCGACGATGTAGAAGATCGTGGTGCCGATGCCGCCGGTGGAAGGAAGCTCGGAACCAGCGTAGTTCTTAACAGTGGTGGTCAGAGTCGTCTCACCGCTGATGGTGAAGCCGTCGTCTTCGGTGGGGCTGGTGATGGTCACTTCAACGCCATCTTCCTCGGTCGCGTTCTCAACAGCAGAGGCGCTGATGGTGAAGGTGATCGGGTCAGCGGTGTTGTAGCCATCGGGGGTAGTAGTCTCAACCAGCACATAGTTGCCGATGTCCAGGCCGTCGAAGGTGAAGGTAGTGCCAGACGAAATCGTCTCCAAAGCGACATAATAGGTGGCGTCCCCGTCATATTCAGTGGCTTCAGTTACCACTCCGTCAGTAATGGTATAATAAGTGCCGTCCTCAAAAGATTCCTTATCGACGGAGACTTCCTTGTACAGAGTGAAGGCAGCGCCTTCCAGAGCGGTGGTGCCATCACTCTTGGTCTTGTTCACCACGACGGTGAAGGTGACGACATAGGTCTTATCATCGGGGGTGGTGCCGGTGTTGGAGGAATCGTTGGGGTTGTTGGAGTAGGTCAGAGAAGCATCGTTGTACTCGATGCTTCCAGCGTCCTCGTTCAGGGTAGCGCTGTAGGTTACAACGACTTTGCTGCCAGCGCTAATGGTCAGGTCAGTGACCTCGATGGACTTCAGGTCGCTCAGGGTCACGGTGAAGGTAGTGGTGCCATCGGAATTGGTAGTAACTTCACTCACAGTGTAATAAGTGCTGGGAATGGTAACACCGTCGATGGTTACGACCACGGAACTGGTGTCAACGTCCAGGCCCTCAGACAGAGTATCGGTGAAGACCAGCGTGTAGGTGGTGTAGTCGCCATAGTTGCTGGGCAGGGTGGCGGTCAGGGTGAATAGGACGCTGTCGCCCACAGCGTAATCTTCGGTGGCGTCGTCGGAGTCAGCCATATCTCCATCCACAGTGGTGCCAACGGACTTGTCGAAGGAGGGGTAGTCACTCTTCGGGCTGACGGTCACGTTGGTCACTACCTTAAGGATATAGTTAGAATAAGCAGCATTTGTATCGTCGTCATCATCGGGAACCTCGGTGTTGATCACCAGATAGTAGCCGGCAGACAGGCCGGAGATGGTGTAGTTCTTGTTGTCCTCGCTGTATACGGAGGTACCGGCAACCGTAGTGGACTTATTCGCAGCGGCGAGCTCGGCAAATCTTTCTGCGAGGGCTTCGTTGGTGCTGTTGTCGGACAGAACCTGAGCCACGTCAGCGGCGCTGGTGCAACTTGCAAACAGGCTGGCAACTGTAATTTCGTTGCCTTCGGCATCTGTGCCAACCTCTGTGGTATCCGCCTGCAGGGCGGCTAGCAAAGCGCTACCGTTTACGCCGGTGCCCCAATCAATGTCGGACAGGACGGTTCCGGTACTATCCAAAGTGCCAGTGAAGATCTGATAGGCAACATAGGTGTAGCCTTCGGTCGAGTTGCTGATGGTGATGGTGTACGTCGTATCCGCAAACGCCGTGCACGTCATCGCCAAAGCCATGACCAGCGCCAGCAGTACGCTGGCAAGTTTCTTCATTTTGCTCATAATAAGCTCCTTTACTTTTTTGAGTTCTTTGTTGACAGGTTACAAAATCTAATACATTGTGCTGCCCGCTCTATCCGGCGGGATTCCACAACCGTATCTTTTTCCCTTCCTGCGCCAGCCGGTGCAGGCGGCAGGCGCCGTTCTCAGCTCCGGATGCCCGCGGCATCCGTGACATGCCACATTCCTCATGTAATCCTTTCCCCCGTTCTTATTTTTATGAGCGCCGCACCTCTGTGTGGCGCCTGCTTGATTTCGCTGCCTTCTGTGATTTCTCACCGGAATGTTCCGGCCTGCGAATCTGTTTCATTACTGAATCAGTGAAATCTGGCTGAGCGGCCAGATCCGCAGAATCACCTTTCCCACGATCTGATCTTCCTCAATGTAGCCGATGGCAGTGCTCCGGGAGTCGATCGAAGTGGTTCGGTTGTCCCCCATCACGAAATAGCGGTCTTCCGGAACCTGTATCGGATATTCTCTGTCCGTCTCACCAAGAGCCTTGTCGGTCAGATAAGGCTCATCCAGAAGCTCCCCGTTGACGTAAACATTTCCCTCCTCATCGATATCCACTGTGTCACCCGGTCCGGCGATGACACGTTTCAGCAGCAATTTATTCTGATAATAGAAGCCCACCAAGTCGCCGGTCTCGAAATTGCCGGTTTTGACCAGGACGATGATGTCCCCGTCCTCCAGCGTCGGCTCCATGCTGGAGCCGGACACCTGCAGCACCGGCAGGAACAGGGTAGCAATCAGCACAGCGACCGCTGCCACCACGATCAGCGCGTAGATCGTCGTCCGCAGGGTCTGGCGGTAGCGCTTCTGATATTCCAGTCTTTCCCGTTCAACGGCCACCTCCTCCTCGGTGGGGAGATCGACCATCCTGGGGATTTTTTGATTCATACGCAGTTTCCTTTCAATACGCCTTTATTTCCCAGCCTGTCCGGCCTCTGCGTTCAACTCGTCTGCGCCTGCGCTCCGCCGTTTCGATTCATGCGGGCTTCCTTCCGCATCCGGGCGGCGAGCTCCGGATTCTCACGCAGAATCCGCTGTCCCCACTGGAAGAACTCCGTCCGCTGCCTGATGATGTCCTGCTCAGCCTTCTCCTTCATTGCCTGACATTCCTCTTCCGTCTGCCGGAGCTGCCTGGCTGCCTGTTCCTCCTGCGCCTGCGCGTTGGCAATCAGCTCATCTGCCCTGCGCTGTGCCTCTGCCAGGGTTTGTGCTTCCGCCTCCGAGACGTTCTGCAGGGAAAGCAGATACTGCTGCGCGGCCGCTTCCGCGTCCTCGAAGATATGATTCAGGCTCAGTGCAGCCTCCGCGATCGAACCGGCTTTTTCGATGCGCAGGAGTTTATCATCCAGCTGACGGCGAAGTTCCTCATTCTCCGCACGGAGCGACCGTTCATTCTGCTGCAGGGCATATATGATCTCGATCAGCTCGGTACGGTTCATTCTGCGCAGTTCTCTGTCTGCCATGGTTACGCCTCATTCCATATGTTCTTTTTGCGATACAAACGCACACGCACATCTTGTGCAAATATCATTTGTGATATATAATATCGCCATTGTGTTCAGGAGACGTTTGCACGGATCATCACACATTTTGTTCTGCAGCAGTACACATCCAGTTCTCTTTTAGTGTCGTACTAAACGAAAATCGATTCGCCAGCCCTCAGATTTCAGGCAATGCTCTCCTTTTCCTGACCACGAAGCTGACCACTGGCGAGAGGCGAGGACAGCTTATTGACTTCCGCCTTTTTGGCATCCATGGATGGGTGAACATAGCGCTGCAGGGTTATCTTCACATCTGAATGTCCCATGATTTCACTGAGTGATTTGACATCCACACCACTCTCCACGCAGCGGGTGGCAAAGGTATGCCGAAGCGTGTGAAATGTGTGATCGGCGACTCCGGCTCGGCGAAGCAGCCGCTTATAGCGGTCGAGACAGACCCGGGGCTCCATATAGCGGATGCTCCCCGTCAGCACATAGCAATCGCCGACGCCCTGATGTGCCGCCAGATAATGAAAAACATCGACGGGAAGCGGAATTGTGCGAACGGAGCAGTCTGTTTTCGGTGTGCCAATGACCACTTTTGTCTTAGCGGCAGACGCACCGCCTGTTTCCGCAACCCGCTGAACCGTCTTATGGATGCGAACCGTTCCATTCTGGAAATCAAAATCGTTCCATTGCAGACCGCAGACCTCACCAATGCGAAGACCGCCGTAAAGAGAAAGAAAAATGCCCAGGCTGAAGGCTGTATCCTCCTTCATCGCCTGCGCTTCCACCTTTTTCTGCTCCTGTTTTGTTAAAACACTGATCTCCGGAGGACGACTGGCTGCCGCTCGGTATTCCGGAACCGTATCAATCAATCCCTTTCTTTTCGCGAACCGCAAAATCTGCAGCAGGACAGCCTTTATATCCGAAATGGTTTTATCAGAAAGAACCCCGCCGCTCAACCGTCCGCTTCTTTTCTGTTGATCCAGAAAATCCGCCAGGCAGGAACTGTTGATCTTCCCCACCGGAAGCGTACCCAAAGAAGGAAGAAGATGCCGCTCGACCAGAAAGGCATAACAGGTACAGGTAGATTCTCTGACCACTGTTTTCTTAACAACCAGCCATTCGTCCGCCACGTCCCGGAACAGAACCCTATCCCTGTCAGAGATAGATGCCGCCGTCATCCCGTCCTGCACATTCCGGCTTTTCATCTGGAATGCCTTTTTCTTTTGCTTCGCTTCCTGGTATGTCTTTCCATAAAAATATCTGTAGTTTGTCTTTCCGGAAACAGGAGGCCCCTGAACGACCCGGGCTTCCCATCTGCCATCTGCTCTTTTCCGAATATTTTCGCCTCGTCTTCCCATTTTCCGACCTCATATTCTTCCTTTTGAAGAATCTTCTGTAATGAATTAGCTGTCTGCTTGTTACACCTTTACGCACAGATCAGGCAAAACAGGGGATATTTTTCTTATGGAAAGAAATACATAAGGGGTCTTCTGTTGTGACCACGATTTTGACTATTTCCCATTGATTTTCTGCCTGTTTTCCTCTTACATCCATAGAATTTATGCAAATTTTGAAACCAAATTGACAAAATTGATGATTGACTTAGTAAATAGAATGGGGTAGAATAATAAAGAAAAGGATACCGCGCCTGTACACAGCAACGGATCCATACATAAGCGCTGCTCTTTTAGTACGACACTAAAAGAGTATGTCCTGAGCAAATATCGTCCTGAGTAACCAAAAAAGGGGCTGTGAAATAATTAGCCCTATCGAAAAGGCCATCTGGACTCGCAT
>JAJQCZ010000052.1 GCA_021202465.1 Lachnospiraceae bacterium | reverse complement strand
GGTTAGTATATACATATACATACACACATATATATCTATAAAGGAGGATAAAATGGCTGGAAAGTTATGCCCCAAATGTGGTGAATACACATTCTTTCAAACTACAAATGGGAGAAAGTGTACAAAATGTGGATATACTATGACGGTTCCTATTGGTGGTCAAGGTGGTAGAGGAAGAAAATGTAGTAACTGCGGAAAGATGCAAGTGTTCAATAATAAATGTCGTAATTGTGGTGCGACCTACTCATGATCTATAAGGAGATAATTATGGCAAAGGCAAAACCAGAGACACAAATTAAAAGATATGAGTCAACAGCTGCTCATTATGAAAGAAAAGGAAAGAGAGAATGGGCATATTATAAAAATGCACAAAATTCAGATGATGAAAGATCACATTACTTGAATTCGCAGACTGCTTTTAATAAAGCAAAGATTAATAAAGAAAAGGCAGAGAAAATGAGAAAAGATAATGAACTATAGGACTTTAAGGTAGTGTCCAGAGGTGAAACCTTTGGCCGGGAGTGTAGAGGGCGGATAGCTCTTTGCTCTGGGTGCAGGGGCGACGCGTCCTGCTGGGGTTAAGGGGCAAAGCTCCTTAGGGGGTCGAGGGCGAAGCGCTTTGCCCACATAGGATTGATGCTTGCGTCAATCCGTATTGGGTAGTATCTGTCGCAAAAAGGCTCAGAATTTCAGGCTTGTTGAGACGATTTCAGCAGCACCACTGCCCTATCCTTCTGAAAAAATGAATCAGGATTGCACCGATTCAGCAAAATTTTCTTGAACTGTCCCGGAATTCATGCTATAGTAAGCATAAGGAAAGACACCTGCGCTAACAGGTGTCCCCCCCGGAGCTACCGATAGACGGTTAGCCACAAATTTAATTAGTTATTGAAATAACCGCTCGCGTTTGCAGACTGAGGGCGGTTATTTCTGTGTTTTATGATTATCCTTGCCGAACGTATACCCGGCACAAAAGCAGCCGATGCCGAAGCTCAGCACTGCAATTAAGTCTGCGATACTCATTGGCTTAGCCCTCCTTCCACCGGATTCCCTTTCGGGTTTCTATGTAAACGAGGGTCACAGTCCCTCGTAGAGGGCTAACCGCCTACCATCCTGGTAGCTCTTGTTCATTATCCTATCATAGTTCGACAGGAATTTCCACAATAAAAATATATTTTTTACGGAGGCCGAGGCTTCCGCTCCCAGACCGAGTACATGAACGTGCCCGGTCATTTTTTTTGCTCAAAAATCGGAAAGGAGATTTTATTTTTATGAGAATGACACGACACAACGGACGCGCCGGCAAGAACGGCGTGTACAATCCAAAACATAATGACCGCCGGTTTGACATCGACAACAGTGAACACATTGACCCGGAACGGTCAAAACTGAATATCTATTGGGACACTTTCAACGGCTACCGGACATTTGATCACATGGAACCGGAGACGGAACTCGCGGACACATTTGAAGACGTGGAGCAGCTTTATTATGAGCATTATTATCGCGACTTCATCGAAGGACAGAACGCGAGAAATGAAAAGACCAGGCACACGGAACGCAACCGCACCGCCGAGCAGATCAGGAAAAACAAAAAGACCTGTCCGGAAGAAACGGTCTACCAGATCGGCACGATGGATAATCATGTTGAGCCGGAGGTTTTGATGAAAGTCGTCGCGGAGTTTATGGATACGCTGGAGAAATGCTTCGGCTCCCACATCCACATTCTGGACTGGGCGCTCCATCTCGATGAAAGCACGCCGCATATTCATGAACGCCATGTGTTCAACTGTGAAAATAAATACGGAGAGTTGTGTCCCCAGCAGGAGAAAGCCCTGGAAGCGTTGGGATTTGAACTGCCCTATCCGGATCAGAAGCAGGGACGGCACAATAACCGGAAGATGGTTTTTGATTCTGCCTGCCGTGCCCTGCTCTTTGAGATCGCGAAGAAGAACGGCCTGGAACTGGAGGAAGAACCGGAGTACGGAGGCCGCAAGTATCTGGAGAAACAGGATTATATCCTGATGAAGCAGAAAGAGGAAATCGAAAAGCGCGGCAAAACGATTGAGGAACAAAAAGAGAAAATTTCAAATCAGGAAAAGACACTGCGTGTCCAAAACACAGAGATCAACGAGAACGCCGGGCAGATCAGGGAGCAGACGGAGAAGCTGGAGGAACTCTCTTTAAAGGTTGAGGAAGTAGAAACTCTGATACAGGATGTATCAGAAGCGGCCTATGATAAAGCCGTGGAAGTTGTGACCGAAAAAGTCCGGGAACAGACCCAGCAGGAAGACATCACTGCGGTTGCGGATTATAAGAAGAAGCTCAACCTGCCGGACGCGAAAATCAATCCGAAGGTGCTGCCGACGGTCAATAAAGTTCTGGATAATGTCCAGTCGATTTTGAAAAATGCCGCGAAGCAGATTCAGAAGAAAGTCAGCGCCGCTCTGAAATCACCGGAGGCCAGAACGGCTGGCGTGGAACAGGTGAAAGAAAAGGCCAGGGAATCCATTTACGATGTGCTGATCAGAAATAAAGTGAAAGCTGATCAGGATAATCAGGAACGCCGGGCGCGGGAAAACAATCAGAAGAAACGAAAACAGAATATGGAACTTTAAGCGGCGCTTGCCATTTTCGAAATGAGAATGTCAGGCATTTTTTTATTTTCTGAAAGCTTCCTGTATACTTTAAATAGGTCAAGAAATTGACAAAAGAAAATACCTCAGGTAATCTCAGATTATTACTGACCCGACCGTTGGTAAAATCTGAAGAGTACAAGAGGTATCTACAATGAATAGTAAAGGCTCAAGGAGAAAAAATCAAGCACATATTACAAATGTTTTTGAACAGCAGCAGTTGATGGCAAAGGCTGAGAAAATCAGAAATTCCCTCAAATCCCATACCTGGCATGATCTCGAGACAACTGGCAAGTTCGACAAGAACAAGAAGCTCAGCTTTATCAGCGAAGACATGCTTATCGTGGGATGTGACATAGGAAGCGAAATGCATTATGTCAGGGCTATCGATATCAGAGGCAGAGAGCTTAGCAGGTCAGCATTTTCTTTCAGCAACACAGCGGAAGGTTTTGCGAGTGCAAGGGATTGGGCCCTGGGGCTTGCGGCTGCTCATAATAAAAAGCAGATCGTGCTGGGTTTGGAACCGACCGGCCATTACTGGTTTGCACTTGCCACATGGATGATCGCAAATGGAATTAGTGTGGTGCAGGTAAATCCGTATACAGTCAAGCAAACGAAGGAGGTCGAGGATAACAGCCAGTTAAAGGATGACATGAAAGACCCAACTCTTGCCAATAAAAGATTTTTCGCTCAAAATTTCTGTTTTTCTCCAGTGGAAAAGTGAAGGCAGAAGTGTCTTTGCCTATCACAATCTGCAAGGAGGACTCTCATGACCAACGAGCAAAAAAAATATAATACAGGATATGCGTACTGGCGGCCGCAGCTATACGGAGATTGCAGAAGCACTCGGAATATCAGGAGACACTATTAAAAAGTATTGTCAGCGGCACCCACTGAAAGCATCTTCCACTGTTTCTATTCTCTCCTCTTCTTTGTACTGCAAATTCTGCGGCGCGGATATTCCTATTGCCCAGGGCAGAAAGCAGCTACAGTTCTGCTCCACGGAGTGTCGCAGAGCCTGGTGGAAAGCACATCCTGACAGTGGAACACGAAAAGCATATTACACCATCATCTGTGCCGGATGCGGTCAGGAATTTCAATCCTATGGCAACGTCGGGCGGAAATACTGCTCTCACGACTGCTATATCCGCAGCCGGTTCAAAGGCGGTGTCGACAATGAGTAATGAGCAATTTGAAGCGGAAAAAGACTATCAGGCGTTCTGGAGCTTGACGAATTTGACGAGAATGTCTTTCTTAACGAAGTGGATGTCATCTATGTACCGAAAGCCTATTCGTTGGAGATTCATTTCAAAGACGGCAGAGTTATCACAAAAGATTGTCCGAACACTGGACACCAGGAGTGCTGGACGCCTGAATATCGTGAAAGGGCATCAAAACAGCGGAGAAAATACGGCACAAATCCAAAAGGTGCATCGTGCCTGACGGCCAAAATTAAATGCGAACAGTGTGGCACCAATTTCCGCAAGCAGACACAAATCCATACGGATGGATCAACAGTTGTCCACTGGCGATGCTGCACACTAGGAAAAACCTGTGGTACAGTCGGGCTACAGGAGGATTTATTGAAACAGATGACTGCGGAGGTTCTTGGAATTCCTGAATTCGATGATTCCATTTTTCTGGAGCGTATCGACCACATTTCCGTTGTTTCTGCCACAGAGCTTGTCTTCAATATGACAGATGGAAAAACTGTCCACCGGGAATGGGTAAAGCCGAAGAAAATCATGCCTCCCTGGACAGAGGAACGCAGGAAAAAGCAGACGCAGGCAATTAGGGACAGCTTCACACCTGAACGTCGACAGGCGATGAGTGAAAAAATGAAGCGGATAAGGAGTGAAAAATATTGGGCGTCAACAAAAAAGTAAAAACCATACCGGCCACACGGACACCCTTTACTTCTGCTTCCATCGCAGAGCAGAAAAAACGGAAGGTCGCTGGCTATGCCCGTGTATCAACCGACCACGACGATCAGTTTACCAGCTACGAAGCGCAGATTGATTACTATACGAACTACATCAAGGCTCGTGACGACTGGGAATTTGTCGAAGTGTATACAGATGAAGGTGTTACGGGCACCTCTACCCGGCACAGGGAGGGCTTCAAGCGCATGATTGCTGATGCCCTAGACGGAAAAATCGATCTGATTGTCACGAAATCAGTCGGCCGATTTGCAAGAAATACCGTGGACAGCCTCTCGACCATCCGACAGCTGAAAGAGAATGGCACGGAATGTTACTTCGAAAAAGAAAACATCTGGACTTTTGACGGCAAGGGCGAGCTGTTGATTACGATCATGTCCTCGCTCGCGCAGGAGGAATCCCGCTCCATTTCCGAGAACTGCACATGGGGACAGCGGAAACGCTTCTCCGATGGGAAAGTCACGATTCCATTCAAACGGTTCCTCGGTTACGAGCGCGGACCAGACGGAAACCTCGTTGTAAACCCGGAACAGGCAGTCACCGTCCGCAAAATCTACCAGCTTTTTCTCGAAGGGAAAACTCCCTGCGGCATCGCCACGCAGCTGACACGGGAAGGCATAAAATCTCCTGCAGGCAGGGACAAATGGAATCCATCCGCTGTGAAAAGCATCCTTTCGAACGAAAAGTACAAGGGAGATGCCCTGCTCCAGAAAACCTTTACTACAGACTTCCTGACGGAGAAGACAAAGGTCAACGAAGGCGAAGTACCGCAGTATTACGTGGAAAACAATCACGAAGCCATCATAGATCCGGAAACCTTCGAGCTGGTGCAGCGGGAGCTTGCCCGACGTACCCGTGGGAAGAACCGGCACAGCGGCATCTACATCTTCTCCGGCAAAATCAAATGCGGTGAGTGCGGTAGCTGGTACGGCTCCAAGGTCTGGCATTCCAATGACAAATACCGCAAGGTAATCTGGCAGTGTAATCACAAATTCGATGGCGATGTCAAGTGCGGAACTCCGCACCTTACCGATGAGGAGATCATGGAGAAATTCGTCTCCGCCACTAACAGGCTGTTGGAATGCCGCGATTCCATCACCGAGGACATCGAGCTTATCAAAAACAGCGTGTACGACACCACTGAACTTACTGCAGAGCAGGAACACCTGATGAACGAGCTGGCGCTGGTTGCGGAACTGGTACAGCAGGCCATCAAAGAAAATGCGCTGACTGCGCTCGACCAGACAGAATACCAGAAACACTACGATTCCTTGACAGAACGCTATAACCGGACGAAAGAGCAACTGGATGCCGTCACCAGCGAAATCGACCAGAAGGAGCTTGCGAAAGCTGCTCTGAGTGAATTTCAAAAAGCGCTCAGCTCCCAGAAAGAACTTCTGACCAAGTTCGATGAGGAAGCCTGGTATGCGCTGGTCGATTACGCCACGGTTTACACTAAGGATGACTTCTGATTCACATTCAAGGACGGGACAGAGATTAAAGCCTGAAATATTGACAGCCTACTGACACTGAATAAAATGCAGCGGACATTTTTTGTATCCACAATTTTCTCATACTTTACACAAGATGACGAGTAAAAAGCATATACGTATCTGACTTACGTGGCTTGCTGGTAAAAATTTCTTGTTTTCTGCTTATATGCATGATAAATTATGTACAAGCAAAGAAAGAACAGGCATTGCCATGCGAACAACGGAATCCACCGTGAGAAAGTTGTAGGTATGTTCCGTGACCGGAAAGACAAAGACGGAGCGGATGAAGGGAATGGTCACAGAGCTGTATGACAGCCTAATGGAGAAGGGAGAGTGAGTCATAATGTTGCTTCTTTTGATTTTGATATTGATTGCCGTTTGCGCATTAGTGATTAAATATATGAAGAAATTCATAAAATGGTTTATATCTCCGACACATATTTATATAACAAAAGAAGATAATAATAAATAATTCTGATTAAAAAGCATAAAGAGTGGGAAACAAGGCGTCTGCTACAAAGCAGGCGTTTTGTTATAGGAAATAATAAAGGCTATCGCCAAAATGTCCCCCAGCTCTATAAAATTGTCCCCACCCTCGGAAGTTTTGTCCCACCTGACTCATGCACATAATCTATCGCCAGATTGTATTAAAAGTTGAGTGGGAATTTCGCATATGATGTCGTCAGGAGTCGGCTGAATCAGCTCAACCATCATTTCCCGGATATGCTTTGGAGTGCGGAACTGTCCGTTCTGACCGGCTGTGGCCAGTTTGCCCAGCATATACTCATACAGGTCGCCCTGCATATCCAGTTCCGCGATATCATGTTCATAGAGATCTTCCAGTCCGGTAATGATTTTTTGCAGCACCTGTGGGGTGGGAATGAGAAACATGGCGTCACTCATATAGCGGGCAAAGGCGGTATTGCTGTTGTCAGTCGCGTCAGAGGAATTTTCGATTTCAATCATTTCTCCCTGCTCGGTAAAGTCAGGAAGTTTGCCGTTTTTCAGATTTTTGATGGCGGGGAAAACACGCTGGGAGATGACGTCGTAGATCTGGCGCGGGTCATTGTTTTTAAACTTACTCCAGCGCATCGACTGACCAATCGGTGACTGTGGGAAGATTTTCGTCAGTTGCTCTCCTGTCATGTTTTCGAATTCCTCGGTTTCGAGTTCTTTCTCATCGAGGGAGCGGATGAACATGAGATATGTAAGTTGTTCGATCACAGTCAGCGGATTTGTGATGCCGCCAGCCCAGATGTCGGTCCAGATTTTATCGATTTTATTCTTGATAGCTCCTGTAATCATTTCGATGCTCCTTAAAGGGACTTTTACTGACGACGATTATAACAAATATGGTAAAAAAATTCTACCGAAGTGTGCGGATTTTTGTCACTTCGGATGGAATTTCTAAAATACAGGATTCGTTTCACTTCCGGCCGCCCTGTTTTGACAATTTTGAGTGCCATAAGGAGCAGTGATTTTCCTGAGCATTTTGAAGAAATGACATGTTTTTGCGTTTGAAATTTTGAAGAAACGTCATATTTCCGCATTTGAAATTTTGAAGAAATGCATAAAACGTGTTTTAAAAGAATCATTGACTTGAAGGTTGCCCTGAAAGAGGAGAGCCTGAGCCAGCTGCGTGAAGTACCGGATTTTAATGGGTGCCTCAGGACAGTATTTCTTTTATCGTCTTGCCAGAGGAAAGAGCGGCAAGTATAATAAGCATGAATCAGGTTCAGAAGGAGGAAACACAGAATGAATGAAATGCTTCAGACCATTATGAATCGCCGTTCTACGCGGAAATATAATGAAATGCCTGTCACAGAGGAACAGTTGTCTGCGATCGTGGAGGCCGGGCGGTTTGCCCCGACCGGCGGCAACTGCCAGACAATACATTTTGTCGTGTTGATGAACCCGGAGATCAGAGAGAAATTGCGCGGGCTGGTGCAGGAGGCCTTTGCCGGGATGGAACTTTCGGAAGATTTATATGCCAGCCTCCAGAATTCAATCAGACGTTCCAAGAGCGGGAAGTATGCATTTGACTATCACGCCCCGATTCTGATCGTGGTGGCAAACCGGAGAGGTTATCCGAACGCGATGGCTGACTCTGCTTGCGCACTGCAGAATATGATGCTGGAGGCGGAGAGCCTGGGCGTCGGCTCCTGCTGGATCAATCAGCTGCACTGGCTGGATGAGGAGCCGTCCATCCGGGCCTTTCTGGAGCCGCTGGGAATCGGCGCGGAGGAAACGATCTGCGGCGCACTGGCACTGGGAAATTACGACGAAAAGCAGTCCGTAAAACCCAGAACCGGGATGAAAGTGGATTATGTGCGGTGACATGCAGTTGGCAGGGGAGGAACACATTTTCTATGATGCAGAAACAGACTGATACAGGGGAAAACTTTGAGTATGTTCTGCGCAGGCGCGGGGAAAAGGCTCCGGCTTCGTTAACACTGACCGGCTTAGAACAGGCGGAGAAAACCAGCCGCTTTCACCGTCAGCTGCCGGGCTATGCGCCAACGCCCCTGATTTCGTTAGATGCCCTGGCGGGCAGGCTGGGCATCGGGAAGCTGTGGGTCAAGGACGAGTCAAAGCGGTTTGGCCTGAATTCTTTCAAAGCTCTGGGCGGAAGTTATGCGATGGGAGAGTATCTGGCATCCAGGCTTGGGAAACCGTTGGGGGAGCTGACATTTGAACAGCTGGCCTCTTCGCAGGTCAGGGAGGCGCTGGGTGAGGTTACTTTTGTGACGGCTACAGACGGCAACCACGGACGTGGAGTGGCCTGGAGTGCCCGATTGTTTGGACAGAAGGCAGTGGTCTACATGCCGAAGGGCAGCGCCCGGGAGCGGCTGGAAAATATCCGCGCGCATGGCGCCCGGGCGGAGATCACACCGTATTGTTACGATGATGCGGTGCGCCTGGCGGACCGGCAGGCCCGGAAGTATGGCTGGGTATTGGTGCAGGATACCGCCTGGCCGGGCTATGAGGAAATACCCACTCACATCATGCAGGGCTATACCACGCTGGCCCGGGAGATCGTCTGCCAGCTGGAGAAGGCGGGAGAGGAAAAACCTACCCATCTGTTCCTGCAGGCGGGCGTGGGAAGCTTTGCCGGAGCGATATTGGGCTATTTTGCTGCAATGTGGGGTGGGGAGCGTCCGGTCACCGCCATTGTGGAGCCGGATCAGGCGGACTGCCTCTATCAGAGCGCCCGGGCGGACGATGGAACGCGGCATTTTGTGACAGGGGATATGAACAGCATGATGGCCGGGCTGTGCTGCGGTGAGCCCTGTACGATCAGCTGGGAGATCATCAATTCTTACGCCGATGCATTTGTCGCCTGCGGAGATGGTTACTCTGCGCAGGGAATGCGTTTGCTGGGCCGTCCACAGGAGGGCGATCGTGCGGTCATCTCCGGAGAATCCGGCGCAGTGACCGCCGGTGTGCTGGAGGCGATCCTGAAGGAGGAGCGGCTGCGTCAGCTGCGCGAAGCACTGGGCTTAGATGAGCGTTCCCGGGTGCTGCTGATCAGCACCGAGGGAGACACGGATCAGGCGAATTATCGGAAAATACTGGCGGAAGCATGATCAGGAGGAATGGACATGGAATTGGCAGAAGGAATCTTAAACAGAAGAAGTATTCGTAAATTTACGGACAGGCATATAACCGATGAGGAACTCCACACGATACTTCGTGCGGCGATGACAGGACCTACCTGTGCGAACACGCGGGACTGGAGTTTTCTGGTCGTGCGCGATAAAGAGATGCTGGGGAAGATGGCGGACGCCAATGGCAGACCGGCGGAGCCTCTCCGTCACTGTGATGTGGGGATCCTGATCCTTGGCGATCTGGAGCGTGCATTTCCGTATGCGAAGGAGTACTGGGTGATCGATGGCGCGATCACAGGACAGAACATGTCCCTTGCAGCGGAAGGACTTGGGATCGGCTCTGTGTGGCTTGGAACCTGGCCGCAGATGGACCGCGTGGAGAACCAGAGGAAGCTCTTCTCGCTGCCGGATACGGTCGTTCCGCACTCGGTCATTGCGTTCGGATATCCCGCGGAGGAAAAGACCGGCGCGCATCCGGATTATGAAGAGGGCCGGGTGCATTTCGGGCAATGGTGACCGTGATAACAGGTGGATCAGAGAATAAGCGAATGAGCGGATGATGCTATCTCAGCGAGCACCCGCTCGTAATCTGCTCGTCCGGTATCAATCAGGGAAAAGCTCCCTCCGCTCATAACCCAGGCGAAAATAGTTCCCCGGACGGTTCGGATCAGGCAATCGCAATAGGATTCGGCTGCCTGATTGCCGAGAGAAAGGTCAGGACGCATGGTCAGAGCCTCCGTAATAAAGCAATAAAAATTCCGGCTGGAGCGGGTGATATACGTGTTGCTGCTTGAGAGCTGCGCGATGATGATGGCCCGGTCCATTTCGAGTCCGTTTTCTACGGAATATTCCAGATATGCGTCCAGAAGGAAGCGTATAGCATCTTTCCAGGAAGAAAACTGTTCTGCGTGATAGCGTTCCTTGAGTGACTCGTCAAACATCTTGTAGGAAGCAGCGATCACATCTTCTTTCGTTGAAAAGTAATGATAAAAAGCTCCGACAGATTTCCCACAGCGTCCGCAGATGTCCTGTACGGTCACACTGTCATATCCCTTTTCGCGGATCAGTTCGTAGGCCGTCAGAACGAATTGTCGTTTGGACTGTATCGCCTGCTTCTGCTTCTCTGTCATGTCTTTCACTCTCGCTTTTCTTTTTGCTTTCCCTGTATTTGGCGCAAAAAATATTGTATCATGACCAGAAAAATCCGTCCATAGCGAGATGGACGGATTTTGGATGGTTTTATGATCAGATCAGTGAAAGCGATGTTCGTTTTTATTTACAGGGCGTATCCGACATGGTACGCATCGCGGATGACGCTCATGAGGTTGCCGACCTTCTTCGCATCGCCGACGATATGGACTTCCTTGTCAGGAAATGCTTCCGCCAGTTCAGCAGACAGAACGGAGTTGTATCCAACGGCACTGATGATCGTATCTGCGGGAAGGACGCTGCCGTCTACTTCGACAGAGTGTTCGGAGATCTTCTGAATCTTCGCATTGGTTGTCACATGGACACCATAGAGATTCATATAATCCATCAACGCTGTTTTGTTGGGAGGCTGAATCCCCGGTGCAGCCAGAATCTCCGGGAGGGCTTCCAGCACGGTCACATCTTTTCCCTGAGCCGCCAGCTCATAGGAGAGCTCACAGCCGGTGAGACCGCCGCCGATGATGATTGCCTTTTCACCACAATCGGTTCTTCCCCGGAGAACATCGATCGCAGCCACCGTATTTTCGAATCCATCGATTGGAAGCATCTTGGCGGAACTTCCAGTGGCAAATACGATGACATCCGCATCCAACGCTTTAAGACTTTCCTTCGTTGCCTCCGTGCCGAAATGAATTTCAATTTCAAGGTCCTTCATCTGCTTCCGGTACCAGTCAAGCAGAAGGCGGTCATTTTCCTTGAAGCTCAGCGCTGCAGCGGCGATAAAGGCGCCTCCGAGTTCTTCGCTCTTCTCAAGAATGACCGGTTCATGGCCGCGCAGTTTGGCGATACGGGCGACCTCCATGCCTCCGATGCCGCCGCCGACAATGGCGATCCGCCGGGGGGGGAGTCTGTCTTAACGATCTCATATTCCTTTTCAACCATAACCGCCGGATTCAGGGCGCAGCTGATATGGCGGGCGCCTAATACTTCTCCCATACAGCCCACATGACATCCGATGCAGGGACGGATATCTGCCACGTCGTCCGCTTTTACCTTGTTAACAAAATCCGGATCTGCCAGAAGCGGACGGGCGATACCGATGCCGTCTACTTTGTTCTCGCGGATCAGCTTCGCATTCAGATCATTGTCTGTCATGCGGCCGGCACATATCACAGGAACATCGACGTAATTCTTTATGAAGGTACAATCCGGAATATTGTGACCGACAGGCATATACACAGGCGGGTGCGACCAATACCAGGAGTCGTAGGTGCCATTGTCACAGTTCAGCATGTCGGCGCCGGCTTCCACAAGAATCCGGGCAGCTGCCGGGCTTTCTTCCAGGCTCCGGCCGAATTCTTTATAGCTCTCTCCGGGAAGAGCACCCTGGTTCCAGCCTTTCATCTTGCTGGCGACGCTGTAGCGTACAGACACCGGATAGTCCTCCCCGCACTGCTTCTTGATCTCCCGGATGATCTCGCAGGTAAAACGCAGCCGGTTCTCAAGGGAACCGCCGTACTCGTCAGTTCGGCTATTCATGGCTTCAATGGCAAACTGGTCCAGAAGATAGCCCTCATGAACCGCATGAATTTCCACACCGTCAATTCCTGCGTCCTTGCACATACGCGCTGATTCGCCGAAGGCTTTCACTCTTTCCTGAATCTCTTCCTTCGTCAGGGCACGATGTTCAATGGAGCGGTCCCAGACATTGTGAAGCGGGGAGGCTGCAACCAGGGCTGCGTCAGCATTCATAACTTCCGACTGAATCATCTGGGTGTTCACCTGGAGAACCCGGCCCATTCCGGCGGTAATCTGCAGAAATAGTTTCGAACCCTCGCCGTGAA
This sequence comes from Lachnospiraceae bacterium, assembly GCA_021202465.1. Lineage (GTDB taxonomy): Bacteria > Bacillota > Clostridia > Lachnospirales > Lachnospiraceae > UBA3305. The sequence goes on along the minus strand of JAJQCZ010000052.1, from coordinate 5,575 downwards.
TCTTATCCATGGCTTTTGACATCGGCTTCACGAAGGCATCGCCGTAATGGTTGAACCAGACGCCCTGGCCGAACATGTCGACCAGATGGACGACGGCGGGGATGATGAGCCCGACGCCGCCTTTGGCCCGAACCAGATAAAAATCAGCCCAATCTTCATTGAAAGTGCCATCTGCATTCATGACCTTAGGGCCGCCCATGGCGCACATCACATAGCGGTTCCTGGATTCGATGGTTCCGATTTTCAGAGGGGTAAACAGACATTCATACTTCGACATAACAGGATCCTTTCTTCTTCTTCAATATTTACCGAATCATATTCGGTATAAAGCCATATTACACCGAATGAGATTCGGCGTCAATCTGTTTTTGTAATTTCTTTGCGTTTTTGGTTTGAATCTTTCGATATTTCCTGTGAGTCAGATGAAAGGAAATGGAACTTTAAAAAGGATCATGGGGTCCTCCGTTTTTTGACTGGCTTATCTCAGGCATTTGCTGGCCAATTCCCTCGTTCTGCTTTCTGTCGGCTCTCAGATTTCAGCGGCAAATCAGCCTGAGTTGGTACGGGTCGGAGGCGATTATTGCATTGATTTATTTTGTATGTGCAAACGATCAGAGAGAAACTCCCTCCGCTCATAACCCAGGCGAAAATGGTTTTGCGTATTCCAGGTATGCGTCCAGAAGGAAGCGTGCTATCGGTTTAGATTTTGGGCTGGCAGTACGCTTTGTCATTATGAAAAAAGCAAATTGCCACAAAAATTCATAATAAGAATTGCGTTTTTCTGCATTGAGATGTACAATGGAATATGAATAAAAGTGGCATTTCACAATAATTCATAACAGGTGGCTGGCATGGAGATTAAGAGAGACGCTTATTTAAACAAATTAATCCGGCGGGAACATAATGGGCTTGTAAAGATTATTACGGGTTTGAGGAGATCTGGTAAATCTTATTTACTGTTTAATCTTTTTCATCAACATTTACTGGATAAAGGTGTAAAAGAAGATCATATTATTGAAATTGCATTAGACAATATCAAATATAAGGAATTGCGGAATCCGGATAAGATATTTTCCTATGTTGAAAAACAGATTGTTGACGAGGATTTATATTATATTATACTGGACGAAGTTCAGCTGCTGCCGGATTTTGTAGATGTCTTAAACGGTTTTCTCCATATAAAAAATGCAGATGTCTATGTGACAGGAAGTAATTCACGATTTTTATCTAAAGACATAGTGACAGAGTTCAGGGGACGCGGCGATGAAATTCACGTGATGCCTCTTAGCTTTTGTGAATTTATTACGGCATACGATGGGGATGTTGCAGCAGCATGGGAGGATTATTATAATTATGGAGGATTACCTCTTATACTGTCATGGAAAGAACCAGAAGAGAAGGAAGCCTATCTTCTGTCGTTATTCCGTGAAGTATATTTAACGGATATTATTGAGCGGCATAAAATTCGTAATCAGGAGGAATTTAATGAGCTTATGGATATTCTTTCTTCCTCTATTGGTTCACTCACCAATCCTCTAAAACTGTCCAGAACTTTTAAGAGTGTTAAGAATAAGAAAATCAGTGATATGACGATTGCCCGCTATATTGAGTATTTAGAAGATGCATTTCTGATAAAACGGGCAGCACGATATGATGTGAAAGGGAAAAAATATATTGGTTCTCCATCAAAGTATTATTTTGAGGATATAGGACTGCGAAATGCAAGGTTGAATTTCCGGCAGACAGAAGAAAATCACATTATGGAGAATATTATTTATAATGAATTGCGGTATCGGGATTTCCTTGTAGATGTAGGTGTGATTGAAAGTATAGAAAGGAATGAAAGCGGCAGGAAGGTCAGAAAGCAGTATGAAATTGATTTCATTGCTACGAAAGGAAATTTGAAGTTTTATATTCAATCAGCTTTTAGCATGAGCAGCCCTGAGAAGATTTTACAGGAGACCAATTCACTTCGTCATATTCCGGATTCGTTCAAGAAGATTATTGTGGTAAGAGAAAACAAAAAACCGAGGATGGACGAAAACGGTTTTGTAACCGTTGGAATTTGCCAGTTTTTGCTTGATGATAAGATACTGCTCGGATAGTTTTTTGCTGAACGGAAATGGGACTTGAGAAATCTGTAACAGGGCTGTGGAATGTCAATAAAGAGACAGCATGAAGGATTTGTGCTGTCCGCATTCTGCGGTTCAGTGCTTTGTATGGGGCGAACGACTTGAACGAGGGGAAACATATGAGGAGGCAGATCGTATCGCTCAGAGAAAAATATGATCTGCACATGCGTGCCGAAAGGTATATATCATCCGGCGATGATGACCGTGATAAAAGGTGGCTCAGAAAATGAACGAACGCAGAAAAGATGTATATTATGCGTCCGCCGATCAGCGGACGCGGATTCACGCCCGGGAGTGGCTGCCGGAGGGATGTCCCAAAGCAGTGATACAGATCTCACATGGAATTACGGAGAACATGGGGCGCTATGAAGGAATCGCAGAATATTTTGTAAAAATGGGATATGCCGTGGTGGGAAATGACCATCTTGGGCATGGACAATCCATAGAAAATTCCGATTCTTTTATGTATTGCGGCCATTGGGAGTGGCTGGTGGAGGATACCTGGCGCCTGCTTTGCTTCATGAAGCATCAGTATCCCGGCCTTCCTTATTATATAGTTGGTTTCTCTCTGGGATCGTTTGTTATGCGGGATCTTCTGGCACAGCACCCGGACTGTGCGGATGCGGCTGTCCTGATCGGGACCGGATTTCAGGCGAGATCTCAGCTTTCTGCTGCCAAAGCGCTGGTCAGTCTGGAGACGAAGCGCGTTGGAGAGAATCATACCAGCAAATGGATACAGGCGTTGTCTTTTGGGACATACAACCGGTATTTCAAGCCGAATCGAACGGATTTTGACTGGCTCTGTGAGGATACAGGATCTCTGGATGAATATATCCGGGATGAAAACTGCGGGAAATATATCTCTGCGGGGCTGTTCCGTGAACTTCTGCGGGGAATGATGAGGACAGGAAAGCAGGATGCGATCGAGAAGATTCGTATGAATCTGCCGATCCTTCTGCTGTCCGGTGAAAAGGATCCGGTCGGGGAGATGGGAAAGGGGGTTGCCCGGATACAGAACGCATTTCGCAAAGCTGACATGGAAAAGGTTTCCGTCAGGATGTATCCCGGGCGGCATGACATACTGCATGATTCGTGTGGAAACGATGTCCTGAAAGATATGGGTGACTGGCTGGAGAGCAGGATGTCTGAGTAACGGGAGTGTTATTTTTCAGCCAAAGGAGATTCGCAATGGATTCAGACAGGAAAAATATTCTGTATCACTACACAGACTTTGTCGCCATGGATGGCATATTGAGCAATTCGGAGCTTCGCCTGAACAACATCCTGAATATGAATGATGCATCGGAAATGGTCCTGTTTATGAACGGCCTGTGCAAAACGGTTTCGGAGAGATTTCGGAGCGACGGCGATCGGGAAAGAGCAGAATGGACAGAAAAAATCTTTTCGGAGGAAAAAGAGCAGGAATTTGTCTATTCGGCATATGCCGCCTGTTTTTCCCGCTATCGGGATGACGCGGCTCAGTGGGAACGCTACGCAAACCGGGGACACGGCGTATGCATTGCATTCCGGGAAGACATGCTCCGGAAAATGGCGGTTGAGCCGATGTCTCTGCAAACGGTTTTTTACCAGGATGAAATAGGGGGACATGAGCTGGTTGAAACACTGTATCAGCTGATTCGCCGGAGTGAAAGCCCGTTTTACATGACGCGGGAGATACGGGAAACGCTGAACCATGCCTGGGCAGCGTCCGCCGCCTTCAAACATCCGTCCTTTGCCAGTGAGAGTGAAGTCCGGATGGTTGTCTCCCCGTTTGAACACGGATTTTTTAAAGTACAGCCGCGCTACCATATCACAAAGGAGCGTATCAAAAAATATTATCCGGTGAATCTGCAGGTATTGTGCCGGATGGCCGACACAAAGCTGGAGGATGTGATTGTTGAACTGATCATCGGGCCGGAATCTACGCAGTCGGTTCCGATCCTGCAGGATTATCTGACGGATCTTGGTTATGCAGAGATGGCGAAACGAGTGACACATTCAGCATGTCCGTTAAGACAGCGGATTTGAATCATTTTATTTGTTGGAAAACGAGGGATGAATGTATGGGGATGTGATCGTGAGAGGATCATCATTGATACGACGTTGTGAAAAACAGGAGCAGTGGAGATGCGATATTTGGATGATAAATTTAACCGGAAAGAATATCTGAGTTTTTTGAAATCTGCCTATAGAGCTTCAAATATAATATACGCTCATTTTGACGAAGTTATTGAAGAACTTGCACTTTTGCAAAACGGTAAGTTCTCAGATATCGCAGATAGTATTATTGGTGCAGAACTTGAATATGATTCAAATAGGATACCTCATTCCCGGCTGCAAATGAAAAAGGATTATCCGGTTTATCGTTTTCTGGAATCGATCGACGATTGGAATACATTTAGCGAGATGGATTCAGTTACAGAGGTAAGCTTATGGGAGGTTGATTTTTATTATGATAATAAACGTGTAGGAACTATCGTTTCGCATTATAGAGATTATAATAATCGTTTTTATTTATGGTAATATAGAATGATTTTCTGCTGAGGGGAGAGAAAGGCATTATTATGGAAATTAACTATCAGAATTCGGAGGAGGATTTCAGGGTTAAATATACGCTGGTAATTCAAGAAGGGAAAAGAAACTAAAGAGGGGTTGAAAATATATCCCTGGAATGTAAAATGGTTTGATGAGAATGGAAAAGAAATAACGCATATAAATATAGTTGCTATCGAGCGGAATAAAGAAACAAAATCCTATATAAGATCATATAGGAAAGCATTGGAATTGTTTGTCAAAGAATTTGATGGATACATTCCTGATGCAGAACGTGAAGTTGAACAAATCGTGGAGAGTCATATAAAGAGGATTTCCAAATCTTGCCCGACATATATGGCTAAAGATATCAATTACGGCAATGAGAAGGACAAGAAAAGGTTGAAGAAGGCTTTGTCGAAATATGCTTTGAAAGTTTGCCAGGATGATGTTGTTGGTTTTATAGATACGTCCTTGATGAATAATGGAGGGGATGGACTTTTGTTTTCGAAGGAAGGAATAGCGTTTGATTATGCTTTTGAAAAGGTTTTTCTTCATTATTCAGAAATTGACAGAATGTCTTTTAATAAAAAGCATAAGCAGCTTGTCTTCCACGGAGATTTCGTTGAAAGGGAAGATGATAGGATAAATCCTTCTATAAATGATATATATTATAATCTTGACGAACTTAAAAAATGCATTGAACAGATCCAATATGTAATATAAAAATAATCAAAGATGTGAAATAATCCAGACAGCATAAGAGACTCGCTTATTCTTGTGAAAATGTACTGTTGTTCTGGAGGAACGATACCGTCAGTCCGGATAGCGGAACCGTTATGATTGATAGTTACCTATGGGGCTGTGAAAAAACAACCCCAAACAGCAGGAGATTCATTGATTCGAACAAC
>JAJQCZ010000024.1 GCA_021202465.1 Lachnospiraceae bacterium | reverse complement strand
GGGAAAATACAAGTATTTTTATTGCGAAAAGTTTCTATTCTTTAGCGCTGTCCGCTCACCCCATGTCACGCACGCGACAGCGCTTTCTGTATTTTCTCAAAAGCCTCGTCGATTTCCTCGTATGTGATTACGAGCGGCGGCGCAAAACGAATTGTATGATCATGTGTTTCCTTCGCCAGAATGCCATTTTGAATCAGCGCCTTAACATAAGGAGCGGCCGGAACAGTAAACTCCATGCCAATCAGAAGCCCTTTTCCACGAATCTCACAGATCTCCGGATTCCGGATCGTGCGGAGTTTCTTCATAAAATACTGCCCTTTTTCCAAAGCCATCTGCGGATAATTGTCCCTCACCAGGATCTCCATGGCTTTGATGGACACCGCGCAGGCCAGCGGATTGCCGCCGAACGTAGAGCCGTGGGAACCCGGTTCAAAAACCCCCAGGATGTCACGGTTTGCCGCCACCGCAGAAATGGGCATAATGCCGCCCCCCAGTGCCTTACCCAGAATATAGACATCCGGTTCAACATCCTCCCAGTCACAGGCGAACATCTTCCCGGTTCGAGTCAGGCCGGTCTGCACCTCGTCCGCAATCAACAGCACCTGATTCTTTTCACAGATCTCCTTTGCCTGCTTCAGGAACCCGGCCGGCGGAACAAGAATACCGGCCTCGCCTTGAATGGGCTCGACCAGGAAAGCGGCCGTGCAGGGTGTGATCGCCTGCTTAAGAGCCTCCGCATCTCCATAAGGAATCACACGAAATCCCGGTGTAAAAGGTCCGAATCCCCGACGGCAACTGGGATCCGTACTCATGGAAATGATCGAAATCGTACGTCCATGAAAATTGTTTTCACAGACAATGATCTCCTGCTTTCCGTCTTCTATTCCCTTTACATCCGTCCCCCACCGTCTGGCGGTCTTCAGGGCTGTTTCCACGGCCTCTGCCCCGGTGTTCATAGGCAGAATCATATTTTTCCCGGTCAGCTGGCACAGCTTTTCATAGAAATCGCCCAGCAGGTTATTATGAAAAGCCCGGGACGTCAGAGTCACCTGTTCCAGCTGCTCTCTGGCGGCTGCCAGAATTTCCGGATGACGATGACCAAAATTCAGCGCTGAATATGCACTCAGCATATCAAAGAATTCCTCTCCCTCCGGGTTGACTGCTTTCACACCCTCCGCATGGGCAAATACAACCTCCTTGGGCTGATAATTTCTGGCGCCGTATTTTTCCGCCTTTGCAATCACTTCTTTAGAACTCAGCATCTCTATAGCCTCCTATCCCATTTCTTCCAGATTTCTTTTAAATTCTGCCCTGATCTGATCCAGCAGTCCCTCGCGGGAGATCAGATCCCAGGCCGTCATGGCGAGGATCTCCGCTGCCGCGATCACCGCCTGATGCGCCGCCTCGCTTTTCCCGGCGTCCAGATATTCCTGCGAATGAGAGGAGGTTCCCTTCGGTACGAAGGCAATCCGGATGCAGGATCCGGGAATCTCATGCATCACATTGCCGAAATCCGTGGAGCCGGTCTTTTTCCGTGGTTCTCCCAGCTGGGGTGCCTGAATCCGACGGGCGTTGTCCATCAGAAGATCGTTGAGAAGAAAAACCGGAATCTTATTATCCAGATGTGACTTCTCTACGATCGTCACTTCAGTCTCCGTCATCATGGCCGCGCCGCGCAGAACCTTAAAGAGACGTTCAGACAATTCATCCAGATAGCGGCTGCTTTCCGAACGCAGGGTGAAGGAAGACACCGTATGAGCCGGTACCACATTGGTCAATGGACTCGTCTCCCGGATCGCATAATGCATCCGCACATCGTCCCTCACATGCTCGCGCAGGCACTCTACGCCATGACAGGCCAGCATGAGGGCATCCAGTGCGCTCCGTCCCTCCTCCGGCCGGATCGCGGCATGCGCCGCGCGGCCGAAATACTCCGCCTGATAGCTGCGCATCGCCAAACTCTTCACATCCACATTGGTCTCCGGATTCGCATGCGTCATCAGTGCCACATCAATATCCCGAAAACAGCCCCCGTGCAGCATCGTCACCTTCCCGGCTGCATTTTCTTCCCCCGGAGTTCCATAGACAATAATCCGATACGGAAGATCCTTTACACAATCTTTCAGGGCGGCCGCTGCTCCCAGAATGGCCGGTCCCTGCATATGATGACCGCAGCCATGCCCAAATCCCTTCAGAGCGTCATACTCGCAGAGGAGGCCAATGGATGGCCCGCCCTTCCCCTGCTCCCACACGGCCCGGAAGGCCGTAGGCAGACCGGCCAGCCCCCGCTCGACGCGAAATCCCTCCTTCTCCAGATAACCGGTCAGGAGATCCGCGGCATAATACTCTTCCAGACCCACTTCCGGATGATCAAAAATCGCATCCGACATCCGGACATATTCCTCCGACCTCTGCCGGATCCTGTCGATCAGCTGTTCTTTCATGCATCTCTCTCCTCTCCGAATCACAGAGAATACTTTTTATACGTTCCCTGGCAGGGCGGCCCATAGCAGATATCCATTTCCAGCGTGTCCAGATCATAGATGATTGATGCGTTGGTCTGCCACAGTTTCTTCAGATCCGTTTCTCCCTCCGGAGCATGCGCACAGAGAGAATCCGGATAATTCTCATGATTTTTCAGGCATTCCTTGAGATAGTCCACTGTGATCTGCCCGTTCTTCTGATCAAGAAGGGAATACAGCAGTTCCCCGCGAAATTTGCTCCCCTGTGACGCTTCCAGTTCTTTCTGAACGATCAGATGGTTGGCATGCGTCAGCAGATTCTTTTCCGGAAGCAGGATCCAGGGAGCTTCCGGCACCGCTTCCACATCGACAGCGCGGTTTTCACTGGAAGCCATGCAGTAATTGTTGGACACTGTCCTCCGGCTGTTGATCAGACCGGCCACCATTTCGTCCAGCGAATGCATGGACAGCATATGACGCCGCATGAAATTGGCCGGCACCCCGAGGCCCTCCCGGTCCCGGGTGGAGGTAAGACTGTTGGCGCACAGACCTACGCCATAGGAGTTGAACCCATTGCGGATCAATTGTCCGGCTTCCGTCATCCCCATGATCCGGGTTCCGTCCTCCTCGGTGATGTGCAGAATAATCGTATGGGGAAGCATATACGGGCGATTATCCCAGTTCTGTCCCAGATAAACATGATGATCGACATTGGCTTCCCGCAGCAGGACAAAGGCCGTGCACTCATTTTTCACAGGAAAATGTTGAAATTCATAGCGACAGTTCAGCAGCATAATTTCCCGGAACGAGACGCCAGCCCCGTCGGCAATACCGCGCACCTCCTCCAGTTCCCGTCCAAAATCCTTTTCCAGATATGCAGCGAATTGATCTGTATAGATCAACGCTTCCTCCCAGGGCATACATCTGGCTGCGATAAAATACTCCTGATACGTTCGGATACACTTGAAGATCTCTTCGCGGGCCTCCTGTCCATACTGAAACCCCCGATCATATGGAGTGTCCCCCTCGATACGAATCACACGAAATTCACTCATCCTGTGCTTCTCCCCTCTCTATGAACTGTAATTATAAGTTCTTATTGATGCAGCGATGACAGGCCACCAGATGACCGTCACCCAGATCTACCAGCTCCGGCTCTCTGCTCCGGCATTCCTCGCAGGCATAGCGGCATCTTCCGTGGAAATGGCAGCCGGGCGGCGGATCGGCCGGGCTGGGGATATCTCCCTCAAGCGGGATTCTCTCTCTCTGCTTCTCCGGATTCACCTGCGGCACCGCAGAAAACAGCGCCTGCGTATAGGGATGCAGCGGATTCCGAAACAGCTGCTCTCTCGTTGCCATCTCCACGACCTTTCCCAGGTACATCACAACCACACGGTCGCAGATATGCTCCACCACAGACAAATCGTGACTGATGAACAGGTAGGTCAGCTGAAATTTCTCCTGCAGATCATTGAGCAGATTCAGAATCTGAGAACGCACGGAGACATCCAGTGCGGAGACCGGCTCGTCGCAGACAACAAAGGCCGGATTCGTGGCAAGGGCCCGGGCAATCACGATACGCTGCCTCTGACCACCGGAAAATTCGTGCGGGTAGCGATCCAGCTGTTCCTCCTTCAGATCCACCAGCTCCATCAATTCCCGGACACGGGCAGCCCGCGTCTCCTTATCTCCATATTTGTTGATAATCAGCGGTTCCTCCAGAATAGTTCGTATCTTCATCTTGGGATGAAGCGAACCAAAAGGATCCTGGAACACAATCTGCATATCCTTTCGTTTTTCTTTCAGTTCTTTTTTATTCAGCCGCAGGAAATCCTCACCGTCATAGACCATCTCTCCGGCTGTCGGCTCCGTCAACCGCAGCATCGTGCGCACCAGCGTCGTCTTACCGCAGCCGGACTCTCCCACCAGGCCCAATGTTTCTCCCTGATAGATCTGGAAGCTCACATCGTCCACCGCCTTGATATGACCCACGGTTCTCAGCGTCAGGCCTTTGCGAATGGGGAACCATTTGGCGAGATGCCTTACTTCCACCAGCACCTTTTTCTCTTCCGTCATGCCTGTCCCTCCTTCTCATACAGCCAGCATCTGGCGCAGTGTCCGCCCCCTGTCTCAAACATGGGCGGATCCGTCTGGCGACATTTTTCTGACGCATACTCGCAGCGCGGATGAAACACACAGCCTCCGGGCAGACTCTGAAGGCTGGGCACACTGCCGGGAATCACATACAGCTTTTCACCACTGTCATCCAGCGCCGGAATGGATTTCAGAAGACCCTGCGTATAAGGATGTAAGGGACGTTGGAACAGTTCCTCTACCTTTCCTTCTTCCACAATCTGTCCGCAGTAGAAAATGATGGCACGGGAGCAGACTTCCCGGACAACCCCGAGATCATGAGTGATCAACATGATCGAGGTGCCCAGCTCCTCCCTCAGCCCCCGCATCAGGCCGAGGATCTGTGCCTGTATCGTTACATCGAGCGCCGTCGTGGGTTCATCAGCAATCAATAAACGCGGGCGGCAGGAGAGCGCCATGGCAATCATGACACGCTGACGCATCCCCCCGGACAACTGATAAGGATACTCCTTCATCCTCTGTTCCGGCAGAGCAATCTTAACCAGCTTGAGAGCCTCTACGGATTTCTTCCAGGCCTCTTCGCGGGACAGCTTCTGATGTGTCTGAAAGACCTCCATCAGTTGTTTTCCGACTGTAATCACCGGATTCAGACTGGTCATCGGCTCCTGAAAGATCATTGAGATCTCATTGCCGCGCACCTGGCGCATTTCCTTTTCGGAAAGACTGAGAATCTCTCTGTCATGCAGCCGGATGCTTCCGCCGAGAACACCGGGCGGGCACTGAATCAGACGCATGATCGCCATCGCCGTCATACTCTTGCCGCAGCCGGATTCTCCGACGATGCCGACGGTCTCTCCCTCGTGAATATGGAAGCTGACACCCCGAACAATTTTCGTTGTCTCCCCGAAGGAAGAGAAATCTACCGTCAGATCTCTGACGTCCAGTATTCTTTTACTCACAGGCCCGCCTCCTTTACTTTTTGCTCAGCTTGGGATCAAGTACATCCCGCAGACCATCACCCAACAGGTTCAGCGACATGACGGACCACACAATGGCAAATCCGGGCAACACAATCAGATAGCCAGAGGTCTGAATATGTACCCTCGCCTCCGAAAGAATGGTACCCCAGCTGGGAATATCCGGCGAAAGGCCCACACCCAGGAAGGTCAGGCTGGCTTCATTAAGCACAGTCAACGCCATGATCAGAGTCAGTCGGATGATCATCGGTGAGATACAGAGCGGCAGAATATACCGGAACATGATGCGTGCATCGGAAGCGCCCATCGCCCGGGCCGTCTCCACATGCTCCAGCTGTTTGGCAGAAACGACGGTTGTCCGCACCGTACGCACCATGCGCGGCAGCTGAGCAATGGACAAAGCCAGCACCAGATTCGGGATCCCGGAGCCCAGAACGGTCAGAATCACCAGCGCCAGAATCACCGTCGGGAAAGCCATCAGTCCATCCATGAAACGCATGATAATGGTATCTGCCAGATGATAATAACCGGCAAGCATCCCCAGAACTGTTCCCACCACACCAACAACCGCCATCACGGACAGGGAAATCGTCAGCGAGATCCGTGCGCCGTAAAGAATTCGTGAAAATACATCACGGCCGAATTCATCGGTCCCGCAGAGGTGAGCCAGCGACGGAGGCTGCAGTGCGTTGGTCATTTCCATCGCTTTCGGATCATAGGGACTGATCCACGGCGCGAGGATGGCCACGATCACCAGGATCAGGAACATGCTGCCTCCGATCAGAACCAGATTGTACTTCGAAAAGAATTTTCTCCAGTTTCTTTTTTTCTTCATACATCCACCCCCTTACTTGAACTCAATGCGGGGATCAAAGAATTTGTACAATAGATCCACAATCAGATTGATAAACACATAGATAAAGGCAATATACAGGATCTGGCCCTGAATCAGCGGATAATCCCGCCGGGTGATGGCATCGTAGGCCAGACGCCCCAGCCCCGGAATCGTAAAAATGTTCTCAATAACGATGGAGCCGCCCAGAAGATGGGCAATGGAGATACCAATCTGCGTCAGGATCTGATTCATCGAATTTTTCAGCGCATGAAGGCAGATCACACGCCGGGTGGGCAGTCCCTTGGCGCGGGCCGTCCGAATATAATCTTCATTCAGCACTTCGAGCATGCTGGAGCGCGTGATCCGCGCCAGACTGGCGGAGCGCTGCAGTCCGAGAGCAACCGCCGGCAACGTCAGATACCGCAGCGTTTCCAGCAGACCACCTTCCTCAATGTAGACATACCCCACCGAAGGGAACCACCCCAGCGTCACAGCGAACAGCAGCACCAGGTTCAGTCCCAGCCAGAAACCCGGCAGGGAAATGCCCAATGTGGACAAAACCATACAGACCTTATCGATCCAGCTGTTCCGATAAATGGCTGCCAGCATGCCCAGTGAAACGCCGATCACAATGCCGATGATCATCGCATAAATCACCAGGATCACTGTGGGCTGCATGCGTGAAAAAATCACCTCGAGCACCGGCTTTTCATAGTAAATGGAGGTTCCGAAATCTCCTTTCAGTATATTTCCAATCCATTTGACAAACTGGACGACCACCGGCTGATCGAGACCCATTTCCTCTTCCATGGCCGCGATCTCCTCGACCGTCGCTTCATCTCCCAGCATCGTCAGCGCCGGGCTGCCCGGCACGCAGCGAATCAGAAAAAATATCACGACCGCCACCACCAGAAGGGTGGGAATGGCGGATAGTATCCGACGTATCGTGTAATTGATCATAAGCTAAATCCCTCATCTTCCTGTCCCGTCTTCTTCCCGGAGTCTTTCTTCCCCTTCCGACGGAGGGAGAGGAGGAGCCAGGCCTCCTCTCCCGTTCTCCCGCAAACCACCCTGCTGCTGCCGGGCAGCCAGGCACTAATTATTCTTCAATCCAGGTATTCCAGTAGAACTTCTGTGTCCCATCATAGATGTTCTGCACACTGGTACTCTTAGCAAGAACCATCAACCGCTCACCGAAAGTGATATTGGGCAGCTCCTCATACAGAACCTTTGTCAGCTCCACCCAGAGCTCATAACGCTTATCAAAGTCAGTCTCTGCCTTCATCTGCGCAATCAGTGTATCCTTTTGCTCTGACTCATAGAAACCGGCCCAGCCGCTCTCCAGGAAGGAAATCTGGGTAGGATCCACTTTGGAGCTCAAACCGACGCTGCACATATCATACTTTGATGAATCCATCCGGTATTCCTTCAGCGTCGCGTTGTCATACACCTGCAAATCAATATTGATGCCGATCTCCGCCACCATTTCCGACAGAGCCAGCGCCGTCTTGTAGAAATAATCATTATCCTTCGTGGTAATAAATACCAGTTCTTCTCCATCGTACGAGGACTGTTCCAGATACTCCTTCGCCGCCTCAAGATCGACATTGTTGTATTTTCCCAGGCTCTCGTCGGTATACCATTTGCTGTTCACACTCATGACGCCCGGATTCAGCACATACAGATCCTCGGATCCCTGCGCCGCCAGCATCAGCTCGTCCATATCCAGGCAGGCCAGGATCGCATTCCGCAGGTTCACATCTGTGCAGGCACCTTCTGCGTAGTTAAAGATCAGACCGGCAAAAATCTCATCGGACTTCAACACCACCTCAGTACCTTCATTGGCATTGATCTGATCAATCATGTTTTGCGGCGCGCCGATAGCAATATCATATTCTCCTGTCAACAAACCGTTAACACGGGCTGATTTATCACTCACCGGATAGAAATAAATATGATCTACATAACCCATCCGAGCCGCCGCCATACCGGTGGCATCGCCATTATCCATTGGCTGATAATCCTCATACTTTTCTAACAGGATATAGCGATCCGCCTGATGTTCCACGAACTTATAGGGACCGGTTCCGATCAAATCTTCGTCCGCGATCTTGCTGTCCGGATATTTTTCACAGATCTCCTTCGGCATGATATACAGCCCCTGGTCATAGAAAGCCATCACCGTTGTGGCCAGAGGAGCAGGCTCGGTGAACGTAAAAACAAGTGTATCATCTACGATCTCCATGCTTTCCAGAACGCTGCCCACGTAGGTCTCAGCAGAGGATACGTTGGCCAGCCAGCGTACCGCAGAGGCCTCCACGTCCTCGATGGTTACTGCATTTCCATTGTGGAAGGTGACACCGTCGCGCACCTTCAGGATTACCTGAGTGTCCGTTTCCTCATAGGTACAGACCTGTGGATAAATGTTGCCGCTGGCGTCATTACAGATGGCTGTCTCAAAAACGTGATAACCGGGAATCTGCGCATCGACCACATCCTCTAGCATCACATCCAGGCTGGCCGGATCGCTGGAGATTGTGACCCTCAGGTCTCCACCATATTGGGCTTCTCCAGACGCCGCCGCTTCCTCACTCTCTCCGGTCACCGACGTGACCTCCGCAGCTGTGGTCGCAGCACTCTCACCAGCTGCAGCCGACGTGTCTGTACTTCCCGAGCTGCTGCTCCCGCATCCGCTCAGAACTGTGATCAATGCCAGCAAAAGTGCCAGAGTTCTTCTAAGTCTTCTTTTCCTGGTTTTTCCTTCCTTCATCATTTTTCCTCCATTTTCTTGTTTATTTGATCAGATATGGCTGCGCGCACTGCCATATGCTTATCCCTGTTCCTGTTTTTTCCAAAAAGCAGATATTTCCCTCCCTAAGGCGAACCAAAAATTTTTATCATGCATTCTTTCTAGTAAACGCTCCATCAAAACAATGCGCCCTGGAGTTCCGATACTCTGAGGGTCTACTTTCCACACATAGCACAGACCTTCTCGAGCATAGGCTTCCATTTCCTCTGTCCAGATATCCAATACGTCCGTATACCTAGCAATACGAGGACACCCGGCTGGTACCGGTGGGTGGTAATTAAAAGCAAAATATGGAAAATCCTGCATTTCCCAGTGCATGGGAATTTCCACCATGGACTTTTCCCATCCTTTTTCCTGAAGCATGTAAGGTAAATCACTGTCCAGAAGAGAACTATCATAACCAAATCCTTCTTCCTGTAGGATTCCCAAAGTACCCGGTGTCATATTTCCTTCAGGGAGACGAAAACCGACAGGATGAATTCCTATCGCATCTTCTATAGCCACACTTCCCCTACGTATTGCCTCTCGTTGTTTTTTTTCGCTTAGAAGTCCAAAATTTTCATGGGCATAACCATGAAGAGCGATTTCATGCCCGGCAGAAACAACCTGACGAATTTGTTCCGTATACTTCTCTGCCACTTTTCCAGGGACAAAAAAAGTGGCCTTACAATCTTCACGTGATAAAACATCTAACACTCGATCCAGACCGCGGAGCATCCCATAGGTTCCCATAGACAGGGTCTTCGGCCTCCGAATATTGCCTGAATCCATTGACAGCCATATATATTCCGCATCCAGCTCCACAGTAATCATGGCAGCTGCCTGAAAGGGCTCCGGCCATTGCCTTTTTTTGTCATCAGTCCTCCCCTTTTGTTTGTGTTCTCCACCAATCGGCAATCTCACTGCCGGAAGCGAACCACACATCCGGATAGCTTTGCATTGTATCAATCAGCTCCTCTACCATAGCCAATCGTCCTGGCATTCCACTGAGCTGAGGGTGGAGCATGATCACGTAGCAAAGCCCATATCGATAATATCCCTCGAATTCCATTCTCCAGTTTTCCAGAACGGCCCGGTTAGACATGATCCGATCCTGTCCAACTGGATCTGCCGGATAAAAATTGTAGCCAAACTGAGGATAATCATCCAGCTCCCATTTAGCTGGTATCTCAATCAAATCTGAAGGTTTATCGTGGATCATTGTTCGATACGGCCTGTCATCTCCTCGCATGGAACTGGAATAGGAAAATCCCATTTCCAACAATAACTCTGGTGTATCAAAAGAAAAATCTCCCGAAGGTGTTCGAAATCCTTTTGCCGTCTGACCTGTCAAACAGTCAAACACATCCTGACTTTTTTCTATAATTTCTTTTTGTTCCTCTCTGGTATACGAATTAAACAGCTCGTGATTATATCCATGATGACCAATTTCATGACCAGCAGAATGAATCTCCTTAAACACCTCCGGATAATTGGCAGCTGTCAATGCCGTAACAAAAAACGTGGCTGGTACTTGCTTTCGATCTAACATTTCCAAAATCCTATGTAATCCGCGATGCGGACCATATCTCCCAATACTTCGGCTCCTGGGCCAGGCCCAGTCGGCTCCCTTCGGGCCGCTACGAAACAGAGTCTCTCCATCTGGATCAAAAGATATCATCACAGCACATCTGGCACCACCTGGCCATGAAATACCTGTCTCGCTTTCATGTTTTTTCGCCGTATTTTGGGGCTGTTTCATGTGTCCCCTCCTTTCTCCGGTTCAATAGATAAATTCATATGAGGCGTATTCATTGCAGCAGGGATTTCCCATACAGACCTCCATCACTCCATCCGTCAGGTTCATGATGAGAGAGGCGAAGGTATGTGCGTAATGATTCGGCGGGTCGGGATGCAAGCACAGGCAATGCGGCTCACCCAGATGATCTCTGAGGAAACGACGGATAGCAAAGGAATCAATCCGCCCCTCATACTCCTGCAGCAGTTCCTCCATCCGCTTCATACGGCATTGAGAGTCTGTGTATTCATAATCAGAGCTTTTCTCTGACGAAACCATCTGCGGATTCACATAGTGATTCGTATGTATTCGTATGCCGCTTCTTTCTTCCCGGATCGCTGCCCGTTCCGGCGTCGTCTCTACCCCGACAATTTTTCCGTCCCTATGACAGATCAGGTAGCTGCGGGGTGAGGAAAAATCCAGCCGGGTGATCGTTTTCAGCGCTTCCTCATAGCTTTCCTGCTCCAGCAGAAGCCGGGTGATCAGATAACCGGGGACGCCGATCTTCCAGCCCTCACAGATCAGATAATTGCTGCTGACGCCCATCCCCCGATCGTTACAGCCCTGGTAGCTGATCATCCCGGCCGGAAGAAGCATCATGACCTGTGGCTTTCCCTCCGCTTTCAGCGTGATCACATTGGTAAACGGTTCAAAATCTCCTGCCATATCCATGTTCAGGGCGCTGTACATCTTTGCTTCCGCTGTATGCGTAGTTCCCACTGCAAACGCCGTATTTTTAAAATGAGAGCCGCCGGGATGATTCAGATGGACTATTTCCGGCTTGCACTGCAGGAACAGCGCCTCATCCGGCTGAATCCCTGCCCCCTCCGCCAGTCCCTGAATCTCTTCGAAGAAGTCAGGGGTATATTGCCGGATATAATTTTCAAAGCGACCGGCCGTTTCAAGAAGCTCCTCACGGCTCATATCGGAATAACGTCGACCCCGATCATACAACAACTGCAGATGCGCCCGAATCTGTTCACGCAGCGCTTCCCCATGCTGCTGCCCCAAAGCGCGGGGAGGACCTTCAAAGACATAATGATCAAAAAAGGAACGCGCCATCTTCTCCTCCTCTCTTTCCCGGGAAAATACCGGTTGCAATCTGTTTCTTTTTATGATATCTTTTTTCTTAAATTGTTAAAAATATTATAATCGTATCTTTTATTTTCTGTCTAATACCTTTTGAGTTAATCGCGCGATAACTTTTTTTCATGACAGAGGGCAGAACGCGTACAAGCCGCACTATCAGCCTGTTCACACCCATTTCCGCGTGGAACGCCTGATATTTCTGGAGGAATTACATGGAATTTACCCGTTTTCACTACGTCTGTGCCGTCGCTGAACAGAGGAGCTTCTCCCGGGCCGCGGAGAAATGTTTTGTTTCTCAGCCGGCACTAACAAAAAGCATCGGCAACCTGGAAAAAGAACTGGGCGTCAAACTGTTTGACCGCAGCACCACGCCCATCCGCCTGACATACGCAGGGGAACGGTATATCGAAGGCATGAAAAACGTCCTGGCCATGAAGCAGCAGGTGGATCGGGAGATGGAGGAGATCGCCAACATGAAAAAAGGGCGCCTGATCATCGGCACCCCCAGCAGTCGCAGCGCGACCTGGCTCCCTCATATTCTTCCCGTCTATCTGGAAAACTATCCCGGCATCTCCCTGCAGATTCTGGAGGGGGACAGTACAGAACTGGAACAGCTTCTGGTCAAAGAAACCATCGACCTCGCCCTGATCAGCACCCTTCCCATCCTGACGCCCGGCATCGATTTCGAAGCAATCGGAGAAGAAGAGCTGATGATCGTCATGCCATCCAGTCATCCCCTCTTCCGCGGAAAAGAACTCTCTCCGCAGCCCGGCGTACTCTACCAGATTCCCCCCGAGGTGCTTCAGGACATTCCTTTTATCTCTGCCACCCACGGTCAGGGACTCTACCGGGCCGCACAGCAGATCTTTGACCGCTTCCAGATCCAGCCCAAAACGATTCTGGAAACCGTCAATCCCTCCACCGCCGTCATTCTGGCCTCGCAGGGAATGGGATTCGCCATCATCACGGTGCGAAACATGAATGAGAGCTACCCGGTCGCGCCGGTTTTCTGTACGCTGGAAGCTCCACCCTTTAAGCGGACTCTGACCGTATCCTGGAAGAAGGATCGTCCCCTCTCCCTCGCAGCGCGTCATCTGATCGACACAACCAAACGGATCGCCTCCACCTGTCCCGCCCTGCAGCTGGAGCCCTGTCGGGTTCTTCCGCTGCCCATTTAAATTCAGCCATTCCTCTTTGGAATAGCACGATAACAGATTGCCATGCCACAAGACGCCTCAAAAACGTTATACTTGTCGTACCAGTCGTCTGCACAGTCCGCAGACAACACAAAAGAAAACGCCATAAAACCATTGGCCGTCATTAAAAAGAATGACAGGAGACATCGACATGGGAAAATCTCTGACACGCAAAATCATCGAATCACACTATGTAAAGGGCAGCCTGGTCCCCGGTGAGGAGGTCTTCCTCAAGATCGACCAGACTCTGACACACGACATTAACGCAGTCATGACCTATCTGGCCTTCGAGGCACTGGAACTGGACCGGGTGCGTACAGAGTGCTCCGTCAGCTATCTCGATCACAACCTGCTCTATGTCAACAATATGACGCCGGACGACCATATTTATCTGCAGTCCGCTGCGAAGAAATTCGGTGTCTATGTTTCGCGCCCCGGAAACGGCATCTGCCACACACTGCACGTCGCCCGTTTCGGTGTGCCCGGCAAGATCAGCATGGGCGGAGACAGCCACACGCCGCACGGAGGTTCTATCGGCATGCTCTGCATCGGTGTCGGCGGTATGGATGTCGCCACAGCCATGACCGGCGTCCCCATGCGTCTGAAGATGCCGCGTGTCGTACAGGTCCGCCTTACAGGAAATTTGCGTCCCGGCTGCAATACGAAGGAGGTCATCCTGGAAATGCTGCACCGCGTGAGCATCAAGGGCGGCCTGGGAAATGTCTACGAATACGTGGGCTCCGGTGCGGCCAGCCTGGAGGTCCCGGCCCGCGCCACGATCGCCAACATGGGCGCAGAAATGGGCGCCACCTCCTCCATCTTCCCTGCCGACGAACAGGTGCGAAGATTCCTGACGGCACAGGGACGTGCGGAGGACTATGTAGAACTCCTGCCGGACGAAGATGCCGAATATGACGAGCGCATCGAGCTTGATCTGAGTGAACTGGAACCGCTGATCTCCTGCCCGCATCAGCCGGACAATGTCATTCCTCTGCGGGAAGCCGAGAAAAAGAAAGTTCAGCAGGTATTTATCGGCAGCTGCACTAACACCAGCTACTCGGATGTAGCGCGCGCTGCACTGGTCTTTAAGGGACACCATGTTCATGAGGACGTCAGCTGCACCTGTGCCGTCGCCTCCCGGCAAACCTACCGCGAGCTCCTGCGCGACGGCTACATCGACATGCTCCTCGCTGCCGGTGTGCGCATGCTGGAAATCTCCTGCGGCCCCTGCTGTGCCATCGGTCAGACGCCGCCCACCAACGGTGTCGCCGTGCGTACCTCCAACCGCAATTTCAAGGGACGCGCCGGCAATCCGACCGCCGAGATCTACCTCGTGAGCCCTGAAAGCGCTGCAGCTACAGCCATCACCGGAACCTTCGCGGCGGCGGAGGATATCCTGGGGGCGGATGTTGCCCGCCTGGATACCATCCATGAGCCGGATACTTATCTGGTTGATAATTCCCTGTTCATCGAGCCGCTGCCCCCGGAGGAGGCGCAGAAAGTGGAAATCACCCGCGGCCCCAACATTCAGTTTCTGCCGGTTCCTGAAGCGCCGGAGGAGCATCTGATTGCCGGTGTCAGCCTCAAAGCACGGGACAACGTATCCACCGATGACATTACCCCTGCCAGTGCTGAGTTTTCCTCCATGCGCTCCAACATTCCACTGATGAGCCAGTATTGCTACCACCGCTATGATCCCACCTTCGCCGCCCGCGCCAAAGAGATGGGGCAGAGCATCATTGTCGGCGGGGAAAATTATGGACAGGGCTCCTCCCGGGAGCATGCAGCCATCAATCCCATGTATCTGGGCGTCAAATGTGTGATCGCCAAGAGCATCGCCCGCATTCACAAAGGCAATCTGGTAAACCACGGCATCATTCCCATGCTGTTCGAGGATCCTGCTTCCTACGACTTAATCGACCAGATGGATGTGCTGGAGATCGAGCACCTTACAGAACAGATTCCGACCCGGCGCGTCGCCGTACGAAACGTGACGAAGGGCAAGACATTCTACGTAACTCTGGATCTGTCGGAAAACGAGATCGATGTCGTTTTAAGCGGCGGTCAGCTCCGCTATCTCCGAAATCAACTGGCGGAGCTGGAGGAAGCCTGATCTGCGTCCTTCTTCTGAAAAACCCGGTCCCCCTGCTCTCGCGGGGGGGATCGATCCATGACGCTTTCTTGCTGTGTCTGTAGAAATCTGGTAGAAT
Source organism: Lachnospiraceae bacterium (assembly GCA_021202465.1). GTDB lineage: Bacteria > Bacillota > Clostridia > Lachnospirales > Lachnospiraceae > UBA3305. Next base: position 76,524 of record JAJQCZ010000024.1, on the reverse strand, counting down.
ACAAACAATAATGCCAGGCAAATTCTTTTGTCTTCAATGATACACGGATTCAGGGAAATCAAACAAAGCAGGAGGCTCCGCGATGAAGGATTCGGACTGGAATATTTTATACGAACTGCATAAAAATCCCAATATGACAAAGGTCGCTGCACTTCTATATACGACGCAGCCGGCTCTGACCAAGCGCATCCACGCGATGGAGGAAGAATTTCAGGTAAAGATACTCCTCCGTACTCCCAAAGGTCTCTCTTTTACCCCCGAGGGAGACTGCCTGGCGGAGCGAGCCGGGATGTATCTGCAGTTCATGGAAGAAACCCGACAGGAGCTCTCTGCCCTCCGCACCTCAAAACAGACCGTCATCACCATCGGTTCCTCCTATACCTTCAGCAAATACACACTGACGGATCTTCTTCTGAAATATCGAAATCAGCAACCTCAGGTGACCTTTCAGGTCATCAACGAACCCAGCAACCTCCTCTTCCGCCGCGTTCTCGATGGAACGGTGGATGTGGGATTCGTCCGGGGTGACTATGAGGGCGCAGTTTACCAGAAACGAATCGCGCAGAATCAGGCCTTTCTGGTCACCCGCGAGCTGATCGATCTGGACAACCTCCCCTCGATGCAGCGAATCGGGTACAGCACCAATGAACAAACCCGCCATCTCTTTGCCGATTGGTGGCAGGACCGCTTCGGGACCGACATCCCGAAGGAAATGTCCGTCGGCTACATTGATTTCGCCTGGCAGGTCATCCATCGGGGCGACGGATATACCTGCTGTTTCCTCCCTCATGGATTTGAGAATGAACTGCACCTGGTGCTCACTCCCATGACGTATCGGGACGGCACCCCTGTCACAAGAAATACCTGGTTTGTTTATCCGCGAAGTAAGCAGCTGGATAACGAACTCCTTGATTTCATTTATTTCATAGAAAAAGAAATGGATGACGAAAGAAGAGATGAGAGATAAAGACTGGGAAATCATACAGGTTCTCTATGAGAAAAAAAAGCATCACACAGGCTGCCGAAGCACTCTTCATCACACAGTCGGCTCTGACCAAGCGCCTCAGTGCGATTGAAGACGAATTGGGAACTGAAATCGTAAAAAGAAGCAGTCAGGGCATTATTTTTACAGAAAACGGGAAATATCTGTTTCAAAAGGCGATCGCTCACCAGAAATTCATGGAGGAAGTCCGCGCTTATCTCTCCGAAAGTAAAAAGACCAGAGAGCTGCTTCGAATCGGAGTTCCCAATTCCTTTGCGCGGCTGCACATGGCACGGCTGCTGAAAAAATATCGGGATCAATATGACCAGCTTCAAATTCAAACTCTTTCATATTCCAGCGATATCATTCTTCAGCATCTGACAAACGGTACCGTCGATATGGGAATCATATGCGGAGATTACCCTTTCCCCGGCCACCGGTCACAGCTGCTTGACGAAGGACTGTTCATCGCCGCACCGCAAAGCATGCAGCCGGAAGAGCTTCCCGTTTTCCCCCTGATTGAAACATATTACAATCCTGTCGTAAAACAGCTGATCGACCAATGGTGGAAACAGCAATTCGGCAATGTGCCCCGTCCATCCCAGCGCGTTCCTTATCCGGATATTGCACTGGAAATGGTTGAAAGCGGCCTGGGAATCTGTTTTTTGTTCGGTACCAGCTGGCGTATTGACGAAACAAAGATACAAAAAATCCCTGCCTTTGATCGGCAGGGAAACCCTATTTCCCGCCGCGTATGGCTTATGTGGCCCGAAAATCACTACCAATCTGAAGAATTCACTGAATTGATCGAATTTATCCAGACCTATTTTCGCATATCCTGCCCATGATGGCGCTTTCACCACAGGATCGGAACCGAAGCCCGTAAAGGCACGCTCCGGTCCTTTTTCTTTTCCCCCATTCCATTTGGGAATGGGGGCCCCAGTCAAAAGATGAATTTCCGTTCCTATTCCTTCTATGATATTTTTAAATAGGAAAAAGAAATGACCCCTTTCAGGGGAGCCGTGATGACCATACGGTCAAAAAACGAGGAGGAACTGTATGTACGCTTATGTTGGCTGCCGCACGACTAAAGAGAGAAATGCACACGGGCGGGGATTGAAAACCTACGAAATTCTGCCTGACGGAGAATGGCAGGAGCTCCAGTGTCTCTATACGGAGCCCAATCCATCCTTCCAGGCAGTGGATCAGGAAGGAAAATTTCTATATTCCGTCCATGGAGATACCACACAGGTCTCCAGCTACCGGATTCTCCCGGACCACACCCTGGAACACATGAACACCGTGAATATCGGGGGAAGAAATCCTGTGGATATTACAGTGGACCGGGGCAACCGCCGCGTCATTGTCGCCACCCTGCAGGGAGGAACGTTGTGCACCCTGAACCGCCGGGAGGACGGTGCGCTGGGCGAGGTGGTCGCCCGCTATACCTATGAGGGCAAGAAGGAAGGTGATGTCTCTACCATCCATCAGTGTCTCTGGGATCAAACCAGAAATTATCTCTTCGCCTGCGCCCAGAGCCGCGTCCATGGTTTCGGACAGATGCGCGTGCTTCGCTACAATCCGGAGAATGGCACCTTTACTCAGACATCTCAGTTTCTGTCCCGTACCTGGGACGAACCGCGTCACGCTGCCATGCATCCCAACAATCACTGGCTGTATATGTGCGAGGAAAAGGGAAACAAGGTTCTGTATTTCCAGTTTGATGAGCAGAACGGACAAATGAAAGCTCTGCAGGAGTTGAGTACCGTCCCGGAAACTGTCACCGGGTATTCTGATGCCAGCGAAGTCATGATCGATCCCAGCGGACAATGGGTTCTTGTCTCCAACCGCTACACGGACAGCATCGCCGTCTACCACATTGACGCCCTCACAGGTTATCTGAAGAACACCGGTTTCTACCCGTGCCTTGGCCGGACACCGCGGTTTTTCTGCTTCGCCCCGAATGGCCTCTGCTATGTAGCAAATGAGGACAGCGATACCATTGTTGAATTTTCTTTTAATTCTTCCACCGGCGAGTTGATTCCCACACACAGAATCATCCAAACAGAAAGCCCCGTCTGTGTTGTATTTCAGTAACGGCTATTTTTAGAGAGAAGAGAGGTATTAGTATGAATTTAGGTCTGTTATCACTTATTCTGCTGGTCGCCGCCATCATCATCGGCTTTACCCGCAGCGTCAACGTCGGCATCCTGTGTATCGGATTTTCCATGATCCTGAGTATCATCTACAACGATACCATCACCGCATCTCAGGTGGTGTCCGGGTTCGGCACGTCTCTGTTTGTCCAGATGGTGGGTGTTACGTATCTTTTTGCCATCATCCAGGAAAACGGCACGCTGGAACTGATGGCGCGCAAGCTGGTCAATCTGGTTCCGGCCCGTGCCATCCCCATCGTCATGTTCCTGATCGGTATGGCCCTCAGCGCTGCCGGTCCCGGTTCCATACCCTGCCTGGCCATCATTCCCGTCATCGCGATTCCCATCTCCCTGTCCGCAGGAATCAACCCTATCATGGTATCCATTATCGGGGATATGGGCGCCATGGCCGGACGAATGAGCCCACTGACCCCGGAGTCAGCGGTCGTCAGCAGTCTGATGGAGGAACAGGGACTCGCCAGCAGCACCGTGCCCATCATGGTGTGTACCTTTGTCACAACTGTCATCACTGCTATTCTCGTTTACATCTACTACAAAGGATGGCATGTCGAGAAGGCAATCTCTGTTTCTGACAAAGAAAAGCTTCCTGCCTTTACATGGCAGCAGTGGCTCTCTCTGGTGGGTCTGGTTCTCATGGCCTTCGGCGTCCTCATTCTCTCCTGGAATGTCGGGCTGACAGGCTTCCTGATTGGCACCATCCTGGTCATTGTCGGCGGCGGAAACGAGAAGAAGGCCATCACTCATATTCCCTGGAATGTGATCCTCATGGTCATGGGCGTTGGTATGCTCATGAATGTCGTCTCCCTGTCCGGTGGAATCGATCTGATGGTCTCTTCGATGGAGGCGATCATGGGTCCCAAAAACGCGGCTCCCATCATGGCAATTCTTGCCGGTGTCATGTCGTTCTTCAGTTCCGGTCTCGGTGTTGTGTTCCCCACACTGGTCCCTATCTGCGGCAGCCTCGCAACCAGCATCGGGGCTGACGGCGTCTATCTGGTTACAATGGTTGTCATCGGCGGCACCATCGCTGGCTACACTCCCATCTCCACCACGGGCGCTCTGATCATGGCCGGCGTTGCTCAGCAAAAGGATGCCGACACACACTTCCCTCAAAACAAGCTGTTCGTAGAACTGTTCGCCGTCTCTATCATTAACCTGCTTGTTCTGGCGATCATGGCTGTTCTCAACGTATACAGTCTTATTCTTTAAAAAACGCCGCCCCGAACCACACGACCGTATTATAATCCTCGAAGAAAGTCATGCCCGCTTTCTCCGCCAGATCCGTCACCAGGATGCCGTAGCTCTCCACGCAGGGGAGCATACGCTCCGGGTGGCGGCAGGGTGCATCCGGGTAAGTGCAGCGCGCGCAGACAGCACAGGATTCCGTGGAGAGCATCAGACAGTCGCCGAAAAGCTCCCGCAGGATCTCCCGCAGAGCCCGCGCTATCACTTCCAGACTCTCCCGGGTGGCCAGAGTCTCCTCCAGATTGGTGATATCCTGCACCTCTGTCATCGTGGAGAAGATCATCACATCGGTGTAGGCCTGGCAGCGCGCCCGGCATTCCTCGACTGTTCCCACAGCGGGAGGACAGGCCCAGGAGGTTCCGTACTGCGGACATTCCTCCCGGCATACCGTACGGACTCTGTCCAGAAATTTCACCTGGTCTGTTTTCAGGAATCCATATTCCAGCAGCGGAAGCTCCGCGATACGCGCCTCCAGTTCTTCCCGTTTACTCTGACTTCTCATCCTCTCGTTCATCCCTTCCCTGCCCTTACAGGCTACATCGGCCTCAGTTTTCTGTCAGTATAGTTCCTGCCGCTCTCCCTGTCAACGCAGACAACTATGCAAAAATCCAATCAGGCAAACGGCCCGGCCGCGCTTCTGAAGATGCGTCTGTCACGTATTCAGATACGTCAGTATCCCCATCGTGATTGCCCAGGCCACCTGTTCCTGATATTCCTCCTGCATCAGCAGTTCCGATTCCTCCCAGTTGCTTAAAAAACCGCACTCGGCCACAACGACAGGGCAGTTCACGTGAAGCAGGATGTAATAATTGTCGTTATACTTGATATCCCGCGTGTTATCGGGCTGCACACTGAGGAAGGTCTGCTGCAGACAGCGTGCCAGCCGCTCTCCCTCCTCCGAGTTCCGGTAGTAGAACATCTGCGGGCCGCAGACCGAAGCATCGTGATAGCTGTTCTGATGGATGCTCACGGCCAGCTCCGCGCCGCTCTCGTTGATCAGAGCGCAGCGGGCGGTCAGATCGGCCATTTTTTTGTTGCTGTCGCTTTCATCATACAATCCCTCATCCGAATCTCTGGTCATGACGACCAGAATGTCGTTGGCCTCAAGGAGCGACTGCACCCGCTGCGCGATGGCCAGATTGATGTCCTTCTCCTCCTCGCCATGCACACCCACCTTTCCCGGGTCGATGCCTCCGTGGCCGCTGTCGATGGCCACAATGTGCGTCCAGCCGGACTCCAAATCCTTCTCTTCCGCACCGCTCTCCTCAGAGCCATCTGCCTCGTCATCTTCTGCAGTGCCGCTCTCTCCCGCCGCCGTGACACCCGTCTGAGCCGCCGCCGTAAGAACCTTCTCCATCCCGACATTGGCCAGAAGCACCATCATCAGAATCAGTGCGATTCCCATTCCCCATTCCCATCTCTGCCTCATGCTCCTGCGGCTCCGCTCTGCCTGTCTGTCTTACTATATGACACAAAAAAGAGGTTTATCACCCGGGATAAACCTCCTTCATATCTTCCATGATCAGTCAAAACCATCTGCTCTCTGTATCGCGGTGCTTACAGACTGCGCAGGCAGATTCATTTTTTCGTGCGTGCTGCCTGTAACGTCTACTTTGCTGCCCCGGTCGTCTGCAGTTTCTCGTTGATATAGGCCGGTACCTCCTCCGTCGGAATCGAAAGCAGAATCGAAAGCTCCGAATACAGCGCCTCCTCCGCCTGCTTCGTGTACCGCTCATCGGTCGCGGTGACCTTCTTCCCGCTGGCGATCCGTGTCTGTCTCCTCCGGTAGAGAGCCTTGAGGATACGCACATACTCGCGGCAATTTCCAGTCCGCAGACAATCCTTGTAGGACTGCTCCCGCAGCTTCTCGCTGGGCACCTCCAGCTCCTCGATCTCCGGCATCTCTTCAATCAGCTGTTCCGCCTCCTGGCGGCTCATCAGGGGCCGCATGACGATCTTGTCATTGTCCACCGGGGTGAACACCCGGCTCCCCTGTGAATTCAGCGGTGTCAGTAAATAGTAAAGGCGGTTACCTGGAACGCCGTCCCTCTGAATCGTGGTGATATCCCTCACCTCACAGACTCCCTTGCTTCCGTAAATGATATATTCGCCTTTGCCAAACATCTGGCTCTCCTTTCTGCCTTTTCCGGCGTCTGCTTTTACGAATCTGTTTTCACGCTGCGGTTTTCACCTCTCAGAGACAAATCAGAATCTCTGTTTATAACCTCGATGCCGCAGCCTCATCTCTTATATTATATCACTATTTTTCTTTTTTTCAATACCCCTGTATATTTTTGCCATTTTTTTGATTTTTAATCCGAAGAGTCCCGGTTTACATGATTTTTTCTGATTCACCTTTTTCGAGCCCTCACCAATGCCCAGCATTCTTTCATATGTTTTTCGTTTTAAAAAACTGTGTCTTATTGTAAATTTCTATACTTTTTCATATATTTCGCAGGAAAATATGACAATTTAGACAATATTTCTATCAGGTCAACGCGCGCTCCGGCGCTGCTTCCTCTCCGGATCAAACAGATGTCCGGTCCGTCGGTAATTGGAGTGCCCCACCACCAGGAGATAGAGCAAAATGTACCCGCCGGAGAGAATGACTACCAGAAGAGCGGGGACCTCGCTCAAGACATCCCGAAATCTCTGCCCCAGGAACAGAGAGAGGAGAACCAGGCAGATGGTTCCGACAGTCTGGATCATCTCTCCGTGCCGGATACGGAAATATACGCGCCGCAGGACGGAGCTGAACAGGACATTATAAAAAAGAATAAAAGAGACATCGAAGGCCAGAAACCAGCCGGTGTACCAGTTTGTAGGAATCGTCCACAGATCAACGCCGCCCAGGCCGTCTCCCACGAGCAGCAGGAGATTGATGACCAAAAGCCCCCAGGTATCCTTGAAAAACGTCCCGCAGACATGTTTCACACGATCTTTGACCGTAAAGGCGCTGAAGTAGGAACGGCAGAACGCTTCCGGATTGCTTCCGATCAGCTTCTCCACCGGCGTTCCCTTCTCCTGCGCCGTGTACAGCAGATCCCCCAGATCTGCCAGGCAGTCCTCCAGATACTCTTCCTCCAGATCCGAGATCCGCCCATAGGACTCCGCCCGGGCAAAGGTCTCTCTGTATTCGTCCCGCAGCATTTCCTTCATCTCTCCAATAATCATGACTTAACCCCCTTTTAGATCATAAATGACCTTTTGTCATTTACGGCAGTGTCTATCGTATTCATCTCCGTCATGTTGAACCGTCAATATCTTTGCCGTTCAATATGGAGTCTGCACATGCCGTAACATACGTGTAATTCTTCCGGAATTCTCTGAGATACTCGCTTCCGTGTTCTGTGATGGAATAATATTTGCGGACAGGCCCCAGCGGTGATTTCGCCTTTCGGCACTGAATCAGTCCATTGCGTTCCAGCCGCGTCAGGATCGGATACAAAGTTCCCTCCAGAACGTCAGTGAAACCGTGAGCTGCCATGTCCGACAGGATCTGGTATCCGTAGGTCTCCCCCTCTGCGATCAGCGCCAGCGTGCAGCCTTCAAGAATTCCCTTCATCAGCTGCGTATCTGCCATGGCCGCACCTCCTTTCCGCATCTACTATGCAATGTCAAGTAGTTACGTCCACAAGATACCACAGCTACTTTGTATTGTCAAGTACCCTTTTTAAAGAATGCGCTTTGCGCATTCTCGCGCTGAGCGCAGTCGCTTTGGCGACATATTTCCTTGCGCGCGAGTGTGCATCCGCCGGAGGCTTTTGTCATATGGGAAATTTCAGAGAAATGTCCCATATGACAAAAAGAAAAACACCCTCTGCAGGTGCCTTTCTCTCTTCAATATTCTTTCAGATCAGATTGCTGGGAATAAAACAGTTCTCTTCATCAATCGGGATGGGCTCCTCACACATACAGATGATGCCGCCACAGCCGCGGTTCAGCGAGGCCTTATCGATAATCTTGTATTTTTTCACCTCCCGGCGGTCCGGCGCTGCGCTCTTCTTGACTTCCAGCGGATGAATCACATTGTTCTCCTCCACAAAAATGTCGATTTCCTTGGCGTTGGAATCCCGGAAGTAAGTCATATTCACCCGCGATTTCGCATAAGCATAATTTCTTACCAACTCCATCACCACATAATTCTCATAATAATGTCCACTGGCCGCACCATTGCGTAAAGTCTCCGGCGTCAGCCACAGTGACAGATACGCGCACAGTCCAGTGTCACAAAAATACAGCTTCGGTGTTTTACTCAGCCTTTTCAGCGCGTTATTGGAATACGGCGGCAGAAGGTAAATAATATGCAGGCTCTCTAATACACGAAGCCACTCTTTGGCCGTGGTCGGTGCGATGTCGGCGGACTCAGCCAAAGTTGTGTAATTAACCTGCTCTGCAACAAGAGAGGCGCAACCGACAAGAAATCTGCGGAAACGTACAGAATCAGTAATTCCTCCTGCTTCCGTCACATCCCGCATCAGGTATGTGTCGACATAGGAATTAAAATATTCCTGCCGGAGTTCCTCATCCACACCCTGCACCTGCGGCATTCCGCCCTCCCAGATATGCCGGAACACCTGGATCACATCGTTTTTGGGCAGCCTGCGCTGTCTTGCCTGCAGGGCGGAAAGCGAAAAGTCCAGTTCCTCGTCAAACACAACCCCAGCCTTTTCCCGTGCCGACAGACTGTACAGCTCCAGAATTCCGATTCTTCCGGCCAGTGTTTCCTGCACTTTTCTCATCATTCCGTACTGCTGAGAACCGGTCAGCCAGATGAGCCCGTTTTCGTCGCTCTCGTCGCAGAGAATCTTAATCTGTTCAAACAATTCCGGAGCTTTCTGCACCTCATCGATGAGAATCGGGGGCTTGTAGGTCTGAAAGAACAGTACAGGATCGGATTTTGCCAGATCTCTGGCCATGGCATTGTCCATAGTCACATAGGTTCTGTCACTTCCCTCCGCCAGGTGTTTCAACATCGTTGTCTTGCCGACCTGTCTGGCACCTGTAACAAGAACCGCCTTAAAGAACTGGTTGAGTTTCAGAAATTTTCGTTCGAGCTCTCTCTTGATATATGCCATTCCGCGCCTCCATTTTTATGAAAATCCATGATATATCATATTTTATCATAAATCCGTTTCTCGTCAAGACGTCATTCACACTGCAGTCATTTTCCTGTTTTTTGTCAATGAAAAACCTCTCCCTGTATCAGGAAGAGGTTTTTATTATCAGCCCTCACAGGGCGGCAACGCTTCCGCATACTGTACGAATTCCTCAAAAGTCCCGTGACGGTAAGCCTCCGGTCCTTCTCCCTTACGGTCGATGAGGTAGTCTGTGATCAGCCAGGTCTCCAGGTCCGCCGCCGTGGCGGCCTCCATGTCATCCCGCATGTCGTTTCCCACCATCAGGCAGTCCGCCGGGGCCAGTCCCAGCTGCTCCGTCAGCTCCGTGAAATACGCCGGATTGGGCTTGCAGCGGCGGCTGTTGTCAAATGTCGTGACACAGGCGAAGTCCGCCGGAACCAGCCCGGCCCAGGACATCCGCTGATAAGTCGCCATTCGGGGAAACAGCGGATTCGTAGCCAGCACCAGCCGGTAGCCCTTCGCCCGCAGTATGTCCACCGGGCGCCTGGAATTCCGCCCGGGAGCCACGGCGGTGCAGAGCGTCGGGTGCTTCTCCGCATAGAAGCGGCACAGCTCCAACTCATGCTCCCGCAGATCCGGATAGGCTGCCTGCCCGAACACAGACCAGAAGACTTCCTCGTTGGTCTGTTCCGTCTCATTTTTCATGGAAGCGAGGGTGGCCTGCAGCAGACCGTCGGCCACCCTCTTTGCGTCGTATCCCAGGGACGCGAAATGCCCCGCCAGGAGTCGGATATATTGTCTTACGTAAGTATCCTGGTCCATAGGGAGCAGTGTCCCGTCCAGGTCAAACAAAATGGTATTCATGCAATTCTCTTACTCGATGGCGTTCACCATATCGGAGAGGACCTGTCCCAGCGCCTCGGAACGGGCCGCCGCATCCTCGAAGGAGCTGCCCTTGACGCCATAGTACAGCTTGATCTTGGGCTCGGTGCCGGAAGGACGCACGCAGCACCAGGCATTATCCTCCAGATCATAGTAGAGCACGTTGGAATTCGGCAGACCGGTCGCCGTCACCTCACCGGTCTCCATGTCCTTCACAGTGTCCAGCTTGTAGTCCCTCTTGGCCAGCACGCGATAGGCGCCCAGTGTCTTCGGCTCCTCCTCGCGCAGGACGGACATGATCTTCTGGATCTTCTCCAAGCCATCCAGCCCCTTCAGAGTGATGGAAATGATGTTGTCCTTGTAATAGCCCAGTTCGTTGTAGATGTCAAGCATGGCATCCCACAGGGTCTTGCCCTGGGTCTTGTAGTAGGCGGCCGCCTCACACAGGGCCATGCTGGCCACGACGGCGTCCTTGTCGCGGGCATGGGTGCCAATCAGGCAGCCATAGCTCTCCTCGAAGCCGAAGAGGAAGGTGCCCTTGCCGGTGTCTTCGAACTTCTTGATCTGCTCGCCGATGTATTTGAAGCCGGTCAGCGTCTCGATGAATTCCACGCCGTATTTCTTCGCAATGGCGCCGGCCAGGTTGGTGCTGACGATGGTGCTGATGAGAGCGCCGTCTGCGGGCAGCCCCTTCTGCTCCTTCCACTGTCTGATCTCATAATCCGCCAGCAGACAGCCGGACATATTTCCGGTCAGGCACTGATATTCTCCGGCCGCATCCTTCACATATACGCCCAGACGGTCGGAATCAGGGTCTGTTGCCAGAACCAGGTCCGCGTTCTTCTCCTTCGCCAGCTTCAGCGCCAGTTCGAAGCACTCGGCAGCCTCCGGGTTGGGATAGCTGACCGTAGGGAAATCTCCGTCCGGCAGTTCCTGCTCCGGCACGACATACACATTCGGGAAACCGATCTCCGCCAGGATCCGGCGCACCGGGACGTTCCCCGCGCCGTGCAGGGGATTATACACCACGGTGATGTCCTTGCCCACGGCGTCGATGCAGTCCTGACGCTTGATCTGCTTCTTCAGCTCGCGCATGTAGGCTGCGTCGCACTCCACGCTGATCGTGACATAGAGCCCCGCGGCCTTCGCCGCCGCCTTGTCCATGGTCTTGCAGTCGGCATAGTTGGTCACAGCCTTCACCTCATCCATGATGCCGGTGTCGTAGGGCGGGGTGATCTGCGCGCCGTCGGCCCAGTAGGCCTTGTAACCGTTGTACTCCGGCGGGTTGTGGCTGGCGGTGACATTGATGCCCGCCGTACAGCCGTAATAGCGCACCGCGAAGGAGAGCTCCGGCGTCGGGCGCAGCGTATCGAATACATAGGCCCGAATGCCGTTGGCCGCCAGCGTCAGGGCTGCCTCGTCGGCAAATTCCGTGGACATCCGCCGGGAATCATGGGCAATCGCCACGCCCATGGCCTCCGTGCCCTGTTTCTTAATGAAATTCGCCATACCCTGGGTCGCCTTGCGGACCACGTACTTGTTCATGCGGTTGGTGCCGGCGCCGATGATGCCCCGCAGGCCGCCCGTACCGAACTCCAGATCCGCATAGAAGCGTTCCTTGATCTCTTTGTCGTCGTCCCGGATGGCCGCAAGCTCCGCGCGGGTCTCCTCGTCAAAATAAGGGTTCGTCAGCCATTCCTGGTAAGACTCTAAGTATCCCATGTTACGTTCCTCCTTCTCCCCCCGGCATGACCGGGAGCTATCTAATATGACACTACGGATTGCTCCGCGCTTTGCACAGCAACGCATAAGTTCGATTACGAAAATCAAAGATTTTCCCCAAAGGGCGCCTTCGGTGTATCTCACTTATCTCGCAATCCTAACAGCATTCGAAATCCGCTCATTTTGGCCCAAATACTGGCCAAAATGGCTACTTTCTCATGTTGTTGCGGTCCCCAAGGTCATGAATTGGAACGCGCACCCGAAGGGCGTACCTTGTGTAAGCGTTCCATTCCTGACCTTTTGTCCCTTGTGTCATATTATACTTTTTAATCCTCTCAAAGTAAAGGAAACTTACCGAAAATCTTCTTCACATCTGGCCAATTTTTTCCTCCATGTGCCGCAGGAACGCTTCCCGGCCTTCTTTCTGAGCCGCGATGGCGCGCAGCTTCTCGAGATTCCGGGCCGGCATCCAGGATTTGCGGTGATTATAGTAGAAATTCACCTGCTTCCAGAATTTCTCCGGATAGAGGAAACGCAGATAGAGATAGGAAAGCGCGTCGCGGGACAAAGGGAAAATCTTATCGTAACTGGTCAGCATCTCCCGTGCCAGCGCCGCATCCCAGCCGCTGTTCTCCATCGTTTTCCGCAGAAGAAGATAGAGATCCTCCTGGTACACGCCGTGGTGGAGACGGCCGAAATCAGAGAGAAAGAGGCCGTCCCGCCCGCGAAAGAGGTGGTGGCAGGCATAATCGCCGTGGCAGAGTCCGTCCTCCGGAGGCGCCAGCGCTTCCATCCGCCGGGCCGCCTCCTCGGCCTGAGGAAGGTAACCGGCAAACTCACTCAGAAGAGCGATCTCCAGCTCCGATTTCCGCCGGATCTTGCGGATGAAATTCCGCGCCCGTGTCATCTCGCGGGTGTGCCGGTGCATTTCCGCAGCGGTGCGGTTCTCCGCAGACGGAGAGACCGGAGCTCCCTCCGTTTTCCCTGCATCCGCGCCGCCCGGCTCTGCCGCGCGCCGACTGTTCCCAGCGTCTGTTTCCAGGTCTCCGGTTCTGCACGAATCATCTTCCTCCCCGATGCGCAGGCCGACACCGTTCTCTTCACGCCGTTTTTCTTCCCGCAGCCGGGCCGCCTCCTGCTCTGCCTGCCGGATCTGTGCCCATTCCTGCTTCCAGAGGATTTCCCAGGCAGCCAGTTCTTCCTTTCTCTGCCGGAAATTCCGATGAAGCCGCGCCAGCGCCGCGGCAGCCAGGATGACGTCCTCCCGGTTGTCGCGGCTGCACTCCCGCCCCTCCTGCCAGGTACGCAGCAGATAATACCGGTAGTCGGAGGAGCGTGACAATAATCTTCCCTCCCGGTTTCGCACATAGGTCTCTGTCCGGACACTCCCCAGGTCCCGGCAGCCATCCAGAATCCATGCCTCCCACTGGAGCCGTTCCTCGGAGACAGCACACTCCTTCAGCAGATAAAGTTCCCGTCCGGTCTCGCAGAGGAAGGCGCCCCGAAACCGGACCAGCTTCCTGACCTGCACCTCGTACTGCTGCAACACTTCCCACTCCCGCTCGTTCACACACAGACCTCCCACCGGTTCCGCCGCTCCCCTTTGCCGTCACAATCTAGCATATGACCGCCTGCCGGCATTTATGCGCCGGGAAAAGAGGCGGTGAAAAGGCCCGGAGGACTTGAAAAAAAGCGTCTTATTATGTATGATGACGATGCCGGAATCAAAATCTCATGCAATGTATCTCCATAAAATAAACAGGTTTTCAAAACCTTCGGAGACCATGATTTTGCAGCCCGGAGCTTTATGCTGATGACAGAAAGGAGGCGCAGGATGCACATCGAACTCCCCCCTCAGGTACACAACATTCTCCGGATTCTCCGCGAAGCCGGATTCGAGGCCTATATCGTGGGCGGCTGCGTCCGCGATGCCCTGCTCTCCCGCACGCCGGGGGACTGGGACATCACGACCTCCGCGTCCCCTCAGGAGGTCAAGGCTCTGTTCCGCCGCACGGTAGATACGGGCATTCAGCACGGCACCGTGACCGTCCTGATGGGAGGAAACGGCTATGAGGTCACCACCTACCGGGTCGACGGGGTCTACGAGGATGGGCGCCATCCGAAGCAGGTCTCCTTCACCCGCTCTCTGGCGGAGGACCTGAAACGCCGGGATTTCACGATCAACGCTATGGCTTACCACCCGGAGGAAGGGATCGTCGATCTCCACGGCGGTCTCGCAGATCTCACGCACGGCGTCATCCGGGCCGTGGGAGACCCCCGGGAGCGTTTTCAGGAGGACGCGCTGCGTATCCTCCGCGCCGTTCGTTTTTCGGCGCAGCTGGATTTTTCCATTGAAGAGGAGACCCTGGCCGCCATCCGCACCTTTGCCCCCCGCCTGACTCTCATCAGCCGGGAGCGGATCCAGGTGGAGTGTCACAAGCTGCTGCTCTCCCCCCACCCTGAACGCTTTCTCACGCTGTATGAGACGGGGATCACGGCGATTCTCTTCCCGGAGTTCGACCGGATGATGGAAACGCCGCAGAATCACCCCTTCCACTGCTACAATGTGGGGCTTCACACAATCGAAACGCTTAAAAGAGTCCCTGCCGACCCGGCGCTGCGCTGGGCCGCTCTGCTCCACGACGTGGGGAAGCTGTCCACGCACACCGTCGATGAGAAAGGCCTCGACCATTTCCACGGCCACGCCGCCGTCAGTGCCGACTTCGCCCGGCATTTCCTGCAGGAACTGCGTTTTGATAACCGGACCATCCGCCTGGTGACACTGCTGGTCCGCTATCACGATTACAGGCTGGGTATGAGCGAGGAGGATCTGCGGCGCACCATGAATAAGGTGGGCGCGGAAAATTTCCCCCGGCTTCTGACGCTGCGCCGGGCGGATACCGCCGCCAAGAGCCCCCTCGGGAGGGAACGTCTCCTGCCCCGCTGCGACCGGGCTGAAGCGCTGTATACGGAGATCGTCGCCCGCGGAGACTGCACCAGCCTGAAGGACCTGGCTGTCACCGGGCAGGATCTTATCGCCGCCGGCTTCCGCCCCGGCAAAGAGATCGGGGCGACCCTGGAGCAGCTGCTGGAGCTGGTTCTGGTTCACCCCAAATATAATACGAAGGAGGAGCTGATGCGTCATATCACCGGCTCCCCCTCCTGACGCCCCCGCCAGGGGGCTTTTTCTTTATTTCATGTCACTATACGGACGACAAAAGGATATGACACAACAGTTCTCCGGTCATGTCAGTTCTGTCCGTAATAGGCGTTGGCTCCGTGCTTGCGCAGGTAATGCTTATCAAGCAGCTCCTGCTGCATCGGCGGCAGCCCCGGCTCCAGCATCATGGCATGGAAATCCATGAAGGCAACCTCCTCCAGCACCACGGCGTTGTGCACGGCGTTTAACGGATCGGTTCCCCAGGTGAAAGGGCCGTGGCTGTGTACCAGCACCGCCGGCACCTGATCGGGATCAATGCCCCGCTCCCGGAAGGTCTCGATGATCACATTTCCGGTCTCCGCCTCATAGGCTCCGGCGATCTCCTCCGGCGTCATCTTCCGCGTACAGGGGATCTCTCCGTAGAAATAGTCCCCCTGCGTGGTGCCCATGGCGGGCACACCCCGTCCGGCCTGGGCAAAAGAGGTCGCCCAGCGGCTGTGCGTATGCACGATGCTGCCCAGCCCCGGGAAGGCCCGGTAGAGAGCCACATGGGTCGGCGTGTCACTGGAAGGCTTATAGCGTCCCTCCACCCGGTTTCCATCGAGGTCCACCACGACCATATCGTCCGCGGTCATCCCGTCATACTCCACCCCGGAGGGCTTGATGACCACCAGGCCCTTCTCCCGGTCGATGCCGGAGACATTGCCCCAGGTAAAGGTAACGAGCTGATGCTTCGGAAGGAGAAGATTCGCCTCAAGCACAGTCTGTTTCAGTTCTTCTAACATGGCGCCCTCCTATTTCAGCTTCCAGGCCAGATCAGACAGGAAGAGGTCGTGCTCCAGAGACTCCACCGTGGTGTCCTTCGTGATATGAACAAACTCAATGTCCATGATCCGCGCCCAGTCGCGCATCTGCTCCGCCGTGACATCATAGCTGAGCACCGTGTGGTGCGCGCCGCCGGCGGTGATCCAGCACTCGACGCCGGTCGTCAGACCCGGCTCCGGCTGCCACATGACGCGGGCCACCGGCAGGTTCGGCATTTCCATGATTGGTTTGACGCAGTGGATATCCTGCACGATCAGGCGCAGGCGGCCTCCCATATCAATGAGGCTGACCACAATACCATCGCCTTCCTTCCCCTCGAACACCAGGCGGGCCGGATCCTCCCGGTTGCCGATGCCCAGAGGATGTACTTCGATGCGCGGACGTGCCGCCGCTACGCTGGGGCAGACCTCCAGCATATGAGCGCCCAGACTGTACTGATGGCCGGGCACCAGATGATAGGTGTAATCCTCCATGAAGGCCGAGGCGCCGTTTCCGTTTTCACCCATGACCTTGAGAATCGTGGTCATGGCGGCTACCTTCCAGTCGCCCTCACCGCCGTAGCCATAGCCCTGCGCCATCAGATGCTGGGAGGCCAGGCCGGGCAGCTGACGCATGCCGTAGAGATCCTGGAACGTGTTGCTGAAGGCCCGGCAGCCTTCCCGGTCCATCATCCGCTTCATAGCGATCTCTTCCCGCGCCTGATAGCGCACGGTCTCCATGTCGTCCGTCGCGAAATCATACTGCGCCGCATAGGTCTCCATCAGAGCATCGATATCCGCCTCGGTGACAGCGTTCATTTCCTCAACCAGCTGTCCCACGGGCCAGGTATTCACCTGCCAGCCCAGCTTCTTCTGCACTTCGACCTTGTCGCCCTCGGTGACGGCCACCTCGCGCATGTTGTCACCGAAACGCATCACGCAGAGCTCCCGGGAGAAGGCGGCGCCCACGGCGGCCTTCATCCAGGCGCCCAGACGCCCGCGGACGGTCTCATCCTGCCAGTGACCGGCGATGATCTTCCGGGCCATACGCATGCGGGCGCCGATAAAGCCGTGCTCCCGGTCGCCGTGCGCCGCCTGGTTCAGGTTCATGAAATCCATGTCGATCTCCTCGTTAGGAATCTCCACGTTGTACTGTGTTGCCAGATGGCAGTACGGCTTCTGCAGATTCGACAGACCGTTGATCCACATCTTACTGGGTGAAAAGGTATGGCACCAGGTCACGATCCCGGCACAGTCAGGGTCATAGTTGGCTTCCCGCACCACATCGGCAATCTGCCAGTTGCAGTCCGCCGTCACCTTATAGACCAGAGGGTAGGGCAGATCCCGGCTCATCGCCTCCGCCATCCCGGCGGCGCGGGCCGCTACCGTGCCCAGCACCTCCGGTCCGTACAGGTCCTGACTGCCCACCACAAACCAAAACTGATAGTCTCTCATCTCTGTTTCTCCCTCCAACTCGCACTGTAAATCCTTATATGTTTTCCACTGCGGCCTGCTCTACGGCCAGCCCCTTCCGGTAACGGGTCAGGAAGGCATCAAATCCCTCCACATCCTCCGCTTCCGGCTGCACTGTCTCACAGCGCGCACCGGCAAATACTTTATTTTCCAGATAGTCCTCCAGGCTCTCGCCCTCCGCGCAGTTCACCATGTAGGCAGCGAGCAGCGCCATGCCCCAGGGGCCGCCCTCTCCGGCCGTCTCCATGACGGAGACCGGCGCGCGCAGGGCCGCCGCCAGAATCCGCTGCCCTGCCACAGGGGTCTTGAAGAAGCCGCCGTGGCCGAACATCCGGTCAATGCGCACCTGCTCCTCCGCCAGAATGTCGTTGCAGATCTTCAGTGTCGCCAGCGCCGCGTAGAGCTGAGCACGCATCAGATTCGGGTAGGTCAGCCGTCCCTCAGGGGCGCGCACCAGCAGCGGCCGTCCTTCGGCAAAGCCGGTGACCGGCTCGCCGGACAGGTAATTGTACAGCAGCAGACCTCCCGCATCCGCCTCTCCCTCCAGGGCGGTGGTGAAGATGGACGTATAAATCTGATTCATATCGGGTTTCTGCCCCAGAGAGGTAAGGAACCCCTTCAGCACCGAAGCCCAGGCATTGATCTCATTGGTACAGTTGTTGCAGTGAACCATGGCCACCGGTTTTCCGGTGGGTGTGGTCACCAGATCGATCTCCGGATGGACCCGGGCAGGCAGCTTCTCCAGCACCACCATGGAAAATACGCTGGTGCCGGCAGACACATTGCCGGTGCGGACAGCCACAGAATTGGTCGCCGCCATACCGGTGCCTGCATCGCCCTCCGGCGGGCAGACGGGAATCCCGGCGGAAAGCGTGCCGGAAGGATCGAGCAGCCGCGCGCCCGCCTCCGTGAGGACACCGGCCGGCGCCCCTGCCGGAAGGACCCGGGGCAGGATATCCCGCAGCTTCCAGGGATAGTTCCGCGAAGCAGTCCGCTCATCGAACTGCGCCATCATGACCGCATTGTAATCTCCGGTCTCGCTGTCGATGGGGAACATGCCGCTGGCCTCCCCCACCCCCAGCACCTTCTCTCCGGTCAGCATCCAGTGGACATAACCGGCCAGCGTGGTCAGGAAGTCGATCTCCTTCACATGCTCTTCCTCATTGAGCATGGCCTGATACAGATGGGCGATGGACCAGCGCTGGGGGATATTGAAGGAAAACAGTTCACTGAGCTCCTCCGCCGCCGGGCCGGTGATCGTATTTCTCCAGGTGCGGAAGGGTGTCAGCAGACGTCCTTCTCTGTCGAAGGGCAGATAGCCGTGCATCATGGCGGAAAAGCCCATGGCCTTCACACGCCGCAGCGTGACGCCATATTTCTCCTGCACCTGTTCGCGCAGCGCGGCATAGGCCGCCTGCAGGCCGGTCCAAACCTCCTCCAGAGGATAGGTCCACACACCGTTCTCATAGCGATTCTCCCAGCCGTAATCGCCGGACGCCAGCGGACGGTGATCCGGACCGATCAGCACCGCCTTGATCCGTGTCGAACCCAGTTCGATACCCAGGCAGGCCTGCCCCTCCTGAAGCGCCGTACTCTCTTCTTGCCTCATTTCAAACACCTCTTACTTTTTATTCCGATCCTTCAGCAGGGCGAATACACTCTGCAGAACGATGAAGAAGCACAGCAGAGCCGCTGTCAGGATGTTGGGCCAGGAGCTGGCCAGCTTCCCGTTGGTCTTCACGATCGAAGAAATGGTTCCGTTGATCAGAACGCCGAAGAAGGAACCGATGACATTGCCCACGCCGCCGGTCAGAAGCGTACCGCCGATGACCGAGGAAGCGATGGCATCCATCTCCATGCCGGTCGCCTGCTGCACACTGCCGGACATCGTATTCAGGCAGTAGCAGATGCCGCCGATCGAGCACAGGAAGGAGGAGAGCACATGCGCTTTCATCTTCGTCTTCTTCACATCCAGGCCCATCATGGCCGCGGACTGAGCACTGCCGCCCACCGCATAGAGGCTGCGGCCGAATTTCGTATAACGCAGCATCAGGAAGATCACGATCAGAACCAGCAGAGCGATCACTACGCCGACCCGGATATAGGGAACCTGCAGAACACCCTTGCTGTTGGTATAGCCCAGAGCGGCCGGCAGCTTGATCTTGATGTTCGCCCATTTATAGAACAGGGTGCTGTCCGCTTCCGTGATGGAGACCTGCTCGGTGCAGATCACCGCCGTCATGCCGCGGGCAAATAACATCCCGGCCATGGTGATGATGAAGGGCTGAATCTCCAGATAACCGATCAGATAACCCTGCACCATGCCGAATACCACGCCGATCACCAGAACCAGAATGCACATCACGATGGCGTTCATGCCCCATTTGCTCATGCCCACGGACAGAAGCATACAGTCCATGGCGACCAGGGAACCGACGGAGATATCGATGCCGCCGGTGAGCATCACGCAGGTCAGACCGCAGGTCACGCAGATCAGACCGGCATTATTAATCAGAATATTCAGGAAGGTCTGCACATGCGTGAAGCCCTTGCTCGAATACGCCATACATCCCGCCGCATACAATACAATGAAAAGAAGGATGGTGATCAGGAGCAGCAGCGTATTGCTGTTGATTTTCTTTTTCTCTTTGGTCTTCATGCTTTCACGGCCTCCTTTTCCTTGTGGCTCGCGCGTTTGCTGAACCAGGCCTTGACAACGGGAGACTGGATGGCCACGATGATGATGATGACGATCGCCTTAAAGACCGGCGCCTGAGAGGTGGAAACACCCATGGCATACATGGTCGTCGTGATCGCCTGGATGGTATAGGCGCCGATGATGGAGCCCACCAGGTTGAACTTACCTCCGGCCAGGCTGTTGCCGCCCAGCGCCACCGCCAGGATCGCATCCATCTCGTAGTTCAGGCCGATGTTGTTGGAGTCGGCGCTGGTAATACGCGAGGAAGCGATGATGCCCGCGATGCCCGCGAAGAGACCGCAGATCACATAACACATAAAGATAATCCGTTTGGAATTCAGACCGGCGATACGGCTGGCCTTCTTGTTGATACCCACGGACTGGATGTACATGCCCATGGCTGTCTTTTTCAGTATCAGAGAAGCCACCACCACGCAGACCAGAGCTACAATGATCGGAGTGGGAACCACACCGATGCTGCCGGAGCCCAGCAGGCCGTACGCGTCTGTACGGATATAAACGATCATGTCGTTGCAGAGCAGCAGACCGATGGAGCGCGCCGCCGTATAAAGAATCAGCGTCGCCACCATGGGCTGAATATTCAGGTACGCCACCAGCGTCCCGTTAAAGGCGCCGCAGACACCGCCCATGAGGATACCGGCCAGGATACCCAGAAGCATGGGGCAGGCAAAATCCGCCGAAGAAGCCACGCTGGTCACACCGAAACCGGCGATCAGCATACAGCACAGGGAGGCACGCAGGCTCATGACGGAACCGACCGAGATATCGGTACCGGCGGAGGCCGAGACGACCAGCGTCATGCCGATGGCCAGGATCGCCACCTCACTGCCGCGGTTCAGCACCGTGATCAGACGGCCGTACAGCACCCCGTTCTGGATAGAAATCACAAAGAAATCATAGAAGCGGTTGCCCTGCGCGATGTCGTAGACTACGTTGATGCAGAGCACCAGAATCATACAGAATATCGGCAGGAACAGCGCCTTGCCGGTCAGTTTTCTCAGTTTATCATTCATCGCCCGCACCTCCTGCAATGGCAGCCATGACCCGTTCCTGGGTCAGCTCGCCGTCCAGCTCACCTACTTTTTCCCCGTCACGCAGCACTGCCATCCGGTTGCAGGTTCGCAGCATTTCCTCGATCTCGGAGGAAATGAACATGACGCTCTTCCCCTCTTCCGACAGCTGAATAATCAGTTTCTGAATCTCCGTCTTGGTTCCGATATCGATGCCCCGGGTCGGTTCGTCGAGGATCAGGAAGTCCGGATCCGTCGCCAGCCAGCGGGCCAGAATGACCTTCTGCTGATTTCCGCCGGACAGCTGGCGGATGAGCGTCTCCTTGCTCGCCGTCTTGATCTGCAGCAGATCAATATACCGGTCCGCGAGCTCCTCCTGCTTCGCCGGGGACAGCGGACGCATCATCCCCTGCTTGGCCTGAAGAGCCAGGATGATATTCTCCCGCACAGACAGGTCGCCGATGATGCCTTCCTCCTTGCGGTCGTCGGGCAGCAGCCCCATGCCCTTATTCATGGCATCAATGGGCTGTTTGATCTTCGCTTCCTCGCCGGCCACCTTCAGCGTCCCGCTCTGTGCGCGGTCCGCGCCGTAGATCGTCCGGGCCAGTTCACTGCGGCCGGAGCCCAGCAGCCCGGTGAGGCCGACCACTTCGCCTTTATGTATCTCCATATCAAAGGGTTTGATGGTTCCCTTGTGGCTCAGCCCCTTAGCGTCAATCTCCAGAGGCTCTCCGCTGTAATCCTTACTTCCCTCCGGCTTGATCGCCGCCAGATCATCAAAATCCTTGCCCATCATCGCCGCCACCAGCTTGACGCGGGGCAGGTCTTCGATGGGATATTCACCCACCAGGGCGCCGTTGCGCAGCACCGTGATCCGGTCGCAGACCGCATAGACCTGCTCCAGGAAATGCGTTACGAAGACAATTCCCACACCCTGATCCCGCAGACGGCGCATCAGGGTAAAGAGCTTCTCCACCTCGGTGTCATCCAGCGAAGAGGTCGGCTCATCCAGGATCAGGACCTTACAGTCCATATCTACGGCCCGGGCAATTGCGATCATCTGCTGAATCGCCAGGGAATAATTTTCCAGGTTCTGCGTGACATCCACCTGGATGTCCAGTTCCTCCGCCAGCTTCGCAGCCTGGCGCACCATGGCCTTCCGGTCGATCGTGCCGAACTTCGTGGTCGGCTCACGTCCGATGAAAAGGTTCTCCGCCACACTCAGGTTAGGGCAGAGATTGACCTCCTGATACACGGTGGAGATACCCACCCGCTGCGCATCCATGGTCGAATGATTCTTCACCGGGCCTTCCACACCGTCAATGTGGATCTCACCGGCCTGGAAATCGTTGATGCCGGTCAGACACTTGATCAGTGTAGACTTACCCGCGCCGTTCTCCCCCATCAGCGCGTGGATCTCGCCCTTGCGAAGCGTGAAATCCACACTGTCCAATGCCTTGACTCCGGGGAACTCCATGGTAATACCGCGCATTGTCACTACAATATCATGTTCCATGCTATCCGTCCCTTCTCTCCTCAAAATCGTTTGAGCAGGGCGTTCTTCGCCTCCTGCTCGCCTGCGCCGGCCGCGTATGGCGTAAGCCGTAAAACTCATTACGCACCCCTGCGCATAAAAGGGGCGGCCCCGGTAGAGCCTGGGGCCGCCCTGAGCTTTCTGTACAAGATCAGTTTGTCGTTCGATACCGTACGGCAGACGCCGTCAGTATGTATTCAGTTCTTTTTAGTACTGCTCCTCAATGATCTCGTCAGTTACATACGTCAGTTCCTGCTCCTCGCCGTTCACGGTGATGGTGGTCAGGACATCCTCCTCAGCCACATACCAGTGCTCGGTCATGTACACAGTGGACTCGACCTCTTCACCGGCTTCCAGAGCCTCGATGATCTCAGCCACGAACGGAGCCGCCAGAGGGTTGCACTCGAAGTCGGCATTGATGGAACCGGCCTGGACATACTCAAGACCCGCGGTGCAGGCGTCGAAGGAGATCAGGATCACGTCGCCGTCCACGCCGTAGGAGATACCGGCCGCATCCATAGCGGTCATGGCGCCGAAGGCCTCGTTATCGTTCTGGCAGACAACTACGTTGAACTGTCCGGAGTAGCTCTGGCAGTAGGATTCCATGACTTCCTGTCCGCCGGCCTCGGTGAAGTCGCCGTCCTGAGAATCAAGGATGGTCCAGCCATAGTTCTCAGCGATCTCCTCAAAGCCCTCGGTACGGCCGAGCTGTGTGGAGGAACCGGTGGTGCCCTCGATCACGAGGATGCCGGAGATCTCAATACCCTTGGCCTCGGCGTAGGCATTCAGCCACTCGCCCGCGGCATAACCTTCAGCGGTGAAGTCGGAGCCGACCCAGGCCGTGTAGTTATCGGAATCATCGATGGTACGGTCGATGACGATAACCGGGATGCCGGCCTCTTCGCACTCAGTCAGGACGGTGTCCCAGCCGGTGGAAACGATGGGGTCGATGATGATGTAGTCCACATCCTGCTCGATGAAGTTACGGACTGCATCCAGCTGTGCGGCGGAGTCCTGATCGCAGTCTACGAAGACCAGCTCATAGCCGTTCTCTTCGCAGAACACGTCCTGACAGGACTGCGTGGAAGCGGTACGCCAGTCGGACTCGTGTCCCACCTGGGCGAAACCAACGGTAATCAGTTCGCCGTCACTGGCCGTCGAATCAGCGGCTTCGGTCTCATCAGCGGCCTCGGTGGCCTCTTCGGAACCGTCCTCTGCGGCGGTGGTGGCTGCTTCTGTCTCCGCGGCGGTGGTGTCGCTGGAGCTGCTGCTACTGCTGCTGCAGGCCGCCAGGGAAGCGACCATGGCCAGCGCCAGCATCATGGCAAGAAACTTCTTCATGTTGTTTCATAATGAGAAATAGTGTATAGTGTATCTGTTCTTCACGGTCCGCCGCGCGTTCCCGCGCGCCGTCCATGCAGAATCCATCTTCCCGGCTCAGGACACCTCGCGGTGTTCCTGCCCGTTCATTTCCCGCTCGTTCTCCGCCGGCCGGTCAGTGACCGAGGAGCGTTCCACCACACGCGTCTCAAACTCGTAGGTGATATCCTTCGACCGCCCCCGGATCATGCTGAGAAGCTGCTGAGCCGTCTTCGCGCCGAGCCTCTCCTTCGGATGCGGCAGAGATGTGATCGGCACCTGAGACAGTCTGGCCAGATCGGAATCATCAATACTGATGACCGACACATCCTCCGGCACGCGGATCCCCCGCTCTGTCAGCAGCTGAATCAGCTGAAAAGCCACCTGGTCATTGTAGCAGAACAGAGCCGTGCAGCTCTCCAGCCGGTTCCAGAAGCGATCCGCACACAGAGAAATCTGCTGCATCTCATAGGAATCAAGCCAGACGATCCGTGCGTCCTCCGCCGGAAGATTCGCCTCTTCCATCGCTTTCAGATAACCCAGATACCGGAGTCGGCCCTGGCCGTCGTCCAGCTTGAGAATGGCCCCGATCTGTCGGTGGCCTCTCCCGGTGAGGTACTTCACCGCCTTGTAAGCCGCCCTCTCGTCGTTCAGCGCCACATGGGGCGCCTCCAGTTCCGGGTAAAAAGCATTAAAGAAAATCATGGGGATCTTCCGCTCCTGAATCCTGCGATACAGGTCCAGGTTGGGATTGGGCAGGCCGCTCTTCGTGGCTTCCACAATGATCCCGGCTACGCCGTTCCCTTCGAGGATATCCTCCAGCACCAGCTTCTCCTTATCCAGCCGGTTGCCCGTGAAGGAGATCTGCACGGAATACCCGTGCCCGGACAATTCGCTCTCCATCCCCTGGATGATCCGGGGAAATATGTAGCTGTCCACATAGGTGGACACCACAGCGATCCGGCCGCTTCGCCGGGACAGGTCTTCCCGCGGCTCCGCAATGTAAGTGCCGCTGCCCCGGACCCGGGTCGCCAGGCCCTCTTCCTCCAGAATACGGACAGCCCGGCGCACCGTCTGCCGACTCAGCGAAAACATGTCACACAGCTCATTTTCCGAATACAGCCGGTCTCCCGGCTGGAGATGTTCTTCGGAGATCAGGGCCGCGATCTTCTCCGCCAGCTCCTGATATTTTGTCTGTTTTTCCGACATGTACTCACCTCCTGCTTCTGCGCCGTGCTCCTTCCCGGGAATGAACCCCTCTCGAATGAACTGATTGAAGTATACAACTTTCACTTCCATGTGTCAATACATTTTTTCAAAAAAATAATACAGGTTGCCAAATTGTATTGTGTACAACTTTTCAACCTGTATCAATTTATTTCTATTTTCCGTGATCCGGTTTCATCCCGGCCCGCACAGGGACAGCGCTCTTCCTGTCAGAGGATCTCGCGGGCGCCGTCTCCGGCCTCCGCCACATAGAGCTCCGCTTCGCGCCCGGTCCGCCGCCGGTAACCACCGAGAACCTGTTCCCGGAAGAGCGCCAGGCTCTCCTCCTCCACGAGGCTGACCGTGCAGCCTCCGAAGCCGCCCCCGGTGATGCGGGAGCCGAGCACGCCGGGCGTCTCCCAGGCCAGCTCCGCCAGGAGATCTGTCTCCGGACAGGAGGTCTCATAATCATCCCGCAGCGAGACATGAGACTCGTTCAGCAGCCGCCCGAAGGCCGGAAGATCGCCGGCCTCCAGCGCCTCCACCGCCCGCAGCGTTCTCTGATTCTCATACACCGCATGCCGGGCCCGGCGGCGGCAGGTCTCATCGCGGATGGCATCCTGCAGCTCCTCGAATTCCGCCCCGCTCAGCTCCCCCAGAGAACCGATCTTCCGCACCCGCCGCAGATCCGCCAGCGCCTCCTCGCACTGACGGCGTCTCTCATTATATGCGGAGTTCACCAGGCTGTGCTTTACCCGGCTGTTGACAAGAACGATGCGCACCCCCTGCAGATGGATGTCCACATGCTTATATTCCAGCGTATTCGTATCCAGGAAAATGGCGCAGCCCCGCCGCCCCATAGCGCTGGCGAACTGATCCATGATCCCGCAATGCATCCCGCAGAATTCATTTTCCGCCTGCTGGCCGATGAGCGCCAGATCTGTCAGGGAAATCCCTGGCAGCCCCAGCAGCTCCCGCGCCATGAGACCCGCCAGCACCTCCAGCGCCGCCGAGGAGGACAGCCCCGCACCGCCGGGCAGATTCCCATAGATCAGCACATCCATCCCGGCCGGAAGCACGCCGCCCCTCTGTTCCAGCGCCCGGCATACTCCCTTGACATAGTTGGTCCAGCCATCCCGCGCATCATAGACAAGTTCGTCCAGACTGCACTCCACAACGCCCTGCTGCGGAACATTGACCGAATAGAGCCGCAGTCTCCGGTCATCCCGGCGCCGCCCCACGCCCCAGGTTCCCATCGTCAGCGCACAGGGAAATACATGTCCCCCGTTATAATCTGTATGCTCCCCGATCAGATTGACCCGTCCCGGGGCAAAAAAGCAGCGAATCTCTCCGCCGCCGCCGAATTTCTCACAGAAAAGACGTTTCAGTTCCTCCGTCTGCATGACTCCGCTCATTCCGCTCCTCCTCACCCTCTGCCCGCATATCCCCGTCCCGCCGGTTTCAGGCGGAGAGAATCGGGCGAATGAATCTGCCTGCATTCTAACAGATTTGCGCAGAAGTCACAAGATTATGAAATTTAATACGCCGATTATTTTTATCTGGTAAGAATACGCGAATCATGGTAAAATATTTTTAATCCAATATCCACTATATCTGAGCAAATCAATTTGTCATTCACTCCGGATCCGGGGAAAGATGGGGGAAAGAATGAGCAACAACATTATTCATGAACGGTTTCAGCAGGAAGAGCTGGATCTTCTCTGCTTCGCCAATGATATCACAGAGTCCTTCCCGCCGGTCTTCTTCATGACGGGGACCGGCGACTTTATGCAGGATGAAACACCGATCCTGCACAGAAAATTACTGGAGAAACAGATTCCGTTTGTCTTCCGTTTTTATGGGGATTCATTTAAAAAGCCGCTGGGGCATGTGTTCCACTGCAACATCCGGCTGGAGGATTCCGTCCTGTGCAACACGGAGGAATGCGAATTTTTCCGCAGATTTCTTTGATGAAGAGGATGTCCGATGGAAAGAAAAAGAAATAGACGCTGGAGCCCGCCTCACAGGCATTCGATTCATGACTTTTTACCCCGCCATGGGAATAGTATATCATCCTGCATCATTTGTCAACCGTTTCTGCTATAAAGTTGACATTTCTTTCCCGCACAGCAGATCGCGGATCGTCTGCATGGAAATGTCTACGGAGGCGATCTCGTCGGCACAGCGTTTTAATTCCTCCCGCACGATCTTCTCGTAGCTGCCATCAATCGCCTGTTTATACTTCATCTGGTGCTCCAGCGCGGCCCAGAAGTCGATAGCGATCGTGCGCAGCTGGATCTCCGCCTGAAGTCCCTTCATCCGGCCGCCGGTAAAGCGCAGGATCAGATGCAGGCTGCGGTAGCCGTTGGGTTTCGGATAGGAAATGTAATCCTTCACCTCCAGCACCTCATAGTCATTCCGCGCCTGCAGCCAGCGGGACACCTCGTACACGTCGTCTACGAAGGAACATACCACCCGCATCCCCACAGCGTCGTGCATCTCCCGCAGGGCCGTCCCTGCATCCGTGGGAAGCCCCCGCGAAACCAGCTTGCGCATCATGCTGTCCGGTTTCTTGATCCGGGATTTGCAGTAGATCACGGGCTGGACGCCGCCGACCGACTCCTGCGCCGGGCAGGCATCCACGATGTTCCATAATGTCTGCTCCGCTTCCCGCAAGGTTGGCAGTGCCTCGCCGTAGTATTCCTCCAGTTCCAAGGACTCTTTCCTCCTTCACGGCATTTCAGATCAGATATGATCAAAACCGCCGCAGATTCCCGGGACATATTTCTCGGAAATCCGCGGCATATCCTTTTATTCGATCATGGATTCAATGAGCGTAAGCACCTCAGAGATCGGGATGGCATACCCCATGCCCTCCACATCCGTGGAAGAGATCTTCGCCGTATTGATGCCGATCAGTTCTCCTTCCATATTTAACAGGGCGCCGCCGCTGTTGCCGGGATTAATGGCCGCGTCCGTCTGAATATAGGTGTTGACGGTGCTCTCCTCCGACGTGTAGTTCACCGTCTGTGAGGCTTCATTTCCCGAGGAATCGCTGTCGCTGCTGATGGTGCAGTCAACGGCGCTGACAATGCCCGTCGTCACCGACTGCCCGTAGCCCAGCGCGTTGCCGATAGCCACCACCTGCTCGCCTACAACAAGCTCATCCGAATCGCCGATGGCCACCACAGAGATCTCTGAAAGTGTGTCGGAGGACAACTCCGAAAGAGACACTTTGATCACCGCGATATCCACATCCTCATCATACCCGCACAGCTCCGCTTCATAGGTCTCGTCATCTACGAACGTGACCGACAGGGTCGTGGCTTCCTCCACCACGTGATAGTTCGTCACCATATACAGCTCTGAATCTGATTGATAAATAATAACGCCTGAGCCGCAGCTGGTCGTCTCCTCCAGCTGGCTCTGCCCCTGGCCGTTCCGTCCGAACATGCCGAAGTAATTTTCCACCTCCTGCACCGACACATTGGTGACCGAGACCACCGAGGTCAGACCCAGTGCCGCCACATCTGTCACATCAAGGCTGCCCTCCGACACCGTGGAGGCCGACAGCGTCGTCACCGTCGCCGCAGTGCTCTGCGCACTCGCCGTAGTCGACCCGGAGGAGGAATCTCCCATCAGCACACCCATCCCGTAAAAGGCGCCGCCCGCCGCGCCGCCGAAGAGCGTACCGCAGAGCACCAGGGAGAGTACCCGCTTCCACCAGGGAGAGCGGCGCGGGCGGCGCGAACGCCCCGTCCGTCTCCTCGCCGTATCCGCAGTCTCCACCTGCATGATCTCATTTTCCCTCTGAAATTCACTCTCGTGCATTCTCTCATTATCATACTCGTTATACATAAAAACTCCTTTCCGGGGGCATTCCGCCGCCGTATTGATGTTCATGACTCATATTTACGAAATATCCTTCTCTGAAGATGGCTACAGTATACCTGCAGCACTTTAAATGAACTTAAAACACACAGATGTATTTTATTTTTTTACCAAAAAAAGCTCTTCACCCAATCGACAGCTGAACCCTGACAAAAAGTGATGGAAAAATCATCACTTTTTGTTTGTGGACTTTTCCGCCATGTTCTTTAAAATAAGATTGCAACCATCTTTCGGGAAATGTATAATAAAGGAGAAGCCCATGAACGAAGAATTGCGGCGTGACATCCGACAGGCGGAAGCCCGCTCCCAGTACGATACACAGTGCAAGCGGGTGCTCGCGCACAAGATTATCCTGGCCTGGATTGTTCGCCATACGATATCCGAATTCTCTTCCTTCTCTCTGGAAGAAATACAGAACTGTATTGAAAATCCGGAGATTTCCACAGTAGAAATAGAGCCTGACATCCATCGCGGCAGGAAACAGGCAGAAAAGATTTCTGGTCTGACCACCGAAAGCTCCCTGCCAGGCGAGGGAAGAATCACCTATGATGTTTATTTTTCTCTCTATCTGCCCGGAGAAATCGAATACCGCCGCATCTATGTCAACGTAGAGGCGCAGAAGAAATATAATCCCGGCTACCAGATCCTGAGTCGGGGCGTCTACTATACCAGCCGAATGATTTCTTCTCAACGCGGTACCGAGTTTTCCGACTCTGATTACGACAGTCTGAAAAAGGTCTGTTCCATCTGGCTGTGCCTGAATGCTCCCGCCGAGATTGGCAACGCCATCTCGGAGTATTCTCTGACCAAGCACGATATACTGCCAGGAATCCCGGATATCCGGAGCGCCTACGATAAGATTTCCATCGTTCTGGTCGCATTAAACGAGAAAAAAGACAGTTTCAATGAATTGACCGGCATGCTCAACGTTCTGTTTTCCATGACCATGCCTGCTGAAACCAAACTGACTATTCTGGATCGCAGATACCATATGGATCTGGCGCCAGACCTGAAAGAAGAGGTGAATGTTATGTGTAATCTGGGTGATCTCGCCATCGATCTCGGATATGAGAGAGGCATACAGCATGGGCTGAAACAGGGACTTGAACAGGGACTTGAACAGGGACTTGAAAAAGGGCTCGAACAGGGGCTCGAACAGGGGCTCGAACAGGGGCTCGAAAAAGGTATCCGGCAGGGTGTTCAGTCCGGGCAGGATGAGCTCATTCTCTCCATGCTCAGGAACCACATTTCTCCGGAGGATATCTCTCACATGACAAGTCTTCCACTGGAACGGATTCATCGTGCTGCCGGCTCTGCCGCAAAATAAGAGATGGCCTGAAGCAAGGGCTCTGGATGATATACAGATTATCCGGAGCCCTTTTTCGTTCACTTTTTTACACAAATCGTGCTTTTTTCCTCGGCAACCTCTCCTCCTCCGTGCTATAATCAGATGACATTTTCCTATTTAAAGTGATAAAGCGAGGAAAAGACAGCGTATGAAGATTATCGTATGTATGAAACAGGTTCCGGCCAGCAGTCAGGTGGACATCGATCCCGAGACCGGAGCCATGAAGCGCCTCTCCGCGGACACGCGGACGAACCCCTATGACCTGTTCGCCCTGGAGACGGCCCTGCAGCTGCGGGAGAAGCTGGGCGGCACCGTCACCGTACTGACCATGGGACCGGCCCACGCCGAGGAAATGATGCGGGACGCCTACACCATGGGTGCCGACAAGGCAGTCATCCTCTCCGACCGGAAATTTGCCGGCGCCGATGTGCTGGCCACCTCCTACGTTCTGGCTCAGGGCGTGCACGTGCTGGGCGGCGCCGATCTGATCGTCTGCGGCCGCCAGACCACCGACGGAGACACCGCGCAGGTCGGCCCGGCGATGGCGGAGCATCTGCACCTTCCGCACGCAGCCTGGGTAGCCGAGATCACCGAAGCGGATACCGAAGGGCTGGAGGTGCAGCAGGATCTGGGAAGCGTGACACAGGTCTCCCGCATGACGTATCCCTGCCTCATCACCGTGGACAAGGATCTCTGCGTTCCCCGGCTCCCCTCCTATCGGCTGACCCGCGCCACAGCCGGACGGCCGGTGCGCTTCCTCAGTCTGGCAGACCTGCCGGATCAGGATCTGAGCCGCTACGGTCTCGTAGGCTCCCCCACGTCGGTGGAGCGCATGTTCGCCCCGCCGGAAGCAGAACGGCAGGTCTATCTGCCCGGCAGCGCCGAGGAAAAGGCCGACGCACTCTTCCAGATTCTGACCAGTCGGAAAATTATAATGTAGGCGACAAAAAGTATTTTGTCGCCTTGATACACGGATTGCTACGCGCTAACACGCTCTCGCAATCCTAAAACATTCGTAATCCGCGCATTTTTTTGCAAAAATTGCGCTACTTACTCATGTTTTGGCGGGTCGTAAAGTCATGAATCGGACCGCACACCCAAAGGGCGTACCTTGTGTAAGCGCTCCATTCATGACTTTCGACCCTGGTATCATCAAATCATCGGATAATACCAGAGAGGAAGAATATATGGTAGAATTTCTCAGATTTAACGCATCCAAATGTACGCTTTGCGGGCTCTGCGTGACGGAATGTCCCTTCGGAGCTCTGGCCATTGAGGGCTCCGGCATCACCGTGAGTGAGACCTGCCGCATGTGCGGTCTCTGCGTCCGGCACTGCCCGGAGAAGGCCATCCGCTTCGAGCAGAAGGCGCGCTCCTTCGAGCCGGAACGCTGGCGTGATTTCCTGATCTTTGCTGAGCAGGAACGGGGAGATATCCACCCCGTTGCCTATGAGCTCCTCGGCGAGGCCCGGAAGATGGCCGCCAAGGTGGGCTACCGCGTAAACGCCGTTCTCATCGGCGGACCCGGCAGCATGGCCAACGCCCGCAAGCTCCTGCCCTACGGGGCAGACCTGGTCTTCGTCTATGAGCATCCGGAACTGGAAGGCTTCCGGGCCGACTGCTACGCCGACGCCTTCGCCGACTGCATCGCCTCCCAGCGGCCCAGCTGCGTGCTCATCGGCGCCACGGCGCTGGGGCGCTCCCTGGCCCCGCGGCTGTCCACACGTTTTCACACCGGTCTGACGGCAGACTGTACCACCCTGGATATCAAACCGAACACGGATATGATCCAGATCCGCCCCGCCTTCGGCGGAAATATTATGGCTCAGATCGCCATCGCCCACTCCCGTCCCCAGTTCGCTACCGTGCGCTACCGGGTCATGGACCGGGCGGAGCGGGTACCGCATCCCACCGGCGAGATCGTCTCCTGCCCTGTCTCAGAGAGCATGGTGCGCTCGCGGATTCAGATCCTCTCCTCCCAGGTCATCGACAAGGTCAAGAGCCTCGAGGAAGAGGACATCCTCGTAGTCGCCGGCCGGGGCGTGCGGAACGAAAAGGGTGTGGAAATGTGCCGTCATCTAGCGGAGGCGCTGGGCGGCCAGCTGGCCTTCACCCGTCCCATGGTGGAGAACGGCTTCGGCGATACCGCACACCAGATCGGTCTCTCGGGCCGGACCGTGCGCCCGAAGCTCATCATCACCTGCGGCGTCTCCGGCGCCATCCAGTTCACCTCCTGCATGAACGGCTCTCAGTGCATCGTCGCCATCAATGAAGACCCCGAGGCCCGCATTTTCGGTGTGGCCCACTACTGTCTTGTCGACGACCTGTACCGGGTCGTCCCCCGGCTGATCCGGCTGGCGGAAGAGCAGAACGAGAAAAACAGGAAGGAGGCGGAGCATCATGGCCTTTCCCTATAAGAAAATGACCCCCGATGATTTCGACGCCATCCGTGGGATGACAGCCCCGGACAGGGTCTGGGTGGGCGAAGAGATCCCCAATGAATATTTCCGGGATGAGATGCCGGAGTACGGCGTATTTCCCCCGGAGCTGTATGTAGAGGTGGAAAACAAGGAAGAGGTCTCCGCAATCATGGCCTACGCCTGGGAGAACAACATCCCCGTTGTCTGCCGGGGCGCGGGAACCGGTCTGGCGGGCGGCGCCACCTGCAAATACGGCGGCATCATGCTCTCCATCATGCGGATGAACCGCATCTTCCCCATCGACCGGAAGAACCAGACCATCACGGCAGAGCCCGGCGCGCTGCTGATCGATGTGCAGGCAGCGGCCGCCGCCGAGGGCCTGTTCTATCCGCCGGACCCCGGTGAGAAGACAGCCTCCATCGGCGGCAACGTCATCACCAACGCCGGCGGCATGAAGGCGGTACGTTACGGGCTGACCCGCGACTTCGTGCGCTGCATCGAGGCCGTGATGCCGGACGGCTCCATCCTGAACTTCTCCTCCAACGTGGTGAAGAATACGACCGGTTACGACATCAAGGACCTTGTCATCGGCTCCGAGGGCACGCTCTGCATCCTGACGCAGGTGACGCTGAAACTGCTGCCCGCGCCGACCTGCACCTGCACCCTGGTCATGCCCTTCGGCAGTCTCGAGGAGTGCGCCGACATGGTCCCCAAGGTGCTGGAGCTCCCCTTCGTCCCCACGGCCATCGAGTTCCTCGAGCGGGAGCTCATCGACATCGTGGAGCGGAACCTGAACAAGCTCTTCCCCGTGAAGGAGGGCAACGCCGTGCTCATCGTCATGTATGATGCCTCCAGCAAACAGGAGCTGGATTCCGCTGTGGAAGCGGCTGCGGAGGCCGCCCTGGCGAACGGAGCGCTGGACTGCTGCATCGCCGGAACACCGGAACGGGCCGCCTCGGTCTGGGCTGTCCGCGGCGGCATCCTCGAGGGCATGAAGGCCGACTCCGTGGCACAGGAGGAATGCGACGTCGTCGTGCCCCGGGCCCGGATCGCCGAATATGTAAAGGCCGCCAAGAAGATCGCCCTCTCCCACGGGATCCGCGTGGAGCCCTGCGGCCACTGCGGCGACGGCAACATCCACACCGAGATGCTGCGGGGTCCGGAAATGAGTGACGAAGAATGGAAGACCGCCACCCACGCCAGCCTGACCGAGCTCTATGCCCTCTCCAAGGAGCTGGGCGGCCAGCTCTCCGGAGAGCACGGTATCGGCAACGGCCGCATTGAATTCCTGAAGGAATTCGTCGGCCCGCGGATGATCGAGCTGTACAAAGCCATCAAGCTGGCCTTCGACGAAAAACTGATCCTGAACCCCGGCAAGGTCATCACCTTCGAGCCGGAAGAAGAAATATGATGACACAAGGGACAAAAGGTCAGGAATGGAACGCTGGCGTTCAAATCATAATATTTTAAGAGGAGAAAAATGTATGAGTAAAGAGAAATCCCTGCTGGTCGACAAGAACAAGATGCCTCTGGTCATGGGACTGGCCTTCGTGGCCTTCACCACGCAGTT
The DNA here is from genome assembly GCA_021202465.1 of Lachnospiraceae bacterium. Classification (GTDB taxonomy): domain Bacteria; phylum Bacillota; class Clostridia; order Lachnospirales; family Lachnospiraceae; genus UBA3305. The sequence continues at coordinate 41,942 of JAJQCZ010000024.1, read as the reverse complement.
CGGCGGCGGCTTCGCCTCGGGCGCCCAGATCTATCAGTATTTCATCAACTACGGCGTCTGGTGCCTGCTCCTGCCCCTCCTGTCTCAGGGGCTCTACGCCCTGTTTTTCTGGTACGGCATGCGCTACGCCTACAAGCACAAGGTGTACGACTACCGGAGCTTCTCCGACAGCCTGTACGGGAAAACCCGCCCGGTCATGTCCAATCTCTACGAGATCTGCTACCTGATCATGATCGGCACAGCCTCCGCCGCGGCCTTCGCCACCGGCGGCTCCACGATCCAGACCCTGTTCGGCCTGCCCTACTGGCTCTGCACCCTGATCGTGGCGGCCTTCATCTTCTTCATCGCCCTCTTCGGCACCTCGGTGGTGCGCCGCTGCGCCTCCACCCTCAGCGTCCTCATCATCGTGGGCCTGGTGCTGGTACTGGTGCCCAACATCATTTCCCAGTGGGGCGCCATCACAGAGACCCTCTCCCGCATGAGTTCCGGGGAAATGTCGGTGCTCTCCAGTGAGACCGGCGCCTTCATGCCGGCGCTCTGGTCCGCCGTGCTCTATTTCTTCTTCCAGCTGGCCTCCGTCTCCGTCATGTACCAGCACGTCGAGGCGGTCACCGATGTGAAGCAGATCAACCGGGCTGCCGTGGGCATCTTCCTCTGCAACTTCCTGGCCATGGAGCTCTCCATCATCGGTCTGCTGGCCATCGCCTTCGTCGCAGAGCTGGCCACCGCCTCCGTCCCCATGCTGGTTTTGGTGCAGAACGGCGTAGGCGCCGGCATCCTGACGCCCATCATCTCGCTGCTGATTATCCTCGGCTCCATTTCCACGGCCGTCAACATGATCTCCGGCATCGTCACCCGCTGCGTCAACGCCATCGAGCGGCGTATGACCGACGAGAAGAAAATCGCCTCCGGACACCTGTCCCGCAACGCGGTCTTCACGCTGATCTTCACCTTCCTGGCTTTCGCCATCGCCCAGTTCGGCCTCATGACGGTCGTGAAGAAGGGCTACGCCTACCTGGGCTACGCCGCCTTTATCACCCTCTTCGTGCCCTTCATCGTGCATGCCATTGCCACGAAGGGAAAAGAGATCTGAGGATACAGAAAATATCCTCAATCTCATACTCTCCATAACAGAAGGAAGACACACCATCCTTGTACCGCTTCCATCAGCGTCGAACTGCCTTAAAACAGCCGTCCGGCGCTGTTTTTTTGTGTTTTTTCTCATTTTCACACTTTCTTCAAATTTACCCGGACTTTACCTCCCCATGATATTTTCTTTCCAACAGGACTCTATAATTGAGACTGTTTCCAACAAAATGATACGCGTCGCGGTGAGAAGCATTTCTCCCCGGGCGCGTACCAGCTTCAAGACAGGGCGCAGAGCGCCTGGAAAAGAGGGAATATGAAAATGAGAAAGAATCTCACGAAGGCAACCGCCGGGCTGCTGTCATCGGCCATGATCCTGGGCCTGACAGTGAGCGCGACGCCCGTCACCACCTATGCGGCGACGGAACACTGGAACGACGCTTCCACGGAGTCCACCGCCTGGACGGCCTGGAAGGAAGCCTGGAAGACCGTCAGCAACGATTACGAGCAGGTCTCCCTGACCCCCGGCGAAGACGAGACACAGCTGAACTTCGCCTGGTACTGTCAGACCGCGGAGACACCCGCTGTACGCATCTCCACCAGTGAAGACATGAGCAACGCTGCAGAGTTTACCGGCACACAGACTGACGTTGAGGCGCTCACCGACAGCAGTATGGCCGGCTACTACAGCAACAAGGTCACGGTCACCGGTCTTACGGAGAACACACAGTATTATTACCAGGTCTACCAGAACGGAGCCTGGCAGGAAGCCGTGGAATACAGCACCAAGTCCTTCTCCGAATTTTCCTTCCTGTATGTCGGCGATCCTCAGATCGGCGCTTCCAAAAACCAGACCAGCACCGAAGGTGATACAATGAACTCCACAAACACCAGCGCGAACGTGGAGGACGAAACCGCCAATCTGGCCGCCCGCAACGATTCTTATAACTGGAACGAGACACTGAACGAGGCGCTGTCGGCGCACAGCGAGGTGAGCTTCATGGTCTCCGCCGGTGACCAGGTGAACTCTTCCACAAACGAGACGGAATATGCCGGTTACCTGAGTGCGGAGGCTCTGGATTCTCTGCCGGTCGCCACGACCATCGGCAACCATGATTCCACTTCGATCCAGTATTCGCTGCACTTCAACAACCCCAACACCCTCGACGATGCCGGTGATGAGTACACCACCGGAAAGACGGCCGCCGGAACGGATTACTACTACACCTACGGCAGCGTCCTCTTCATCGTGCTGGACACCAACAACTACAACTGTTCGACGCATGAGAACGTGATTGCGAAGGCTGTTGAGGAAAATCCTGACGCCACCTGGCGTGTCGTGGTCTTCCACCAGGACATCTACGGTTCCGGCTATGACCACTCCGATTCCGACGGCATGGTGCTGCGGACCCAGCTGACACCCCTCATGGATGAGTACGACATCGACGTCGTGCTGCAGGGCCACGATCACACCTACTCCCGCACCTACCAGCTCTCCAGCGACGGACAGGAGCACACCTCCTACGACAGCTCCTCGTACAAGAATGATGAGAACTATCAGGATGAGAACAACTGCTACACGATCGAGAGCGACACGGTCGGCGGCACCGTCGTCAACCCCGAGGGAACCGTCTACCTGGAGGCCAACTCCGCCACCGGTTCCAAATTCTACAACCTGATCGCCTCGCAGCAGGATTACATCTCCGAGCGCAGCCAGACCTGGACGCCCACCTACGCGGTCATCGATGTGACGGATACCACCTTCACCATGACCACATACGATGCGGATACCGGACGGGTACTGGAAGGGGCCACCTCCTACACGATCGTGAAGGAAGAGGAGGCCGGTGAGCAGACGATCACCGGAACCAAGACGTACACCAAGACCACTGACGATGCGGCTTTCACGCTGGATGCGCAGACCACCGGCGACGGCAAGCTCACCTATGAGTCCTCCGACGAGGATGTCGCGGTTGTCTCCAAGAGCGGCAAGGTCACCATCACCGGCGAAGGCACTGCCACGATCACCGTGACCGCCGCAGCCACCGATTCCTACAAGGAAGCCAGCATGACTGTCACCGTGACCGTTACCAAGGCTGAGACCCCGGCTCTGAAGGAGCAGACCATCACCGGTACGACCTCCTACAGCAAAACCGTCGGTGACGCGGCTTTCACGCTGGACGCCAAGACAGATGGCGACGGCAAGCTGACCTATGAGTCCTCCAACGAGGATGTGCTTACCGTTTCTTCCAAGGGGAAAGTCACCATCCTCGGCAGCGGCACTGCGACGATCACTGTGACAGCCGCGGAGACCGACACCTACAGCGAAGCCACGATGAAGGTCACCGTAACGGTCGCCAAGGCAGCCACCACCGTCAAGACGCAGAAGATCACCGCCACGACTTCTTATAAGAAAGCGTATGGCGCCTCGAGCTTCACGCTGGATGCCGAGACCAACGGCGACGGCAAGCTGACCTACAAGTCCTCCGACACCAGTGTCGCCACCGTCAGCAGCAAGGGCAAGGTCACCATCAAGGGCACCGGCAAGACCACGATCACTGTGACGGCGGCCGCGACCGCCTCCTACAGCAAGGCGACCAAGAAGATCACGCTCAAGGTAGTCCCCAAGAAGCAGACCGTGTCTGTCAAGTCCACCAAGACAAAGCAGATCAAGGTCACCCGGACGAAGGATACCAAGGCGAGCGGCTACGAAATCGTCTACGCGACCAACAAGTCCTTCACCAAAAATATCACCAAGGTTATCATTAAGACAAACAAGACGACCTCCAAGACCATCAAGAATCTTAAGAAGGGCAAAAAATACTACGTAAAGGTCCGCGCTTACACGCTCATCAACGGGAAGAGAGCCTACGGCTCCTACAGCAGCATAAAGAGCATCACCTGCAAGTAAACGCATTCCTTAAGCAACAGCCATCTGAGAGGGGCCGCCCGGCGGCCCCTTCTCTTACTTCCCTGTGCGGTTCGTGTAATGAACCGCACAGTTTTATACGGGGTAAAGCATCATGAAACATTCTCCCTCACCGATCATTTCTTATTTGAACTCCAGGAAAAAGAACATTCTCCTCTTTGTGATCTGCGTGATTCTCTTCGTCGTCGCCGCGGTGTGCGCGGGACATTTCGAGAAGACAGCTCTGATCTCCACCGAAGGCCAGAGCTACGAACAGGCAACCGTGACGCAGATCCTGCAGGATAACATACAGGAAGACGGCAACCGCTACGGCAGCCAGACCGTCGTCGTGCGCATGCGCAGCGGCGCCTATACCGGCGAGGAATTCGAAGCCAACAGCCCCAGCGGCACGCTCTTCGGCGCAGACTGCACCGTCGGCATGAAGGTCATCGTCATCTTCAGCGACTCCGGAGACTCCCAGCTGGTCACCGTCTACAGTCAGGACCGCTCTCTGGCTATCCTGGGCTTCGTCCTCTTCTTCGCTCTCATCGTCTGCCTCATCGGCGGACGCCGGGGCGTCATGGCCATCGCCAGCCTGGCTTTCACCTTCCTCAGCGTCCTTTACATCCTCTTCCCTCTGATCTACCGCGGTGCCTCCCCGATCGGCGTGACCATCCTCGTCGCCATGCTGGTCACGCTGGTGACGCTGGGGCTGCTGGGAGGCTTCACGAAGAAAACGGCCGCCGCCGTCTGCGGCACCACCCTCGGCGTGGCCATCGCCGGGCTCTCTGCCCTCGCCTTCGGCGCCGCTGCCGGGATCACCGGCTACAATGTCTCCGACATCGAGACGCTGAATTATGTGGGGCAATACACAAATATCCGCATCGGGCAGCTTCTCTTCGCCGGGATCATCCTCTCCTCCCTGGGCGCGGTCATGGACGTCGGCATGTCCATCGCCTCCACGATCCAGGAGATCCACGAACAGGCTCCCACCCTCTCCCCCCGCCAGCTCTTTCTGTCGGGCATCCATGTCGGGCGTGACATGATGGGAACGATGACCAACACGCTGATCCTGGCCTACGTGGGAAGCGCTCTCTCAACCCTCCTCATCGACTACGCTTACGACCTCAGCGTCAACCAGCTGTTAAATTCCTACGTCATCGGCATCGAAATCATGCAGGGCCTCTCCGGCAGCCTGGGCGTCGTCCTCACCGTTCCCCTCACCGCCTTTCTGGCGACCGCCTTCCTGACCGGGAAAGGACTCTCCGGGCAGAGGCGCGGGCGAGCCCATTCCTGATACGGAAAAAGGCAATTTCCCTGCGCCGCCTTGACAACTCTCAGACAGCTGGTGTACAATAAGCGTCGGAAAGAACGGCCGAAAACATACTCTGTCTCCGGCCGGGCAAAGACTGAGAAGAGGAGAGGCTTCCCGCCGCCAGGCGGAAGCAAATCCAGGTGGTAACGCGAAGCGAACGCTCTCGTCCTCGGAAACGCGGACGGGAGTTTTATTTTCATATCAGAAGGAGATTATTCTATGTGCGAAACATGCAACACAAAGAAGGGGAAGCCCTACTATATCACGACGGCGATCGCCTATACCTCCGGCAAGCCCCACATCGGCAACAGCTACGAGGTGGTGCTGGCGGACAGCATCGCCCGCTACAAGAGAGCCCAGGGCTATGACGTGTTCTTCCAGACCGGCACCGACGAGCACGGCCAGAAGATCGAGCTGAAGGCCCAGGAGGCCGGTGTCACCCCGAAGGAGCTGGTCGATAAAAATGCCGCCGAGATCAAGAGAATCTGGGACCTGCTGGACACCTCCTACGACAAATTTATCCGCACCACGGACGCCGACCATGAGGCGCAGGTGCAGAAGATCTTCCGCAAGCTCTACGACCAGGGCGACATCTACAAGGGCTACTACGAGGGCCTGTACTGCACGCCCTGCGAGTCCTTCTTCACCGAGTCCCAGCTGGTGGACGGCAAATGCCCCGACTGCGGCCGCGAGGTGCAGCCGGCCCGCGAGGAGGCCTATTTCTTCCGTATGAGCAAATACGCCGACCGCCTGATTCAGCACATTAATGAGCACCCGGAGTTCATCCAGCCCGTTTCCCGCAAGAACGAGATGATGAACAATTTCCTGCTGCCGGGTCTGCAGGACCTCTGCGTCTCCCGGACCTCCTTCTCCTGGGGCATTCCGGTGGACTTCGACCCGAAGCACGTCACCTACGTGTGGCTCGACGCCCTGACCAACTACATCACCGGCATCGGCTACGACGCGGACGGCCATCACGGAGAAAACTTCAAAAAATACTGGCCGGCCGATCTGCATCTGATCGGCAAGGACATCATCCGTTTCCATACGATCTACTGGCCCATCTTCCTGATGGCGCTGGATCTGCCGCTGCCGAAGCAGGTCTTCGGTCACCCCTGGCTGCTGCAGGGCGACGGCAAGATGAGCAAATCCAAGGGAAATGTCATCTACGCGGACGACATGGCGGAGCTCTTCGGCGTGGACGCCGTGCGCTATTTCGTCCTTCATGAGATGCCCTTTGAAAATGACGGCATCATTTCCTGGGATCTGGTCGTGGAGCGCATCAACTCCGACCTGGCCAACACCCTGGGAAACCTGGTGAACCGCACCATCGCCATGAGCAATAAATACTTCGGCGGGGTCGTGACCAACGCCGGCGCGAAGGAGCCGGTGGACGATGAGCTGGCGGCCTTCGCCCTGGAGACCGTGCACAGGGTGGACGAGCGCATGGAGAATCTGCGGGTCGCGGACGCCATCACCGAGATCTTCAACCTGTTCAAGCGCTGCAACAAATATATCGACGAGACCACGCCCTGGGTGCTGGCCAAGGACGAAAGCAAAAAAGACCGCCTGGCGACGGTCCTCTACAACCTCGTGGAAGGCATCACCTTCGGCGCGACGCTGCTCACTTCCTTCATGCCGGAGACTGCGGAGCGCATCGTGAAGCAGCTGAACACCTCGCTCCGCAGTCTGGACGAGCTGACCGTCTTCGGCACCTACCCTTCGGGGCAGAAGGTCACCGACAAGCCGGAGATCCTCTTCGCCCGTCTGGACGCCAAAAAGGTTCTGGCGGAGATCGATGAGCGATTCGCCGCTGCGGCCGAAGAAAAAGAGGCGGCAGCCGACAGCACAGAGAAGAGCGGCAGCGATCAGACTGTGGAAGCTCCTGATGGCAGCGAGACGGACGGCATCGATCTCCCGGCCAAAGACGAGATCACCTTTGACGACTTCTCGAAGCTGCAGTTCCAGGTCGGCGAAATCATCGCCTGCGAGGCCGTGAAGAAGTCCCGCAAGCTCCTCTGCTCTCAGGTGAAGATCGGCTCCCAGGTAAAGCAGATCGTCTCCGGCATCAAGTCCTCCTACAGCCCTGAAGAAATGGTGGGCAAGAAGGTCATGGTGGTGACGAATCTCAAGCCTGCGAAGCTCGCCGGGCTCCTTTCCGAGGGCATGATCCTCTGCGCCGAGGACGCCGACGGCAATCTCTCCCTGGTCGTTCCCGAGCGTGAGATGCCCGCCGGTGCGGAAATCTGCTAAGACGAAAGCCTTTACACAGAGCCGCCGTGTACAGACACTCCGTTTGTACATGACGGCTCTTTTTGCATCACATTTTTTATTTATTTTGCATTTTCCTATTGACTTTTCCCGTGTTTGCGCGATAATAGTATTATAGTTATCGTAAGACAGCGCCAAATGCATCGTGTGCGGCGCTGTGGGTCAAGTGTTGGAAGGGAGATGCGTTACATGTTCACAGAAGCCGTTGGATCTCTCGTTGTGTTAGCCCTCTTATTTGCCGTTATGTTCTTTGGAAATGGAAAAAAGAAGACAAAGGACACTGACGATATATATTCTCAGACGTGACAGACACAGGAGACTGGATACAGAAAAGCGCCGTCCGCAGGATGAATTCTGCAGGCGGCGCTTTTCTGTCCGGTTTCTCTCATTTCCGGAATGAATTTCCGTGGCCTTTCACAGGCTTTCATTCGGACCGGAAGCTTTACTCTTCGGTATCCTCGACGGTTTCTTCCTCCGTCTCGTCTTCCTCCTCTTCTTCACCGTAATACTTCTCGTCATACTCATCCTGGCTCATTTCCACCAGGGTCGAGTTGTCGAGGATGAACTCGCAGACCTTCTCGCGCAGCGCTTCGGCGCGGATATCCTCCTCCTCGTAATACTCGTAGAGCTCTTCCTCACTCTCTACGCCGTAATCATCCAGGCTCTCTTCAATATATTCCGCGTACTCCTCCTCAGTCAGCTCCAGCCCCTCTGCCCCGGCAATGACCTGAATCACCAGCAAGGTACAGACTTCGTTCTCCGCCGCAGCAGCCAGATCGTCATCCGAGACCAGGTCGGAACGCTCCATGCCGAACATTTCCGCATAATAGGTATATAACTCGTCATATTCCTCGTAGGTACTCTCATAGAGGTCCTCCGGATAACCGCTGAAGGTCGCCTCGGCCACCGCCAGACTCAGAGCCAGCTCCCCGGCCTCATACAGGTTGTATTCCTCCGTGGAGGTCTCCAGGCTCTCCTGCACGGCCGCGGTGTACTCCTCCACCGTGTCATAGTCGGTATATTCCTGGACGTACTCGTCGGTCAGCTCCGGCGTCACATAGGTGTAGACGCGGTTCACTGTCACCTCGATGGTCGCCTCCACGCCGTCGAGGTCTTCGCCGAAGGTATCGCCGTCAAGCGTCACATCCACACTCAGCGTATCCCCGGCCGTCACGCCGATCAGCGCCTCATCCAGCTCCGTGCCCAGCTCGGCGAAGCCGATCATGAGCGAGCGGCCCTCTTCGCTGCCGCCCTCGATGGTCTCTCCGTAGTTCTCGATGTCAACGGCCTCTCCGTCCACGAGAACCTGATAATCGATGTCGAGATAGTCGCCGTCCCCAGCCTCGTCCGCATCGGTCTCCGTCGCGTTTTCCTCCATCTCCAGCTCGATCTCTTCCTCCACGTCCTCGTCCGTGACCTCCGTAGCCACCTTATCCACCTCGAACCCGGTGTACGCGCCCAGCGTCACATAGTCGGAGGCATCATACCCGGCCACCTCCGTATCCCCGGAAGTCTCATCCTCGACCGTCTCATCCGATGTTTCTCCGGCGGTTTCCTCCGTATCCGCGGCCGTGGTCTCCGTATCCCCTGAAGAGCTGCAGGCCGCCAGCGAGGCGACCAGCGCCAGGCAGAGCAGCCAGATCCTGATCTTCTTCATGTTCCGTTCCTCCATTTCCGATACAGACATACCCCTGACCGTATCGCGATTCTCTGCTTCACAGTATACTTGAATTCCTTCGAAAAATGTAAGAAAACTTTGTGAAAATCCCTGAACATATGCTATGATGGAGGCGACACACGGATAATTCCCGGTGAGAGTCAGACCTTCTCTCACAGAAAGGAGCCCCCATGTTCCACATCCTGCTCGCCGCCTCCGCGGCCCTCCTGGACCAGCGCCTGAAGGACGGCATCGAAGCCCAGCCGGCGGACACCTTCCCCCAGTCCATCGCCGACGGCAAGATCATCCTGAAAAGAGTTCACAACCCCGGCAGCTTCCTGAATATCGGCGCAAAGCACCCCGGCGCGGTCCGCGTCGGGACGACCGGGGTGTTCTCTTTCTTCCTTCTGTATTTCCTTACTCTCCTGCGAAAACCGGGCCGCCGCCTGGCCAAAACCGGCCTCGCTCTCATCGTGGGCGGCTCCGCCAGCAACCTCTGTGACCGCTTCCGCCGGGGCTATGTGGTCGACTATTTCAGCGTCCCGTTCCGCCGCATCCGACACATCGTCTTCAACCTCGGGGATCTGTTCCTCTTCGCCGGAAATCTGCTGTACGCGCTGGGGACGCTGTGGTAAAAAAATGCTCCCTACAACGCCGAACTGTTGAGGTACCGCTCCTGCTCTTCGGTGAGAACGTCGATGCTCTTCCCGAGGAAGGCCAGCTTCCGCGAGGCCACCTCGCGGTCCACCTCCGCGGGCACTTTGATAAGCTTCTCAGAGATCTGCCCGCGGTGCTCCGCCAGGTAGCGGGCGCTGAGCGCCTGGATGGCGAAGCTCATGTCCATAATCTCCGCCGGATGGCCGTCGCCGCAGGCCAGATTGACCAGACGGCCCTCGCCGAGGACATAGACCCAGCGGTCCCCGGGCAGACGGTAGCCCATGATGTTCTGCCGCATCTCGCAGCTCTCGAGGGCAATCTCCCGCAGTCTGGCTACATCCACCTCCACATCGAAATGTCCGGCGTTGCAGAGGATCGCGCCGTCCTTCATGACCGCAAAATCCTCCTCGTCGATGACCCCGGCGCAGCCCGTCACAGTCACGAAGAAATCGCCGACCTGCGCGGCCTCGCGCATGGGCATGACGTCAAAGCCGTCCATCACCGCCTCGATGGCCCGCACCGGGTCCACCTCGGTGACGATGACGCGGGCGCCCAGCCCCTTGGCGCGCATCGCCGTTCCCTTGCCGCACCAGCCGTACCCGGCCACCACGACCTGCTTGCCCGCCACGATCAGGTTCGTCGTGCGGTTGATGCCGTCCCACACCGACTGTCCGGTGCCGTAGCGATTGTCAAAAAGATGCTTGCAGTCGGCGTCATTGACCATCACCATGGGGAAACGGAGCTCTCCGGCCCGCTCCATGGCCCGCAGACGCAGGATGCCGGTCGTCGTCTCCTCGCAGCCGCCGACGACGTGAGCGATCTTCTCCGGGAAGCGCGTATGGAGCATATGCACCAGGTCGCCGCCGTCGTCGATGATGATCTGACAGTCATGCTCCAGCACATGGGCGATGTGACTCTCATATTCCTCCGCCGTCGCGCCGTACCAGGCATGCACCTCCAATCCGTCTTCTGCCAGAGCCGCAGCCACGTCATCCTGCGTGGAGAGCGGATTGCTCCCCGTTACATACATCTCGGCGCCGCCCGCCGCCAGCACCTTGCACAGATAGGCCGTCTTGGCCTCCAGATGGATAGAAAGCGCCACCCGCATCCCGGCAAAGGGCTTCTCCGCAGCAAAATCCCGCTCCAGGCTGTTGAGCAGCGGCATATTCCTCTTCACCCACTCGATCTTATGATGGCCCGACGGGGCCAGTGTGATATCACGAATTTCTGAACTCATCTCGTCTTCCTCCTGCGGCAGCCGCCGCCTGTCCTGTTACATCCGTCTTCTGTCCTTCGGCCTGCGGATTCCCCTGCAAAAAGCCGCACGCGTGCTCCCGGAATCACGGTAACATCATAGCAACGATCCCGCTTTTTTTCAAGAGGCAGCGCGCAGCGTTCACGGCTTTCCTGCTTCAATCCAGTGTAGAACGCATTCTATATTTCTCTTTTTTGCAATAATTATAAGTTTTTCCTCTGACCACAATTTTAAATTCTATATATTTTTTGTCCGAAAACGTCTTGATTTCTTTTGTTTTCTATATTATAATCGGAGAGGTTTTGAGGAAAACGGGGATTTCTCAACATTTCCCAAATGATTGTCATATGATTATTTATGCCCTCTTCCCGTTTACTATTCTTTTGCGGTGAATTTCATATTTATTTGGCATAAATAACTCAGGATGACAGAGGCGGTCATTTCGCCCGCTTTTATTCAGTTTTTATTCTGTAAATCTTTCATTCAGGAGAAAGGAAGCATCGTTATGACACTGAAGCAACTGGAATACTTCCTGGCCATCGCCGAGGCCGGGCACATCACTGCCGCTGCCAAGAACCTGAACATCTCCCAGCCGCCGCTGAGCCTGCAGCTTAAGGCGCTGGAGGACGAGCTGGGCGTGCAGCTCTTCGAGCGGGACAAGCGGAACCTGACGATCACCCATGAGGGATTGATCCTCAAGGAGAAAGCCGTGGAGATTCTCGCCATGGTCAATGAAACGGTCCGCGAGCTGCAGAACCTGGGAACCGATGCCCAGGGAACCATCCATATCGGCACCATTTCCTCCGCCTGTTCGCATCTGCTTCCTGACCGGATCATTCGTTTCCGTCAGGATCATCCGAACGTGGATTTTCAGGTCTTTGAGGGCAACAGCGTCCGTGTCCTCGAGATGCTCGAGAGCGGCGAGGTCGATCTCGGCATCATCCGCGAACCCTTCAACACCAGCGTTTACAACAGCGTGCTGCTGAAGGACGACATCCTGGGAGACGACGAGGCCGGTTTCTTCGTCGCCGTCGGCCTGCCCTCCTTCTTCGACAATGAGGACGACACCATCTCCCTGATTGATCTCAAGGGCAAGCCCCTGATCATTCACCGCCGCTACAACGACATGCTGACGAACTATTGCCGGCAGAAGGGCTTCTCCCCCAACACGATCGCGCAGAACAACGAGCTGGCCTCCTCTCTGAGCTGGGCGGAAGCCGGGATCGGCGTCGCCCTGGTGGCCAACAACGCTACGGTGCAGGCCCTCAGCGGCAAGGTGGTCATCAAGAAGATCATCATTCCCACCATCACCGCCCAGGCCTATCTGGTGTGGAATAAGAGCCACAACATTTCCAACCTGGCGAAACAGTTTGTGGAGCTTTTTGCATAATAGCCAGCCGGATATCTGTTCCGTCCGGAAAATCGGATAGGGGGATGATTAGTCCCCCTTCCACACCACCTGGCATACCGTTCGGTACCAAGGCGGTTCAATAGTTTACACGTACTTTCAGATAGTGGGCACTCATGGATGGATATCCAAGTCTGTCCACTATTATCGTTTTGGTGAGTGCGCTGTTCAACATTCCTGCTGCCCGCCACACCCCTTTTCGACAGTTCGCCATCTCTTGTACCTTCCACTCTGGCAGATGCAGTGCCCGCAGCATTCTATACCTTGTGCGTACCTTTTTCCATTGTTTCCAGTATACCGCCCGGATTCGATGGCGCAGCCATTTGTCCGTTTCTACCATTAGCGTTTTCATGTCCGCATAACGAAAATAGTTTATCCACCCGGTTGTGTATTCCCTGAGTTTCCTCTCTCTTTCCGCATTGCTCCATTTATTTCCTCTGGTCGTCAGCATCCTCAGTCGATTTTTCATTTTCTCCACTGATTTCGGATGCACCCTCATCCTGCATTTCCCTCTGTACCGGTAGAATCCGTAACCAAGGTATTTTATCCTGCTGACGTGGCTCACTGTAGTTTTCTGGAGATTGATTTTCAGAAATAGCTTCTCCGTGATGTATGGCATGATATTCCTGAGCGTCCGCTCGGCGCTTTTCCTGCTTTTGCACAGAATCACGCAGTCGTCTGCATATCTCACGAACTTATGCCCTCTCCGTTCCAGTTCCTTATCCAGTTCATTCAACATGACATTCCCACATAACGGACTTAACGGGCCGCCCTGCGGCACTCCTTCTGTAGTTGTCTGAAATCCTCCGTCTTCCATAACCCCCGCATTGAGGTATTTGTGTATCAGCGATATCACCCGTCCGTCTTTGATTGTCCTCGACAGCACCTCTATCAGCTTACTGTGGTTGACTGTGTCAAAATAGGACTGCAAGTCCATGCTGACCGCATACACATATCCTTCGTCGATGTACTCTTTGCATCTCCTCAGGGCATCATGCGCTCCTCTCCCGGGTCGGAATCCAAAGCTGTTTTCGGAAAACTGTTCTTCGTAGATTGGTGTAAGTTCCTGTGCAATAGCCTGCTGAACCATCCTGTCCACCACCGTTGGGATTCCTAACTTTCTTACTTTTCCTTTCTCCTCCTTGGGTATTTCTACCCTCCGAACCGGGTTGGGCTTATATTTCCCTTCTCTCAGCTGTTGAACCAGTTCCTCCCGGTGTTCTCTCAGGTAGGGCAGAAGTTCATCCACCTGCATTCCGTCGATTCCACCCGCGCCTTTATTCGCCTTTACTTTCTTATAGGCAGCATTCAGGTTGTCGCTCCTGAGGATTGTATCCAACAGGTTGTCCGTCCGAAAGTCCGTGTCGGTGTCAGGGTTCCCGGTAATCCATTCATGGGCGTACACTCCTGTTATCCTTCCCTGTTCCGCAGGTATCCTTTGCAGGTAGTCTTCGATATGAAGTTGTCTGTACTTGAGTCTATGTCCGGTTTCCATTTGGAAATGGCACCTCCTACTGTTCAGCCCTTCCGGGTACATCTATAGCTGTCCCCGTACTATGGCCTCTGCTGACTTCTCACGGCAAGCTTTACTCCGCGGCTGCGAATGTTATATCACCTATGCCACGTCCGTGAGACCTCCCCGGGTACTCACACGTTCTTTCCCTCCATGTCCCCACCATCTTTACTGTACAGGGTTCCGTGCAGTTATAGGACTTTGACTTGTTGAGCAGCCTTATCCTCCTGTATCAGCCTGTAAATGGTTTCTGTTCGTTGAGGCAGAGATTTGCCTGCACCTTCCTTCCACCCTCTTAAACCTCACGGCGAGAGCCTTGGTGTTCAGCTATATCCTTCCCACTGCCGGGCGGATTCGGGACTTTCACCCGTTAGAACGTGCGCCCGCCGGGCGCACTCACAGGAGGGAGGATCCTCCGCACTCCGCGGAGAAGTCCTCCCTCTTTTTGTCATTTTTTATCCCGAAGCTCTGCCGTCACCAGCCGATGGCGGCCTGCTCGCGCTCCTGGAGCCGGTCTTCGGCCGCTTCCACCATCCGCTCCGCCTCTGCCCGGAAACCGGCCTGTGTTTCCTGGTACAGCTTCCGCAGGCAGCGCGGCGAACATTTCTCCGGGCTCACCCGCGCTTCCCGCGCCAGGCTCTGGATCTCCCGGGTCAGATTGCTGCGGTCGATCTCCTTCCCGCTCTTTGTGATGAAAATAGCCCCCGTGCGGATTCCCTGCCGCCCGGCATAGTCCAGCAGCTCGCGGCACAGAGGACGTGGAATATATACCTCCGCCGCAGACAGGTGAATGCGTCCCTTCTGTGCGGCCTCCACCGTCATATCCGGCAGCTGAGAGATCATCAGCCCCGTCGAGGCGAACATCTTGATCAGCAGATAGAGGCGTTCTCTGCCCAGACGCCGGGCCGCCCCCAGGAGACGCAGATACTCCTCCCGGCTCAGCCCCCGCCGTGCGGCCTCATCCTGCCTGAGCGCCAGCGGCTGACTCACCTGCAGCTCCCGGTGTTCACAGGAATCGAGAAATCCGTTGACGACCGCCGTAAATGCATTGACCGTGGCCGGGGCGTAGCCTTCCTCCAGCAGCCTCCTGCGGATGTCCTCCAGGCTGCCGCGGCGGATCCTGCGGTCCTCCGGCAGCAGCTGACAGAACCATTCCAGCTTGCGGCTGTAGCTTTTGATCGTATCCTCGGCACGTCCGCGGCGCCGCAGATCTTCGAGATATTTCTTCACCAGGTCCTCGCTGAATGTCAGGCCCTCTTCGACACGTTCCGGCCGGATCTGCAGCACCTCCGCCTGTCTCTCTGTTTTCACTTCGCGCATATGTACCTCCTTCACGCCGTCCCCACTCCGCTTCCTGCATCCGGCCGGGAATGCATGGCCGACGCAGTCTGTCACTCGTCATCCACCCGCGCGCAGCGGATCGCGCACCGGGCCGTGCCCCCCCGTCGTACAGGTAAATAACGTCAGATCCCAGTCGTCCTCTCCCGTCAGGCCTTCCATCTCCTCCACCTGCGTCGGCGCCAGTGTCTCCAGACGAAGGACTTCATAGTAATACGTCACGCCGTCCATATCGGTAAAAACGATCAGTTCCCCGGCCGACAGAGATTTTAACGGGGAGAAATGCCGCCGGTAGTTGTGTCCGGCGATCACCAGGTCATCGGTGAACACGCTGCCTGAATACCGCCCCGGGGCGATCTCCAGCCCCTCATAGCTCCACTCCGCCATGACCGGCAGCTCCAGGCCCAGCGAGGACACCGACAGCGTGCCGATATAATCCCAGCCGTCGATCGTGACGACCGTCATCTCCCGGTCCTCCTCCGCGGCGTCTTCCTCCCCGGTCTGCGCCCCGATCTGCGATTTCACCTGCACCAGTGCTTCCTCAGCGGCATCGCCGGCCTTCTGTTCAGTCCAGAGCTGAGAGAGATACAGGGACAGCGCCAGAATAATCAGCGCTGCCCCTGCCACCATCAGGCCAGGCCCGATCTTTCGCCTCATTGTTACTGTCCCTTCTTACGGAAGGTCAGCATGCCCCCCGCACACAGCAGCACGAATCCGCCTCCGGCCATCAGTGCGATCGGCCAGAGAATCGCGCCGGTCTGCGGGAGAACCGAAGACTTCTTCACCTCAGTTTCGTCATCCGGAGTCTCGTCTGCTTCGGTCGTCTCTTCCTCGGTCGTCTCTTCCACCGTGGCCGCCTCCGGGATCTCCTCGGCGGCTTCCACCTTCGGAGAGGCATCCACGTCATAAATCAGCGTGCCGTCCGACGACAGCGGCACCGTGACGACAAACGAGCTCACCAGCTCGTACCCGTCGGCAGCCTCCGTCTGCACCACCAGATAGATGCCCACCGGCAGCTCCGTGAAGACAGCCGCGCCGTCCTCCCCGATCTCCGCCGTCTGGTATGCATCCAACGCTTCACTGTCCGCATAAGCCTCCAGCGTCTCCGCCAGCGCCTCATCGGACAGCTCGTCAAGATCGACCCCGCTGTCCGTGAAATCCTCCGTCAGCTCATACGAGTTCTGCAGGGTCTCGTCGACATACACCACAGCCACCTGATAGAGAGCCAGACTGCCCCCTTCCACCACCGTGCCGGAAGCGTCCTGCATGGTGACGCTGATGGAACCGGTTCTGTCCGCATCGATCACCTCCGCCGCGAACGCGGTCACACTCATGGCTGTCAGCAGCCCCGCAGCGAACAGTACCGCCGCGCACCGCTTCAGACAGCGCCTGAGAATCTTTCTGTTCTTCATTCTGTCAATACCCCCCTATCGCCTCGAGGCTATTTTCTTTGTTTCCTGCGCTCTCCCAGAACGATCAGTACCAGCCCCAGCAGAAATGTTCCGCCCACACTCGCCGCGCCCGCCCGGGTCGCCACCGCCGACAGCAGCAGGCCGAGCCAGGGAATGATGATCACGACATGGCCCATCACCTGGGCGTAGGTCACAGTCTCCCCATTTCCATAGCCGTCCGTCACATACAGCTGCTCCTCCTCGTAAAGGTTCTCCCCCACCAGGCGAAGCGCCACGCCGCCGCCCGACGCGCTGTAGTAGGTCACCATATCGCCGACCGCCAGGTCCTCCCCGACGTACTGCTCGACATAGATCAGGCTCCCCTCCGACACCTCCGGGCCGTAGTTAAAATCAATGGCGGCGTAGATCTGCCAGCCAAAGGCTCGCGGCACCGTCAGGGGCACGCAGAGCACGAGGACAAAGAGCAGCAGAATCAGCCCCGTCGTCTGCAGGACCGCGCCCGCTCTACTCTTCTTCTTCATCCTCCGCCCCCGCCTTTCTCCCGGACACAGCCCGCACCGCCAGGATGCCCAGGGCAGTCACCGCCAGGCCCATCAGCAGATACAGCATGTAGTAATCCCGGATCGCCTGCAGCACCGCCGACATCACCGTGCTCTCCGTCTCCCCCTCGTAGGGAATGCGGCGGCCGCGCACCAGCAGCCGATGCGTATTCACCCCGTAGGGCGTGCAGGTGTACAGCGTCACATAATCCTCCCCCTCCACCGGCGCCAGCGCCGCGAGGAGAGTCTCATAGTCATCCTTATCCACCATCGGCAGGATCTGATCGACCTCATAGGCCAGCACCTCATCCAGTATATAGAGGTAAAACTGGTCGCCGATCTCCAGCTGATCGAGGTCCGTGAAGAGCCGTGCACTCGGCAGGCCCCGGTGTCCGGCGATCACCGCGTGCGAGCCCTCCCCGCCGATCGGCAGGTCCGTGCCCTCGAGATGTCCGACGCCGGTCTGCAGCGCCGTCTCATCCGTCCCATGGTAAATCGCCAGCTTCACATTAATCTTCGGAATGGAAATGTATCCCATCACCCCGTCGCCCGACAGGTTCAGCAGGCTCTGGTAGAGGGAATCCTCCTCCGTCTCCGTGTCACTGTCAAAGACGTCCGTATACGCGGACAGCCCGGAAATGCTCTCATTATAGGCCTCGGCCGCCTCCCACTCTTCGGAGAGGTCTTCCGCCTCCGCCTCGGTCACCGTGGAATTATACGAAGAGATCAGACGGCTCTGCCTCCAGGTATTCCACTGATTGGAGACCGTCGGATAGATCAGGATGCCGAAGCCGACGAGAAACAGCAGGGCGAAGGCCAGGCCTGCCAGCCTCAGCCTCAGCGGCTGTTTTTCTTTTTTCCGCGTCCGGCCTCTTCTCATACCTCATCCTCCGCGCCCGCACGTCTCCGCCGGATCAATACCAGCAGAGCGATCAGCGCCGCCGTCACGATCAGCCCGCCCAGCGCCCACAGCGCATAATTGGTATGGGTGATCAGGCTCGCGGTGCCTTCTTCCTCCTCGATGACTTCTTCCTCGTAATCGACCCGATGTCCGCGCACCAGCAGCCGCTGCGTATTCACACCGTAGGGCGTGCAGGTCAGCAGCGTCACCAGGTCCTCGCCCTCCTCCACAGAGAGAGCATCCGTATCCGTAGGCTCCACGACGAGGATCTGATCGACCTCATAGCAGAGTATGTCGTCGAGAATATAGAGCAGGAAATGGTCCCCCAGCTCCAGCTGATCCAGGTTCGTGAACAGCTCCGCGTTCGGCAGGCCCCGATGCGCAGCCAGCACGGCGTGCGTGCTCTCCCCGCCCACCGGCAGGGAGCTGCCCTCCAGATGCCCCACACCCTCCTGCAGAATCTCCTCAGAAGTCGTGTGGTAGATCGGCAGCTTGATATCGATCTTCGGGATCGAGACATAGCCCATGACGCCGTCCCCGGCCAGGTTCAGGCAGGCCATATACTCCTCGCCCGGCTCATCCTGTGCCTCCGCGATCGCGAAGGAGTCCGGCAGAATACTGGGGAAAAGGGCCTCGTTATAGGCCACGGCCCGCTCCCACTCCGCGCTCAGATCCGCTCCCGCGTCCACCAGATCGGTGAGTGAGGAAGAATAGTCAGCGATCAGCTGCTCCTGCCGCCATTTGTTCCACTGACTGGAGAACGTGGGATAGAGCAGAATGCCCAGACCCAGGAGAAAGAGGAGGGCACAAAGAATCGATAGCCCCACACTTCTTCCTGCTTTCTTTCCTGTCCCGGGCCTGCTCACATCACGCACTCCTTATATCCTTACTACAGGCGGCGAAACGTATCTCTTCGCCCTGATACTCGAACGGGGATATTCCCCGTCCGTCGGATCATCGCCCGGCAACTATCTACACAGCGATGACCTCATTACGATGTTGGGGGCAAATGTTCCTGCCCCCAACGATATTTACGGTTTACTCCGCGGCAGCGTCCTATCTCTGGACTCTGCGGCGATAGCTCATGTACAGACCCGCGGCGGCAATCATCACCACACAGCCAACGATCGTGAAGAGGATCGTACCGCTGCCGCCGGTGGAAGGAAGCTCGATGATCTGGGTATCCGTCAGAGTCAGCTCGATGGAAGCCGTGTTGACATCATCTTCCGTCTTCACAGTGCAGGTCCAGGAGCCTGTGGAGACCTGAGCATCATTCGAGTCATATTCAGTCGACGACACACTCTTAATCTGTCCAGTGAAATTGCCTTCTGCATCTGTTGCACCCGTTATCGTAAATGCCAGATAATTTGTATTCAACGTATAGCCGGAAGGAGCAACACTCTCTTCGATGTAGTAGGTCGCGCTGCCGTCCAGACCAGTTAAAACCAGAGTTCCATCATTGCCAGTCGTAATTGCGTCATACTTTGTCACAGTATCGTCAGCAATATCTGTACTGTCGGCTACCGCATAAGTTCCATCACTGTTTTTGATAAATGTCAGAGGACTCGTTTTTTCTGCATTCGTATAAATCTTAAAGGAAGCATTGGAAAGAGGCGTATCGTCTTTACCCAGCTTGCTCAGATCCAGCTCGTAGGTATAAACTGTCGTAGTATCAGTGTCAGCAGTACTTTCAGGGTTCGTGTTGTTTCCAAAGATCAATTCGACCTCGTTCTCATTTCCGGTGGATACAACCGCAGACGAAAGAACTTCCGCATCATAAGTAATTTCTACGCTCTCATACGGATAGGCCCCATTAGTTGCATTATAGAAAGTCGTCAGGTAATTGGCCGAGAAATCAACGGTAAGCACCACTCCGGCACTGTCTAAACCAGCAGTGTAAGCGCTTGAACCCAACTCTGTCTTGCCACCATTTGCATCTACCCCATACACCTTGACACTGCTAACATCAATCGCCAGGTTTTCCGGAGTATCCACGACCTTGAACTTAATATTCGTGGAGTTTGCAGCAAATTTTGGTACGGTAGCCGTAACAGTATAGCTCACTGTACTTCCAACCTGCACTTCCGCAGTATCGCCGTATGTATTTCCATCATCAGAAACAACCTTTCCGATAGTGAGCTCAGTGCCCTTCAGTACAGCACCTTTTGCCGTCAACACCCAACCATTTTTTGCAGTGCTCCCTGATTCTGTTGTGTCTGATACATCCACGCTGACCAGCATATTCAGGAAAGCCATCGTACTGCTGGCAGGAAGAACGATATAGGAACCTACCGGAAGAGTAGCTGTGGCAGATGTCGTTTCAGCCCCTGCCTGAACATCAGCTACCGTCCACGTTGCGTTATAAGAAGGTACGCTATTATCCGTCGCTGCTGCATAACTTGCCAGAGCATTGACCAGGTCACTCTGCTCCGTCGTGGATTTTCCAGTTGTCGTGATTCCGGACAAAGCAGCGATAGCTTCTTCCTCCGTCGCATACTGGTATGCTGTTCTTGTATTCTCATCTGCATTCACCAGTACTGCTTCCGCCCAATCAGTCAAATGGAACTCCAACGAGTTTGAATCAGAATCATAGGTAGCATACACTACCTGGAAAGTGCTGAAAGACACCGAAGCGTCAGCGGGAATTCCTGAGATTGTGACTGTCTCGGTGTTTGTTACAACCTTCGAACTATCTACCGTCAGAGTTGCAGCAAACGCTGTCATGGACATGGAGAGTGCCATTACCAGAGCAAGGAATAAAGCACTCAGTTTCCTTAATTTCTTCATTGAAATACCTCCCAGTTTCGTCTGCCGGTTCGGCCGGCATCCGTTTTTCATATGGCATGTTGATTGGTTACGTTGTATGTTTAGATCCATGCGGATGCAGGAAATCTCTCAGCGGGAGTCTCCCGCATCCGCCGGATATAAATACCTTGTGCTCCACCGCGGTTTATACCGTGTGAGAGCGTTTCCGGAAGACCCACAGGCTCGCAGCTCCCAGCATCAGCAGGCAGCCGAGAAGCGTGATCCACAGGATAGGTTTCCCGTAGCCGGTTGTCTGAGGCAGGGTGTACAGCGTGTAGTTCGGGATGTAGTAGGTCACATTCCCTTCGTCGTCTGTTGCTGTAAAGACATAACCCGAATTCGTCGCGCCAACCGTAAAGGTCTGCGTCTCTGTATCCACAGTTACTTTCCAGTAATTCTTTGTGAGAAGCTCATAACCACTCGGGGCCACGGTCTCAAACACATAGTAGGTGCCGGATACCAGAATCTGATCACTGCCCTCTGAATCAGTGAATTTTACCACACCGTCAGTGCCGCTGGTCGCCGTAGAAATCAGCGTCGCATCAGCATTTGGCGTAGCAGTTGAGTCGCTGACCGTCACATCATCCTCCGCATAGAGTACGAACGTCGCATTCGAAAGTTTCTTTGCCGCCGCAAGATCCTCTTCTGTCGAGTCATCATCGACTCCTTCACCGTCGATCTTGGTCAGCTCGATGGTCATCTTCTTCACGTTGGTTATGGTTATTTTCAACAATTGGACGCCATCTTCATCTACCGTACAGCTCACTCCTGCACTCTCTGCATCTTTATCTTCTGATGAGGTTTCTACCTCAACACTTCCGTCAGTTTTAATTGTTATCGTGATGGGTTCTGTATATCCCTCATACCCGTCAGGCACGGTTTCTGTAAGATAATATGTGCCAGGAAGTAAGCCTTTGTAGTTATTCGGATCGCCAAAGGTGACCAAACCGATACTATTTGTTTCTTGTGTATCAATCTCAGCATACGTTGAATCTTGCAGCTTGAACTCCACACCCGAGAGAGTGCTTCCGTCTTCAATCACCTTGGTAACCTGCAGTTTATACTGCATGAAACCGGTATCATTATGGCGGGAGGAATAAATCGCATTTTTCACATCTTCAGCTTCAGGCATATCAATGTCTGTAATGATCGTACTGCTCAGACTGTTTGTGCTATCATATATTCCTGTAGCATCCGAGTCCTTTGCATCCGCTGCCTGATCGACCGGCGATGCGGCGTAATCCTTCATCAGGAAGTAAGTAGTTTTCCCATCATTTATGGTTGCGTTATCATTAGACACCGCCGTAAACTGCACTGCATAGGTACCGGCAGAGAGACTGGTGAACTGGTAATTTCCCTCTGTGTAGTTTTCTGTTTCTCCTGTTTGGACATCATACGTATAGCCAGTCGATGTCTCGGCAATACACTCATAATTATCTGTATCGGTAGCATCGTAGTCTGGATCAGTTGTATCAACATCTTCTTTCAGTTTCCACAGAGTTACCTTGACACCGGAGATGGTGTTCTCGTCGCTGTCCTGGTATCCGTCGCCATCCAAATCGACCCACGCCAGGCCGCTGAGGGACCGACTGATGATACGGCTGCGGGCAGAACTGGACAAGGTCGTCGTGGTATAGTTGGACAGCTTGTTGACCACATAATCGCCGCCCTCACCGTCGGGGAGATTGATCGTGATATGCATTCTCAGCGTCTTACTGGCATCCAGTGTTCCCACCGCAACGATCGCCACCGGTGTAAAAGCATCCGCTTCGCCATCGCCATCCGAATCTTCTGCAGGCAATATCGCGCTTCCAGTTTCATCAAACTCAAGCTTTTCCCAGCCACTGTCAGTTGCAAAATCTACGCTCTGCAGAGCCTCACTGTCAGCCCCACGATAATCTTCGCTCGTAGTATAATAGAATGTCAGTTTATTCACATCTGCCGTATTATCACTTGTGATGGAGAACTCCGTTACAACCACGTCTCCGCCAAAGCTGGACACACCGTCTGTGCTGTAGGGAAGCCCCTCCACGGCACGAATTGTGGTAGAATTATCGCTGTTATTGGCTACACTCAGTGTAAAGCCCATGTCCTCCCAGGCTTCTACCACCGACTGATCTGCAAACTTTGACAGAGCCGCCGCACTGAGCTTGGAGATCAGAATGCCGACCGAAGAGTAATTGCCATTGGCTGCCGTAAATTCACGGTTACAATCCTCGGTGCTCTCAATCGTAGCAGAGGCGTTCAGGCTGTCACCATCCTGAACATCTGTCTCCTCATTGCCTTCGGTGCCGATCTCACAGGAGAAGTAGATGGTATCAAGATATTGTGTCAATTCGCTGGTCAACTCTACACCATACAGAGTATAAGTCAGGGTGGTTTTGCCAGTATCCTGATCTGTTGACACTTCCAGCATCACATCACATTGATACTCATACAACAGCACAGTTGCTCCATCATCATCCTCACCGTAAACAGGAATGGTTACGGTGACTCGATCATCTTGTATCAGTTTGGTACCGCCAGTCACGGTACCCTGCACGCCCTCGCCGTTGGTGGTGTAAGTGCCGCCGAAATAGGATGAGTCTTCCAGATAGGTCAGCCCATCATCGAGTGTAACCGTCAGGGTGACATCCGTGGTCAGGGTCTGTCCCTCGCTGCTGCTCTCTCCGTTGTTTCGAGTAATCGTCGCTTGCAGTTCATAGTCCACGCTGCGCTGGCCGCTGTCCATATCGTAGGCTGCCTTCTCTGCACCTCCCGTAGTCGTCTGAGCCACGTTCAGTGTAACCCCGGTGGTGTATCCCACCAGCAGGCAGGAATCGCCATAATAAACGCCGGAAGTCGCTCCGCTTACATACCCATTCTCATCATAAGAGGCTTTGTTGTAATTTCGAATCAGATTGGATTGACTGCTCGTTCCATCGCTGCCGCCATTGATCCAGTAACAGCTGGACGGATAGTCCGTATCATACGAGAGGGCATCGTCCGCAGTATACTCTCCCGCATCCAATGCGGTGGATGCCCGGGAGGGGATCAGTTCATCTACCAATTCCTTGATCTCTTCTGCACTCATACTTACGATATCGTTCACGGTGTAGCTGGCATAGGTTTCATTGCCGCTCTCAGCACATGCTGTTGCCAGATCGCTTCGATTCCATGAGCGCCCGTAATGAGTGACCATGTAGACGCAATCTGTTTCTGCGGTTGTTTTTGCCGAACCTTTAACCGTTACATCAGTGTGATTATAACTTGTAGATGCCAGTCCTCTCCATTCCACCAACACAGCCACGCAGGTATATCCCGCTTCTTCCAATGCGTCAAGGCTACTGAAATAGACCAGATCATCCGTGGTGGCATTGATCATCTCGGTATCATAGCCAGCATCTCCCGGAGATAACTCATTCCCTTCTGAATCAGTATGACTCCAGCCTGATTTATCCGCTTTGGCTCCATATAGTATAGTCGGTGTTACAGCCAGTACTGAAGTGTTAAGCGTGCTGGCGGTCACAGTCCCATCCGGCTCGAAAAACGCATCGTCGAACTTAATAAGCTCATCATAGGCAACTGCCGTATACTCGCCTTCTGCACTTTCATTCGAAATCCAGTCAAAAATAGCCAGCTGATTTCCCGCCAGGATCCAGTCTTTTGGATTCTCCCAGCAGCCCTCTGTGACCGGGTCATTCCATGCCGTACGATTATATTTCTGGTAAGCAATACTCTGAATGATGGTGCCGGGTCTGAGCAACGCCATGTCCTGCGTAGCAGTATCATCGGTTGTAATCGCCTGCGTTGTGATGGTATTGCCGTTTCCATCCTG
This sequence comes from Lachnospiraceae bacterium, assembly GCA_021202465.1. Classification (GTDB taxonomy): domain Bacteria; phylum Bacillota; class Clostridia; order Lachnospirales; family Lachnospiraceae; genus UBA3305. The sequence goes on along the minus strand of JAJQCZ010000024.1, from coordinate 17,060 downwards.
CATGGAAAAGTTGCTATCCCTGACCGTCGTTGTAAAGCTCATATCGTCTGTATTCAGATAATCAAGGATATACTCTCCATCCGTGGTGTAGAACGGCTGCACCACCCACAATTCACCGGCAGATATACAGGCGTATTGGATTTCCCAATAATTCGACACTGAGCTTGAGTCATAATACGTCGTAGACAGTGTTGAACCTGCTGAATATGCGTACGGCAGATAATCCAGATCCATTTCCAGTTGCCAATTTGAAATTGTTATACTGACCGTGTTGTCTGTCTGACTTCCCGACCAGGTACCGCCATCATAGCAGCTGTTGTATGCGCCGCTTGTGTTTTTATTAAAAGGAGCATACGGTGCGTATTTACGATTCAATTCAGACGGAAGAGTTCTCCCATCTGTCTGTGTCGTCCCGCTTGCATTCCCTTCCAGACTCCACACCAAAGGCGTGAAATCCTCTGTAGTGTTCTTGGTTGTATCAGAATATTGGGCCAGAGAAGATAACGTCACTGTAAACGTAATGTCTTCTCCTGATTTCGGCAGCTGCACTCCTCTCAGGCCTTGTTCCGCAGACTTTCCCACGATCTGTATGGTTATACCGTAACTTCCAAGTCGTCCGGTAACACTTCCAGCTGATTTATTCAGCGCACTGTCTGTGCCTGTACTGAAATCAAATGTGCCAGTGGTTGATTCCGAACTCGCACTGATCACTACATTGTAGTTGGCTACAGCGGAAATCTCGATACCGGGAGCTGTAATGGTCTGATACTCCGTCTCGCCATGGGTGGAGCAGACAGCTCCGCTGCCAGTCACCACATCGCCGGCATAGTCCTTTGTGCCCCAATCGGAGTAATCCACACCAACTTCATTTCCTTCCAGCCAAAGGGTAAAGGTAGGCTCGATGGTGTCGCCGTCAGACAGAGCCAGAGCGCGGATGGCCACGCTCAGTTCCTGTGTACTCTCGCCGATGGCGTGGTCATTGCCGGAAGCAGGCTTCCAGGAATAGTAGCCCCGGAGCACCTGACAGGTTTCGCCATCGACACTTTCTTCCGTAATGGTATACTCTGCGTTCTTGGCAGCCAGCCAGCCCATGCTGCCGGTCTCGAACTGCACCTCACTGCTGTCACCCTGAATGATGAATTCAAAGTACAGGTTACCCTCATAATAATATGTATAGGGCGCATCGCTCCGCACGCGGCTGGTAAAGGTTATCGTGTAGGTGGCAACGTCAAAAGTACGAAGGATGTTATTAGTATCGTTACTGTCATTGCCATTTTCATCATCAGCGTCCCAGGGAGACGTCCCAGTGCGCATGGCACAGCCGGACTCCGTTGAGCTGTCCGCCTTCATAGCCACAGCATCGAGGTAGGCGTAGTCGCCGTTCAGCTCCAGGCCGATGTCGCCCTGATCGGCATCCACCACCGGCGAGATGCCATAATCACCCAGTTCACTGATGCTGAAGCTGATGCTCTGGTCCTGAGTGGTGCTGTCATAGGCGGACGTCGCATTCACTTCTGTAGCTGTACCACTAAGGAAGGAGGTCACGTTGTAGATCATCTCACTATCCTGCTCCGCGAGAGTAATGATCACATCCACCGTGCCGGAAAGCGTCACTGCATCACCATTCGCATCATACAGACCAATGTCAAACAAACGGAAAGTTCTATCGTCCCAGCCATAGAGATTTGCAGCCTTAGCCCGTTCAGTCATATATGTATCGTCTGTCGATTCATATTCGTCGACCTTCAGTACTACATCATCCGACAGTCCGGTCTCTGTGTCGTATGTGACGGTTACCGTATAGTCACCCTCCGTCACAGACAGCGTCTTTGTCGTCGTTGTCTCTTCCGAGCCATCTTCTGTAGTAGCCTCTGTGCTACTTTCAGTGTCGTCTCCGACATCATCCAAACTGCTATACAGAGTGATGCCCGCGCTCGACTCCGATTCGGACTCCGTTTCGGACTCCGTTTCGGCCACACTCTCTGCTTCAGTTTCTTCCTCCGTCTCAGCCTCCGACGTGGTTATACTGTCCTCGTCGGCTGTGAGCTCCACTTCAACCGAGCTTTCCTCGATGGCACCCTCCGCCTCGGTCATAGTCTCCGCCTCGGTCGAAGACTGCTCTGCATAGGTCTCCGACCCATCCTCCGTTGTCTCCGACGAAAGCAGCTCAGCGGCCGTGACGAACGCCGTCGAGTCCACCGAAGACAGCACAAGCGCCAGTACCAGCAGACTCGCCAGAACACGCGCCAGGATGTGTCTCTTCACTGGGTCTTTCTTTTTCATGGTATCCTCCTCACTGAATAATGCTGGTATAATGTCCCTGCCGGAGATACCTGCCCCGACAGTCCTATCCCGCCCCTGCGGAAGAATGTTTTCCACCTGATTCCTGCGGGCTTCAGAGATTCCGGGCCGGGGATTGCATTTCACGAAAAAATGCAAAAAGGTGTACCTTTTTGTCGACGAAAAACAGGCGATTTTTCTGCCAAATAATTTTAATTTTTTGTGGTAAATCTATGGAAAAACGAGAAGTAATGTGTTATCATAGTCCTATCTGAGCATAATAAGCTGTCTGCAGAAATGTACACGTTTCTGCAGACAGCTTATTCTTTTCGTTTATTCATTTTTCTGCTTCTCCCAGACCTCTGCCCGGTAGCGAAAGCTCGAGAGCGGCATGCCGCATTCCCGCGCAGCTTCCGCCCCCGTGATCTCCCCGGCCCTCCATTTCCGGTAAACCGTGGGAAAGTTCTCCGGCAGCGGCGCAGGCGGGCGGCCGAAACGAACGCCCCGCGCCTGGGCGGCCGCGATGCCCTCGGCCTGACGCTGCCGAATATTTATTCTCTCGTTCTCCGCTACGAAGGAGAGAACCTGCAGGACGATGTCGGAAAGGAAGGTTCCCATCAGGTCTTTTCCCCGCCGCGTGTCCAGCAGCGGCATGTCGATCACCACGATGTCGACGCGCTTTTCCTTCGTCAGGATGCGCCACTGCTCCTGGATTTCCTCGTAGTTGCGGCCCAACCGGTCGATGCTCTTGATATAGATCAAGTCGCACGGCCGCAGCCGCCGCAGCATTTTCTGATACATGGGCCGCATGAAATCCTTCCCGGACTGCTTGTCCATGTAAATATTCTGTTCCGGGACATTTTGTTCCTGCAGGGCGATCATCTGCCTGTCCTCGTTCTGGTCGCGGGAGGATACGCGGACGTATCCGAATACACTCGTCATAAGATACCTGCCTTTCTGTGATTTGCGGAGAATCTTCCTATAATAAAAAATTTACTTTGCGCATCCGCCGGAGAACTTGTATGAAAAAACGAACGGAGCCGTACGCCGACTGCGTATGGCTCCGTTTTGTTTTTCGGATTGAGTTTACATTTTGCCAAAATGATCATGAGTTGGTTCTGTCTTCCCGCGGCCGGGCCGCGCGCTGCGCAGCCTGTGCCCGTGTTCTACACGCACAGATTTTCGGCGCGGTGCGCCGCCTCGTAGTATACCCGTTCCTCATCAACTCCGGGGAAATGCCGGTTTTCCAGGATGATTTTTCCATCTACGATTACGGTCTCCACTTCGGAGCCGTTGACGGAATAGGTCAGGGCGGAGACGGGATTGTTCGCGGGCAGCAGCTGCGGGCACTGCGCGTCGAGGATCGCCAGATCGGCTTTCTTTCCCACGGCGATCTCACCGCAGACCGCGCCCAGACCCAGGGCCTCCGCGCCCCATTTCGTGGCCATTTTCAGCGCTTCAGCGGAACTGACGGACACGGCATCCTGCTGCACGCCCTTGTGAATCAGGGTGACCAGCCCCATTTCCCGGAAGAGATTCAGGCCGTTGTTGCTGGCGGCTCCGTCCGTGCCCAGGCAGACGCGGATGCCCTCCTGCAGCATCCGCGGCACCGGCGCGAAGCCGTTGCCGAGCTTCATGTTGCTAGCCGGGTTGGTGGCGACGCTGACGCCCCGCTCCCGCAGAATTTCGATGTCATGATCTGTCACCCAGACGCAGTGGGCCGCCACGGTGGGCCGCCGCAGGATTCCCAGGGAGTCCACGTATTCGATGGGCGTCATGCCCCATTCCCGCCGCGCATTTTCCACTTCATTGCGGCTCTCGGAGAGGTGGATGTGCAGGCCCAGATCCAGACGCTCAGCCAGGTCGGCCGCCTGCTGCATGTAGGCGCCCTCGCAGGAGTAGGGCGCATGAGGCGCGATGAGAAATGAAAGGAGCGGTTCGCAGCGCCAGGCTTCGATCTCCTCCTGCGCCTCGCGCAGACGTCTGGCGCCGCCCTCGTCCGTGGAGGTGCCGGAGAGGCCCCGGCCGATGACGCCGCGGATCCCCAGGTCCACCGCGGCCTTCGTGGTCTGGTGGATGTGCATTTGCATATCGTTAAAGCAGGTCGTGCCGCATTTCACCATTTCCATGAGACCCAGCAGCGCGCCCCAGTAGGCGTCCTCCGGACTCATGCGGTCCTCCCGGGGCATCACGCCCCGGAAGAGCCACTCATCGAAGGGGACGTCGTCCGCAGCGTTCCGCATCAGAGTCATGTAGGCGTGAGTGTGGGCATTGATCAGTCCCGGGATCACCAGCTTCCCGCGGCCGTCGATCGTACGCTCCGCCGCGAAGCCCTCCGGGCGCTCGCCCAGGGCTGCGATCGTGTCGCCCTCCACGTAGAGATCTGTCACTTCCGTCCGGAAGCCCTCCCCGTCGGGAAGGAGTGTCAGTGCCTGCTCGATACATATATTCATTTCAGTTTGTCCTCATTTCCTGCCGCGAACCCTGGGGCGAACGTCTTCTCATTTTGTCCGCCCGGTCCGGCTGTCTGGCGCCATTTTACCCTATCCGGGGGCGGGAATCAAGTCCTGACGGGCCTGCTTTCCGGGCTGAGTCCCGCCCTTCCCGGTAAGAGGGCGCCTCCATTTTTCCTTTGTTTCGACATCCCGGTACAATATTTGTCCCGTGCTCCCGGTTGCCTTCCCGGATTGTAAATGTTATAATAGCTTTGTGACATGTTTTCTTTTTTGTACGAAACCATCGCCTGTTCCGGTCTTTCCCGTATCTGTCCTGAAGAACTACCCATCCGCTGCAGGACAGTCCGGCCAAAGAATCCGGTGTATTTCTGCGCTGCCGCAGGCAGCGCTCATTGCAATGTGTAGTGATTTCTCATTGCTGTATGAAAGGAGAACATATGTCAAAAACAGCCTCAGAGCAGCCAGTCAGCCGTCTGTACAAATCCCGTGTGTTCGAGATGATTTTCAGTGATAGGAAGGAGCTCCTGTCTCTTTACAACGCGCTGAACGAAACGAAGTACGACGATCCCGATCTTCTGGAGATCAACACCCTGGAGAATGCCATTTACATGTCCATGAAGAATGACATCTCCTTTGTCATCGCCTCCCGGCTGAATCTCTACGAGCATCAGTCGACGATCAACGGAAATCTGCCCCTGCGATTTCTCATGTACACGGCAGACCTCTTTTCCGTTCTCACACGGGAGGCCAATCTGTACAGCTCGCGGCAGATCAAGCTGCCGACGCCCCGGTTTGTGGTCTTTTATAATGGAAAGGACCCGATTCCGGACCGGCAATGTGTCCGCCTGTCCGAGGCCTTCATTGTTCCGGAAGAAGCCCCTTCTCTGGAGCTTGAGGTAACCATTTTAAACATCAACAAGGGGCACAATCAGGAGATTCTGGCCGCCTGCCGGACACTTCACGACTATACCGAGTACACGGCCCGTGTCCGACAGTATGCGGAGACGAAGAAGCTGGAGGACGCGGTGGAGCAGGCCATCACCGAATGTATCCGGGAGGGAATCCTGGCCGATTTCCTCAGCAGGAACCGCGCGGAGGTGAAGAAGATGAGTATCTATGAATATGACGAGGAGAAGCATATGCGCCAGGAGCGCACCGAGTGGTTCCAGAAGGGGAAGGAAGAAGGGATTGAGGAAGGCATTGAAAAGGGCGAACGCGAGAAACTGCGGCAGCTTGTCAAGAAAAAGCTTCGCAAAGGGCTTTCCGACGAAGAAATTGCTGATGCTCTCGAAGAAGATGTGGATACCATCCGTCGCCTGAAAGAAGAAATTCTCGGCGGCGCTTAAAAGCCAAAAGCACAGTCCTCAAATTGCTCTGCGTATTTTAAGAAACCGCTTCCCCCATCAATGTGAGGGAAGCGGTTTTTACACATTTTCAATTTCCCTCTGACGATCTCCTGCCTCAGCTCCGGCAGAACCTCGTCCGGATCCAGTCCTCGTTTTCCTTCAGCATTATCTGAATCGCCGTCGGCTCCATGGTCGTCTTCAGGGCCTCCGTCAGGTAACCCAGCTCGTCTGTCACGCCCTGCGCGTGCGGCACCAGATAGGCTCCGGCGTCGCTGCCCAGAGTCACCCGGCCTCCGGCCTGCACCACGCGGCGCACATTTCGCTGCTGACGGAAGAGGATCTCCCGCAGCACGTCGTCCGGATAGCGGCCGCAGCCGATCTGGTTGCCCACCGGAGCCAGCGTCGGCACCCACACGGTCTCCCGATGCTCTGCCAGCGCCTGACAGCATTCGGCGCTCATGTAGAAACCATGCTCCAGACTGTCTGCCCCGGCCTCAATGGCTGCAAGGATTGGACGGGTTCCGTTGATATGCAGCATAATCGCCATGCCTTCGCCGTGGGCGATGTTCACAATCTCCCGGATCTCCTCATTTTCCAGAGAAGGACAGCTCATCCGTCCATACTCGGAAAAATCCAGAATTCCAGATACCATCACCTTGATGAAGTCACCGCCATTTCGTTTCACCCGGTCCACCAGCTGCCGGTATTCCCGCAGATCGCGGAATGCTTTCCCGACCATATGGCCATAGCGGCCTTCCCGATGCATAGCGAAGAGAGGCATCCGATACTCAATCCCGTACTCACCGGCCAGCCGCGCTGCCCGGGCGGCCACTCCGCAGGCGTCCCCGCCGTCCCGCACGTACGTGATACCTGCCTTCTGGTAGGCTCGCAGCACCTTGCGAATCGTATCCTCCTGCGGCCCCTCCCGGTGCCGCTCCAGCGCTGCCTTATAGTAGACGCCATCCAGAACCATATGTGCGTGACATTCTCCCAGCTGTATTTTCTTTTCCATAGGGTGCCCTCCCTTCCTGTCTGAATCCTTTGACTCCATTTTACTCTATCCGGGGACGGGAATCAAGCCTTGCCAAAAATGCTGTTTATCTATAGAAGAAAAACGCTTCCCCACGCGCGTGAAGGAAGCGTTTCTCTTCTATATCTGATTCAGTCTATCCCAGCCTCTCCCGGACGGATTCCAGGTCGCAGCTCTCTGTCAGTTCTTTAAAGCGCTCATAGTCCGCATCCTCGCTGTAGGAACGGATCGCCTGCATCAGGTCCACACTGCTGTAGGCATTTTCATAGATGCTCTGCGTGTAGCTGTAGAGCTCCAGGTATTCCTCACTGCCGACCGCGGTCCAGTAGCTCTGCGTCAGGCGGAAGGCCACGCCGTCCGGCTTCACAACATCCACATCGCCCTCCACGGCGTTAAACATGGCCACGAAGGCCGGGGCGACCATGGAGGCGTATTTGCCCTTGACAAAATTCAACAGGGAATTTCCGTTTCCGTCTGTCGTCTCCACTGCCTCACGGTTTTCCTCCGAGAAGCAATCGATCACGCCGACCCGGAGCACCTGCTCCGTAGAACGGATATCCGCCGACAGCAGTTCCATCGCCTCGCTGAGTCCCACCGCCGACATCAGGGCGTCATAGTCCCCCTCTGTCAGCGCCTGTTCCAGGTTGCTCATCCCTTCATCCATCTGGATGTATCCCGGCGAGAGAACGATTGAGACGTCATCCCGTCCTGTTTCGATCTCTGTAAGCGCCGTGACCTGCGCCAGCTCCTCCACAGACTCACTGTAGGTCAGTCCCATCTCCTCCGCCAGTGTATCCAGCATTCCGCAGACGCGGGTGTAGTGCATGAAGTTGACCGCTTCGCCGGCTCCGCCGGTGACGATCAGGAAGGAGGTCGCCCCGTCGGCCACAAAAGTCTCTGCCATTTCCGCGCCGGCGTCATATTCCTCCTCCGTGTCCGGCCCGATGACACCCAGGAACCAGGGGTTCTCTTTGACCGCCTCATACTCCTCATCGCTGAGGGAGCCGGAGCCGAGGACATAATACATCTCATTCTCCGCACAGGCTGCCAGCGCAGATTCCAGATCCTCCCCGTAGAAGGAGATGATACCTTCCACACCCTCTGCCTTCATCTCCTCGATGAAGGCCACCTCGTCCTCCGCGGTACTAAGATCGTCCGAGAGCAGGAATTCCACCGGGAAGCTGGCCGCGATATAGTTCCGATAATAGTCATAAAACAGGGAAAGCTCCGGGTCCGTCGTCGAATAGACCGCCACGCCGATCCGGTGATACACCTCGGCCTCCTGATCCGCCTCGCTCTCTTTCGTCCCGCAGCCGGTCAGAGACAGCAGCAGCAAAATGATCAGCAGCAGACTTCCGAGCCGCATGCTTCTCCATTTCATTTTCCATCCCCCTCCCTTCATCATGCGTACAGGTGACATGCCACCTGATGATTTTCTTCAATCTGCCGCAGCGCCGGGCGTTCTCTCTTACAGATTTCCATACAGCGGTCGCAGCGATTCTGGAAAGGGCAGCCCGTCGGCACATCCAGCGGGCTCGGAGCCTCGCTCTCGATGCTCTCGATCGGCTTACTGAAGTCCATCTTCGGATCGAAGATGGCGCCCAGCATCGCCTGCGTGTAGGGATGCACGCAGCCGGTACCGACCCGCTCGCCGGGCAGCACTTCCACGATATTTCCCAGATACATGACCGCCATCTGATGGGCGAACGACTGCACCAGCGCCATATCGTGGCAGATAAATCCCAGCGCGATGTTCTTCTCCCGCTGCAGCTTCACCAGAAGCTCGATGATATTTTTCTGCACCGACACATCCAGCGCCGAGGTCGCCTCGTCGCAGAGGATGATTTCCGGCTCCAGGGCCAGGGCCCGGGCGATGCCCACCCGCTGCCGCTGCCCGCCGCTCATATTGTGCGGGTAGCGAAGCGCAAAATCTCCCGGCAGCTCGACCATTTCCAGGTATTTCCGGGCGACCGCTTCCTTCTCGCTCCTCTTAATACGCCCAAAATTCAGCAGCGGCTCGCAGATGATGTCGCGGATCCGCATCTTCGGGTTGAAGGCCGCCGCCGGATCCTGGAAGACCATCTGAATGTGCTGCCGGTGCTGGCGGAGCGCCTCGCCCTTCAGCTTCGTGATATCCCGGCCATGATAGAGGATCTCCCCTTCCGTGGGAGCCTCCAGGGAGACCAGCATACGCATGAAGGTACTCTTGCCGCAGCCGCTCTCCCCGACGATGCCAAGCGTCTGCCCCCGGTAAATATTCAAACTGACGTCGTTGTTCGCCACCAACGTCCGGCCGTTCGAGGCCGGGTATTTCTTCGTGACGTGCTTTGCCTCCAGAATCAGTTCCCGTGTCTCAGACAAATCGCTCCCCTCCTATCGAAGGCACACTGGCCAGCAGGTTCTCTGTGTAGGCGCTCGACGGGTGATTCAGAATCTCCTCCCGGGTTCCCGCATCGACGACCCGCCCCTCTTTCATCACCAGGATCTTATCCGCCATATAGGCGGCCACGCCAAGATTGTGCGTCACCACGATGATACTCGTATTGTACTGATCGCGCAGCGCCATCATCTGGCGCACGATCTGCGCCTGCGTGGTCACGTCCAGCGCGCTGGTGGGTTCATCGCCGAGCAGCAGCTTGGGCTGAAATGTCATCGCCATGGCGATTCCCACGCGCTGCCGCATACCTCCGGAGAGCTGGAAGGGATAGCTGCGCATGATGTTGTCGCCGTTCGGCAGACGCATCCGCTCCAGCATCTCCACGCCCCGGTTCCAGGCATCCTTTTTCGACATTTTCTCATGGGTGCGGATGTATTCCACATACTGCGACCCGATCCGGCGGATAGGATTGATCATGGCGCCGGAATCCTGAAAGATCATGGAGATCTCCGTGCCGCGCAGATTCCTCCACTCCTCCCTGGAATAGCCGAGCAGGGATTTCCCTTCAAATTGTATATCACCGGAGCTCACGGTACCGCCGCCGGGCAGGCAGCCCAGAATCGCCCGGATGACGGTCGATTTGCCGCTGCCGCTCTCGCCGACGATGCTGACGATCTCGCCCTGCTTCATTTCCAGGCTGATCCCCTGTACCGTCGGCGTCGGATTCTTCCCGTAGGTAATCGAAACATCCCGTATACTCAGCATAAATACACTGCCCTCCTCGCCTCTGACCGCATGGTCATACGTTCTCCCTACAGCTGTGAAGCTTCGTCTCAGCCAACCGGCGCCCAGTCGGTGGTGATCCAGGTGTAATCCAGCGGATACATTTCCACGCCGGTGATCACGCTGTTATTGTAGGTGATCGAGCTGTTGTAATATCCGTGAACGATCGTGGCTGCATCGTCAATGAGAATCTGCTGCATTTCCACATACAGCTCCATCTTCTCGTCCTCATCGGTGGAGACGATCAGCTTCTCATAGGCGGCGTCATATTCCTCGTTGCTGTAATAGCCGTAATCCTGCGAATTGCCGCTGTAGAAATTCCCCAGGAAAGCGTCGGGGTTGCCGGTGGGCACGATGATCGAGTTGGCAGTCACCATATCAAAATCTCCGGCGGCCTGCAGGCCCAGGATTGTATCATAATCCTTCACCTGATAATCCACGCCAATCCCGATGCTGTTCAGCACCGTCGCCACAGCCTCCGCGAAGGTCTGCAGCTGGCGGCTCTCGTAAGCCAGATACGTCAGATTGATATTTTCCCCGTCGATCTCCCGGATGCCGTCTCCGTCGGTATCCACGATCCCGGCCTCATCCAGCACCTCTACGGCCTTGCCCAGATCATACTCGTAGGGGTCGGTCAGCTGATCATAGCCGAAGTCCATCGAGGAAGGAAGCACCGAGCAGCCGGCCGTATAGATACCGCCCACGGTGATATTGCACATAGTCTCATCGTCGATCGCGTACTGAATGGCCTGGCGCAGCGCGTCGTTCGCCAGCACGCCCTCGAAGTTGAAATAGGTATTGGCAAGGCGGCCTCCGGCCGTGCTCTCTACGGTATAGGCGGAATCCGCCTTCAGCGTCTCCAGATCGCTGGCCGTCGTCACATTTTCCACGACATCGACGTCGCCGCTCTGGATCGCCAGCGCCTTGGTGGTGCTGTCAGACATGTAAATGGCGGTGTAGCCGTCATAAGGGACTTCGCCATTCCAGTAGGTCTCATTCTTCACGAAGGTCTTGGACGTGGCTTCCACATAGCTGTCCAGCACATAGGGACCGGTGCCGATCACGGAATCCACGACGCCTTCTTCATAGGAATCCACATTGATGACCGCGAAATAGGGGTAGGCCAGGATTCCCTTAAGGTTCGTTGTCACATCACTGCAGACCACGGTGATCGTGCCTGCCTCATCGTCCGCCGTGAAGGTGGGATCCGGCAGGTACTGGGAAGGGGCGGAAGAGCTTCCGGCCGCTTCCTTCTCGTACATCATCTCCCAGCAGGCCACCACGGCCGAAGCGGTCAGATCCTTACCATTGGAGAAGGTGATCCCGTCACGGATATGCAGCGTCCAGGTAATATAATCGTCAGTCGTCGCCTCGTCGTAGAGATTCTCCTGCGCCACCGCATCCTCGTCAAAGGCGAACAGCGTCTCACCCACGCCGAAGCGCACCAGAGACCAGGCCGAATTCACATTGACGGAGGGGTCGATATACTCAGAGAAATAGTCGCAGCCAAAGGTAAATGTGCCGCCGCTTGCGGTGGTCGTCGCATCCGCCGCCTCACCGGCCTCCGCTGTCGTCGCCGTGTTGTCGGTGCCCGAACTGTCGCCGGAGCTGCCGCAGGCCGTCATGGACAGAGCCAGAACCGCCGCCAGAGCCAGCGCTGCAAATCTTCTCTTTTTCATTTTCTTCATCTTCTGTTTCCTTCCTTTCTTAATGAGAATGCCCTGGAAACGGGCATGTCCTTTCTATAAACACCGCCTACTCGTGCCGGGGATCCAGCACATCCCGCAGGCTGTCACCCAGCAGATTGAATACGACGACCGTGATGAAAATCGCCAGACCGGGAAAGACCATCAGCCAGGGAGCCGCCGTCATGTAGGCGCGTCCCTCATTGAGCATCAGGCCCCACTCCGCCGTGGGAGACTGGGCGCCGAAGCCCAGAAAAGAGAGTCCCGCGATCTCCAGCATCATGCTGCCGATATCCGTGAATCCGGTGATCAGAATCGTGGGAAGCACATTGGGAAGCATATATTTGTACAGGATGTAGGAGGTCCGCGAACCTGTCACACGCGCCGCCGCGATGTAGTCCCGGTGCCGTATTTTGATCACCAGACTCCGGGCCAGCCGCGCGTATTTCGTCCAGCTGACGATGGCCAGAGCAATGATGGCGTTCTTGATGTTCGCCCCCAGGATTCCTGCCACCGCGATAGCCAGCACCATGCCGGGGAAGGAGATCATCATATCGGAGATACGCATGATCACCGCGTCCACCAGTCCGCCGAAATATCCGGCGATGATCCCCAGAAATGTCCCCACCACCATGATGATACATACCAGCGTCAGGGACGCACTCAGGGAGGTCCGGGCGCCGTAGATCACGCGGGAGAACAGATCCCGTCCCATCTTATCCGTACCGAACCAGTGCTCCGCGCTGGGCGCCTGCACCGCGTCGGCGAGAACCGCCTCGTAGGGATCATGGGTCGCGATGAGGGGCGCAAAGACCGCCACCCCGATGACGCACAGAGCCAGAAGGAAGAACACCGTAAAGGCGGGATATTTTTTCACAAAGGCCGTTATCTTCTTCGCCATGTCCTCACCTCTTCTCTCTCGTCCTGGGATCCAGGAAGCCATAGGAAATATCCACCAGCAGATTGACGACCATGTAGATCAGGGCGATCCACAGCACATAGCCCTGAATCAGCGAATAATCCATGGAGGTGATGGCGCTGACCGCCAGGCTTCCCAGCCCGGGGTAGGAGAAAATGACCTCCACCACGGCGGTGCCGCCCAGCAGCGAACCGAAGGAGAGCCCCAGCATGGTGATCAGCGGCAGGATGGAATTGGGCAGCACATGCCGCCAGAGAATGACGCTCTCGCGGATACCCCGGCAGCGGGCGCCCACCACGTAGTCCTGATTCAGCTCCTCGAGGAAGGCCGTCCGCACCTGCCGCGTGTATTTGGAGGCCATGGCGAAGGCCAGCGTTACGGACGGCAGGACCAGCTGCTTCCATCCCTGCCCCGCCGACACCACAGGCAAAATCCCAAGCTGCACGGCAAAGATGTACATCAGCATCAGGCCCACCCAGAAATTCGGCAGTGACACGCCGAGGAAGGACAGGCCGCGCACGAGGTAGTCCGCCACGCCGCCCTGATGGGTGGCGGAGAGGATTCCCAGAGGTACCGATACCACCAGCATCAGCGCCAGGGATACCAGCGCCAGCTTCAGCGTCGGCCAGAGCCGCGCCAGCAGCAGCTGAGACACCGGCTTGCTGAAGGCGTAGGAGGTCCCGAAGTCGCCGTGCAGGCAGTCGGTAAGCCAGTTCACATACTGCGTCAGGAAGGGCTCGTTCAGTCCCAGCGCCTCCCGGGTCTGTTCCATGATCTCCTCGCTGGGAATCGTCCCGCTGGCCGCATACATGGCCCGCACCGGATCACCGGGAGCCAGATACGTCAGTGCGAAGGTCAGGAAGCTGATCCCGAAAAGCACAAGTATGATCTGAAGAAGCCTTTTTGCCAGCTCACGTTTCTTCATAAATCTTTCCTCTCCCTCTTCTTTGGCTTTACATAGAATGTTTCAGGATTTTATATTCTCAGATTTTTAAATTCGTCGATTCTTCTTCGTGGGATATGCGGGGCAGAGCTTCCCGCGGGAAGTGCATTTTTGTATCACAAAAAAGCTGCTTCTTATCCTCGTAAGAATCATCACACATACGACTGCAAGCAGTTCTCCTGACTTAAGATCATCGCTTCAGAGCGCCTTCCCAGGCTTGCCTTGCGGCGACGCCCAGTGGCATATCATCTGCCCTGAAACTCCCTAACACAGTGACGGGATCGTGCCGGACTCTCACCGGCTTCTCTATGAATCCTTGCGGAACTTGCAGCGGCTGGTTCAAAACCAGCAAATTTTAAAAAAAGATTTATCGCAGAATTGTCGTTATTCTGTCGAACTCTTTATTGTTATAAACCTTTTGAAATAAAAAGTCCAGCAAATTCTTTCCTATACTCTGTAGGAAACGCTTTGGGGAAAGTTCGGAGAACTCTTTTATAAGGTGGAGGTTATTTACTTTTTACATCTTTTTGTCGAATAAGGCAAAAAACCCGCTCATGTTTTTGTGATTTCAGGCAGAAAATTCGCTCATACTTTTGTGGCTTCATCTTGAAAACTCGCTCATGTTTTTGTATAATAGGGAGGCGGAAGGGAGGAAGTATACATGCTCTATCTGAAACGAAAAATCGATCAGTTCCTGACGGACTGGAAAAGCACGCCGAATCATAAACCGCTGATCGTAAAAGGCTCCCGTCAGGTGGGAAAAACCGAATCCATCCTGCGTTTTTCAAAAGCTTATTACAATAATGTAATCTATATCAACTTTGTGGAAGAGCCGAAGTATAAGATGATCTGTGAAGACGGCTACAAGGCTGACGATATCATCAAAAACATTTCCCGTATCGACCCTTCCAGACGATTCATCGCCGGAGATACCCTGATTTTCTTTGATGAACTGCAGGATTTTCCCGATATAGCGACTTCTTTAAAATTTTTTCATCTGGATGGCCGCTTTGATGTAATTTGCAGCGGTTCCCTGCTGGGCATTTCCTATCAGCGCATTGAAAGCAACAGCGTGGGCTATAAGACAGATTATGATCTGTTTTCGATGGATTTCGAAGAGTTCCTCTGGGCTAAAGGTTACGGAGATGAAACAATCGCAGAACTGCTGACCCACATGAAAGAGTTGAAGCCTTTCTCGGCACTGGAAATGGAAATTTACAACAGGCTTTTTCTTGACTTCTGTATTCTGGGAGGGATGCCCGCCGTAGTACGGCTTTATATCGATAATGGCACGTTCGAAAGAACGCTGGAGTTGCAGCGTCAACTTATTGAAGACTACAAAGAGGATGTCCGCAAATATGCTGATGGCGTAGACCAGACAAGAATTTTGAATATCTTCAACCGTATTCCCGTTCAGCTCGCCATGGACAACCGAAAATTCCAGATCTCCAAGGTTGCCCCGGGAGCGCGGTTCAAGGACTACCGGGGCTGTATTGAATGGCTGGAGAGTGCAGGTATTATCAACGTCTGTTATTGTCTGCACTTCCCGGAGCTGCCCATTAAGGGGAATTTTGACACGTCGAAATATAAAATCTATCTGAAGGACTCCGGGCTGCTGGTGGCTCTGTTGGATGATGAGGCACAGGATGACCTGCGAGCTAACCGGAATCTGGGCGTATACAAGGGTGCTCTCTATGAAAACATTGTAGGAGAAGCCCTTTCCAAGTGCGGCTATCCTCTCTGTTACTATAAACGAGAAAATTCCACACTGGAAGAGGATTTTTTTGTCCGTACGAGAAAGAGCCTGCTGCCAATAGAGATAAAATCCACCAATGGAACAGCAAAATCTCTCCGCAGCCTCATCAAAAGCGACCATTATCCAGACATTCAATATGGACTGAAACTGACTGCAGGCAACATCGGCTTCCGCGATCATATCTTTACCTTCCCATACTTCTGCACCTTCCTGTTGCGGCGATATTTGGCGGAGGTGGAGTATTAAAGCGCCCCTGCGCATACAAAAAGGGCATCCCTCTCCGCGCGCTGCGGTGTGGGATGCCCCATGTCTTCTCTTAGATTGTATTTCTCTCCGGACTTAGTCCAGCTTGACGCCCTTCAGCAGATCGCCCAGGCTCGTGGTCGCCTTGCCGGTCTCCTTGTAGTTGAAGAAATCTCTCTCCTCGCGGTCTCTGTGATCACGGGGTCCTCTGGAGGGACGGTCGCCGCTGCGGGCGGGCGCCTCCTGCAGAGCCTTCATGCTCAGGCTCAGCTTGCCTTCCTTGATGGCGATGAGCTTCACCTGGACTCTCTCGCCCTTCTTCAGGACATCGGAGGGCTTCTCCACTCTCTTATAGCTGATCTGGGATACATGCAGCAGACCGGACAGACCGTTGTCCAGATCGATGAACGCGCCGTACTCCATCAGGGAATCCACGGTGCCTTCCATCACATCGCCCACCTTGCAGGCCTCCATCGCAGCCGCTTTCGCTTCCTTCTGACGAAGCTTGATGGCCTCGCGGGCGGACAGAACCAGCTTCTTGTTCTCCTTATCCGCGGTGATCACGACGACCTCCACAGTCTTTCCCTTGAAATCTTCCAGGTTCTCCACATAGCCGGTGGACAGCTTGGATGCGGGGATGAATCCACGGATATCATCCACATAGGCGACGACGCCGGCCTTCACCGCGCTGTCAACCTTGACGGGGAAGATGGTCTTCTCCTTCAGCATCGTCTCGAACTTATCCCACACGGGATCATCATTGGGCGGACCCTGCTTGATGGACTCTTCCAGCTCCGCCGCATAGCTCTCCATGGATTCGGTGGGAGTCTCCGCTGCTGCCGCCTCAGCCGCAGCCGCAGCCGTCTCTGTCACATTTTCAGCGGTCTCGACCGCCGCTTCCTCTACAACCTGTGCTTCTTTACACATGCCAAAAACCTCCTACGTACCGGTATTATTTCCCTGTATTTTGTGTCTGAGTGTCAGGAACGGGAAATAACCCCTGGGACTTCCACACTCCACAATGTACGTACTCCGATGTATTATACCATCCCCGTCTGTTTATTTCAATTCTTTTTGCCATTTTCAGGGGACTTTCCGGGGAAATTTTCCGGAGAAAATCCCCCGATTTCCGTCACACAGCGGGTGATTTGCTCATAGGATACGGTATACGCTCCCTCAGCGGGGCGGAAACCCGTCTTTGGTAGTTAACACCATGTCCGCCCTTTTCCTAAATCAGTAAAA
>JAJQCZ010000054.1 GCA_021202465.1 Lachnospiraceae bacterium | reverse complement strand
TTTACAATAAAAAAGAGAGGCGTAAGCCTCCCCCCAAAGTGTTTAACTACCGGCCGGTCTGCTCTGCGAAAAGGACCGGCTGGCCGGGAATATTTCTTGACTTTTCCCGGGAAAATATGGTAAAAAGAAGTAGCGTGTAGCAAAAAGAAGAAAGCAAAGCGTGTGAAATCGAAGGGTTTCACGCGCTTTGCTTTTTGTTGAGGAGGTTTAAAAAATGCCAAAAACAAAAACACAGGGAATCATTTTCGGGCTGATCATGTCCTACGCGATGGCGTACGGGATGGAGGTCTACAACGTTGCCATCAAGGAGGGCGTGAATCTGTTTGCCGGGGGCCTGAGCAATATGACGAATATCATATTCTGGGAGGCGCTGAAGGAGGCGGCCTACATGGGGCTGTTTGTCTTCATCACCTCATCTCTTTGGGGTAACCGTCTGGGCGCGGGCTTCATGGAGCGGCACTGCGACCCGCAGCGGGACAATCCCTATTTCTGCCAGCTGATGCGCCAGGCCGGGACCGTGGCAGTCATGTGCCCGACCATGAGCCTCATCGCTTCGATCCTGTTTAACGTTATCCTCGCGGGCGCATCCTTTACGCAGCTGCCCGCAATCTGGGTGGGAACCGTGTTGAAGAATTTCCCCATGGCTTTCTTCTGGAACATGTTCGCCGCGGCGCCGTTTTCACACTGGATCTTCGGGAAGCTGGTGGCTTCAGCCTGAAAATGAAGGAGGCTTCGCTTTGTGAGTCTCTTTTACAGAAAGACTCACGGAGAAATTACTTGACGTATATAGTTCGGGGGGGGTATACTTTTAGTCGCAGAATAAATGACGTATGGTTTTTGTACCCAAAGGGGTGTCAGGGTTCTGCGCAGCCGGTTTACCGGTAAATCCCATGTGGAAGGAGACTGTATATGAAAAGAAGAGGAATGATTTTCCTGGCGGCGCTGGCGTTGGCACTGATTGTTGCCTGTCCGGTGTTTGCAGCTGGAGTGTCGGAGGGAGAAGTGATCCCGCAGAGCGAGGAGGAAGTGGACTGTGTGACGGCGGCGCTGGCTTCGGGTACCTGTGGTGATACCGCGACCTGGGAGCTGACGGAGGACGGTGTGATCACGATCAGCGGAACGGGAGAAATGAGCGGTTCTGTCTACTCTATGGGAGCCCCTGGTACGATTACAAGGAGAATATTACCAAGGTGGTGATTGAATCCGGTATCACTTCCATCGGGCGCCACAGCTTTTCCGACTGCCCCAGCCTGACGAGCGTAACAATTCCTGCGACGGTGACCTCGATCGGAGATTATGCTTTCAGCAGCTGCACCAGTCTGACCAGTGTAACGATTCCTGACAACGTGCGTTCCATCGGCGTGTATGCATTTAAGGGCAGCCGCCTGACGAGCGTGACGATTCCTGACAAGGTGACTTCGATCGGCGATCACGCCTTTTACGGATGTGAGAGTCTGACGAAGGCGGTTGTCGGAAGCGGTGTCACCAGCATTGATTCTTACGTCTTTTCCGGATGCTCGAATCTGACGAGCGTGACGCTCCCGGACGGATTGATTTCGTTGGAATCGTATGCTTTCTCCGGATGCTCCAGCCTGCGGCAGATCACGATACCGGACGGTGTGGTTTCAATCGGCGGTAGTGCATTGAATGGGTGTTCCAGCCTGACTACATTGACGATACCGGACAGTGTGGTATCTCTTGATGAATCCTGGACCTTTAGCGGATGCACGAATCTGAAGAGTGTTGTTATCGGAAGCGGAGTGACGTCGATTGGCTATTATGCGTTCAACCAGTGCTCTAACCTGACCAGTGTAACTTTCTCGTCAAATCTAACTTCGATCGCCGAGGGTGCGTTTAACAGGTGTTCGAGTCTGACAAGTATAGCTTTTCCGGCGGGGCTGATTTCGATTGGATACTGTGCATTTGATTATTGCACCGGTCTGACCACTGTTTATTTCGCGGGGACGGAGAGCGAGTGGGGACAGGTCAGCATCGGAGATAAGAATACCTGCCTGACAAACGCAGCGATTTATTATGAATGCACCGGTCCGGTATCTCTGAGCGGAGGAACCCTGTCTCTGTCCGCCTCCTCCTATACATATGACGGTACGGCGAAGAAGCCGGGCGTGACGGTGAAATACGGGGGAACGACGCTGACAGAGGGAACAGATTATTCGGTTGCCTATGTAAATAATACGAATGTTGGAACCGCCACGGTTACGGTTATGGGGACTGGGAGATATACGGGACTTCTTACCAAAACCTTTACTATCGGCAAGACAGGTCAGACTGTAACGGCGACGGCGGCTTCCTCAACGATCTATGTGGGGAAGACAACCAGTATCACGGCCAGCGGCTACGGAACGATTACCTACAGTTCCAGTGACAAGACAATCGCGAAGGTGAGCTCCTCCGGTGTTGTCACCGGTAAGAGTGTGGGGAAGGCGACTATTACCGTCAAGGCGTCCGGCGACAGCACGCACGAGGCGGCCACGAAAAAAAGTGACGGTCACCGTGAAGCTTGCGACCCCGACTATATCCAGTCTGACCAACACCTCCAGCGGTATCAAGATCAAGTGGAGCAAGGTTTCGGGTGTAGACGGCTACCAGATTTACCGGAAGAGCAGTTCCGGCTCTTACAAGAAGATCAAGACGGTTACGAGCGGATCGACGGTCAGCTATACGGATACGGCGGTAAAATCGAAAAACGGAACGGCCTATACCTATGCAGTGAAAGCCTATTCCGGCAGCAGCACCAGCTCCTATAAGGGCGTGAAAACGGTGCGCCTGACAGGAACCAGTCTCTCCGGCGCGAAGAATTCTTCTTCGAAGAAGGCGGCCATCACATGGAAGAAGTCTTCCGGTGTGACGGGGTACCAGCTCCAGTACTCGACCAGCCAGACCTTTGCTTCCGGGAATAAGACGAAGAAAGTGGCGGGAAGCACCACGCTCAGCAAGACCCTGACGAGTCTGACCAAAGGAAAGACCTACTATGTGCGTATACGTACATATAAGACGAGCTCCGGGAAGACGTATTGTTCGGCATGGAGCGCGAAGAAGAAAGTAAAGATTAGCAAATAAATCAGACGGGAAGTTACCCTGCAAAATGTCTGGCTTTCCTGCGGAAATGTGCAGAATAGAAAGAGCGTGCAACAAAAAACAGCAAAGTGTGTGGAATCGAAACGGTTTCACGCACTTTGCTGTTTTTGAAAATATGTTCGGGAATATATTTACCGCGAATTTGTTGTCTTGACATGCGTATAAACACGTGTTATCCTTTTGCAAAGGAAGGGGGGAAAGAATGAAAAGCTCTGAGCTGACAAAGATTCTTAAAAAGAATGACTGCTATATTGTGCGCCACGGCAGTAACCATGATATCTGGTTTAGCCCGGTTACCGGCAGGCAGTTTGCTGTTCCAAGACATAAAAATGAAGTGAAGGTGGGGACAGCAAAAAATATTTTGAAGGATGCGGGGATTGTATGACTTGTATTTATGAAAGGAAAGGAGATCTGTAATGGCTAAATATGCATATCCGGCAATTTTTACCCCGGAGGAGGATGGCGGATATTCGATCCTCTTCCCGGACCTGGAAGGCTGCTATACTTGTGGTGATGATATGGCGGACGGACTTATGATGGCGGAGGATGCGCTGGCGCTGGTTCTCTACGGCTATGAATCGGAGGGACGTCGTATTCCGAATCCGTCTGCAGTAAAGGATATCTCGCTTAAAGAGGGGGAATTTGTGAATTTTATTGCCTGTGATACTCTTGCTTATCGGAAAATGTACAACAATAAATCTGTCAAGAAAACACTTACGATTCCAGAGTGGCTGAATGAAGCCGCCATCGAGGCTAATGTAAATTTCTCGCAAGTGTTACAGGAGGCATTGAAAGCGCAGCTTCGTATCGGTTAAGACCATGAAAAAACACAGCCCACCGGGCCGCATTCCAACTGTATGAACTCATACAGTGCAGGAAAGCAGTCCGGTGGGCTGTGTTTTATTTGCTTTTTTTGTCGAATGGCCTGATCTAAAATGGATTTACTGATATTTCCTGCTTTGCTCCGCAATGAGCGCATGGTCGTCAAAATAGTCGATCTTCATGGCGTGTTTGACGTCGCGCAGGGTCGCGGCGGCGACGCGCTCGGCCTTCTCCGTGCCTTCGCGCAGGATCTCGTAGACGCCGGGGATGTCCTTCTCGAATTCTTTGCGGCGCTGCCGGATGGGGTCAAGCTCCTCCTGGAGAACATTGTTCAGGAATTTCTTGACCTTCACGTCGCCGAGGCCGCCGCGCATGTAGTGCTCCTTCATTTCCTGGAGGCAGGAGTACTCCGGCAGGTAGCGGGAGAAATGGTCGTCGGTGCAGAAGGCATCGAGGTAGATGAAGACCGGGTTGCCCTCCACCTTACCGGGATCCTGCACCCGCAGATGGCCCGGGTCGGTGAACATGCTCATGACCTTCTTCCGTACGTCCTCCGGCGTGTCGGAGAGGTAGATGCAGTTGCCGAGGGATTTGCTCATCTTGGCCTTGCCGTCAATGCCGGGGAGACGCAGGCAGGCTGCGTTGCTCGGAAGCATGACGTCCGGATCGACGAGGGTCTCGCCGTAGACAGAATTGAACTTGTGGACAATCTCCTTGCACTGCTCCAGCATGGGCAGCTGATCCTCACCGACGGGGACTGTTGTCGCTTTGAAGGCAGTGATGTCGGCCGCCTGGCTGATCGGGTAGGTGAAGAAGCCTACGGGGATGCTGGCCTGGAAGCCGCGCATCTGAATCTCATTCTTCACGGTGGGGTTGCGCTGCAGCCGGGAGACTGTCACCAGATTCATGTAATAGAAGGTGAGCTCCGTCAGTTCCGGGATCTGCGACTGGATGAGAAGAGTGGATCTGGCCGGGTCGAGTCCGCAGGACAGGTAGTCCAGGGCCACCTCGATGATGTTCTGCCGCACTTTCTCGGGGTTGTCCGCATTGTCGGTCAGCGCCTGGGCGTCGGCGATCATGATGTAAATGGCGTCGTATTCACCGGAGTTCTGCAGCTCGACCCGTCTCTTCAGGGAGCCCACGTAATGTCCGACATGGAGCCTTCCGGTAGGGCGGTCACCGGTCAGAATGATCTTGCTCATAGATATGTTCCTTCTTTCTGCAGTCTTTGGGACTGCGTACGTACTGTTTTATGATTTGAGCGATAAAGGTATGACAGACACAACGGATTGCTCCGCGCTGACGCGCTGCTATGCATAAGTTCGATTACGAAAATCAAAGATTTTCTATCTCACTTATCCCGCAATCCTAACAACATTCGAAATTCGCTTATTTTTGCCAATATATTGGCAAAAATAGCTACTTTCTCATGTCGTTTCGGGACCCAAGGTCAGGAATACGAATGCAAGCATTCGATTCCTGACCTTTTGTCCCTTGTGTCATCTTATTGTATCTGATTTACCGGTAAAGGTCAAGAATTCCCGGTGCTTTTGCGTCGAAGAAGTACATCCGCACAGGTTCAGTCCAGACTCCTCCGCAGGCGGGCGGAGAGAAGATCGACCAGCCAGACCAGGAGGATCAGGCCGAGACAGATGGCGCCGGCGGTGCTCCATTTGTACTGATTCATGGCGTAGATCAGCGGCGCGCCGATGCCGCCGGCTCCGACCAGCCCCAGCACGGAGGCCTCGCGGATATTTACATCGAAGCGGTAGAGGACCGCTGAGGCGAAGCCCGGCAGACACTGAGGCAGTACGGCGCGGCAGAGGGCCGGCAGCGGAGCGACGCCGAGGGCGCGCAGAGCCTGAAACGGGCGGAAGTCCAGCGCGTCGATGGCCTCGGAGAAACGCTTGGTCAGGAGCCCCACGCTGCAGACGGACAGCGTCAGGACGCCGGTGAAGGCGCCGGGGCCGGAGACGCGGATGAAGATCAGCCCGTAGATCATAAAGGGAACGGAGCGAATCAACAGGGTGAAGAGGCGGAACAGCGCGGCCGCGGGGCGGGGCAGGAAGCGGGGCGAGGAGAGAAAGGCTAACGGCAGGGCGATAAGAGCGCCCACGCAGGTTCCCACCAGAGAAATCGCGACTGTCTCCAGAAGCAGATAGCCCAGGCCGCCGGAGTCCGCCTGGAAGAAGAAGGACCAGTCGGGGTGCGTGAGGCCGGAGAGCATATTGCGCAGGAGCGTCGCGCTGGTGTGGGAAAAGTCCGGCGGTGCCAGGGTCAGTGTGCAGAAAATAAAGACTGCGACAGCCGTCAGGGCAAGACCCCGGGAGACGGCGGGAGAGACCCGGCGTTCTCCGCGGATCAGTGAACCCAGATATAAGCTGAGCTGTTCAATGACGCAGACGGTGACGAAGAGAGCCAGGAGAATCGTTCCCACCTTCCCGTATTCCAGCCAGGACATCTTCTCGTCGAGCAGGAGACCGATGCCGCCCGCACCCACGTAGCCGAGGATGGAACTGTTGCGCACGTTGGTTTCCAGCAGGTAGAGGACATTGGAGAGATAGGAAGGGGCGATACCGGGGAGAATCCCGCGGGAAAAAGCCGCCGCCGGTGAGGTGCCCAGGGAACAGAGGGCATCGTAGGCGTCGGTGGAGGTATTTTCAATGTCCTCATAGGTCAGACGGGTGAGGATGGCGAAGGTATACAGAGTCAGCGCTGTGGTTCCGGCGAAGGTGCCGAGCCCCAGCAGGAAGGTGGCCAGGAGGGCCAGGATCAGTGCCGGGAAGGAGCGCAGAATCTGGATTAAAGCGCGGCAGATCGCGCCCAGAGGGCGGGAACCGCGCAGGTTCCGGGCGCAGACGGGCGCGAGAAGCAGTGCCAGGGCGGCGCCCAGGCCGGTTCCGGTGACAGACATCTGAATCGTGGCCAGCAGAGGTTTCCAGATATGGGAAAAATAGCCCCAGTCCGGCGGAAAGAGGCCGGAGACGATGTCGGTCAGGTGGGCGCGCCGGGCCCAGAGCTGCGGGAGGGAGCAGTCGGTCCAGGCAGCTGCCGCGAAAAACAGCAGCAGGAAGACCAGCACGCCCGCCAGACGTCTCAGTGTTCTGTGTTTTTTATAGAGAATCTTATCTTTCACGGGAAAAACATCCGGCTCCTTTGTATGATACCAGGGTCGAAAGTCATGAATGGAGCGCTTGCGGTCCGATTCATGACTTTACGACCCGCCAAAACATGAGTAAGTAGCGCAATTTTTGCAAAAAAATGCGCGGATTACGAATGTTTTAGGATTGCGAGAGTGCATTAGCACGGAGCAATCCGTGTATCAGCCGGGGGCAAATACTTTTGACCCCGGCATCTTTGTATGTAGGGACGTGGATCATCCTCTTATTCGGAAATGGCAGCTCCATAGATGGAAGCGATGACCTCTGGCGTGGCCTCGCGGACGGGGCCGTCGAAAACGACCTGGCCTTCCCGCAGACCGATGAGACGATCAGAGAATTCCCGGGCCAGAGCCAGGTTGTGGCTGTTCATCAGGACGGTCAGGTGCTCCGTTTGCTGGATGCCCCGCAGGAGCTCGAGAATCTGGCGTCCGGTGGCCGGATCGAGGGAGGCGACCGGCTCGTCCGCCAGCAGGAGGAGCGGGCGGCGCAGAAGAGCCCGGGCGATGGCGACGCGCTGCTTCTGACCGCCGGAGAGGTTCTTCACCGGTTCGTCAACCTTGTCTGCCAGACCCACCCGCGCGAGCAGGTCGGCCGCTTCCTCGCGCTGTGCACGGGAGAAGAGCCCCAGAGAGGCCGGGAGCGCCGCCATCTCGGGAAGGCAGGCATTGAGGACGTTCTGCAGGCAGGACATATTCTCCACCAGACAGAAATCCTGATAGATCGTGGCGGTCTTCTTCTGCATGTCCCGTTTTCGGCGGCCCCGGGCGGCTTCGAAATGTTCGTCCTGATAGAGAATGGAGCCCGCATCACAGCTGATGGCTCCATTCAGAATACGCAGCAGCGTCGTCTTGCCGGCGCCGGAAGGACCGATGACCGATACGAACTCCCCCTGACCGACGGAGAAGCTCACGTCGGTCAGGGCGGCTGTGCGGTCATCAAAGCATTTGGTGATGTGTTCAATCTGCAATAACATAATGTAGAAAGTTCTCCTGAGGCAGGGATATGCGGCAACGTTTCAAGCGGGGAGGATATCTCACGGAAAACAGGCGTGTCAGTCCTCCAGCGATTTCAGCAGCTCCTGCGCCTCGCGTTCACCATCATAGTTGGCGTCGTCGCCCCATTCATAGCCGATCTGACTGAAGACGCTGATGATCTCCTTTCCTTCCTCCGTCTCGGCGATCTCGATAAAGGCCTCGCCGAGGGCCTGGCGGAAGCTCTCATCGGCCATGAGCTCAGAGGTTTCGCTGTAGGCGATCATGTCGTTGTAAATGGGCTCGCTGACGCCGAGGATGCCGGTCTGATTCACCATCTCATCGGTGCCGCCGAATTCCTCGACCCAGTCGGAGGCGTATTTGACGCGGATATGCCCGTAGGAGACGATGATATCCACCTGCCCGGCAGCCAGGCGTGAGAGCGAGGTTGTGTAAGAATCAGATTCCACGACGTTGGAGAGGTCGGTGATCGTCTTACCGTAGCGCTCCTGCAGCCACAGGCTGGGATAAATGTAGCCGGAGGCGGAGGTGGCGTCCATGACTGCCCAGGTGGCACTGTCCAGGTCTTCCCAGGTCAGTTCTTCACCGGCATTTACCTTGGCCAGCAGCTCCTGCCCCTTTTCACTGGGACCGGCCAGAATGACCGAACGGTAATAGGTGCTCATCTCCTCAGTGTTTTCCTCGAGTGTGCCGTCATTCCAGTCGACGGGATCCTCGGAGTCCTTGCTGATGGCATAGCGCAGAGCCGTCAGCAGCACGTCGCAGTCGTCGGAGAACAGCACGTAATTGCCGCCGGAAATGAAGCCGATGTCAGCGCTTCCGGCGCTGAGGGCCTGCCCCACGGCTGTGTAGCTGGTGCCCACAGACATATCGATCTCCTGTACGTCATAGCCCTTTTCCATGAGCTTCTCCTGCAGCAGTGCCTCCAGAGGCTCCGTCGAGGTGATGACGGTGTCCGCGTCAGCGTAGGGGGAGAAGGCGATGGTCAGCGTATCGATCTCCTGCAGCTCACCGGTATCCGCGGCCGTTGCCGCCTGATCGGATGCTTCGGCGGCTGTTGTCCCGGCGGATGTTTCAGCGGCGGAGGTATCCGTGTTTGTCTCTGAGGTGCCACAGCCGGACAGCAGTCCGAGGCACAGGATCAGAGACAAAATGAATGCGCTTGTTTTTTTCATGGTACTCTTCCTTTCATACATAACGGTTTTCCGAATCATCAGGAAGTGTAACATAGTCTTTATTAAAACGCAAGCAAGCGCAGGCGGCTATTCATTTTGCTGCGGTAACAGCGCCGCTGCGTCCGGGAATAGCTGGAGACTGCGGGGCAGGATACCCGTCAGGCGTGCGATGGCGGTGCCATAGTTGGTGATGGGAACACCCTGACTCAGGGCGCTGCGGAAGCGATACTGCATTTCCCGTTCGTTGAGCATACAGCCGCCGCAGTGGATGACCATGCGGTACCCGGACACATCCTCCGGGAACTCGGTTCCGGTGGTCCAGGAAAATACCGGCTCGGCTCCGGTATAGGCCCGGATCCAGCGGGGCAGCTTCACCATGCCGATGTCGTCGCACTGACGGTGGTGGGTACATCCTTCGGAGATCAGGACAGGGTCGCCGTTTTGCAGGGAATTCAGAGCCGCCACCCCGGCCACAGCGGTTCGGAGATTACCCTTGTACCGGGCCATGAGGATAGAAAAAGAGGTCAGAGGGATCTCCGGAGGTACGATCGCCGCCACCTCCCTGAATGCCTGACTGTCGGTGATCACCATGCAAGGCGGCTGAATCAGTTTATCCAGGGCCGCCGCCAGTTCGCTTTCCCGGCAGATCATAGGAAGGGCGTCGGCTTCCAGCGCATCCCGGATCACCTGCTGCTGGGGAAGGATCAGGCGGCCTTTGGGGGCGGCTGAGTCAATGGGAACCACCAGTACCACGGTGTCGCCGGGGGATAGCAGGTCTGCGACCAGCGGCTTTTCCTTCTTGCCGGTGTTTGCCAGATGCGCCAGGCGTTCCTTCAGCTCATGGATACCTTCGCCGTGCAGGGCAGAAACGGCCAGAGCATTTTCCGGCAGGTCTTCCGGGCATGCCAGGTCGGATTTGTTATAAACCAGCAGATATGGCAGATCCCGCGTCCGGAACAGGTCCGTCAGCTCCTGATCCACAGGTGTCAGGCCCTGCGCCGCATCAATGACCAGTACGGCGATATCTGCCTTGTTGAGGACCCGGCGGGTCCTGGCGACTCGCTGTGCGCCCAGGGCTCCCTCGTCGTCGATGCCGGGGGTATCGATGATGACGACGGGACCGAGGGGCAGCAGCTCCATGGCCTTCTGTACCGGATCGGTCGTGGTGCCCCGGACCTCGGAGACGATGGAGAGCTGCTGTCCGGTGACGGCATTGACTACGCTGGATTTACCGGCATTGCGCCGTCCGAAAAAGGCAATATGGGTGCGGTTCGCGGAGGGGGTGGCATTGAGACTCATGAAAAGTCCTCCTTTCATATCGCGGGCTGCTATATGCGCAGCCCGCGATCGGTGCGAAGGGTAACGATAGAATGTCGTTTGTTATAACAGCGAACCATCAGAACCGGAAGTCACGTTCGCCGGCGGCGATCCGTTCCAGGCGTTCCATGACAATCCGGCGTACCTTTTCGCTGGGGATGTTGGCCAGTTCCTTCTGAATCAGGTCTTCACCGACGGCACGGGTAGCGGGAGAGGCGTAGTCAGTCAGGTATTCTTTCAGAGTCATCAGCGCATTGGGATGACAGCAGTTCATGATCTGACGGCTCTTGCAAAGAGACATGAAGCGGTCGCCGGTGCGGCCCTCCCGGTAACAGGCGGTGCAGAAGGACGGGATATAGCCCATATCCATCAGCCATTTAACGACCTCGTCCAGACTTCGGTGGTCGGAGACGTCGAACTGGGCCGAGTTGTCCTCCGGCTTCTCTTCCTCCACATAGCCGCCTACACTGGTACGGGAGCCGCCGGAGATCTGGGAGATACCCAGATGCAGGACCCGCTCCCGGGATGTCTGGCTCTCACGGGTGGAGACGATCATGCCGGTATAGGGCACGGCGATACGGATGCAGGCCACAATCCTGGCGAAGGTCTCATCGCTGATGCCGTTGTCGAAATCGCCGGGGTCGATGTCATCGGCCGGACATACGCGGGGAACGGAGATTGTGTGCGGTCCCACGCCGAAGACTGCCTCCAGATGTTCGGCGTGCATTAAAAGCCCGGCGAATTCATAGCGGTACATTTCCAGGCCGAACAGCACGCCCAGTCCCACATCGTCGATGCCGGCTTCCATCGCCCGGTCATGAGCTTCGGTGTGGTAGTCATAATTGCTTTTGGGGCCGGTGGGATGGAGCTTCTGATAGCTCTCCTTATGGTAGGTCTCCTGGAAGAGGATATATGTGCCGATCCCGGCCTCCTTAAGCATTTTGTATTCTTCTATCGTCGTGGCGGCAATGTTGACATTGACGCGGCGGATGGCGCCGTTTTTATGCTGAATGGAATAAATGGTTCGGATCGACTCCAAAATGTATTCGATGGGGTTGTTGGCCGGGTCCTCTCCGGCTTCAATCGCCAGACGCTTGTGTCCCATATCCTGCAGGGCGATGACTTCGGCGCGGATCTCCTCCTGCGTCAGCTTCTTCCGGGCAATGCCTTTGTTCTTGGCATGATACGGGCAGTAGACGCAGCCGTTGATACAGTAGTTGGACAGATACAGCGGCGCAAACATGACAATGCGGTTACCGTAAAAATCCTTCTTGATCTGTTCGGCCAGGGCGTACATTTCCTGGTTTTTATCTTCCAGCTGACAGGCCAGCAGCACCGAAGCTTCGCGGTGACTCAGACCTTTGAGCTGCCTCGCCTTCTCCAGAATCTCATCGATCAGGGCGGCATTGCGGCAGTTTGCGTCGGCATAGGCAAGGGAGTCAAGGATCTCCTGGTGGTCAATAAACTCGGTGGCTTTTCTGGATTTTGGATTGTACATCGTGATTAATTCCTTTCTGATTTCCGCTGAAAGTCCGGGTGATCGCCCCGACTGACGACGGTAGTATAGCCGATGGAGGCCATGCGGCTCTGAAGACACTGGCGGCACTCTGCTGCCTCGTCTCCTGTGCAGATTTTGTGATCATAGAGCGCGTATTTTTCACGTACGGGCACCGGCGAGAGGTTGGGCATGCACACGTTGGCTCCCGCCAGAATGCCCAGCTCCCGCCCCCGGGGATGGATGGTTCCCAGGGCTGTGGTGGCCGGCAGCAGGACCTGGGGCAGCATCAGCCGCAGCAGACCCAGGAGGAACAGCGTTTCCTCCAACGTCCCGGCTGGTTCGCCGCCGAAGGGGGTATCGTGCTGGGGGATAAACGGACCAATCCCCACCATCTGTGGTCGCAATTCATAGATGAAATGCAGATCCTCCGCCAGATTGGCCAATGTCTGACCCGGTGAGCCGACCATCATGCCGCAGCCTACCTGGAAGCCGATGTCTTTCAGGTCTTGCAGGCATCGCTTGCGGTTCTCCGGCGTCTGATTCGACGGATGAAGACGGCGGTAATGGTCGGCGGAGGCCGTCTCGTGACGCAATAAATACCGGTCTGCCCCGGCGGCGAACATGGCTTCGTAGTCCGCCCGGGGAAATTCCCCGACAGACAGCGTCACAGCGCAGTCCGGGAAGCGCTCTTTGATCTGCCGCACCAGGGAACAGAGACGGGGAACTGAGAAGGCTCCGTCTTCTCCTCCCTGGAGTACAAAAGTGCGGAATCCCAGCGTATAGCCGCTTTCACAGCAGGAGAGAATCTCCTCCTCTGTCAGCCGGTAGCGCGGGACGTTGCCGTTGCTGCGGCGAATCCCGCAGTAATAGCAGTCGTTTTTACAGTAGTTCGTGAATTCGATCAGCCCCCGCAGGTAGACGGTATTGCCGTAGACAGCCTTACGCACCGCCACCGCCCGTTCGAAGAGGTAAGCGGCCAGCGTCTTATTCCGTTTCTCCAGGAGAGCGATGAATTCCTGCTGCGTCAGAATATGTTCCCGCTCCAGACGGTCGATGAGCTGTTTCATTTCTCGTCGGGGAGCTTGGAGTAGACGGCCTTGGCCGTCACGCCGGGCAGCATCCCGATCTTGCCGGACAGGGCGGAGACGGCGTCCGCGGGCGCATCCAGCACAACGCTGATAATGTTCACCTGCCGCTCGCGATAGGGCAGGCCCATGCGGCCGATGATATACCGGCTGTACTGGTGCAGCAGTCCGTTCAGCTTCTCCACAGAATCCGGGTTTTCCACAATAATGCCCAGCAGGGCGACACGGGTTGCATCTGTTTTCATAAGTACACCTCCCGGACATCAAAAAAGCGCCGCTCCTGACGGAATGGCGCAAATCTCCCCTTCAAGCATCCCGGCAAAAGCGCCGCGGTGCGGTATAGACAGAGTATGGACCTTCCATCGCAAAACGAATTTTTGATGTCAGCAAATCTTTTTTCAGTCCCGAAAACCGGACTAACACGAACAGTATAACAGGCGGTGTTGCGAAATGCAACAGCGAGTGACAAAATGTCGCAGCCTGTCAGGACATCGGCTCCAGATACACACTCGTGGAGGGATAGGCGAATTCGCAGCCGTCCTGCCGCATCACGTTCATGATCTTCAGATTGATGCGGTTCTGCAGCTCGCGGTATTCGCCGAGGTCTACGGCTGTGACGTAAATGCGTGCGTCAAGATCGATGCTCGAGGAGGAGAATTCCTTCAGCACTACATTCACCATGTCGGGAACCACCTGGGGGTCCGCCTGGAACATGGCGGTCAGGTCGTCGCGCAGCTTCTCGATTCTCTCGGGCGGCGTGTCATATTTGACACCGACGGTGAAGGTCCACAGCCGCATGCTGCGGTCGGTGATGTTCTGGATATATTCGGAGCACACCTGGGAATTCTCGATGGTGATCAGCACCTTGTCCGGGGTGCGCAGTCTCGTCGAACGGAAGGAGACCTCCTCCACCGTGCCCTCAACACTGCCGAGAATCACATAGTCGCCGATGCCGAAGGGCCGCTCCACGACCAGCGTGATGCCGGCGATGAAGCTTGAGAGCGTGGACTGGGCCGCCAGAGAGATTGCAAGACCAACGACGCCGGCCCCGGCCAGCAGACCGGCCACGGGAACGCCGAAGATCTCCAGAACCGCGAAAGCGCCGAAGAGGACTACCAGGACGCGGTAGATTTTCTCAAGAAAATGCACCAGAGTCTGGTTCTTCTCCATGTCCAGCTGATTGCGGGCAGAGATGAGCAGCAGCGTACACAGCTCCTCACTGCGCCAGAAGCCCCAGGCCAGCAGAATCGCACAGGCGGAGGCGAAGAACGGGCTGACCGCCTGATTTACCTTGTAGATCGACCAGGGCAGGGGCAGCGCCAGCACCGCCAGATAGATCAGCGCGGTGCGGATCAGCAGGATGATCGGTTCCACGAAGCCCTCATTGAGGATCAGAAGCCAGCGGGGTGTGAAGCGAGCCAGACGGTCGTGAAGGAGGCCGGTCAGCTTCCGCACCGCCTTAGAGCCGAATACCGCGAGCAGAAGCAGCACGGCCGCCGCGGCCAGCTGGATCCACTCGTTATTTGTCAGGATAAAGACGCGAAAACTTTTCAAAAGGGTCCATGTATTCATAAAGATTCCTCGCGGTTCAGGGATGAAATATCTTGAAGTGACAAAAGCATTATAACACGATACGGCGAAATTTGACATGACATTTGCGGAAAATCTGCCCGGATACTTGATTCTCTGTGAATAAATGGTTACATTTATATGGAGAATAAATGGAGAAGAGGCAGCCTATGAAAACCATGATGAATTTCACGACATCTCCGGAGGATACGGAGCGCTACGCCTCCGCGGAAGACCTGCGGGCGTTCTACCGTTCCTTCGGCTGCGACGGACTGGAGCTGATGCCGACCGGAGAAGCGGACGGCGGCGGGATTATCACGCCGGATATGGTCGTGGGGGTTCATCTGCCCTGTCTCAGCGACTGGATGGACCGGGAGGAAGAACATCTGCTCGCACATTACCGTCCGGCTCTCGATGCGGCGCAGCGGCTGGGGGCGGAGTATGTCGTTTTCCATGCAGCCCAGATCAGTGATGAGGAATGTTTTACTTATCGGATACGGCACAGCGACCGGGAGGTGGCGGACGCAGTCTGCTCCCTGGTCAACCGCCTGCTGGACGGACAGCCCTATACCTTCTATTTCCTGATGGAGAATCTCTGGTGGCCGGGGTTGAATTTCCTTGACCCGCAGATTACGCGGCGGCTGCTGGACGGCGTCCATTATTCTCGGAAGGGACTGATGCTGGACACCGGGCATTTCCTGCACACGAATCATGCCCTGCGGAATCAGGGGGAGGCCGTGGCGTATCTCCATGACATGCTGGATCGCCACGGAGATCTGATTCCATGGATCCGGGGGCTGCATCTGCAGCAGTCCCTGACCGGCGCCTATGTGGAGGAATGGCTGCGCCGGGAGCATGTGCTGAGTCCGGACCCGGAGGAACGTTTCCGGCAGGTCTATGAGCATGTCTTTGCCATTGACCGGCACCTTCCGTTTACGGATCCCGGCGTGCGGGGACTGGTGGAGCGGATTGATCCGCGGTATGTGACGTACGAATATATCACCCGGGACCGCGAGGAGCATGCACGGTATCTGCGCGCGGGAACCGCGGCGCTGCGGGGGAGCCGGAAGACAGATAAATGTGCAGGAGAAGCCGCCTGTGTGCAGGCAGAGGCTTCTCAGAGACGGAAACAGGCTTCGGGGAGGTGAGAGGCTTGAATTACACGGGGCTGATGCAGGATTGCCTGCAATTCATCGCACAACACGGGAACGAGGGTCTGACAGTTGAACAGGTCGGACGACAGTTCTGTCTGACCGGAGCCTTCATGGAATATCTGTTTGACATTTACTGTGACCGGCCGCTGGAAGACTATCTGGAGGAACGGCGGATGGACGGGGCGGAGACGACCCGCCCGGTTCCGCCGCCGCGCCGCTCCGCGATCCATGCCGTGCGTCTCTTCCTGGAGGAGACGCGAGTGGCTGCTGTCCCGGTCAGTCCGGAGGGAATGGCGCAGGAAAATCTTCCCAGCGCAGTGCAGGAGGCGCTGCAGGGCGCGGAGGAGACGCTCTCTCTCTGGGTGAGCGGTCCGGAAGGGGCGCAGGACTATATGACAGGCTTCGAATTGGGGGACGACGAGGCGCTGCCCGCCGGGATGCGGGAGGTGCGGCTGCCTGCGGGCGAGTATGCCGCCTTCTCGTATGAGACGCCGGGGAACTTTTCTACGCGGCCGTTGCTGCGCTATGCCTTTACGGAATGGAGCGAGGCACACCCGGATGCGGAGGTCTCTTTCTTCGGCGCCTGCGAATACCGCCGGAAGAGCGGCGTCCTCGTCTGTGTCCCTCTTTGCCCGGATGAACGGGATCTGGAGCGGCCGGAGGGAAAGACCCCGGGGATTGAGATGTGGAGCCGGTACATCGATGAGAATATTCGCCGGAACCTGACCACGGGCGGTCTGGCCCGGGTCTTCGGCTACTCCGAATCATATTTCCGGCAGACCTTTCGTATGTATTATGATATTTCCGTGATGGATTACATCAAAAAAAGACGCCTCGTGCTGGCGGCGGAGGCACTCCAGCAGGGCGAACAGGTGAAGCGTGTGGCCCGGGACAGTGGCTTCCGCACCCCGGCGGGCTTCACACGGGCCTTCGAGCGGGAATTTCATATGACCCCTGAAGAATATCGGCGGGGCGATTTTCAGGTGGTGGATCTGCAGGAGTACTGCCATGAATATGCGGGGAAGCTCATCAGTTCTCAGAGGATTCTTCCGGATATGAAGATGCTGGGGATGACGATTCTTTCAGACCGGGGCGACGACATTGATATGCCGGCGCAGGTCCAGTTCTGGCTGCACCGGGACTTCCCCTGCCTGAAGAATACCCGCGATTCCGGCGGGCGGCTGCGCCGGGAGGAGAAAATCGGCATGTGGTGGCATGACACAGAGAACCAGAGTCTCCGCTACATCCTGGGACCGGTGGTGGAAGATTTTGGTGAAGTCACAGAAGAGCTGACGCCCGTGGACATCCGCGGCGGCCTCTGCCGCGTCTTCTCCACGGACCGCGACTCCGACCGGGAGCAGGTGGCTGACACGCTGCGGATGTTCTCCCGCTGCGTCTTCCTCGGCTGGATCCGCGACCACCGCGACCGGCTGGACTCCACCCGTCTGATCTTCGAACGCTATGTGGACGATAAGATTTACATTTATGTGCCGATCTTCGCGGAAGAGCGGCCTGAGAGATGAGAACGGCCGGGAGCCGCCTGCAGTATTCCGGAAGGGTAATGGGAATACCGCAGGCGGTTTCTTTAGAAAAAATAGTTCCGCAACTATTTGATGACGGTTGTTTCGGATAACTGATACATTCTGTTTGTATTCGTCCCCAATGCTTCAACATCCGGTATCTGTGAAAGAATCGTACGGGTTCTGGCATTGCTCAAGCCAATATATGAAGCGAGATCGCCTGTCTTTGCGGCACCATAACTTTCAAGGTAGAAGCGTATTTTTTTCTGATGTTCCAAAGTCTTTTTTGTGGGTTTCCTGTCGCTTGTTTTCTTCGCTTGTTTTCTTCGCTTGTTTTTCTTCGCTTGTTTTTCTTCGCTTGTTTTCTTCGCTTGTTTTTTTCAAGTGACAGGGTCAGAATCGTTCGATCCGGTCCATACTGTTCTTCCACAAGTGGTTCCTGCCATCCCTGATCAATAGATGTCAGGGACACCGCTTCCGGGGAATATATGGTTTTTGTGTGAAAAAAATCACTTTGTATAACAAAAAAATCCCTGTATGCAGGAAAAAGCTGGTAAAATGACAATAGAAAGCGGCAGCCTGGAGAAATGTGCCGCGATATAGGAGCCAGTCATTCAAATACGGACTCAGAGGGCAGGGCATCGCACCCCGCATCCTCAGGAACTGCCGGTGTGATCCCGGCGGACGGTTTTATCCCCACTGTAATGGGCGACGAAAGCTGCACAGAGCCACTGGAGCGATCCGGGAAGGCCAGCGAGTAGGTTTGAACCCGAGTCAGGACACAAGAGCCGCAGGCTGGCGGCAGATTTCCGGAGGCATAGAGCGGAGATTTGCTTTTTATACCTTTTTTTAGAAAATGCGGGTGTGAGACAAACTGAAGTGATGCGGACGGAGATGGGGCGTGGCCCCGAAATGAAGGAGGTGGTGCGGGACGCGCCAGGGAAGGCGACCGGGAGGGCGGGAAGCGAAGGAACCCGGGACACAGGACACCTCAAGGAGAATAATAATCCGGAAAGGACGGAGGAGTATGAGAAAGACAAAGAAAATGAGTCGATGGCTGGCGCTGGCTCTGGCTGCGGTGATGGCATTCCCCGGCAGCGCGTGGGCGGCGACGGCAGGTTCCTGGAACCAGTATCAGGGTGATTCCACGCACAGCGGCGTGATCACCGAGGCGCCGCTGACTGCGTCGGCGGGAACGCTCGCGGACAGCAGCAGCAACGTGACGAAGATTACGCTGGATTACAGCGGCAGCGGCTGGTCGGGCGTGGATACGAGCCCGGTGATGGAGACGGTGGACGGCACGACCTATGCCTATGTCGTCTACAACGGGCGTTCAAATGGCGGGCAGCTGGCACAGGTCAACTGCGCCACCGGTGCTGTCAAATATCTGCAGATCAGCACCAGTAACTCGTTCCAGCTGTCCACACCGTATCTGGATACGGACAGCGGACGCATCTATACAGCTGCGACAACCTACTATAACCTGCTGAGCAACAGCGAATTCACGACGACGGACTCCTGGACCTGCAGCAGCGCGTCGATCACGACGGGCAGCACGGAAGAGGAAGCCTATGTCACCATCCCGGCGGGCGGCTCCGTCTCGCAGAGCTTCACGGTCGAGTCCGGCTCCAGCAATTCGCAGCTGACCTCCGGCCTGAAGCTGGCGGAGGAGGGAACAAGCGCCACGGTGACCTACAGTCTCGGCAGCACCACTCTGGCCACGCAGGAGGTGACCTCGGCGGAGGATTGGACGTATGTCGAAGAGGTGGGCAGCAGCGACATTTCCACGGCCGGCGATTATACGATCACTGTGACGGTGACAGGGGCAAGCGTGATCTGCGATTATGTGAAATACAGCACCTACACCAGCGGCGTTGTTTATACGACCCGCGACATGGATCAGCTCTATCAGGTCGGAGCGGCGACCTACGGCGGGCAGATCAATACGCCTCTGACCGTGTCCGGCAATTACCTGTACTTCGGTACCTACAGCGGCAGCTATTACTACTATCAGATCGACCTGACGAACCTGGACGATCCGTCTGCGTGTGTGAAAAAATACAAGGGCAACAGTCACTTCTACTGGGCCGGTGCGTCCGTCGTGGATGATACCGTTTACTTCGGCGGCGACGGCGGCTATCTGTATCAGCGCTCTGTCAGCGACTTCGAGAACACCGGAACGGTGACAGCCCTTTCGAGCGCCGGTGTGACGCCCGGAAATGTCCGCTCCAGCATCTTGGTCTACGGGACTGATCTGTACTTCACCAGCCAGGGCGGTTATCTGTGGAAATATTCGATTAGCGATGGTTCACTGATCTACGCGAACATCGGCGGTACCTCCACCTCGACACCGACGATCTCGGAGAACGGGTATATTTATGTGGGGTGCTATGGAAGCAGCGTCAAAGGCGTCAAGGCCCTGGCGGTGTCTGATTTCAGCGCGAACATTACGTCGGCGTCGGATTCAACATGGAAGACGATTTACACGGATGATACCAGTACAATTTATGGGAAAGTACAGGCTTCCGTAATTGTTTATACAAGTGGCAACTATGATTATGTGTATTTTACAACAAATACAAGTGACGGGGCAGGCTATTGCTATCAGGTCTCAAAAACAAGAGGAACATCTTCGTCACGCTGGAGTACGTCTGATAGTACCTATATGCTTCAGGGAATGGCTTCCTGTGGTGGATATTTGACGTTCGGCAATGATAACAATGAGTTCTTCATTGTCAATAATTAAATTTTGTATTGGGGCTGTGAAATAATTAGCCCTATCGAAAAGGCCATCTGGACTCGCATTAG
>JAJQCZ010000065.1 GCA_021202465.1 Lachnospiraceae bacterium | reverse complement strand
TTCTTTTTTGCCGAACCGCCCCGACGACATGTTCTTGTCGCCTCTCCCGGGCCTGTACTATAATAGGCAAGGCAGGATACAGACAGGAGGCATCAAAATATGGACGATCATCACTATCTCATCTCAGAGGCCGCCCGGGAAGCCGGCGTGGAAGCTCATGTGCTCCGTTACTGGGAAGAAGAACTGGATCTGGAGATACCGAGGAACGACCTGGGACACCGCTATTATACAGAGGAACACATCCGCCTGTTCCAGGAAATTCAGGAATTGAAGGGAAAAGGATACCAGCTGAAGACCATCCGGGATATATTATACGGTGACAAAGCCCCCAAAACGGATCTCTACATCCCCAATGAGGAAGAGCTCCGCCGACAGCAGGAAGCGAAAATGCAGCAGTTCCGCACGATCATGACGCAGATCATGGCGGACGCTCTGAACCGCAACAATCCCGCACTCAGCCAGACGGTCAGCAGCCAGGTGGGCGATCGCCTCGTGAAGGAAATGAATTACGCCTTTCGTGAAAAGGAGGAACGGGAGGAAGAGCGGTTCAAGAAGCTGGACGAGTCTTTGCGCTCCATGCAGAAAAACGGAAAAGCCCGGGCAGAGGCCGCTGCAGCCAAAGCCCCCGTTATGGCAATCAAAAAGAAGAAGCCATTCGGCCGGGGATGAATCTCCACCGAAAGAAAGACGAAAAAAGCCCGGCCAGGCCGGACTTTTTTCTTTCCAGTAGATTCTGCGGACCCGCTGCGCGGGTACCGCCGGACATGAACCTCAGCCGGCAGAGATCGCGTCGTTGGGGCAGGTTGCCTCACAGGTACCGCAATCCAGGCAGGCATCCGCATCGATCACGTACTTGCCATCGCCCTCAGAGATCGCCTCCACAGGACATTCCGCCGCACAGGCGCCACAGCTGATGCAATCGTCAGAAATTACATATGCCATAGGATTCTTCCTCCTAACATTAGATTTGCCCTTATTGTAATACAGCAGATGGGAGATTTCAAGTAAATTTTTGTGCGGCTTGCAATCGAAGAATCTTTATTATATAATAGGAACACCGTTTGCAGAAACAGGCGGCGCATCTCATTTCACGTACAAGGAGGCAACATCTCATGGCACAGGTAACAAAGGATATGCTGATTGGCGAGATTATCAATACGGATATCAATATTGTCCCCATCCTCATGGGAGCGGGTATGCACTGCATCGGCTGCCCCTCTTCCCAGGGCGAATCCCTGGACGAGGCCTGCATGGTTCACGGCATCGACAGCGACCTGATGGTGAACGCGATCAACGAATATCTGGCAGCGAAGGAGCAGCCCCAGGAGGCATAATATCCCGGCAGCTTTTTTCTCACAGCAGAAAAAACGGCCTTGCGCACTTTAGTGTGAAGGCCGTTTTTTGCTGCCTGATTCAGTTCAGTGAACCTGCGAATTCCCCTGCGCGATGCGCTTTCAGCTCCGATATCACTTTTTCATATTGACGAACTTGGTGTAATTCGGCAGCCACACCAGCTCCACGGTCCCGATGGGGCCGTTTCTCTGCTTGGCCACGATGACCTCGCAGATGTTCTTGGAGGGACTGTCCTTGTTGTAGTAGTCGTCCCGATAAAGGAAGAGCACCACGTCCGCATCCTGCTCAATGGCGCCGGATTCACGCAGATCGGAGAGCATGGGGCGATGATCCGCGCGGCTCTCCACGGCCCGGCTCAGCTGCGACAGGGCGATCACCGGACACTCCAGCTCCCGGGCCAGCGCCTTGAGGGAACGGGAAATCTCCGAGATCTCCTGCTGCCGGTTGTCCGAAGCGCGGCGGCCGCTGCCGCTCATCAGCTGCAGATAGTCAATAATAATCAGCTGCAGCCCAAACTCCAGCTTGTATTTCCGGCACTTGGTGCGCATCTCGCTGACCGTGATGCCGGGCGTATCGTCAATGATCAGTTTGGAGCGTCCCACGGTATTGACACCCTCCACCAGGCTGTCCCAGTCATCGTCGGTCAGATTACCGGTCCGGATATTCTGGGCATCCACCCGGGATTCCATGGCAAAAAGCCGGTTCACCAACTGCTCCTTCGACATCTCCAGACTGAAAATGATCGTGCTTATCTCCTTACGGAAGCAGGCATGCTGCGCGATGTTCAGGGCGAAGGCCGTCTTACCCATCGAGGGGCGCGCCGCCAGCAGAATCAGATCAGAGGGCTGCAGACCGGCCAGCTGACGATCCAGATCCGTAAAGCCCGTAGGGATACCGGTGACCGGATTCTTCGTCCGCGACGCCTTGTGAATGCGTTCAAGCGCCGTCAGGGCAATCTCCTGAATCGGAACATAATCCCCCTCGCGCCGCTGATTCAGCACCTGGAAGATTTTCTTTTCCGTATCCGCCAGGATGTTTTCCGTCTTATCCTTTCCGGCATAGCAGGCATTGGCCGTCTCCTCGGAGGCATGAATCAGCTTGCGCAGCAGCGATTTCTCATAAACAATCTCCGCATAATATTTCGCATTGGCGGAAATGGGAACCGCCGCCACCAGCTCGCCGATATAATCCAGACTGCTGACCTCCGGCGGAACATCCTTCTCCTTCAGCCGGTCCTGCAGCGTCAGCAGATCCACGGGATGTCCTTCCTCGTACAGCTCGATCATCGCATCATAGATGATTCCGTACTGCCGGTGATAGAAATCCTCCCCGCGGACGATATTCTCGACCACGGCAATGGCATCATTATCGAGGATCATAGCGCCGATGACGGTCTGTTCCGCCTCCACGCTGTGGGGAAGAACACGTTTTACCAGATTTTCTTCCATATCCATATCCGCATCCGTCCGTATTTCTGTTTCCCTACTCTTCCATGACCCGGACTGTCAGCTTTGCCGTCACGTCACGGTGCAGCTTCACCACCACCTCATGGTCGCCCAGCGTCTTGATGGGCTCCGGAAGAACAATTTTCTTCTTATCCAGCTCCAGACCATGCTGCTCCTTCATCCCCTGCGCGATCTCCTTCGAAGCGACGGCGCCGAAGAGGCGTCCGCCATCTCCCACCTTCGCTCTGAGAACGACAACCTTCTCCTCCATGGAACGGGCCAGTTCCTGAGCGTCCGCCAGATTTTTGGCCGCCACTTTCGCCTCATGGTTCTTCTGCTGTTTCAGCTTCGCTAGATTCTGCGGCGTGGCTTCCACGCCCAGCTTCTTCGGCAAGATATAGTTTCGCGCATAGCCGTCGTTGGCCTTTACAACATCCCCCTTCTTTCCGAGGGATTTTACATCCTCCAGCAGTACGATCTGCATCACAGGACCTCCTTCATTTCACTTTTTTCCGTCAAAGAATCCCCTCCTGTTTCATCTGGAGGATCGTATCCTTTACTCTCTGCTTCGCTTCTTCTGTCGTGCATCCCTTCAGCTGCGCCCCGGCGATGCTCAGATGTCCGCCGCCGCCCAGACGCTCCATGATCAGCTGCACGTTCACTTCATCAATCGAGCGGGCGCTGACATAAATGGTTCCGTTAAATTCTGTCAACACGATCGACGCCTTCACCCCCACGATGTTCAGCATCTCGTTGGCCGCCTGCGCCCCGATGATGGTCGGGCTCTCCAGCCCCTCTCCGGAGCAGACGCTCAGCGCATAGCTCTCCTCAAACATCTCTGCTGCGCTGACGGTCCGGGCCCGTGCACGGATGTCCTCCGGACTCTCCCGGAACAACTTCCGGACATTCGTCACATCCGCCCCGTGGCGCCGCAGGAAGGCGGCCGCCTCGAAGGTCCTCACCCCGGCCTTGTTGGTAAAATTATTCGTATCTACGACGATGCCCGCATAGATCGTCTCCGCCTCAATCGGACGCAGCCGCAGGGAATCATCAAAATACTGCAGGATTTCCGCCACCATCTCACTGGCGGAGGAAGCGTAGGACTCGATGTAGGAGAGAGTCGCCTTCTGAATCGTCTCATTCCCCTGCCGGTGGTGATCCAGCACCACGACCGTGGAAGCCCGGTCCAGAAGTGCCGGACACTCCGTATAGCTGGGGCGGTTCACGTCCACCACCACGACGATGGTGTTCGCATCCCGCTTCGCCAGTGCTTTCTCACTGGAAATGATCATGTCAGAGGGATATTCAGAGTGATTCTGAAACCGCTTCACCATCGGGCGAAGGGAAGAGCTGACTTCATCAATGACGATATGCGCCCTTTTATCCAGGGTCCTGGCAGCCCGGAAGATTCCCACAGCCGCCCCGAAGGCATCCACGTCGGGAATCTTGTGACCCATGATCAGAATCTGATCCTTGGTCAGCATCAGCTCCCGCAGTGCCTGCGCCTTAACGCGGGCTTTGACGCGGGTATTCTTCTCGTGCTGCTGCGTCTTGCCGCCGTAGTATTTGATCTGTCCCGGCGTCTTGACCACCGCCTGATCGCCGCCGCGCCCCAGAGCCAGATCCATCGCCGTCCGGCACAATTCATTATTCTGCTCCATGGAGGCGCCCTCTGTCCCGATGCTGATACTCAGCGTCACGGCGATGTTATTGCCAATATTGAGGGTCTTGACATCCTCCAGGATCGAGAAGCGGTCTTCCTGCACATCAATCAGGCCCTTTTTCCGCATGAACAGGAAGAATTTATCCTTCTCCGTCTTGCGGACAATGCCGTCATAATTGGCAAAATATTTACTGATCTTCCGCTCGATCAGGGCGGCCAGAAGCGACTGCCGCACTGCCTCGGCGCTGCTCATAGCTTCCTCGTAGTTGTCGATATAGATCAGACCAACCACGGTCTTCTGCTCCTCCAGCCTCGTCAGAGCCTCCAGATGCTCCGTCTCGTCAAACAGAAACAGCGAATACATCTCCGCGTCCTCGGAGACCATCTGAATCTCTGCCTCATAGGCCCGCCCGTTCCAGTGGATGTGTTCGGTTTTCCGCCCGCCATCCTGCGGAAGAGACCCGGACAGAGCAGGCAGCGTCTGAGCAAATTCCTCTCCCTCTTCCTCTGTCTCCGGAATCAGTTCCTCCATTGCCTGATTGCTCCAGAGCAGCTCGCCCTCTTGTCCCAGCACCGCGTAGGGCGTCGGAAGGTTCTGAATCTGATTCCGCTGCTTCTCCTGGAAGGACATGGCAAAATCCACAAGTTCCTCCTCCGTCTGCCGTCTCCACGAAACGGTCCACCAGATGGCGAAAATCAGATAGAGCAGGTCAAAAACAGTCACGACAATCCCGGCAAACAGATTAATGACAAAGACTGCCGCGGTCACGATCATCAAAACCGGCAGAATATAGATGGGCCAGCGCAGGAGCTGCAGCATTCTTCCCTGTATTTTGTCGTCACGTTTCATTGCTTCCTCCCGCGGTGCCGTGTCAAAGGCTCCGCACACCCTGAGATCATTTCCTTCGCGGCCGCTCACCGATACAACAATACCGCTATAATAACATAATTTCTACCTTGTTTCAAGCAACGGAACCTGTCCGGGGACGAACTGCCCGCGCAGCTCGATGATCGGGCCGCCGGTGTTCTTCAGATATTCCCGCGTGATCGTCACCCGGCCGATGTTGGAGTCCTTGGGGATCTCATACATGATATCCAGCATATATTCCTCCAGAATCGCGCGCAGCGCCCGGGCTCCGGTGTCCTTCTCCATCGCCTTCTCGGCAATGACCTCCAGGGCGCCGTCGTCAAAGACCAGCTCCACCTCGTCCATGGCCAGAAGCTTCTGGTACTGCTTCAGGATTGCGTTCCTGGGTTCCTTCAGAATCCGAATCAGAAATTCTTTCGTCAGAGGCTTTAACGCCACCAGAATGGGAAGCCGGCCGAGAAATTCCGGGATCATGCCGAATTTGCGCAGATCCTCCACCTGCACCTGGGAGAGCAGATCCTTCTCCTCGTCATAACGATCCTTCAGATCGGCCTGAAAGCCGATGGAGGAACGTTGATTGAGCCGCTCCCGGATTACCTCATTCAGATCCGGGAAAGCGCCGCCGCAGATAAAGAGGATATTCCGGGTGTCCACGGTCGCCATGGGAACCATGCCATTCTTGCTCCCGGCCCCCACCGGCACCTCCACCTGACTGCCCTCGAGCATCTTCAGCAGCTCCTGCTGCACCGACTCGCCGCTGACATCCCGGGTATTGGAATTGCGCTTCTTGGCAATCTTATCGATCTCATCAATAAAGACGATGCCGTGCTCCGCCTTCTCCACGTCGTTGTCCGCCGCCGCCAGCAGCTTGGAGAGGACGCTCTCAATATCATCCCCGATGTAGCCTGCCTCGGTCAGCGAGGTCGCATCGGCGATGGCCAGCGGCACATCCAGCAGCTTCGCCAGTGTCTTCACCAGATAGGTCTTGCCGCTGCCCGTGGGACCGATGAGGAGCATATTGGACTTCTCGATCTCCACGCCGTCCTTATCGTCCGCCAGAATCCGCTTGTAATGGTTATAAACCGCCACGGAAATGGTCTTCTTGGCCTGCTCCTGCCCTACCACATACTCATCCAGCATGGCCTTGATCTTATGCGGCGCAGAGACATCCTTCATGGTAAAATCCGGGGTGGATTTCCCCTTTTTCTTCTTCACCTTCTGCCGCTGCGGAATCTCCATGCCGCCCCAGCTGCCGAACTGCGACAGATCGATCATCCGGAAATCAATGCGGGGGAAGCCCTGCATATTCTGCCCGGCGTCCTTCCCGGACTCCTCCGTCTCTTCTT
The DNA here is from genome assembly GCA_021202465.1 of Lachnospiraceae bacterium. Classification (GTDB taxonomy): domain Bacteria; phylum Bacillota; class Clostridia; order Lachnospirales; family Lachnospiraceae; genus UBA3305. The sequence goes on along the minus strand of JAJQCZ010000065.1, from coordinate 13,721 downwards.
CCTCCGACCCGTCCGCTGCCGTTTCCTCCGTATTCTCCGCGGAACCGGCTTCCAGGATCTCCGTCTCCGCGACGGAAGTCTTTTCTTCCTTCGGCTCCGGCTCTGCTTCCTCACCCTGCATCGGCCACTCCGTCATCCCCGGCATCATCTGCTGAATCATCGGCGCCGCATTGATGGCCTTTTGCAGGCAGTCATTGCAGACACACAGATTCGCGGGCAGATGAAGCATCCGGCCCGCCTTGCTCTCCGGGCGCCGGCAGATGCTGCAGACCTCCTCGTAACCCCCGTCCCGTGCGTTTCCCTTCTCTGTATCGTTCGTATTCTTCTCATCCGACATGTACGATGTCCTCCGTCATGAATTTCTTCCATCATGAGTTTCTTCCATAGTATAAATCAGGCCGGACCGTTAAACAAGTAAAAATGTATAAAATTCCTGTAACGCGATACGTGGACTCAAAGCCCGAAAAGGAATGCTTATACGAACACGACCCGGTGAATGTGCGGCATAAAGCCAGTCATTTCGAACGTAAGCGGATTACGAAAGATATTTTCTTACATATTTTCCCGTATAGGACTCCGGCACCTGCGCTACCTCCTCCGGCGTACCACAGGCAATCACTGTACCGCCGCCGTCACCGCCCTCGGGGCCCATGTCGATAATATAATCGGCGGTCTTGATGACATCCAGATTGTGCTCGATGACCACGACCGTATTGCCGCCCTCCGTCAGGCGCTGCAGGATATCCACCAGCTTGTGCACGTCAGCAAAATGCAGGCCCGTCGTCGGCTCATCCAGGATATAAAGCGTCCGTCCTGTGCTCTTGCGGCACAGCTCCGTGGCCAGCTTCACCCGCTGCGCCTCGCCGCCGGAAAGTGTCGTCGAGGGCTGTCCCAGACGGATATAGGAAAGCCCCACATAGTGAAGCATCTCAATGCGGCTGCGGATCTTCGGCACATTTTTAAAGAAATCCAGCGCCTCCTCCACGGTCATATTCAGCACATCATAAATGTTCTTGCCCTTGTAGCGCACCTCCAGCGTCTCCCGGTTGTACCGCTTACCGCCGCAGACCTCGCAGGGAACATACACATCCGGCAGGAAATGCATCTCGATCTTGAGGATACCGTCCCCGGCGCAGGCCTCGCACCGGCCGCCCTTCACGTTAAAACTAAATCTCCCCTTGGTATAGCCCCGGGCCTTCGCATCGGAGGTATTGGCAAAAAGCTCGCGGATCAGATCAAAGACGCCCGTGTAGGTCGCCGGGTTCGAGCGCGGCGTACGCCCGATGGGCGACTGATCAATGTTGATGACCTTATCCAACTGCTTCAATCCCTCGATACTCCGGTGCTTCCCCGGGATCGTATTGGCCCGGTTCAGCGTGCGCGCCGCCGATTTATAAAGCACCTCATTGATCAGCGAGGATTTCCCCGAGCCGGAGACGCCGGTGACACAGGTAAATACCCCCAGCGGCAGATTAACGTCGATCTTCTTCAGATTATTCTCCGCAGCACCCCGGATCGTCAGCCACCCGGACGGGCTGCGGCGCGCCGCAGGCACCGGGATTTTCCTGCGGCCGCTGAGATAGTCGCCGGTGATGGAGCCGGGCGTGTTCATGATATCCTCTGCCGTTCCCAGCGCCACCACCTCGCCACCGTGCTCCCCGGCGCCGGGGCCAATATCTACAATGTAATCGGCAGCCCGCATCGTATCTTCATCGTGCTCCACCACAATCACCGTATTCCCCAGATCGCGCAGACGGAACAGCGTGTTCAGCAGCTTATCATTGTCCCGCTGATGCAGCCCGATGCTGGGCTCGTCCAGGATGTAGGCCACGCCCACCAGGCCGGAACCGATCTGCGTCGCCAGCCGGATCCGCTGCGCCTCCCCGCCGGAAAGAGTCCCGGCAGCCCGGCTGAGCGTCAGATAGTTCAGCCCCACATCATTAAGGAAATCCAGCCGCGCCAGCGTCTCCTTAAGGATCGGCGCACTGATGGAAGCCTGCATCTCACTGAGAGACAGATGCGCCAGGTACTCGCGGCACTCCCGGATCGGCAGACTCGTGAGCTCGTAAATATTTTTCTCTCCCACAGTGACCGCCAGAGACGAGGGCTTCAGCCGCCGTCCGTGACAGGCCGCGCAGGGAATCATCCGCATATAGTTTTCCAGATCCGCCCGCACTGCCGACTCCTGCCCGCGCTCCCGGTAATGGCGCTCCAGATTCCCCAGAATCCCCTCGAAGGCCACCTGCCAGGTGTTGGTCCCGCGCTCTCCGGTGTAGGTCACCGGAACCCGCTCTCCCTGCGTGCCGTGAATCAGCACCTCCTTCACCTCGTCGCTGTAGTCCTCAAAGGGCGTATCCAGATCGAAATCGTACCGTTTTGACAATGCCTTCAAAATGGCGTTCGTATAGCTGCCCTCCTTGTTGGCGCTCCGCCAGCCCACCGCCACGATGGCTCCCTGATTGATGCTCAGGGACATATCCGGAATGACCAGATTGATGTCGAATTTCTGACTGAATCCGAGTCCCAGACAGGTCGGGCAGGCGCCAAAAGGATTATTGAAGGAAAAGCTGCGCGGCTCCACCTCCTCAACGCTGATGCCGCAGTCCGGGCAGGCAAAATTCTCACTGAAATTCAAAGGTTCCTGATCCCGGATATCCACCAGCATCGTGCCGCCGCTTAATCCCAGTGTCGTCTCGATCGAATCCGTCATCCGGTTCTCCATGCCGGGACGGATGATCAGGCGGTCTACCACGATTTCAATGTTGTGCTTGATATTCTTCTCCAGCGAAATCTCCTCGCTGAGCTCGTACATATTTCCGTCCACGCGGACGCGGACATAGCCGCCGCGCCGGGCCTGATCCAGCACCTTCGCATGCATGCCCTTCCGCCCGCGAACCACGGGCGCCATGAGCTGGATCCGCGTCCCCTCAGGCAGCGCCATGAGCTGGTCCACCATCTGATCCACCGTCTGCTTATGGATCTCCCGGCCGCATTTCGGGCAGTGGGGCACGCCGACCCGGGCATAGAGCAGACGCAGATAATCATAGATCTCCGTCACGGTGCCCACCGTCGAACGGGGATTGCGGTTCGTGGATTTCTGATCGATCGAAATCGCCGGGGAAAGCCCTTCGATGCTCTCCACCTCCGGCTTCTCCATCTGCCCCAGAAACTGCCTGGCATAAGAGGACAGCGACTCCATATACCGCCGCTGCCCCTCCGCATAAATCGTGTCAAAAGCCAGAGAGGATTTTCCCGACCCGGACAGCCCGGTCAGGACCACCAGCTCGTCCCGTGGGATATCCACGTCGATATTTTTCAGGTTGTGCTCCCGCGCGCCCCGGATCTTGATGTATTTCTTTTCCGTCATTGTCTTTTTCGTCTCCAAATTCTCCTGATGCCGGAGTCAAAAGTATTTGTCCCCGGCTGATACACGGATTGCTCCGTGCAAATACACTGCGATGCATAAGTTCGATTACGAAAACCAAAGATTTTTCATCTCGCAATCCTATTTTCTCTTATCTTGAAGGAACAACCGCAGGACTTCCGCATCTTCACGCCGTCTTTCCCCCTTATATTTCCCTTAATCCGTCAGATATTTCTTCAGCTCCAGCATATAATCCCGCAGCTCCGCCGCCTTCTCGAAGTTCAGCTCCGCCGCGGCCTGGGACATCTTCTTCTTCACCTGGGCGATCAGAGCCTTCAGTTCCTTCTCGTCCATGGACTCCGGATCCTTCTCCAGCTTCCCGGAGCGCGGCTCATCTACTGCCTTCGTGATGCTGATTAGATCACGCACCGCCTTGCGGATGGTTTGCGGCGTGATACCGTGCTCTTCGTTATATTTCTCCTGAATGGCCCGCCGCCGGTTCGTCTCCTCAATGGCAACCCGCATGGAATCCGTCACCGTATCGGCGTACATGATCACATGGCCCTCCGTATTGCGGGCCGCCCGGCCCACGGTCTGGATCAGAGAAGTCTCCGAACGCAGGAACCCTTCTTTATCCGCGTCCAGAATCGCCACCAGCGTGATCTCCGGAATATCGATGCCCTCCCGCAGAAGGTTGATGCCCACCAGCACGTCAAAGACATTCAAACGCATATCGCGGATAATCTCCGTCCGCTCCAGCGTATCGATGTCCGAGTGCAGGTAGCGGACCTTGATCCCCACCTCGCGCATATAATCCGTCAGATCCTCCGCCATCCGTTTGGTCAGCGTCGTAATGAGAACCTTGTGCCCGCCGGCCACCTCGCGGTTCACCTCGGAAACCAGATCGTCCACCTGCCCGGCGACCGGCCGCACCTCGATCCTCGGATCCAGCAGGCCCGTCGGACGGATGATCTGCTCGGCCCGCAGCTGTTCGTGCTCCTTCTCATAGACATTGGGCGTCGCCGAAACAAAAAGGATCTGATGGATCTTCTGTTCAAATTCCTGAAAATTCAGCGGCCGGTTATCCAGCGCCGACGGCAGCCGGAATCCGTAATCCACCAGCGTCCGCTTCCGTGACTGATCGCCGGCATACATGCCCCGCACCTGAGGGATGGTGATATGAGACTCATCCACGATCAACAGAAAATCCTCGGGAAAATAATCCATCAGCGTATGGGGCGTCGCCCCCTTCGGCAGCCCCGCCAGATGGCGGGAATAATTCTCGATGCCGGAGCAGAATCCCGTCTCCCGCATCATTTCCACATCGAAATTCGTCCGCTCCGCAATGCGCTGTGCCTCGATGAGACGGTCTTCCTTCCGGAAATATTTCACCTGCTCCGCAAGCTCTGCCTCGATGGCCTCGGTCGCTGCCGCCATCCGCTCCCGGGACACCACATAATGGGAGGCCGGGAAAATAGATACATGAGAGAGACGGGCCTTGATCTCACCGGTCAGTGCGTCAATCTCCGTGATCCGGTCCACCTCATCCCCGAAGAACTCAATGCGCAGCGCCGTCTCCTCGGTCCGCGACGTGATCAGCTCAATCACATCCCCCCGCACCCGGAAGGTGCCTCTCTTAAAATCCATATCGTTGCGCTCGTACTGAATATCCACCAGCTTGCGCACCACCTCGTCCCGGTCGCGGATCATTCCCGGCCGCAGGGAAATGACCATATTTTTATAATCAATGGGACTTCCCAGGCCATAAATGCAGGATACCGAGGACACGATGATCACATCGCTGCGCTCCGACAGCGCCGCCGTCGCCGAATGCCGCAGCCGGTCGATCTCATCATTGATCGCCGAATCCTTGGCGATGTAGGTGTCCGTGGAAGGAACGTAGGCCTCGGGCTGGTAATAGTCATAGTAGCTCACAAAATATTCGACCGCATTCTCCGGGAACATCTCCTTGAACTCCCCGTAGAGCTGCGCCGCCAGCGTTTTATTGTGCGCCAGAACCAATGTCGACTTCTGCAGACGTTCAATCACATTGGCCATCGTGAAGGTCTTTCCGGAGCCCGTGACACCCAGCAAAGTCTCGAATTTATTACCATTTTCGAACCCTCGGGCCAGCTCCTCGATCGCCTGGGGCTGGTCGCCGGTGGGCTCGAACTCTTTGTGTAATTTGAAGTCCATTTTCTGTTTTTACCTCCTTAGTGACCGTAGAAAAAGTTCGTGTATTTGCCCGGACTTCGTAAAATCAAAGCATTTTGTCCTAGCAAATACACGAACTTTTTCTATTCTACGAATGCAGGTCACTAAAACGTATTTTTCAGGACTCGTATTCATTCTTTTCATCAACTGTCTAATATCCAATTTAGCTTTAATTAAACTGAGCAAAAAAAGCTGGCATCTCTTCTGCTTTCACTGATACAGGATCATTGCTGGGACCACTTCTAGTATAATATGCTCCATCAAAAATAGCTGGACCATTATTACAAACAATACGGAGGATAATTACAGATTTGCCATGATAATTAACATGTCGCATCTTAGCTCCAATTTGCCTCCGATAATAATCCTGTAAAGGCATATCCTTCAAAGCATTTCTAATGGTTAGAATATAAGCATCATAGTTTTCATAGTATTTTTCAACCTCGCCATTAATACCCGTAACATAAAAATCACCAACTTTGACAGACTCCTGCCCATAAACTTGCCGGATTCTTTCTGCATCATCAAAAGTGTCTGCAACACCAAGAATAACATATCCAGTAGCATTTTTCCCTGCATTGGCCATCGCCGTAAGTGTCTTAAAAATTTTACGGATTAACGCGATATTTCGTTTCCCATCATCCAGATTGTTTATTCCCTGCTTGAAATCATATTGAGTGTTTTCTGTAGAAGACTGCTTGAGGAGTGTCTCAAGTTCATTTGAGTAAGAATAAAGCATGGGATCTCCTTCCCCACGTTCCTCGAAACATGGTGCTAGCACGCCTGAGGTAGCAGCAATCAAATCCATTTTCTCCTGTTGCGCCCACCAACCACCTCCACCTGCAATGTGAATAATTCTAGTGCCAATTTCAGCTAGCGCATCATACAGTGCATCATAGTTGGCAATTCGTTTTTCTTGCCGAACCAATAACTCATACAGGGAAAGAAATAATATCTGAAAATAACGCGGTCCCCGGTAGGTTCTCGGTGATACCATTTGCCCAATAATTGTTTTTTGCCGTTCTGAAAATATACGTTTGATTTCGTCATATACATAAAAGAACTGCTCGGACACTTTCTCTGGAGATACTGCTGAAAGTACCTCTTCAATCTTTTGATATCGCGCAGAAGTATCTTCCTGTCTATAACCGTAGTATTCATCTAATATACTAACATTGGAAGGAGGAACAGGTGTCAACAACATTGCACCAAGGATATCAGCGATTTGTTCCTCATCTATAGACTGCCGCAAATCTTCTTTTGATAAAATATTTTCCTTAACCCAAAACACAGATTCAGGATCAATTCCCCCATGATAAGTATCTTTTGTAATACTAATATTCTGCATCTGTGAGAGAAGCAGAAAATCATTATGAGAGACGTCACCACGAATACGCATTGCGATATTTCTCACAAGTTGCGAGAAATCATTAACTACGCCAGCCTGCCTAATTTCTTGACGCGAAAGATGTTTACCATTAGAATTGATACGCCTAAATACTTCATCAATAATATCTGGATTATGCTCGTCATAAATCGAATAGGGCAGCTCATAGCTGACTATCTTTACACACGTCTCTCGATTTAGTATGGGTTGCCTTTGCTCCAAAATATGGCTGTCCAACATGTCTTTTGTCAAAGCTGTAGTACTTAAATCAAAATATTCCCCCGTAGCAGTGGGATAATCATTTTCTATAAAGGAAAAAACAGCGTTTAAACGTTGCATACCATCAATGATTTCGCTTCGATTCTGTCCTTTATAGGCGCATTTTGCAAACAGAAAAAGTGGAACAGGATAACCATTTGAAAGTGAATCAATAAATGCCTGTTTTTCGTTTAATTCCCAAACCAGTTTTCTCTGATAACGTCGATTAACTAAATACTGATCATTTCTATAATCTTCATACGAACGCTCAACAACCTTGCCATTAATTATTGGCTGTTTGGCCATCTCGGTATACCTCCTAAAGTTAATATAATGTTCTCGTCTAATTGCTACATACTGTATTTCTAAACTTAATACTTTTCCCTATGTCAGCAATAAACATCCAGTACGATTTTTTGCACAGATATCTCTTCCTTCACCTGCACCAAAATCTTCCCCAGAAGATTCTGCCCCTTCCATTTATCCACACAAAACCGTTCCTCATCCTACATAGAAAAAAACAGTCCCTCAGATTCTATCCTTTACCGCGCATTCCGTAAATATCTACTCTCCCGTCTCCACCAATAATTTCTTCATCAAAATGCTGCATATTCTACCAAACGCCTTTATTTCATCCACATCGTCCGTACCCCAAATTTTCTCTGTTGTTCCTGAAACAGAATTGTTTTTTATCATATACTGTTCCATGAAAACGTGATTTTATCAACCATAAACGCAAAACGATGCCAATCACTCAAATATCCGTTTCGCGCTTCCGGTTTATGAAAGCATATCAATTATTTCTCCTCCCAAAACCATCAATCTTCATGCCCGAAATCGGAACAATCAAATTTCCATAGACATTCTTTTGAATGAGTCCGGTTGTTTCCAGATACCTGACATATCTTTTTATCTCATCCTCTGAAAAGCGAATTGCCTTATCCTCTGACCACGCTTTAAATTTCTGAATAATCTGACTCTCGGCCTGTTCTGATGCGAACTGTACAAGAAATAATACGGTCGAGATTCCTTCTAGGTCGTGGTCACTCTCAATTTGATTCACATACTGTACAGCCTCTACAGCCGCTGGCAGCAGCCTTTCCAAAATTTTATTCGTTTTTTCACTGCATATGGTCTTATATACCATCTGATATGTTGTTTCTGTATCCTTGATTCCATAAAACTCCTGATATGCGCCGATATCACGCCCTACGATATCGATTGCATACGCATAAGGTCCATATTTATGCTTCTGGAAAGAAAAATATGGCTCATCGGCAAATATGTCCATAAAATATGCCGCCTTTTGAAGCCGCAGCTTCGTATGCTTCTCCAACCCCATCTTCAGCTTCATGATAATCAGGCTAGAAACAGAAAGCTTCGGGGCAATTTTCGGCTTCTGTACATAATTACCACCCGGCTCATAAATCAAAAATGTGTATTCCTTTTCAACCTTTTCCAATTTTTTCTCAATCAACTGTTTTACCACAGGCCATTCAAGCCCTCCGTTTCCACACCCCAGCGGTGGAATTACAACCGATTTAACCTGCAGTTCAGGAAGCACTTTCAACAACTCATCTAGGCCTGCCTCTATATAACTCAGTTTTGAATTTTCTCTCCATCTGTCTTTTGTGGGAAAATTTATAATTGTAATTCCGTCTTCCACAAACACATGCAAAGTTCCTGGACGCAGGCTGCCATTTTTACATGCTTTTATATAGGATTTGTTATTTTCCGGAAATTTCATCTTAAATTGATAGGCAATTCCTTTTCCCATATACCCTTCGCAGTTGACTGTGTTAATTAAACACCCTGATCCGGACGCAAACATATCTCCTGTTACATATTTAATCAACGCAATCACCTCCCTGTCAGAACCATTGTGGCATTACATTTACAAATGGCGGAGGAAACTCTACCCCGTATGCGCGCAAAGCGTTTTCCACAAATTCCTTTGATTGTTCTGATGAAACATAAAAACACAGAAAACAATCTACCGGTATCACTTTTGCGCTCAGACATTCTGCCATTTTGATCTGCTTTGAATCCGAATCAGTTAATCCAACCTTTGCCATGGTATCCCAGTCAATCCGATTAAATCCTTCTTCGTAATCATATAGCTGATAATCTTCCAATGACAACGGATGTTTTGGAAGAACTTTAAAGTTATTTCTCCTTGCCAATTCCCTGTTGATACAGATATACATCATTTCATCATTTATGTGCTGCTTTTTTACTGCCAGGTCAAATGCAGTATAGGGATGGAAATGAAATGGAATATATTCATCCAAACCCAAACGCTCCCGTTTCACAATAATCTCCGGATTTGCTATATCTTCAAATGTTACTGTATTTTCCAGAAGAACCTTCCTCGGAACTAATCCAAAACGAATAATCGATTCGAGATTTTTCAGTTTGGTCAGATGATACAGCAACTTGCCTGATTTCACATTCTCTAGTCCCATTCGACTTCCCTCCAAAAAAGTATATCATATTTTTCACCGTTAATAAATCTAATTCTGATTTTCTGACTTTTTCCAGACTTTTTTCGCTCCTCTCTTCACTTCTTTTCTTTCATCATCAAAGCCTTAATCTCTTTTGGATCTGTCAACTGTCTCGCTGATATTTCCCGTAAAAGTACATCGGCCTTTGCCGATTCCTCCAGTGCCCCTGGCAAACGCCTCTACCTTATCTTTCCCAGTGATAACAAAATTCTGGATAATACTCTCCCTGTTGATTGTCCTGTATCCCCTCCCGCCTTATACGCTTCTTTACGAATCAAGGTCACCAAATCTATCTAGTCCACCCTGTTTTACCCTGTCCATACAGTCCACCCTGTCCACAATATATGGTATAAATAGCACTAAACAACACTAAATAGCAGTCTCAAAAGCGCTCTCTCCTACTAGCTCACAAAATATTCGACCGCATTCTCCGGGAACATCTCCTTGAACTCCCCGTAGAGCTGCGCCGCCAGCGTTTTATTGTGCGCCAGAACCAATGTCGACTTCTGCAGACGTTCAATCACATTGGCCATCGTGAAGGTCTTTCCGGAGCCCGTGACACCCAGCAAAGTCTCGAATTTATTACCATTTTCGAACCCTCGGGCCAGCTCCTCGATCGCCTGGGGCTGGTCGCCGGTGGGCTCGAACTCTTTGTGCAATTTGAACAACATCCTCGCTTTTTCCCTCCCAGGTGACCCTCGAAAAAAGTTCGCCTATTAGGCAGAAATTCGTAAAATCGAGTATTCAGGGCCTGGCATATATTCGAACTTTACGAATGAAAGTCACCTGAACCTGCTTTTCAAAACGCCGCAACACCTTGTAAAACAAGGCAAAACTGGCAGTACCGAAAGTCACCAGAAAGTATAGCACGGAAAATGAAAAAAGTATAGCTACAAGGCGAAACATTTGTTCTTTTCCTGCGGCTATAACCTTACCTGTTATTGAATTATATAAGAAAATCTTCTGTCTAGATGACTACGTCAATATTTTCAGTTCTGAGTTCCTCGTCATCATCTTCGTTAGGAAGTACCTCATCTATGAAGGGCTGAAGCTCATCCACGCAATCCGCAATGATACCTTACAGTTCTTTGCTTCTTCCATTTTCTCATATCCTTCCGGCCCTTTATCATTTGCCTGTTATGCTCTATCCAGCATATACGCCTGTTTTATTCCCATCCGCGGGGATGGACCGTGTGGTCTTCCTTCGCATTCAAACCGGAAAGCAATAACCATTTCGCCGCAGTCTCAGTGACGTTTTCCCAATATCTGTAAAGCATGTCTGTCTTTCTCTCCATTAAAAAATTTGTCCAGTACCTTCTGAAATACATCTTCATTCTCTGCTACTTCCGCAAATAGTGTCATACAGGACTGTAGCTTTAAATGATCCGGGGAAAATATACCACATCCCATGGCTTCTCTTTCTTCCGTTCCGGATCTCTGATAAGGCTGTCTCATAGCTGTTTTCCTGAGCTTTGACGAATCTCTCTAAATTATATTCTTTATTCATATTCTGACCCCGTTGACTATACTAAATCACCATTTTTCAAAATGCACCCTGTTCTCTTCATAATCCAAATGTCCGCCACTCCTTTCCTCTCCTGTAGATCCTTCCGATTTCTTTATAAAATCCGCTCCGGCCGAAATTTCAGGAAATCTCCGGAAACCAGATGATACATGGTGCCATGATATTCCCCCCCCCGGATACTGTCACCATAACGGCTTTCACCATGGCAGTGAGAATACACCACGTGTTCCGCTTGATATTGTTCTGCAATCTCGTCATCTCCCAATCGATCAGCTTTTTTGCGTGCTCTTCATTCGCTCCATCCCAGCCGGTAAGTAATATGATATGCTCCCTGAGGCGTGGGTTTGTTCTGAGAAAATCATACTCTGCAGAATTCATAAGCTGCAAAAATCCATATTCATCCCCATCAGTATTCCACATATTGTGTGATGATCGGCTTCCCATCTGCATCAGGCAGGGGTGTAATACTGCCGGCATATCCACCATGCCAAATCAGGTAGTTTACACCCGTTTCCGTATCAACAAGAATCTGCCGCTGTCCTTCATCTTTCAGCTGAGAGCCATCCTTAAAAACGACTTTAAACCGGTTTTCCTTTTTCATATTGACCTCCTCAATATACAATCAGATTCGTTTACCTTCCCTCCCAGGTGACCCTCGAAAGAAGTTCACCTATATGCCCGAATTTCGTAATGTTGAGTATTCAGAGCCTGGCATATATTCGAACCTTACAAATGAAGGTCCGTTTATCTATGGGAAACACCTTTGAAGCATCCGCAGATCAGCGACCGCGCATGAAAAATATCCTGCTCATATTATACCTGTCCCGCCTTCCTCTGACAAGACAAACCCCCTTCCTTCTTATTCATCCGCCTGCCGTCCCGCTTCTCTGCTTTATCCTGCGGTGAAGAAACGCTCCCCTTCCTTTGCCTTTTCGCAGAAGGAGTCGCTCCTTCTATCGCATTTTGCAGAATAGAAAGAATATTATGGACGACCCCCGAAATGAACTTGTGTTCCTTTTACTCTTGACAACCCTTCTTCCCTGTGTTATGATTTGAACGCAAGTTCCCAAACATTTGTTCTTGTCATACAAGAACTTTCGTTTCCTGTCCAATGGTAATTTACAATCCTTTCCAACATCACACAGGAGGCACCCTATGCAGACAAAAGAAATGAAAACTGAACCATTCACCCTGGACCCCGACCTCAAGGCGGAGGCGAGCAGCTCCCTGGCACCGGACGCAACCAACGGAGATAAGGTGCGGGCTCTCCGGCTCGCGCAGGGCCTGTCCCTGGCCGAACTGGCACGCCGTACCGGACTGACCTCCCGGGCCATCCGCTACATGGAGAACAACGAACGCACTCCCAGCGTAGATGCCGTGCGCCGACTCTCCGTTGCTCTGGGCGTCACGACGGACTATTTTATGGATAACGAAACCTTCCGCCGGGAGCTGCAGGACGACGCTTTCTACACCGAAGTCCGGCAGAAATACGGCTCCCGGGGCGTGGCGCAAGCCAGGAAGATCCAGCAGCAGACAGCGGCCCTTTTTGCAGGCGGCGAACTCTCCGGGGAAGACCAGCTGGCCTTCATCGAGGAGATGGAGGAGGTTTTCCTTATCGCGAAGGAAGAGGCAAAGAAATATACCCCGAAGAAATATCAGGAATGAGCGTGGCTGGCACTGGAACCGTCTGCTGTCCCATAAAGGGATCCATACCCGCAGGGTAAACATATGGCCGCTCGGCCAGTAACGAGCAAGGTTCCAGAAGGGAGGAACGCTGCTATGGACAGACACGCCATTGAAAAAGCCGGGCAGGTCGTCAAAAAATATAAGACCAGAGATCCCGATGAACTCATCGACCTGCGGAACATCCTTCTCATTCAGACGGACCGCTTTAAAGACCTGCTCGGATACTACGTCATTTACCTCAGAAAAGATATCATCGGCATCAACACCCGGGCCAACCCGGTGCTGCAGCGCTCTGCCAAGGGGCATGAACTGGGCCACTATTTCCTGGAGCGCTCGGAGGCCCGCAGCGGGGCAAATTTCCGCGACACCTTTTTTACAGCGTGAGCACCGCCAAATCGGAGACGAGCGCCAACACCTTTGCCGCAGAGCTTCTCCTCTCTGATGAGATGGTATTAGAGCCCATTCACTATCATGTATTTAAAGAAATGCAGAACAGATGGAAGAAGCACCTTCCTGCACACTGTTCCGCAGAATACCGGATGCTGGCCTACAATGAACTGCTTCAGGAATTCTATCTCCACACAGAGCCTGCCACGGTGGACAACATTGCCCGCGCGTGTGATGTCGATGTGAACCTGGTGGATTTCAAACTGCGGATCCTCGCGGAGAAAGGCTATGATCTGCCCAAACTGCCGGAGGTGCGGAGCGATTTCTTCCAGGATTCGCTGAAACAGCCTGCAAATAAAAAGTCAAGAGGAAAATGAAAATTTTTCAAAAAATTTT
>JAJQCZ010000014.1 GCA_021202465.1 Lachnospiraceae bacterium | reverse complement strand
GCGGTTTTTTTCATAAAACTAACGCCATTTTTAAAGCTGGATACCAAAGTCAGGTTATATCATCCTTATCATCATTTTTCAACAGTCTTTCGAAATTTAATTGAATTTTATCTGAATTGTACGCAATTTTCCCCCACTGTTTACAGCAATCCGTGTAATGAATGTCCGCATACAACATCTTTGCACGGAGCACAACGGCCGGCACTTTAATTTCTACCGTACAACTTCCATATCCTGCGGAACCTCATAGTCCATCCTAAAAGCCCCGTTTTCCGTTTTCCAGGAGACACGCACCATTCCGCGCGGCGTCTTCACAGTCCCGGACGCATAAGTCATATACCCCGGTACCGGAGCGATCCGTACCTTCCGGTATCCCGGCGCTGCCGGACGCACACCCAGCGTCACGCAGGGAAACTCATACAGGATCAGAGAGCCCCAGGCATGGCATTCGCTGCGCGAATAAGCCTCGGATTCCACGCAGGTGGTACAGTGGCGCCGCACCATTTCTCTCCAGGTCTCCCAGTACCGGCCTGTATAAGCATACAGTCCGGTCTTCTCCAGCGCGCGGAAAAGATAAAAACGCATGGCGACCGTACACTGCGTATAGCCTGGCTCTTCGATGGTCTTTAACAGGTTTGTTTTTCCGCGAACCAGGTCAACGGTATCTGTGAGGACTGTGAAGACCTGGCAGTGCTGGCTGTACTCCTTAAGGCCCGGCCCGTCCTGCACCAGGCCGTTCTCTCCCATGCAGTACGTCCGGACTGCCTCCTGCGCGCTCTCCGCGCGCGCCCGGTACAGACGTGCTTCTTCTCCGCGTCCGAGGTAATCCGCCAGCTCCGCCGCGTGCTGCAAACCATAGATATAGAGAAGTGTCTCCATGGTCAGAGGACCCCGGAGCCCCGCTGTGGGCATGCCGCTGGTATCGTTCCACTCGTCCGCCCAGTCAATAAAGGACCAGAAGCGCGCCTCCATATTGACGCCGCCGATCTTCTCCACATAGCCTTCCGGTGTCAGGTGACGTTTGAAATAGTACAGGATCCGATCGATGGTCGGCATATGCTCCTCAACCAGCGCCCGGTCCCCGAAATACATCATATGATCGTAGACCATCAGAATATAATAGATTGAAAATCCGGGGATCACATTCGTATTGCAGTTCGGATACGAACAGTTCAGCAGCCCGTCGTAGCGCTGCGAACGCCGCAGATCGTCCATACATTTGCGTGCCAGCCGGTCGTCGGCACCCACGGCATAGGTATAGAGAATCTGCAGCCGCGCGTCCATGATATACTGCAGCTGCTCATAATACGGACAATCCTCATAGGTCTCATGCATACACCGACGCAGCGTGCGCTCACTGATCTCCCAGACTGCCTCCAGGGAAGGATCGGACGTCTGAACAGACGAAGAAACCTCCAGCGGATAGCCGGTCTCCTCGTAGTCCAGACCATGCAGCGTCAGCCCCTCCTCCGCCGTCCGGATCCGCACACGCACAAAACGGAAGGTACGGAACCAAAAGGGTTCATAGATTTCATGCTCTGTTTCAGTTCCAACCCCCGCCACATGATAGACATCTTCATACCCCGTCAGGTGTCCGTGCACAGAATCCGTGCGGTCCGTCTTGACAGGAATCCGCTCCGGCCCGACGTAGCCCTCCTGCACGTAGGCCTCCGCATACAGCAAAGAAACCTCCGTACCGCGGCCGCCGGAGAAGACAGCCCGCATGTAGCCGGTCATCTCTTCCCCCGCATCCATCTCCACGGTCGTCTCCGTGTGCGGCGGGATTACAAGGATTCTCTTTCCTCCCAGGAAATCCAGCCATTCCTCCCGCACCGCCGTCAGGTTCACGCCCCGTACGACATTCCGGAACGGTCGCCGCCTTCGATACAAAAAAGGAATCGTCCGGGGCTTCAGATTCCCCGGACTGACAGCCTCCGGTACCTGCAAACGGATATAGGGCTGTGCCGTCTCCCAGCGGCTGTCGTCATACTGCGGCCGCCTCCACCCGAAGAGCTGCGGGTTACCTGCGGCTCTTTCATGCACCACAAGAGGAGCGAAACGCTCCTCCTCATGAATAAAATTCACTTTTTCATCCAGACGGCATTTCCAGGACCTGTCCGCAGACACATCGTACCTGTTTCCGTCCAGATCCTCCACATATCCCGTCACATACAGCCCCGGCGTCGGTGTGCGGAACATGCCGTGATTTCCGGCGGTCGGTTCCTCGGGGTAGCGGAGCACCGCCGCCCCGAGGACATTCTCCCCCTGTTTTAAAAAGGGAAGAAGCTCCACCGTATCATAAAACCATACCTGATCGTCTCCCCGGCTGGGTCCCACCTCCACCAGCCGGTCATTGACATACAGCTTGTACCTGGTATCCGCGGAGATGCGGATCTCGCCCGCACGGGGCACGTCCTCCAGAAAAAATTTCCTGCGGAAAAGAACCACCCGGGGGCGGTTTCTGTCCGTATCGCTCCATGCAGGAGTCCATATCCAGTGGGAATCCTGCAAAAATGTCGGTTTCTTACTCTCCGTACTGCTCATCCTCCCCGCTTCTTTCTTCTTTCTGAGTAGAGTGGCTCTTACTCTTCATAAAATCTCAGATCATCCCACACACGCATCAGCTCTGTGCGGTCCAGACGTACCGTCCGGCTCTCCCGGTCGAAGATCCGCACCGGAGAATCGTATCCCGCGAAACGCAGCCAGTCCGGATTCGGATCGCCGCATTTGGCAAAACGCACCCAGGAGCCGTGAATTTCCCGGATCAGGTTCTGCACCGTCTCCTCCGGTTCATTCTGGAACACGAACTGACTGAAATGAAAGTCCATATTTCCAAAGGAAAGCGGCAGCTCAAAGGCATGAGAGGCCAGCCATCCCGTCTCCCAGCCGGAGCGGGTAATGTACTCATAACGATACATCCAGACATCCTTCGTGTACTGTCTCTGCGCCTCCGCCACCTTCACAGACGGCATCTGGAAAGCGTAATCCGTCGCGAAGGAGATAAAGGGATAGGCGCCCTCCTGCTCGAAGCCCTCGGTGATTGGCGGCACGGTGCTCATGGAAAACTGTGCCTGCGCCCGGAACTTAGTGAAGCGGTCATTTTTGGAGGGATGATAGTAGTCAATAATGCGGGGAATCGCCTCCGCGTGACCGTTTTTCTCCATCATCTCTGCCACCATAGCCCAGGAATTCGGGAATCCGGTCTTCTCCGGATGGACGAACATGGTGCCCTCCTGCAGGTTGGTGCCGATGATCAGCTTCACCCCCGCCGCACTGCCGTGCCGGATGGCATCGATGGGACGCTCCGGCAGGAGATCATCGATCACAGGCCCCGGCAGATACATGCCCGGGTTCTTATACTGATGACGCTCCGCCACATACGTGATACCCTTCAGCATCTCAAATGGATCCATGGTCTTAAGCTTCGGAAGATCCGCTTCTGTCATCCCCATCCCCTCAAGATAAAGATCCATATTCTGGCGAGCCGTCTCATGGCTGCAGACACAGTTCGGCAGGCCGCTCTGCACGATGGCCTTCTGAAAGAACCCTTTCACGGCCGGTATGGCCAGCATGTTGACCACGGAGGCTCCTCCTGCGGACTCGCCGTTGATCGTCACGTTCTCCGGGTCGCCGCCGAAGGCAGCGATATTTTCATGGATCCAGCGCATCGCCAGGATCTGATCGGAGAGACCACAGTTGCTCTCGAACTCCTCCCCGCCCGGATAGGTCGTGAAATCATAGAATCCGAGGACGCTCATGCGGTACTGAAAGGAAACAAATACCAACCCTTCCTCCGCGAAATGCTTTCCATTATAGAGAGGCACGCAGGCCGCCCCGGTCGTATAGCCGCCGCCGTGAATGTACACGAACACCGGCAGCTTTTCGCCCTCCGCCGGGCGCTGGATGTTGAGGGTCAGACAGTTCTCCGACCCTTTATCCACACCCTCATCGTTCTGTATGGCCTCCGGGCCATACTTCACCGCATCAAAGACCCCGTCCCAGGGTTCCACCGCCTGGGCCCGGCGGAAACGCAGAGCTCCCACCGGCGGCTTCGCATAAGGAATCCCCAGATATTCCACCAGACCATCCCGCAGAATACCCCGCACAGCGCCGCTCGTCGTATTGACAATATATTCACTCATCGCTTTTTTATACTCCTTTATTGCTATGAAGCGCAGCCCTGCAGGCAGGGCTGCGCCAAATCGTTTACTTGCTGTGACGCTCCTCCAGATCTTTCTGAATCTGCGGCAGCTCCTTGTCGAGCTTATAGGTCAGCATGATGATAAAGGTCACCACGATCATCGCCACCGGGAGCCAGTTATACAGGAACGAAATAGCTGCCTTTGCGGAAGCGCTCTGCACGGCCGCCGCTCCGTCATAGCCGCCGAAGGCCAGAACCCAGCCAAGGACGACCTGGCCGATGCCAAGACCCAGCTTCTGTGCCGCGGAGATTGCCGCGTTGCCCATGCCCACCGTCTTGAATCCGTCTTTCCACTCGCCGTACTCCAGCGTATCAGCGACCATACCGAAGGCCATGCCGCCGGCCGCGCCGAGGCCGATGCCTTTGAGGGCGTTAAAGACGATCAGAAGCGCCACGCTGGTGCCAGCAAAGCCCGTTCCCAGGAAACCGATGCCCATGCCGATCAGACCAACCATGTAGGTCATATGCTTGCCGAATTTCTTCATGAAGAAGGGCGTAAAGAACATGGTAGCAAACTGCGCGATTGACAGAGCGTTATTCACCGGCGTATAGAGGGAATAATCTCCCAGCACATCCGAGCAGTAATAGATCGCGCCCGCCGAATACATGACAATGATAAAGAAGATGACAAACATGGCAAAGATCATCGTCAGCCAGTAACGGTTGTGGAACAGAGACTTCAGAGCCTTGCCGGTCGATACCTCATCCTTCGGCTTCTCGCCGTTCTCCACCTGCACCGCGGTCCGCTCCTTTGTCCCGCAGACACAAATCAGCGCGGACACCACAATGAGGATTCCAACCACGATCGTCGCCATCGTCCAGCCGCTCTGTGCTTCCGCCATATAAGGCTCCGCCGCGCCGGAGAACTTCACGACCATCGCCATGAAGAACGTATTCATGCAGATATTGGCGATCGTCTGAAAGATCATGCTGATATTTCCCAGCATACCGTGCTCATAACTGTCGGTCGTGCTCAGGGAAATCAGTGAGTTAAAAGGAACGAACATCGCCGTATAGAACACGGCATTCACCAGGTTGTACAAAATAAAGACGTATATGTACTTGATCACACCCGTCATGGATGATGGCACACTGAACAGAAGCACCGTGGAAATGGCCAGCGGCAGGCACATCCGCACCAGCCACACCCGGGCCTTACCAAACTTCGAACGGGTTCCGTCCACGATCCGACCCATGATCAGATCAGAAACACCGTCAAAGAGCTTAGAAATAGCGATGATCATACTCACCACACCGGCGTCGATCAGCGAGACATCCGTCAGATATTTCATAAGGAACGCGGACATCATGCCGTTGACCCAGGCCATACCAAAGTTTCCCACGCCGTAGCCGATCCGGTCGTTCCACCCGAGACGGGTATTGGGATCATTTGTCTTAGAAGCAAAATTCAACATGTTTTTTTCTCCTCCGTGATTTTATATATTTTGACCGCACCACCAAAATGGCGCCGTTTCAATCCTCTTTGCGGGTGGCGGCGACTCTGCGCCCCACTGCAGCCAGATCTGCCGTGCTGCCGGTCAGCTCCTGCAGCACATAGGCCTTCTTCCTCGGTTTGCATTCGTGCCAGGGCTCCTCGAAGAAGCCGAAATACACCTCCGCCAGACCGCCGATCTGGTTGTCCTCGATCCCGGCCTTGCGCAGCATCCCCTCCTCGTTCAGAAGGCGGAAATTATACACCGTCCGCACATAGGGGAGCTCTGCCGCCAGCTTCAGCAGGCTGCGCGTGTACTCCGCACGCTTCTCCTCCTCCTGCGCATCTCCGCAGTCCGTGAATCCGGTCTCCGTAAGAATTACCTGCTTGTGCCCGTCCCCGTATTTGCACATCACCCGATAGGCCGCATCGTTGTAATCCTTCCACAGATGATCCGGTTCGAAGATATCCAGGAACAGATCCATGCCCACCTTGCTCTGATCGACGCTCATCTGGTACGGATGCCAGGACAGCAGGTCAAAATAATCATCCGTATTGTCCGACCAGAACTCTCCCGAGCGAATACGCCGGTACATCTTATCAAGCGTCCAGGCGATGCCGTACATCGGCGGCAGGTAATCCGGCAGATCTCCGCCCAGCCACGGTGTGGAGAGCGCCGGGGAAAAACAGGTAACCCGGGCGGTTGGATTGCCCTTGCGGATGCCCCGTGCCGAGAAATACATCAGATCAATGGCGATGTCCATCTTCTCATCCGCCGTAAAGGGCTCGATCCCCTCTCCCTCCAGAAACCCGTCCGGATGCAGGAAAGCATTCAGGTTCCATTCATTGCCGATCTCCCAGTTCCCGACCTGCGGAAACAGCCCGGCCAACGTACACCAGGATTCCTCCAGCATATGCAGCGTCTGCATATAGAGGCTTCCCTCCGCCAGATCGCGCTTCGGCATCGCGTGTCCCTTGCTCTGCTTACATCCTGCGGGAAGAAACCACTCGTGGCTCATCCCGGTCACCTCCAGATCCAGCTCCGCCGCCCGGTCGAGAAGCCGCCGATGCGCGGCCACTGCCTCCGCGTTGGGCGTCACCGGATCCTCCAGAATCTCGGTCAGGTGCATCCAGGATCGGTAGGCCGTACAGCCCAGCGCCTTCACCAGATCCAGGTATTCCGCCGCCATCACGCCGGTGTCTCCTTCCCGCTGGATCAGAGGCTCTCCCATTCCATAAAAACGTTCAGAAAGCAAATTCCCATCTCCTCCCATCGCTCTTCCTGATACGACGAAGAGCTTTCCTTGTGCTCATAGAGTAGCACGGGAAAGCTCTTTCTTATATCTTTATTTTGTCGTATTTGTCCGGATTATGACCAAACCTGACGAATCATGTTTTCGGAAAGTTCGGGAGATTCATGACTTTGGAACCCTGGTCTCATCGAACTCACTTGGTTTGTATTTTTCCCGATACTGCTTCGGGGTCATCTGCATTTTCTGCTTGAAGATCCGGCCGAAGTAGCTCTGGGAGGGGAAGTTCACATACTCGGCGATGCCGGAGAGCGTTTCCCCGGAATAGCGCAGCAGGTTGGCCGCCTTCTCCACCCGGACTTCATTGATGTAGTCCTGCAGACTGACTCCGGTCTCCCTGCGAAACAGACGCGAAAGATAACTGCTGCTGATTCCCAGACTCTCGGCGATGGTATCAAGATAGATCTTCTCTCTGTAATGCGCGGAAACATATTCCTTACACTGCTCCGTATAACTGGAGGTATGGCGCTTCTCTTTCTGCTCCCGCACCCGCCTGGCCAGCTCCTCGACCGCATGATTCCGGAAGATCAGAATCTGCGGGATATCCCGGCAGGCGGTAATTTTATTGATGTAAAAGCCGCTGATCCGGTAGGATGTCGCCGGCACGACGCCGCCTTCGATGGCGGCCCGGGCGCAGAGCGTCGTCGCCACAATCGACAGGTTCCGCCAGTGCTCGACCTCACTCTCCCCGAGCCGCCCGACATTAACATCCATCTCCTTGGACAGGCGCACAGCCTCCTCCACCTGCCCGGCATTCACCGCATCGAGAATCCGGCGCTCTTCCTGATACGTATGCCGGTAAATGTCCTCATTCTCAGATTGAATGTCAAAATAAATCTGCTCCCGCTGTTCCTCCTCGCTGGACACGGCATGGTAATTCGCGTCCATCAGCTGCTGATCCGTATACTCGCGGCCGGTGAGAAGCTTCGCAAACAGACCGGTGATCTGCAGGATCTCCATCAGCGTATGATAGTGCAGCCCCTTCTCCCACTGTTCCTCGACGCCGTAAAAATGATAAAACCGGTGCCGCTCCGCCCGGCTCATCACCCGCGTGCTGAACGGTCCCATCATATAGTATGCGTCTTCCTGCCTCACACACACGTAAAACATGTGAAACGCATCTCTCACGATCGTCGGCTCTTCCCGTGCGTCAGCGCCGGTTGTCAGAGACTGGCGAAGGGATTCGCTCGTCGTAAGCGGATTATATTCGGCGTTTTCCTCGTAAGAAGTCAGGTTCTCTCCCCGCAGGCAGAATACACCCGTGTGAAAGACAGCCGCCAAGTGGCGGAGAATATATGTCGATTGCTCATCCCTGTTCCTGTTCATCGGCGCTCACCCCCTCCCAGTCTTTTCTCCATCGGCACGCAGAGAAATGTCTCTCCCTGCACAGGCTCACCGGTGACGGCATATCCCAGTTTCTCATAAAACGGCACCGCCACATCGCGGCTCTCGAGGAAGACACGCGTATATCCCAGCTCGGCGATCCATTTCTCCGCCTCCCGCAAGAGCAGCTTCCCCAGGCCCCGTCCCCGGTAAGTCTCCAGCACAACAACGCGGCCGATCTCCATCACGTCCGCCACCACGGGAAACAGGCGGCAGGTCCCCACGGGATAGTTCTGATCCAGGAGAACCAGATAGCGGGTATCCGGACCGTCGTGTTCATCGAACTCGCGCTCCAGCGGGATCCGATGCTGGCGGTTCATGCCGTGGATGCGGACATAGTAGGCGCCCGTCTGCTGCCAGAGCTCGGTCGCGCGCATCACCTGGATCGCGTAGCCCTCCAGAGAGGTTCCCTGCGCCCAGGCACTGTCGTGGCGCAGACGCTCCGCCTCCGCAGCCAGGAACGCCCCGGCTCCGTCGGTCAGCGGAATCTCCTCCATCCGGCCGCTCTGAAAATCACAGACAAAGATCACATTGGTACAGTGCAGGAACACCCAGTCAAAACGAACCTCGAACGTCTCCTGCCGCTCCGTCATGTAAGCGAACAGATCCGCGGCGTCCACCCGTGTCTGCTTCTCCGGATGCAGGAAGAGATACAGCGCGTTACACCGACAGCGGCGGTAATTGCGGTTCAGCTTCTCCAGTTTGCGGTCGAAACGGTATTTCGCCTTGTACAGGCAGCTCTGCCCCCGTCCTTCCTCGGGCAGGATGGCCCAGAAGCGGTCATTATAGAAATACAGCCGTTCTCCATAACGGGAGAATGCGGACTCCGGCAGCTCACTGCGCAGGCAGCCGAGATATTTCTCCAGAAAACTTCCCGCCTGACCGTCCTCCGGCAGCAGGGCCTGACTGACCTCCAGCCCCAGCTCCATGGACTCGTTGATCCAATCCGGCGATTCACTCTTGATAAACGAGGGCCGGTACTCCGGCCACAGATACTCCAGAGAGAGGGCCGCATAGATCTCATTCAGCAATTTCTCATAGGCCATCGCGTGTTCCTCCTTCTCCCCGTTTTCACTCATAAAATCCGTGTTTTTCCCAAAACAATCCGTCGGCATCTGCATTTTGTGTGTGCCACTGATACGCATTGTCCATCTATTATTATTTTAACAGTCTAAATTCTCCTGTCAATGGGACAAATGACAGCGTTTTTGCGCGAGTTTCACTTGCACTTTCTCCTGCGAAAGGATAAGATGGAAAATGTGCCGCAGATCAAAATGCGGCGGAATGGAGATTTTTATGAATAATTATGAGATTGCTGTAGAACGCGCCCGCCCCCTGTTCCTGCAGCACGACCAGGTGGCCATGATCCGCAAATTTCATCTGGAGGCTGATCAGGCATCTCTGTATATTGACTTTGTCGGCCGCCGCTACCGCATCAACCGCGGAGATGGGGTCATCGAGTGGTCGGAGGATGGATTCGCCACTGCTTCCACTGCTTCCTTTAACGAAGCTATGACCATTTATGACATTCTCTGCTACTCGAAAGAACATTGTCATCTGTCCGGCCGCTTCGTGACCCTCGGTGCTCTGAAATACAATACAGCCTTCGGCTCCGGCGACTCCTTCTTTCGCGATTCGGCAAAGGCCCTCGACGGCAGGATTCCTGATCTGGAACGCGCCTGCCAGGCTCTGGGTGGAAAAAAAGAAGCAGTCGGCGACACGGCCTGGCTGCTCCCTCTCTTCGATTTTCTGCCGGTGGTACTCCAGTTCTGGAATTCAGACGACGAATTTCCCGCCAGTCTGAAGCTCCTGTGGGATGAAAATATCCTCGATTATATGCATTTTGAGACGACGTTCTATGCGGCCAGCCATCTGCTGGCGCGGATACGTGACGGCATGGATGCAGCACAATAATCCCGTTTTCTCCCGGTCATCTTGTCGAAGAGACGGCACGTGAGAAATCCCGGAACAGACTCCGGCTGAGGTTTCGAACAGAATGGTCAGGCTACATCCGCTTCGGCAGGTTACAGCCGGTACGATTTCTTCTTGTAATCCAGCCGGATCCGGTCCGCCAGGAGGGCGATGAACTCGGAATTGGTCGGTTTGCCTTTTCCGCTATTTACCGTGTAGCCGAACATGGCGTCGATGGTATCCATATTTCCACGGCTCCAGGCTACCTCGATGGCATGTCGTATAGCCCGCTCCACCCGGCTGGAGGTCGTCTGGTGCTTCTTCGCGATCGTCGGGTAGAGGATCTTGGTGATGGAGTTCAGCATATCCATATCCTCCACCGAGAGGATAATCGCATCCCGCAGGTACTGATAGCCCTTGATATGAGCCGGTACCCCCATATCGTGGATCATCACCGTCACGTCATTCTCCAGGTTCCTCTTGATGTACTCCTCCTGACTGATGGCGCCGCTCTCCGCCGGACGGTTTTTCCCGCCCTCTGTCCGTTTACCTCCGATAACGCGGATGCGGCTGCGCACCAGACTGTCATCGAAGGGCTTCATAATGTAATAATTGGCTCCCAGGCGGAAGGCGTCTTCCGTCACACTCTCATGCCCCACCGCCGTGATAACGATGAAGGCCGGTTTCTTCTTCAGCGTCGCATCTTCCCGCACCTTCTCCATGACAGAGAGCCCGTCCATTTTCGGCATAATCAGATCCAGTAGGACAATATCCGGCGACGCCTCCCGGATCAGGCGCAGGACATCCTCGCCGTTTCCCGCCGTCCCGATCACCTGAAAATCCGGCTCCGAACGCACCAGATCGGTCAGTTTTCCAACCATTTTCTCATTGTCATCCGCGATTGCGACATTCAGCTTCTCCATGACATCCTCCCATCAACTCTGCGATAGTCCCATTATAAACGTGGATGAGCGGATTCTCAACGCTTTGTCGTCGTGTTTTTTAACCGTTTTGTGACACAAACCGGCAGATGTCGAGGGCTTTCCACACCTGTAGACAGCCACCGACATCTGCCGGAACCATTTTACCATCTTTCGACAGTGTCTGACGTTCCTGTCGAGTTTGCCTTATTCCTGCCGGTAATGCGCCAGTACACTGTCAACGCCCTGCACGTTTCCGTCATTTCTGCCGGTAATGCTCCAGAGTCCTGTCAAAGCTCCGCGCGTTTCCGTCATCATTCCTGCCGGTAATGCTCCAGGAAATCTCCCAGTCGCTCGCAGGCCTCCCGCAGCTGCGCCACCTCCGGCAGATACACAATCCGGAAATGATCCGGCTGAGCCCAATGGAAGCCGCCGCCGTGCGTCAGCAGGATATGCTTCTCCTTCAGGAAATCCAAGACAAATTTTTCATCATCTTCGATATGAAAGCGCGCGCTGTCGATCTTCGGGAAGATATAGAAGGCCGCCTCCGGACGCACCACACTGAGTCCCGGGATGTCATTGATCGCCTTCACGATATACTCACGCTGCTCGTAAATTCGTCCGCCGGGAACCAGCATTTTCTGTGTGCTCTCCAGCTGCGAGAGCGCCGTGGGAATCACCGCCTGCACCGGCACGTTGGAGCAGAGCCGCATCGAGGAGAGCAGATTCAGCCCGGCGATGTAGCCCTGCGCATGAGACTTATCCCCGGCCAGGCACATCCAGCCGCAGCGATACCCGGCAATCAGATGGGACTTCGAGAGGCCGTTGAAGCTGACCACCAGACGGTCCGGTGCGACAGAGGCCAGGGCCACGTGCTCCTTGCCGTCCATCACCAGCCGGTCATAGATCTCGTCTGCGAAGAGGATCAGGTCGTGGCGGCGGGCCAGCTCCGTGATCTCCTCCAGCACCGCCCGGGGGTACAGGGCGCCGGTGGGGTTATTGGGGTTGATCACAACAATCGCTTTGGTCCGGTCTGTAATCTTCCGCTCCATATCCCGGATGTCCGGATACCAGTTTGCCGCCTCATCGCAGAGATAATGAACCGCCGTCCCGCCCGCCAGTGTCACCGAAGCGGTCCACAGCGGATAATCCGGCGCGGGAACCAGCACCTCGTCGCCGTCATTGAGCAGCGCCTGCATGGAGAGCGTGATCAGCTCGCTGACGCCGTTGCCTGTGTAGATATCATCCAGGCTTACATTGGGAAAATGCTTCTTCTCCGCATAGGCCTGAATCGCCCGGCGCGCCTCCGGCAGCCCCTTGGAGTCAGAATACCCCTCCGTCTCCACCAGGTGCGACGCCATGGCATCCAGCACCGCCTGCGGCGTGCGGAAGCCAAACGGAGCCGGATTGCCGATGTTCAGCTTCAGGATCTCCTCGCCCCGGGCGATCATCCGGTTGGCCTCATCCATGACCGGCCCACGGATGTCATAGCATATATGATCTAATTTTGTTGATTTTTCGAAAGTTCTCATGATTTGTATATCCTCCTTCCAGGCCGCCGGAGCGGCCTGTCCCTGCTTTTGTTTTATTCTCCTGCCTGTTCCAGGACCATTTGCTCGATATCCCGGCTCACATAAAAGCCTATATGTTTCATTTCAGAAATCAATGGACGAACTTCCCTAATAATTCCTTCTCTCTTTGCTTTCAGAAGAATCCCCAATGTTCCCGTAACAGGAAGCCCAAGATACTTTGCCGTCTTCTTTGCAGCATTGTCATCTATAACAACCACTTCGACGTTTTGTTTTTGTGAGAGAATCATTACCTCAACCTCCCCATCATGCAGTTTCGCTTTATACATCTTTTTTTCTGTATAATCTTCAATTTCTTCCACATGAATCCATGATCTGCAGTTATTAATCTGCATGCAGGCCGAGTCTTCTTTTCTGGTAACTTCCCTGTAAACTGCCAGCGGGATGGTGATTTCTCCATACAATTCTTTTAGAATCTCCAAGTGCCCAATCCCACAAAGAATAATCAGAGGAGTCGAATTAACAACAACCTTACGCATTCTTTAGCTCCTCCAAAAAATCCTGCGTATCATCAAAACCAAAAACAGATACGTGATTCTTACCGAGATACAGGATAAAATCCTCTTCTGTCATTCCGGCAATCTGAGCGCAATATCCGATGGAGACGCCGCTCTGTGTATAATATCCCAGTGCAACAGCCCGTCTTGCGAATTGCAGAGCTTCATTCTTATTCATCTTTGTATCATAGAGCACTTCTTCCGGTATATTAATGGCGATTTGGCACATACATAATCCCTCCTTCGATAATCTGTACTCTCCCCACAGTATAGAGAAGAAATTACATTTTATCAACCGTTTCTTCCGGAGATTTTTTCCCGACCCATGGCATAAAGTCTTCGCGCCAGCATCCCGGCAAAAATCCCGGTGAGCGCTCCGGCGAGGACGTCGAAGGGATAGTGAATTCCCACATACAGCCGGGAGAAGGCGATTAAAATGGCCAGTGCCATCGCCAGGATGCCCCAGGGGCGCGGCAGTTCATGAACCAGAACCCAGGCCGACGCCAGAGAGCTCCCCGTATGGCCGGAGGGAAATGAAAAGTCAGTGGCCGGGGCAATGAGAAGACTTAAGCCTTCGATCACCTCGTAGGGGCGGGTGCGGGCCACCAGATTTTTGAGGAAGAAATTATTGATGACCAGAGAGCCGATCAACGCCATCGCCGACATCACTCCTGCGCTGCGCGTATCCTTCCGCAGCAGAAGCAGTGCCGTGATGACGATCCAAATCAGCCCGGCATTGCCCAGAGCGGTGATCCGCACCATCAGCGCCGTGAGGATGGGATTTCGCAGATTTTCCTGAATCCATAACAGGATATTGCCATCGAGCTGCAGCAACATCTCAAGCATAGACGATCTCCTCCCATTTTCCTTGCATTTCTGCCAGTTTTCACTATAATTAAATGATGTCGGGAGCAAAAGTGTTTGTCCCCGGCTGGTACACGGATTGCTCCGTGCTAACGCACTGCTGTGCATAAGTTCGATCACGAAAGGAACTCATCCCATGAAAATCAAGATCTGCGGGCTGACGCAGCCCGGGGAAGCCTCCTATCTCAACGAAAACGGCGCCGACTTCGCCGGATTCGTCCTCTTTTTTCCCAAAAGCAAACGCCATGTAACCTGTGCGCAGGCCCGGGCCATCTTTGAGCAGCTAATCCCCTCTATCCGCAAGGTAGCTGTAACGGTCTCTCCCAGCGCCGCCGAGCTGCGTGAGATC
This sequence comes from Lachnospiraceae bacterium, assembly GCA_021202465.1. Taxonomy (GTDB): domain Bacteria; phylum Bacillota; class Clostridia; order Lachnospirales; family Lachnospiraceae; genus UBA3305. The sequence goes on along the minus strand of JAJQCZ010000014.1, from coordinate 6,496 downwards.
GAAGAGACCGGCTTTGACTTCGTCCAGATTCACGGGGACTTTCCACCCAAGCGGCTCTCTGAGACGAAGCTTCCGGTGCTTCGTGCCTTCAACGCCGGAAATATCGCCGAATATGCGCTCTGGCGCGATCAGCCGCAGGTAACCGGCTTCCTCTTCGACGCAGCCGAGCCCGGCAGCGGGAAGACCTTCGACTGGAGCAGCCTCTCTGCCATTGACCGTAATGAGAAGCTCTTCATCCTGGCCGGAGGACTGACCCCGGAAAATGTCGCCTCTGCCATCGAAGCGGTGCATCCCGACATGGTGGACGTCTCCTCCGGCGTAGAATACGGCGATGGCCGCCCGGGGAAAGACCCGGAGAAAGTCGCGGCCTTTATCCGCGCGGCGCGAAGCGTGGAAAAATAACGGTCTGCTGAACGTTGCTTAATATTCCAGCTGTTTCAGCTTCTATTATTCTTCTGGCAGAACATAGCCAGCTGTCGTATGTGAAAGTCCCGGTGGCCTGAGAGCCTCCGGGATTTCCTATATTATCTTTCGTGCCCGTTTTGCGGGCATCACCATGTAAAAAGTCCGTTGCTCCTACTCAATCTTCATATCGATCCTGATATCATTCCCCTGCATCCGCACCATTGCCCGGCTTCCGCAGACCAAAGGCATCATGGGCGGGATATGGCCGATGTCCAGATCCATGAGAATCGGAACACCCAGTTCTCCCAGAATATCCGTCACCGCCCGGTACTGGTCGAGCCCCATCAGGGTCTCCCCATGGCAGTAGGGACGCCCGATGAGAAAGCCCTTCGCACCCTCAAACCACCCGGTATTCTTCAGCTGCCAGAGTGCCCGGCGGATACTGAGAACATTCAGGTCACAGGCCTCCAAGAACCAAATCACACCGTCCTCCCGGTATCTCGCCTGAAAATCCCGCACCCGGTCATATTTCGTCCCCGCCAGGTTCGCCAGCACATCCAGACAGCCGCCCAGCAGCCGTCCTTCGATCACCGCATCCTCATCGGGGAAACGGCGTCTGTGGCAGGGCTCCGTCACGTGATAGGGTTCCAGCGGATGTTCCTCGTCCTTCTTCGATTCTTTCTCATAAAAATCATAGCCGTGAACTGTCCATTTCTCTCCGGTCAGGATGCCGAACGCATCCTCCAGCGCCGGATGCCACGGCTCCATGCCGAAGGCGGCCGCACAGGGGCCGTACACTGAAGCGGTATCACACAGCGTCGCCAGCAGGAAGGTCAGGTTTGTGTTGTCCGAGTAGCCCATGAACCATTTGGGCTCCGCACGTTTCAAAGCCTCAAAGTCTATATGCTCCAGAATCTCACACATCAGTTCCCCGCCGCCGCAGGAGATCAGGACATCACTGTCCGGGTCCTCCCAGGCCTCCATGAACTCCGCCGCGCAGGCCTCCGGGGTATTGCTGATGCCGATACCCTTCCCCGCATAACAGTTCGGCCCCAGCTTCAGTGAATAGCCCCGCTGCTTCAACACGCTCTGCGCGTTCTGAAACGCGGAGCGGTACGGCTCAATGTTGCAGCCAAACGCCGGCGCCACGAAACCGATCGTTCCCTGAGTATTTAAAAATTTCGGATATCTCATGATGTTCCCCTCTCATATTTTTCAATCGCACAGGTGTGCGTCTTGGTGCCCGTCACTTTTTAGCTTAGTAATATAAAAATCTATTTCAATTCTTCGTACGCCCGATCATACCTGCCATTCTTCCTCATCATACCATCCGGCGAAATGCCTTGTCAAACGCTGTTTATGATAAGGGCTTGAATGCTTTAAACGATATTTACGAATACGGATTCCGCTTTGAACTTATTCCAGCTGAGCAAATTTTTTCACGTTGCCTTACTGCATAGCGCATGGTATATTTGTATCTGCCAGGTAAACTATTTGTATGATTTTGGTAACAAAAGGGTATGATTTATGTTCTGATGAGCGTAGATTGAAATTTCTGGTTCTCTTCTTCCGTCAGGGAAAAATCGTATCGCTCCCCCCGCGGGAGTCTGAGTTTCAATCTCCGACGTGCCGGTTGGCAGGAATGATAAAGTGTAGGATTATGGGAATAACAATCACAAAACTCCGTCAGAGACTGGCGGAGCAAAGAAATCAATATCTGGAAAACAGAAAGCAAGCTTTATCCGAGGCTTTTACGCCTCCCGCCTGCCGCGGTCTCTCTCCGGAAGAGAAAGAGGCGATCATCGGGAATGTTCTGCAGCAGCTGGAGGAGATTCGCCTGGACGCAGCCGGGGAAATGTCCGAGGAGGCCTGTCTGGATCTTCTCACTGAGCGCCTTGCCGCTCTCACGGAAGAATCCGGCGAGGCCTGGGACCTTGCCTTACGGGACGCCCGGGTACGGCGTGCACTCCTCTCCTCCGGTCTGACCCGTGTATTCTGAGATTTAAGCACCTGCAGCAGCCCTCTTTCTCAGAGTTTTTCAAGCACACTTCCCATGTTTTCCTTGCTGTCATGGCAAGTATCTTTCCTGGCCTACAGCGTCCCCTTCGTCGAGAGCACGTCGATAATCCGCGGATCCAGACGCACGGCCTGATCCAGCGCCTTGCCGAAAGCCTTGAACATGGCCTCCATAATGTGATGGTCGTTTTCCCCGTAGAATTCTTTGATATGAAGGTTCATTCCGGCGGAATAGCTGACCGCATAGAAGAATTCCCGCGCCATCTGCGTGTCCATCTGACCGATGCTGGCGTTCGTGAAGGCGGCGTCGTAGACAAGATAAGGCCGCCCACTGAGATCGACCGCGCACAGAAGCAGAGCCTCGTCCATGGGAAGGATGCTGCTGCCGAAGCGGCAGATGCCCTTCTTGTCGCCCAGCGCCTCGCGGATCGCCGTCCCCAGAACGATGCCGCAGTCCTCGATCGTGTGGTGGCAGTCCACCTCCGTATCGCCGTCACAGTGCAGGGTCAGGTCGAAAAATCCGTGCCGCGCAAAGCCGCTCAGCATATGGTCGAAGAAGGCCACGCCGGTATCCAGCTCTGCCTTCCCGCTGCCGTCCAGTGTCAGACTGCAGCGAATCTTTGTCTCTGCCGTATTTCTTTCCACAGTTCCTGTTCTGGACATATCCATACCTCCGTATCATCCACTCTTCTCGTAGCCGACCGGATATTCTCCGGGAATCTCTCCATCCCTTCAGAGCAAAATGCACATTGGGAAAGCTGTTCATGAATTTATTGAAAATCTTTCCGTCTATTTCTTCTCCCTCGAAAAGATTTACTCCTGCTCCTTCGAAAGCAGGATCCGGTCATTCTCCATCTGTTTTCCGGCGTTCTGACGGAATTTCTCCAGAAGATCCTCCACCGTCAGCCGGTCGCGCTCCTCGCCCTTCACGTCGAAGATGATATTTCCGGAATCCATCATCAGCGTGCGGTTCCCCAGCTCCAGCGCCTGGTGCATGTTGTGCGTCACCATCAGACAGGTGATGTTTCGTTCCGCCACGATGCGTTTGGTCAGATCCAGCACCTTCTCGGCCGTTGCCGGATCGAGCGCCGCCGTGTGCTCATCCAGAAGCAGCAGCTTCGGTGTGACGACTGTGGCCATGAGCAGCGTCAGCGCCTGCCGCTGACCGCCGGAGAGCAGACCCACCGGCTGGCTCATGCGATCCTCCAGGCCCATGCCCAGAAGTGCCAGATGTTCGTGGAATTCCTTCTTATTGGCGGAACTGATGCGGCTGAAATAGCGGTGCCGGTCGGTGGAAGCCCGCAGATAGGCCAGCGCCATATTTTCCTCGATCGTCATATGCGGCGCCGTTCCCAGAAGCGGATCCTGGAAGAGATGCCCGATGACCTTGCTGCGCAGGTGCTCCTTGCGGAAGGTGATATCCTCGCCGCCCAGGATCACATGGCCCTCATCCACGTAGAAAGCGCCGGTGATGGCATTGAACATCGTCGATTTGCCGGCGCCGTTGCTGCCGACGATCGTCGCAAAATCTCCCTCCGCCAGTTCCAGATTCACATGGGAGAGAGCTACCTTCTCGTTGACCGTCCCCGGATTAAAGGTCTTGCAGATATTTATCAGCTTCAGCATGCTTTTCCGTCCCCTTCCTGATACACTCTCTCCTTCGCCCGGCGCTGCTGCCAGAACTGATATTTCCCTTTCAGATATGGGAAGGAAATAGCGACGGCCACGATGCAGGCCGAGACCAGCTTCAGGCATTCCGCCGGTACATTCAGACGCAGGGCGACGGCCACGATGAAGCGGTACAGGCAGCTGCCCAGAACCACACCGATGACCCGGTGCAGAATGGAGCCCTTATGAATCAGGGTGCTGCCGATGATGAGGCTTGCCAGCGCAATCGTCACCTGGCCGGATCCGATGTTAATATCACAGGATTTCTGGTACTGAGCCAGGATACAACCGGACAGACCGGTCAGGGAGTTGGAGACGCACAATCCTACCGTGATGGTAAACGCCGGGTTGATGCTGGAGGCCTTCACCATGTCGGGGTTATCTCCGGTCGCGCGGATGGAAAGCCCCAGGCGGGTGTTGAGAAACCATCCAAGAAAGAGCGCCACGAGCACGATGACCAGCGCCACCACGAGAATCTTGTACCAGCTCTGATACCACCCGGCCTCAGACACACCCTTAGCCAGGCTGAAGATCGTATCACAGGAGAAAAGGTTCATCGTCGAGGAAAATCCCATAACCGCCAGATTGATGGTATACAGCCCGGTATTAACGATGATTCCCGCGAGGATGGACTCCACGCCCATCTTGGTCTGAAGGAACGCGGTGATAAAGCCGGAACACACTCCGGCCGCCATGGCAGCAATCAGTGCCAGGAACGGATGACCGCTCAGTGTGACACAGGCTCCCACGGCACAGCCCAGCGTAAAACACCCGTCGGTGGACAGATCTGCGATGTTCAGAAGGCTGAAAGAGATGAACAGGGCCAGCGCCACCAGGGAATAGATGATTCCCAGCTCCAGGGCGCTCTGGACGATGGACAGGGTGAAGATTGTGGACATAGAATATTCTCCTCTGTGAAAATACAGCGATAGCAGTACAGGAACCGAAAGGCGCATACGCCTTCGATGCACGAGGGCACCGAAGGCGTCATATTATCTCACTTGATTACACAATAATCCGATTACTCGAATTCCTCCGCGGTCACGGTCTCGATGAGTTCGGTGACCATGCTCTCAAACATGCTGTAGTCCAGGCCGATGGCCTCTGCCGTCTCCGTGTTGACCGTCGCGATACCTGTACTCATGACCCGAATCTCCATGGTCGCGGGATCCGCACCATCCACCAGGATCTCCACGGCCATATCCGCGGTCTCGGTGCCCAGCAGTTCATAATCGGTGCCGTAGCCGCAGAACGCGCCGTTCAGTGCGAAGGAGTCTGCGCCGCCATAGCGAGGAATCTCCGCGTCGATGAATTTCTCATAGATAGCCAGCTCCGCCGTCATGACCGTATTGTCAGAGGGAGTGAACACTGCGTCCACACCGGCCGCAATCAGAGCGTCCGAGGTACCGGTGATGTTGGAGCCGGGTTCTTCCATGCTCGCCACCACGCCGGAGCCAACCGGATCAGACACAGCGGAAAATACCACAGGAATCTGATTGTCCTCGGTCGCCGCCTGCATGATCAGAGCCGTCGGGGTAGCGATGGGGATGATAATATCGACTTCCTCAGCGATCAGATCGGTTGCGATCTGGTTCATGGTCGTGGAATCCGCCTGACCATTGTATGTATAGTCGGCATAGTCAAAGGTCACGCCCAGCTCTGCCCCCTTGGCATCCAGTTCATCCTCGATGGCCTGCTCGATCTGGTTCAGGGAAGCGTCGTCCACGTACTGCACGATACCAACCTTGTAAACCGTTCCCTCCGCAGACTGGGTTTCCTCCGCTGCACTGGTGTCTTCGGCTCCGGTGGTCTCCGCTGTCGTCTCCGCGGCTTCGGTCTCCGCCGCTGTGGTCTCCGTGGAGGAGGAACTGCTCCCGCAGCCCGCCAGCCCCGCCGCCAGGGCGAGAGCCATCACGATTGCCAAAAATCTTCTTGTCTTCATGTTTCTTCCTTCCTTTCATTTTAAGATAAGAAAACCGCCTCAGACTGAAAATAATTCACTCTGAGGCGGTAATACACAACGTACTATCGCGGTGCCACTGCAGATTGGCTTGCGCCCACTCACTGTGCCAAACAGCACTACGTCGGATAACGGGGATACTGCCCGCCGGCGCCTACTCAGGTTCAGGCCGGCCTCAGAAGTCCATTCCCGACGGCCTTCACACCCCTTCTCAGCGCACGGGGCTCTCTGTGCATCCGTATCCCGTCGGTACTACTCTTCCTCATCGGTTTAAACGATCCAACGAGGCATCCGCACCGCCGGACTCAAAAAGTTGTTACTACAATAAATCAAAATGCTGACTTTGTCAAGGCATTTCAGAAAATGCGTTCCTTCTTCTTCCAGCCGCCCTTCCGGTAAAAATACAGGATCGGCCGCTCCAGTCTGCGCTTGAGGACAATCTGAATC
>JAJQCZ010000004.1 GCA_021202465.1 Lachnospiraceae bacterium | reverse complement strand
GGTTGTTCGAATCAATGAATCTCCTGCTGTTTGGGGTTGTTTTTTCACAGCCCCTGTTCTATCCTCCCAAGGGTCGGCATTGCGCCGACCCTTTTTTCAATAAAACGACAGCCGAACTTCGTCTTATTCGAAGTTCGGCTGTCTCTGATTATACGCTGGGGATACAGTTATCTGCCGCGCGCCAGGGCTACCGCCCGCTTCCACCCGGCGTATTTTTCGTTCCGGATCGACTGTTCCATGGAAGGCTCATAGCTTTGCCGCTCCATGCGCTCGAAGATATCCCGGTCATAGAATCCCAGCGAAATTCCGGCCAGATAGCCAGCACCCAGACCTGAGAGTTCCTCCGCCCGGGGCACTTCCAGCCGCAGTCCCGCCATATCGCTCTGAAACTGCATTAAGGTTGCATTGCGGGTGGGGCCGCCGTCCACGCGCAGTGTCTCCAGCGACAGACCCGCATCGCTGCGCAGAACCTCCAGCACATCGGTCACCTGATAGGCGATGCTCTCCAGAGCCGCACGCGCGATCTCTGCCCGTCCGGTCGTCCGGCTGAGACCGCAGAGCAGAGCCCGGGCGTCGCTGTCCCAGTAGGGCATCCCCAGGCCGGTGAACGCAGGCACCAGGTAGGTGCGGTCTGCCGGGGCAGCCTGCCGCGCCAGCTCTTCCGCCTCCTGCGGGCTCGCGATCAGCCCCAGATCCTTCTGCAGCCAGGAGATCACCGCCCCGGTATAATTGATATTCCCCTCCAGGACATAAGAAATCTTCCCGTCAATCCCCCAGGCCAGCGAGGTCACAGCCCCGTTCTCACTGTACACGGGATGCTCTCCCACCTGCATCATGACCGAGGAGCCGGTTCCGTAGGTGGCCTTCGCCATCCCCGGCGTAAGGCATCCCTGACCGAAAAGCGCCGCGTGCGAATCTCCCAGCGCCGCATGAATCGGAATCGGTATGCTAAGGTAACCGTTAAAGTCCGTCATGCCAAGCAAAGCATTGGAATCACAGACCTCGGGGAGTTCTTTCGGCCGCAGCCCGAACAGAGCACAAATCTCCGGGTCCCACCGCCGTGTTTCCAGATTGAACAGCTGCGTGCGGGAGGCATTGGAGTAATCAGTGCGGTAAACCGCTCCGCCAGTCAGCTTATAGAGGAGCCAGGTATCGATGGTTCCGAACAAAAGCCGTCCCTCTTTCTGCAGTTCCTCCGTCCCCTCCGTGTGCTCCAGCAGCCAGGCGAATTTGGCCGCCGGGAAATAAGGAGAAAGCGGAATCCCTGTCCGGCGGCGGATCATCTCTTCCGCCCCCTGCGCCCGCACCCTGGCACAGATCTCTTCCGCCCGGCCGCACTGCCAGACAATAGCATCCGCCACCGGTTCCCCGGTCAGTCGGTCCCAGACGGCAGAGGTCTCCCTCTGGTTGCTTAGCCCCAAGCCAATCACAGACGCTCTGGCGACACCGGCGCCTTCGATAACAGCCTTCACAGCCTGGACCGTGTTCCGGTAGATTTCGTTCAGGTCATGAGAAATCCAGCCATGTTCATCCACGATCTGCCGATGGGGCAGGTCACGACGGCAGACGATCTGACCTGCCTGATCCAGAAGCAACGCTTTGGTTCCCTGGGTACTCTGATCGATCGCCAGCAGATATTTTTCTTCCATCGATATTTTTCGCCTCCTCCGTCTGTCTCCGCATATGTGCAATGATTTAAGCGACAAAAGGGTATGATACTACGGATTGCTCCGTGCTTTGCACTCTCGCAATCCTAACAACATTCGAAATTCGCTCATTTTGGCCAAAATATTGGCCAAAATGGCTACTTTCTCATGTTGTTGCGGTCCCCAAGGTCAGGAATTGAAACGCAAGCGTTCCATTCCTGACCTTTTGTCCCTTGTATCATTGAAATCAAAGGTTTTCTCTGACTGTCTTCGCGATTCCCTCTGCATTCATGCCATAGTAATCAAAGACCTCCTGCGGCGTGCCGGTGATGACCGGTGCGTCAGGCAGGGCGATATTGACCACTTTTTTCGGATTCGTGCGGCTCACGGTCTGTGCCACGACAGCGCCCAGACCGCCATAGGGAGAGTGAACCTCCACGGTGACCACCAGGCGGGCCGACTGCGCGGCGCGCAGCACCGCGGCCTCATCCAGCGGCTTCAGGCAGTACATATCCAACACGGTGGACTCAATTCCTTCACGGGCCAGAAGCTCTGCTGCGTCATTTGTCGGCTTCACCATTTCTCCGCAGGCGATCAGCGCCACATCCGCTCCTTCCCGGAGCACCGTAGCCCGGTCCATTTCAAAGGGACAGTCCTCTTCTGTGTAAACATCTTCCACCGGGCCGCGCCCCACGCGGACATAGGCTGGCTTCGTGTCCTCCAGCAGCGCCTCCGTCAGCCGCGCGGTCTGAAAACGGTCACTCGGCAGGTAAACCCGCATATTGGGGATGGCCGACATGACCGCGATATCCTGCGCCGAGTGATGACTCATGCCCAGCGCACCGTAGCTGATGCCGCCGCTGACGCCGATGAGCTTGACATTGGTATCCGAGTAAGCCACGTCGATCTTCGCCTGCTCATAGCTTCTCGCGGAGAGAAAGCAGGCCGGAGCGGCCGCGAAGGCCTTACGGCCGCATTTCGCGAGACCCGCGGAGATACTCACCAGATCCTGTTCGGCGATTCCCACCTCCACGAACTGTTCCGGATACGTATCGGCAAACGGTTTCAGGGCCGCGCTGCCGCGGGCGTCGCTGCACAGCACGACGATCTTCTTATCTTCCTTCGCTCTCTCCATCAGCACCTCGCAGATGGCCTGGCGGTTCGGTATCTTATTCACTGAGAATGGCCTCCTTTCGGCTTGCGAGATCGCGCATGATCTGCTCGTATTCCTCCTGCGTGGGCAGCTTGTGATGCCAGTCATATTTATCCTCCATGACCGCGGAGCCGCAGCCCTTCACCGTATTGGCAATAACCACCGTGGGGCAGCCTTTCACATGCCGTGCGTTCTCGAAAGCCCGGCTCAGAGCCCCGATGTCATGGCCGTCCGCTTCCTCCACATGCCAGCCGAAACTGCCGAAACGGGCCCCCAGGTCATCCTGGTGCATCACATCCTCCGTATTCCCGGACATCTGCAGACGGTTTCGGTCCACAATGGCACAAAGATTGTCCAGGCGGTAATGACTGGCGGCCATGACTGCTTCCCAGACCGAGCCCTCCGCCAGCTCGCCGTCCCCCATGAGTGTGTAAACCCGGTAGCTTCGCCCGTCCATCTTCCCGACCAGCGCCATCCCCGTACATACAGGAAGACCGTGTCCCAGCGAGCCGGAATTCATCTCAATCCCCGGCAGTTTGTTGTTGGGGTGACCGATGAAGGGAGAACCGAATTTTGAAAATTCGTGAATCACCCGTTCTGTAGGGAAGAATCCCTTCGCCGCCAGCACCGCATACAGAGATTCGACCGAGTGCCCCTTGCTCATAACAAAACGGTCCCTGTCCGGATCATCCTGTATTTCCGGCTCGATGTTCATTTCCTTAAAATACAGGGTGACCAGGATATCCATCGCGCTCATATCGCCGCCGATGTGGCCGCCCTTTCCCTCCATGATCATGTTCACTGCGTCCATGCGCAGATCATAAGCTTTCGCCTGCAGCTCTTTATTATCCATGGTCTGTTCACTCTCCTCTGAGATATGCTTTAACTTCCTCTTCAATGGGGTCGTAAAGGTCCGGGGTCACACCGATGTATTTACAGGCCTCATAGAGCACCGGAACGACATCCTGATGGATCCCCACACAATGGTGAATGTAAGGCCCCTCCACGATCTTCGCCTCCAGGCGTTTGATGTTCTCTACCTCCACCCAGAGATAGGTTCCCATGCCCTTCGGTCCGTCAACGCCCCGGGCCCGTCCCAGAAGCAGAGAATACTCCCCGTTGTCCCCGTCGAAACGACAGAGCGTCACGTCGCCGTGCTTCGCCTCGGCCGTCAGGCTGCCGGGATGATCGAAAGCCAGCGGATAGGTGAGCTTCGGACGCTCCCGCGCCACCGATACGGGCCAGGGACCGCAGTGCTGCAGCAGCTCGCCGTTCTCGATGTCCGGATGGCGAATCGTCCAGTCCGCGAAGAAGCTCCGCGTCTCTCCCATCGCCGCGGCCTCCGCCAGCAGGGCGGTCACGGCACCGTGAATGTCCGTCTCGCAGACCACCGGGATGCCTTTTTCATTGAGAATGGCGTTGGCGGCGCAGGGCATGATGCCGATCTCCGTCTGCAGCGCGTTCCAGCACTGGATGGCCGCCGCCTGACAGCTGTATTTCTCCGTCAGATCCTCCATTGCCAGGGCCAGCGCCGCCACACTCTCCACTTCATCCTCCCGGATGCAGATCTCCATCGTCTCACGGATATACGCCAGCATCCCGGCCATCCGTGCTTCGTCCTGACGAACAGCCCGCATCTCCTCCGTCAGCTCCGTCATGGGCACGGGAGACAGCTGAATGTTAAAACGCTCCAGCAGCTCACCCTCGTTGCACATGGTGCTCCAGAATTCAAACGGGCGCGTGGAAATCTGCAAAATCCGCATGTTCCGGAAGGTGCGGACCACGTTGCAGACCGCCAGAAAATCCCGCAGTCCCCGTTCAAAGGCCGGGTCGTCCAGACGACAATTGGTCATATACGTGAACGGAACCCGGAACCGCCGCAGCACCTTTCCCGTGGCAAAAAGCCCGCACTGTGTATCCCGCAGACGGACGCCGTTCTCATCGGGCCGCTCATCTAACGGTCCCCAGAGCAGTACCGGAACATCCAGTTCCTTCGCCAGCCGGGCGCACTCGAACTCCGTGCCAAAATTGCAGTGGGGAAGGAACAGTCCGTCCACCTTCTCCCGGCGAAATTTCTCCGCGATCTTTACGCGGTCCCCGTCGTCATAGAGAAGCCCTTCCTCATTGATGTCGTTAATATCCACAAAATCCACGCCCAGCTCCCGCAGACGATCCGCCGTCAGCTTCCGGTATTTCCGGGCATCCGGAGCACTGAAAATGCTCCGCCGCGTGGGAGCATAACCCAGTTTTATATGCGCCATATGTTACTCTCTCTTTCCTGCGGAGAGCGGCTCCGCATTCTGTTTTCTCAGGCTGCAGACGGCAGATCAGAACCTGTCACCGTCTCAGATTCATTGTAGAGGCCCACTTACTTTACTTCAACAAAAAGTAAAGTAAATCTATGTGCGTTTTGCGCTTAATTTTCAGCTTGATTCTTGTATGTTAACAAAATATGTTTTATAATAAGGCAAGGAAAAAGGTCATGAAATATTGCCTTACATACGGAGAGTTAAAAATTGCAGGAGGAACGAACGATGCCTATCACGGCAAAAGAACTGGCAAAGAAACTGAACCTGTCCGCCACGGCGGTTTCCATGGCTCTGAACAGCAAGCCCGGCGTCAGCACCGAGACCCGCGAGCGTGTGCTGAAGGCGGCCCAGCAGTACGGCTACGATTTCTCCCGGCTCGCCGCCAAAAGCACGGAAAAGCGGACCATCTACGTTCTGTTTTACCGGGCGCACAATGCAATCCTCTCCTATTCACCCATCTTCATGGAATTATCCGACGGCATCATGCAGGAATGCTCCCGTCTCGGCTATCCGATGAAGACCGTGCAGTTTTATGAGAAGAAGGACGATCTGGAGCTTCTTCTGGAGGAGCTGCGTCTGGCGGACTGCGGCGGACTGATCATCATCGGGACCGAGATGAGTTCCGAAGCCTTTCGGCATATACAGAACCTGGAATGTCCCATCGTGCTGCTGGATAACTGCTTCGATGAGCTGGACTGCAACTGCGTCCTCATCAACAACCGCCAGGGAGCCTACCGGGCCACAGAGTACCTGATCTCCCGGCGTATGTCTCAGCCCGGCTACCTGAAATCCTCCTACCCTCTGAACAATTTCAGTGAACGCATGGAAGGCTTCCAGCGCGCGGTCCGGGACAGCGGCATGTCCTACTCGCGCTCCCCCATCCACACCCTCTCTCCCACTCTGGAGGGAGCCTTTGCCGACATGATGGAGGTTCTGGAGCAGAAAGCGCCTCTGGCGGAATGCTATTTCGCCGACAACGACCTCATCGCCATCGGCGCCATCAAGGCGCTGAAGGCCAAAGGCTACCGCATCCCGGAGGATATCGCCATCATCGGCTTTGACAACATCTCCGAAAGCCGCGTCGTCGACCCGTCCCTGACCACTGTCAACATTCCCAGGCACTGTATGGCGCAGGTGGCGGTGCGCCGCATCGACGAACTGATTCACGAGCGGGCTCCGTATTTTTCGAAAATACAGATCTCCACAAGTCTGGTGAAACGTTTCTCAGCCTGAGCAGAACGGGCTTCAGCTTTCCGTGAAAAACCCCCTGATTCCACTCAGGCTGCCATAAATGTTTCCCGCGCAGGCAAAGGGTAAAGGACCTGTCAGTATCTGGAGTCTTCACTTTATCCATAAAACATATCAAGTGGAATCGCCTTTATCTTCCACTAAATCGTCCTGTCCCCGTGGACGAGTCACGGGAAACATGCTAGACTGTCCATACCAGAAAAACGGGCAGATCAAATGATGATATAGCATTCATATCTGAATCATGGGAGGAATACTATGGAAAGAATTGAGAGATGGGGCGTCTTCGAGGCCGCAGTGCCGGGACGAGCCGAAGGAAATCCCTTTACCGATTATGAGATACAGGCCACCTTCACCGGGTCGCAGGAAACGCGCACGGTGGAGGGATTTTACGACGGCGACGGCACCTGGCGGGTGCGTTTCATGCCCTCCTTCGAGGGAGAATATACCTACCGAATCTACGGGAATTTCTCTGACCGCGAGACCGAGGGGCATTTTCTGGTCACAGCGCCGGGACCGAACAATCACGGGCCGGTCCGGGTTCACAACCGCTATCACCTGGCCTGGGAGGACGGTACGCCCCATTATTCCCTGGGAACCACCTGTTATACCTTCGATCTGCAGCGGGAGGAGATCGTCGAGGAGACCTTCCGGGAACTGGAGAAGGGATATTTTAACAAAATGCGTTTCTGTCTCTTCCCCAAGCACTATGATTTCTGTCTGTACGACCCGATCGCCTTCCCCTACGAGGGGACACCCATGGACGCCTCCGTCCTGACCCGGGAGAATTTCGATCAGTATAACGGTAATCCGCCCGGCAATCACTGGAATTTCACGCGCTTTAACCCGGCCTTCTTCCAGATTCATGACCGGACAATCCGGCGTCTTATGGATATGGGCATCGAAGCAGATCTGATCCTCTTTCACGCCTATGACCGCTGGGGCTTCTCCCAAATGTCGATGGAGGACAATCGGCGGTATCTCCGCTATGTCGCCGCCCGCTACAGCGCCTTCCGCAATGTCTGGTGGGCGCTGGCCAATGAATACGAGCTCCTGCACCACAGCGAAGCCGACTGGGATCTTCTGGGCGAAGAACTCAGAGCCCACGATCCGTACGGCCATCTGCTGTCGATCCACAACTGCGAAGTCTTCTACGATTATTCGAAGGACTGGATCACCCACTGCAGCTGCCAGCGCTGCGACCACTACCGCACCACGGAATCCACGGACGAGCTCCGTATGAAGTACGGCAAACCTGTGGTCTGGGATGAATTCGGCTATGAAGGAGATTTCCCGCACTGCTGGGGCAACTTCACGCCGGAAGAAATCGTGCGCCGCAGCTGGGAAGCCCTGCTGCGCGGCGGCTACTGCGGACACGGGGAAACCTTTCTCAGTGACGACAATATCATCTGGTGGGCGCACGGCGGCCGCCTGAAAGGGCAGAGCGCCGAACGCTTCCGCTTCATGCGGGACTTTCTCGCCGACGTTCCCGGCTGCGGCCTGAAGCTCGCGAAGCTGCGTGATGACAAACATTTCCAGTGGGACGACAAAGTGGCCGTTCCCGAAGACCCCCGGTATGAAGGAACCTGGTATTTCTTCTATTACAGTCTCTGGCAGCCCTCCTTCCGCCAGATCTGGGTGGACGACACCACCTGGTTCGATGTGGACGTGATCGACACCTGGCAGATGACCGTGACTCCCATCGGCCGCCGCCGGGGCCGTTTCAACATACCTCTGGGGACAAAGCAGTATATGGGAATCCGGCTAAGGAAGAGTGAAGTACAAGAGGAATCTTTGAGCTAAGCGGACATCACGTCAAAAAGAGCCGCTCACGCGGCTCTTTCGCATACTGCGATATTTCATTGCTTTACCCTACAGGATCCCCACCGCCTCAAGCAGCAGGATGAGAAGCAGCGCCGGTGCGATATAGCGGATCATGACGCTGTGAAGACGCCGCCGCTGGAACTTCTGGCCGGTCTTCTCCACCTCCCCGGTGATCGTATCCGGCTTCAGAACCCATCCGATCAGGATGCAGGTTCCCAGCGCCACAGCCGGCATCAGGCAGTTGTTGCTGATATAATCAAGGATGTCCAGGATCTGTGCAGAGGAGCCATTCGGCAGCTTGATCTCAAAATAAAAGCAATTATATCCCAGACAGACAATGATCCCAACGCACAGCGCGATCGCGGTTTCCAGCAGCGTCGCCTTTGTCCTTGACAGATGGAACTGATCCATGAAGCTGGAAACGACCGCCTCCATGATGGAGATCCCGCTGCTTAGCGCCGCGAAGAAAACCATCACGAAGAACAGGCAGCCGATCACATTTCCCATGCTGCCCATGGCCGCGAACACCTTCGGAAGCGAGACAAACATCAGTCCCGGGCCGGAAGCTGACAGACCGTCCCGTCCCATGAAGCAGTACACCGCCGGGATGACCATGACTCCGGCCAGAAACGCGACCAGCGTATCGAAGAACTCGATCTGGTTGACCGCATGTCCCAGGTTCACCTCGTCCTTCATATAGGAGCCGTAGGAGATCATAATTCCCATGGCCACACTCAGACTGAAGAACAGCTGTCCCATGGCGTCCATGATCACCAGAAAAATATCCCGCAGCGTCAGTCCGCTCAGATCAGGGATCAGATAGATGCTCAGTCCCTGCAATCCCGTCCGCGTCACGCCGTCTCCGTCCGTATAGCTCAGTGTCAGTGAATAGAGCGAAATGCCGATCACCAGCAGGATCAGGACCGGCATCATGATCTTCGAAGAGGATTCTATGCCCTTATTGACCCCGCGAAATACGAGAAAGGCCACCAGCCCCAGAAAAAGAACCATGAAAACAATCGGCTGCTCCGTTCCTGAGATAAAACCGGTAAAATAGTCATCCGAGGACGCAGCCACGCCTGAACCGGTCAGAAAGACGACAAAATATTTTAACACCCATCCACCGATCACACTGTAATAAGGCATGATCATCATCGGCACCAGACAGGCCGGAATGCCCAGGAACCGCCATTTCTCATGAAGCTGTCCATAGGCGGTCAGCGGACTTTGCTTTGTTTTTCTTCCAATCGCGACCTCGGTAATCAGCAACGCAAAACCAAAGGTCAGCGCCAGCACGAGGTAGATCACCAGAAACAGCCCGCCGCCGTCTCTGGCTGCCAGATACGGAAAACGCCAGAGATTCCCCAGTCCCACGGCGCTTCCGGCTGCTGCCAGCACAAAGCCCAGCGATCCCGAAAATGATTGTCTTTTCCCCTGTTCCATGTAGAAATCTGTTCCTTCCTGTTTCGTTCTCTGCTGTCGAAACGATACAAAGCCGTTTCATTGTACATGATAAAAGGGCTGTTTGACAAGCCCCATTTATCGACAACACCCTATTGCTGACGAAATAAGCCGCCGACACCATCCCTCTCTTCGAGGTGAAGTCGTCGGCGGCTCTGCGCTTTGACATTCTCGTTAGTATTCAACACTCTGACTCTGCTTACTGCTCTTCTTCGGTTCTGGTCTTCATGTACTCGCCGAACATCCGCTGTGCGCTGAGACCGTTGCCGCTGGCAGCCAGCCCGGCGCAGGCGATCTCCACCGCGTACTTGTCGTAGTAAGCCATCCACTTCTCCCAAAGACTGGAATGTGTCCGGTTAGCAGCGACTGTATTTTTTCTAATAGCGATTGTACTCATAATCATATCCTCCATTTCCTGGCCGAATGGCCATTTCGGAAACTCCTGGCGGGACCTCCTTGATTTTGGCCGCATGGCCATCACGGATCCCCTGGCAGGACCTCCGTTCATTTGCTTTTGTTTTCCGGTTACGTGGCATATGATACTCCACGAAAAGCAAACGGAACAGAGGGGATTTTGATGTCTTTTACGGCGATATTGATATTAAAGTGACAGGGCTTTTTAAGGTGCAGTTGTTATATTCTGATATTGCTCGTTGAGAAATGTTGTCTTTTGTAGAGGAAATATGGTATACTCTTTCCGTTGTCCTACCGATATCCGGCAACGGAAGGAGGTGATCATATGGATATCTTGTTCGCATTCATAGTTGCTGTTACGGCTGCTGTAGTTAGTCATTACATCATCAAATGGTTAGACAGTAACGACTAGGACAACCATAGCCTAGTGGACACTTCACCACTATAAAAAGAGAAGAAGAACCCCTAAGCTGTGCGGCAACACGGCCTAGGGGTTCGTTCTTTTGGTCATATGGACTTATCTTGTTCGCTTTCGTCCAAAAACATTATAACATACGCAAATCTTCTTTGCAATATTCGTCCCGCAGAAAATCCAACCATCTACTTCTCTCTCTTCGGGACGAAAGCATCGGCGGCTCCGCGATTTAATATTATCATTGCAGTACTATAATTCCTCCGTCCTGAACGTCGTATAACCCTCATAGTAGTAGCTGTGGTCGATTCCTTTCATATAAACTTCACGGCTGCGAATATCATCCGTCAGGGCGTTCCTCAACAGATATTTGATCTCAATGTCTCTGATCGGACTGCGTTCCATAGCAAGCAGATAATCTTCTTTTTCCACTTTGCTCCAATCTACAACTATGTGCAGTTCCGCTTTAAGCATCAGATTCAGCCAAATACGTGTGCTGCGTCCGTTTCCCTCCCGAAAAGGATGAGCAATATTCATCTCCACATATTTCTCAACAATTTCATCGAATGTAGACTGCGGCATTCTGTCAATATTTTTAAGCGACGCTTCCAGATACATGACCGGTGCGAAACGGAAATTTCCCTTTGCTAGATTTACCGTCCTGATCTTCCCGGCAAACTCATAAATCTCATCAAAAAGGAATCTATGAATAGCCTGAAGTGAGGAAAATGTCCCAGGCTCCAGCTGGTCAAGAATCCCCTTTTCAAAAAGCTCTGCAGCCTTTTTCTTACTGATACGCTCTTCTTCACGGGCAAGAGCCACTGAACTTGTGAGTCCCAATTTATTCTCAAGTGCCACCTTTTCACGCCCTTTCTATCTGGAGATATTTTCACGAAGAAACCACACAAATAAGTTTTATAACAAATTGGATACGGTTATAAGTAGTATACCACAGTTCCATTTTTCATAAAAGAAATTCTTTTCATAACAAAACAAACCGCCAACAGCTTCCCTTTATTTTGCAGGAAGTCGCCGGCGGCTCTGCGCTTTGACATTCTCGTTGGTATTCACGATTCTTACTCTGCTTACTGCTCTTCTTCGGTCTTGGTCTTCATGTACTCGCCAAACATCCGCTGCGCGCTGAGGCCGTTGCCGCTGGCAGCCAGCCCGGCGCAGGCGATCTCCACTGCGTACTTGTCGTAGTAAGCCATCCACTTCTCCCACAGTCTGGAATGTGTCCGGTTAGCAGCGACTGTATTCTTTCTGATAGCGATTGTACTCATAATCATATACCTCCTTAATTTTGGCCGAATGGCCATCACGGATCCCCTGGCGGGACCTCCTTGTTTTTGGCCGAATGGCCATCCTGAGTCCCCTTAAGGGATCTCCGTTTGTTTGCTTTTGTTTTCCGGTTACGCGGCATATGATACTTCATAAAAAACAAACGGAACAGAGGGGATTTTGATTTCTTTTACGGCGATATTGATTTTTAACAGACACCCCCTTAGCAGCTTCACAGACAAAGTGTATCACAGGTTTTACACTCTGGTACTTTTTCAATGTGTGATTTATGATATAATAGAGCAGTTTCGTCAGATACAATACTGTTAAAAAGATCGAACTATTCCTACACTGATATCAGGGAATTCATCGTCTTACGCCCCGGATATCAATATTAATATGGAGGACCAAATCATGATCACCAATCCAATTCTGCCGGGCTTTAACCCGGATCCCTGCGTCTGCCGCCGGGGGGACGACTTCTATCTGGCCGTCTCTTCCTTCGAGTGGCTGCCGGGCGTCCCCGTCTACCATTCGCGGGATCTGAAGCACTGGGAGCTTTATACACATATCCTGACGGAGGAGCAGGTGAACCTGCGGGGACTCCCCTCGGGCAAGGGCGTCTGGGCGCCGTGCCTGACCTGGTGCGAAGCGGACGGACTCTTCTACCTGGTTTACGGTGTCATGCATTCCATGAATGCGCGGTATTTTGACATCAATAATTATCTGATCACGGCCCGCGACATCCGCGGTCTCTGGAGTGAGCCGGTCTATCTGCACTCGGCAGGCTTCGACGCCTCCCTCTTCCACGATGATGACGGCCGCAAATGGCTGGTCTCTCTGGAGTGGGAAACGCGGGACGGCTATGAAAAGCCCGGCGCCATCTGTCTGGCGGAATATCTGCCGGAACAAAAGAAGCTGGCCGGTTATCCGCAGCGCATCTGGCGCGGAGGCACAGACCGGGGCTGTCTCGAGGCGCCGCATCTGCTGAAACGAAATGGCTGGTACTATATTCTTTGTGCCGAGGGAGGCACCGGATACAATCACTGCGCGGCCATGGGACGCGCGCGGGACGTACACGGTCCCTATGAGCGGGATCCCGGCACCCCGATCCTGACCTCCGCCCCCGGCGACCCGAATGAGCGGCACGATCCGGACCACCTGAAGCCCCGTTACTTTAATCCGGATTCCGTTCTGCAGAAATCCGGCCACGCCAGCTATATAGAGACGCCGACGGGAGAGCCTTATCTGTTCCACCTGACGGCACGCCCCTTCGTGCCGGAGCTTCGCTGCACGCTGGGGCGGGAGACAGCCATCCAGCGGGCGACCTGGACCGAGGACGGCTGGCTGCGGCTGGCAAACGGCGGGAACCTGGCGCAGGTTAAAGTTCCCGAACCCGCTCTGCCAGAGGCGCCCCTGCCGGGCATCCCGGACTTCGACGATTTCGATGAAGATACACTGCGGCGCTGCTACTACGCGCCGCGTCAGATGCCGGAACGCTTTGCCGATGTGACGGCACGCCCCGGCTTCGTCCGCCTCCGCGGTCAGGAATCTCCCACCTCACTGCATGAGGTGTCCCTCCTGGCACGGAAGCTGACCAGTGTGTATGCGCAGATCACGACGAAGATGGAGTTCACGCCGGAGGTCTGCCAGCACAGCGCCGGTCTGATTCTCTACTATGACAATATGAATTTCTTTTATCTGCGGAAATATTTCAGTGAAACGCTGGGACAGAGCGCCCTCTCTGTACTGGTGCTGGAGAATGGTGTGCGTACGGAATGCCCCGGTACACGCACCGCGGTGGAGGACGTTCCCCTCTGCTTGCGTCTGACCATCCGCGGACGGCAGAGCCGTTTTTCCTGGAGCTATGACGGGACGGACTGGCAGGAGATCGGCGGCGCACTTGACACGACAAAGCTTTCCGACGAGTATTCGCAATACGGAGAATTCACCGGAACCTTCGCGGGTCTGGTCTGCGCGGATCGGCTCTTTCACAGAAAGTATGCAGATTTTGATTCATTTGAGTATGTTGCTGATGAAAGCGCACCGGTGGACTGAGACACGGCTGTATTCGTAAAAGAATTTTTTCCGGAAGAAGGGAGAGCACCTATGAATGTTCATTTTCTGATGCAGTATGTCTCGCGGGAACTGCACACCATCGTTCAGCGCTATGGCTCGTCGGGAGAACTGGCGGAAACAGTCTGTGAACGGCCGGATCTGCAGGATGCGGAGGGAACGGCGGACTTCCTCCTCCCCCTGTTTGACGGAGAGATCCCTCTGCTGGCCAGCAGCGCACAGTCCGTATCCTACGCGATCGTTCAGGGGAACACTTCGCGCTTTCTCATCGGCCCGGTGCTTCTCTCCGAGCAGGGCTGCGTGACCTGCCGCCTGCCGGAGCTTTCCTACCCGCATGGCTGGCTGCAGCGGCTGTTCTCCTGCGAGATAGGCACTCTGGTCAAGGCGGCGCTGCTGATTCACAACCTCTTTCACACGAAGACGCTCTCCCCCAGAGAGGTCATTGTCCGCAGCTGCCTGAGTGAACAGTTTCACCATGAAATCATGAAGGACTACTCCGACACGGTTTTTGAGAATCAGGAAACGCTCACGCATCACAATCCCTATGATCAGGAAGTCCGTGAGATGGCCAGCGTCCGAAACGGCGACGTGGAGCAACTCCGGCGCAGCTGGGCTGAGGATTACACCGGCAAGCTGGGCGTACTGGCGAAAACACGGCTGCGGAACAATAAAAACCTGGCCATCGTTGTCATGGCGCTCTGCTCCCGCGCCGCCATCGAGGGCGGCCTGATCCCGGAGATTTCCTATTCTCTCAGCGACGCCTACATCCAGAAGATTGAAGAAGCCCGCACACCGGAAGGAGCCCTGCAGCTGTGCCGGGAAGCGGAATATCAGTATACTCTTCTCGTCCATGAACAGCGGATGCGTCAGGCCTCCCCGGAGAAGGCGCCCGATATGCGTGTCATGCGCTGCAAGGATTACATTTTCTCTCATTTGCACCAGAAGCTCTCTCTCTCGGACATCGCCGCCGAGCTTCAGATGAGCCCCAACTATCTCGCCAATCTCTTCCGGCGCGAGGAGGGGATCTCGGTCGGGGATTATATTCTGAATGAAAAGATTAAACTGGCGAAGAATCTTCTGATCTATTCACCCTATTCCTTCAGCGAGATCGCCGGGTATCTGGGGTTCTCCTCCCAGAGCCATCTGGGCGATAAATTTCATAAAGCCACCGGACTGACGATGGGGCAATATCGGAAGAAGTACGGAGTGAAGGAGTTTCTGGAGCCTTAAACCAATAATCCCCTACACAATAAAGAGGCAGACGATTTCCCGTATTCGTCTGCCTCTTTATGTTATATACATGGCTGTGCAGGGATTTACTTTATCTGGTGACAGACATAGCAGCCCGCGCAGTATACAGGAAACGAAAAAGGTCGTATCCGGCACGAATTCACATCTAATGGTACCTAAACACCCGGCGTCTCCTCCTGCAGAATCATGACATTCCAGTCCCCCAGGGATATCTCCTCCCCCCGCCGATAGAGTTTTCCACTCAGCAGATCCCGCACCCGCTTCCAGGGGCAGGGAAATGTCCTCTCCTCCTGACTGTAATGAAGCACGTAATGCACATTTCTCCCTTCACGGTCCTCGCCGCTGCGCAGGATGACAGGCCACGAGACCTCCGGGAGCTGCAGTCCTGCCCAACGGGCAGCGTCGGCGTACACTTCCTTTAAAGTCTCCTTTTCCGTGAAGCAGCCGACATAATAAGCAGCCCCCTGCCCGCACATATGTCTTGTCAGCGCCGCATAACGTCCCCAGTAGCGATGTTCATAGTTTCCCAGGCTCTCAGCCCCCTGACACTGTAAAAGCTCCGCGAAATACCGCACCGGCCGCCCCAGGAGAGTCGCCGTTCCCGGTTCGGTGAACTGCTGATAACGCATACCGAAGCAGCGATGCAGGATGTGCGGCTGCGTATCCGGATAAATACTCAGATGCTCGTCCGCGACGAAGGAGCGGAAGGAACTGACCAGCACACCGCCCCCTTCCACGAAACGCTCCAGGGCCCGCAGCTTCTCTTCCGTGACAGAGTAAAGCGCCGGTGTAACGATCATCCGGTAGTTTTCCGGTTCCAGAGCGTTCACATCCACGACATCACATTCCAGGTTCATTTCATACAAACTGTCATACATCCAACGCACGACATCGTTATAGCTCAGATCCCGATCGATGGGGAACCAACGCAGAGCCGTCAGGGAATGCGTGTCGATCACCAGCGCAATCGCATTCTTCTTGCGCAGCGTCAGCTGTCCGGCTCCCAGACGCTGCCACTCCTTACCAATGCGGGCTGCCTCCTCCCAGGCTGGATTCTTCTCCAGGTCGTGACTGAGCAGACCGCGCCAGTAGGCCTCGTAGCCATTATGGATGGAATGCCAGTTCCAGTACAGCTGCCCCAGCGCGCCACTGGCCAGGTGACTGTAGGCATGAAGCCGCAGCTGGCCCGGATACGGCGTCCAGGCTTTAAATGCCTGCGCCTGACACTCCAGCACCAGATAGTTGTCCTGCCGCAGACAGCGGATCTCATCACCGCCGAAGGCGATCTCCGCTCCGGTCAGCGCATCCTGTGTCGGATGATAGATGTCCGTTCCTGCCAGTGTCAGTGTCCTGGCCGCCTCACTATGATTCATATCCGGCTGCACGCCATAGGAATAACCGTCCTGAGCAATGTCTGCGCCAAATTTTTTCCATTCAAAATCAAAATTGTGGGTGATGAACTGATCGTCTCTCTTATATTCTCTCACCAGCGCTGTCTGCCAGCTCAGATACTCCGCCGCCTGCCGCCGCAGAAAACGCTCGTACTCAGCAGCCAGACCCCCGTTGACGCAGCCCCGCATGTTCGGGAAATCGTCCCAAGAAGCGAGAGAATTACTCCAGTACGCCAGATGGAAGGCCTCGTTCAATGCCTCCACCGTTCCGAATGTCTCTTTTAAATATACGCGAAACGCGTCCTGCGCCTGTGTCCCGTAATTCCCATAATGCTTTGTCTCATTGTCGATCTGAAAACCGATGACGCAGGGGAAGAAAGCTGTATGAGAGATCAGACGCCGGATGACCCGCTCCGCCAGACGCCGGAAGGTGGGATTCCAGAGATTGATCAGCTGCCTGGCGCCGTACTGCGCCTGCCCCTCCCGCCCGGTCACCAGCACATCCGCATCCAGCCGCGCCAGCCAGGACGGCACCGCATAGGTGGGCATCCCTACAATGACCTGCATTCCGGTGCGTTCCGCCTCCTCCAGAACCGCGTCGATATAAGAGAAATCAAAAACGCCCTCCTGCGGCTCCAGCGTGCTCCAGGTGGACTCCGCGATGCGGATCACGTTCATCCCCGCCTCCCGCATCATGGCCAGGTCCTGATGTATCCGATCGTATGGCATATATTCCGGATAATAAGCGGCGCCGAACAATAATTCGTCTCTCATCACAATCCTCCAGTCATACTGACTTTCATCCGTCATCGTGACTGCAAAGAAGACATACCTGTCTTCTCCGTAAATACTCCGGTTGCCGCGCATAGAGCATGACCACCGGAGTATATTTACCATCCATTTATTCAAATGTCAACGCCTGGCTCTGCACTGCAGCCACACAGCACCGGAGAAGCCAGAGCATCTTTTACAGCAAGGCAAATCTTTTAGCCGCGGCGTGCATCCAGATCGGCACGGATCGAAGGCATCTTCTTGTCCAGATCATAGGGCAGGAGAACCACGAAGCAGAGAATCGTCGCGATCAGGGACAGGCCGCCGAAAGCGAAATTGATAGCCGTCGCGGTCTGCGGGAAGCTCGCTGCCACCGAACCGCCGGCAGCAATGATCTCGTCCATCGCTTCGATATTGGCACTGTAGCTGCCCCAGGACAGCAGGGCCGCGATGATCGCCGAAGCGGAAGCCGAGGCCAGCTTGTTGAGGAAGCCGGAAATCGCATTCTGCGTACCGCCCATGTTCCGTCCGCATTTCCACTCGGTGTAGTCGAAGACGTCGGGGAGCATGGAGAAATACATGGACTGACGGAAGCCGAAGCCCAGACCGATGAGAGCCAGAGCCGCCGTCGCCACGGTCACATTGGAAGTAATGAACAGGATCAGGTAACCGACGATATCCACCGCAGTACCGAACTGCATCAGCTTCACCTTCGCCGTCCCCCGGCCATTCAGGTTGGCCGCCAGAATCATCGTCGGAATCGCACAGATCGTCAGCAGCGACAGAGCAAGACTCATGGCGGAGACATTTCCGATGATGTAGGTGTAATAGTACTGCATGGCGCCGTACATGCCGAGGTATCCGACGAACAGGCAGTAGCAGAGCGCCAGGATCATGATGAAATATTTGCTGTTAAAGACCTGTCCCAGATCCTGGATGAAGTTGGACTTTTCCTTCGAAACAGTCGGCGGGTTGATCTCCACGATGCTGAATACGCAGATGCAGAAGATCACAACCACCATGATGCCCAGGATGATGTTGGTATTCCGGTAACCGGTGGCCAGAGCCGCTCCGGTCGCATCCGAACTGCCCGCGAAATAGTACACCAGCGGCAGGGTGAACAGGGAAGAGGTCAGGGAACCAAGATTCGAGAACACGGTACGGGTCGTGGCGATCTTCGTGCGCTCCGACGGCTCCGGAGACAGAGCGGACACGATGGGAGCCATGGGGATGTTCACCAGCGTATAGCCGAAGGAGAAGATCACGTAAGTCACGTACGCCCAGGCCAGCTTGGCGCCGGCGCCCCAGCCTACGGGCACCGAGAACACCAGAACCATGCCGATAGCCAGGACCGGCGAACCGAAGAGCATCCACGGACGATAGCGGCCCATCTTCGTATCGGTGTGATCGATGAGAGCTCCCACCATGTAATCGGTGAAGGCGTCAATGAATTTGGTAACAACGAACATGAATCCTACAGCGGCCTCGTTCAGGCCCGCGCAGTTGGTGTAGTAGAACAGCAGGTAGGTGTTGGCCAGCAGATATGCCAGGTTGCAGGCATAATCGCTGATGCCGAAGCCGATGCGCTGTCTCCACTTGAAGGCAGGCGTCTGATAGTAGCTCGCCTCATGTTTCAGGTTTTGCATGATAATACACCCTTTCTCTCTTGTTTTTTATAGTAAATGACGTTACATCATTTGCTATCATAGCTTTCTTCTCCCGCCTTAATACCGGTCGGGCATCCACTGATTGGAAATGCACTTGCCGATATCCCAGCAGTCCCAGTCGGGATCGTCCAGGTGGGTCTTGTAGCACCAGTAGAACCAGCCGTCGCAGTGCTCGAAGGCTTTCAGCTGTGCCTCGGCCAGAGCACTGTATACGCGGCGGCGCTCTGCCACACTCTCATCCCGCAGACCGGGCTGGGCGTTGAAGAGGCACCACTCGCCGCAGAAGGTCGGTACCTTCGACTGACCGTAGCTGACCTCCTCCGTGAAGTGTTCCGTCACATAACGGACATACTCATCCACCTGCGGTTCGCACAGATGCATCCAGTCCGCCAGCATGATGTACTGGTGCGTATCCAGCATCACATTTTCAAAATCCTCCTGCGCCGCCAGCCAGTCGGCATAGTGGTGCACATCGAAGGCATCGTCGAAGACCACAGCCTTCGTGACGGGAAGGTATTTGCGGATGCGGCCATAGGCCATACGATAGAAATTCTCCAGCCACGCGTTGTCATAGGGCGTGTTCAGCTTCGCGGCCTCCTTGTCGACCGCCGGGTAGCGGGACATGATGTTGATGCCGACCTCGCTCATGATATGCGCCAGCGCGCCGTCGCAGGGCATGGGTTCGTTGAGTACCTCGATGCCCATCAGAGCCGGATCCTGTCCATAGCGCAGCGCCAGACGCTCCAGGACATTCAGAGCCATCTCCACCCGCTCGGGGTGGTTGGCCCACTGCACGATGCCGCAGAGCCCTGCATTGTCGCTGCCGTTCTGGCTGCCGGGTACCGTGTGCAGATCCAGAAGAACCTGAATTCCGTACTGGTTGGCCCATTTCATGGCCTTGTCCACGTATTCTGAGCAGTGTACATAGGGTCCAACATCCTCGAATACGAAGAAGGGAACGGGCAGCCGCACCGCGTTGATGCCTTTCTCCGCCAGATAAGCGAAGTCGCGGCTGGTGATATAGTGGTCACGGTGCGCTTTCAGGCGCGCCCGCTTCTCGTTTTCACTCAGCTGCAGGCAGAGGTAGGTCTCATCCTCCGCCGTTGTGTCGTTGTACAGCTCCGGGCTCATCCATTTTTCCAGAACAAGCCAGTTCCCCAGGTTAACGCCTCGAATCTTCATCTTTTGCTTCCTTTCTCTCCTGTCAGGTGCGGTGAATCTGCCGCAGGATTCTGTTATTTTCCGGCAAACGATCTTTGCCGTCCGCTTTATTTTCCCGCGAAATTCTCCGCCCGTATATCAGGTTTCACAGCATTTTCTTACATTTAACACCCCCTTCGTAATTTCGTAATAAAGCAAGCTTGCCCATCTGCCTGGCCGCCGTCCGGGACTTTCATAGTAGGTACCGGCGGATCAGATACGACGGCGTACTGCTCCAGGCATGACAGTAGCTGTTCACGGCCCGGGAGCCGTAGGGGGACACTGCCGGATGCTCCGGGTCATAGACCTCCCAGAAGGTATCGGCGCCCCGTGCCACCATCCCTCCCCAGTAATCACGCAGAATCTGCAGCGCCCTGTCCTGCATCCCGCTGAGGATCAGAGCCTCAACCAGGTGATGTACCATGTAGGGGGTGTTCATGGGAATCTCCGGCTTCGCCGCGAAGGTCCGCGTCAGCAGGGCGGCGCGCTCTTCACGTGTAGCGGGCACTTCAGCCAGCACCATCCAGACCTGCGAGGCCCAGGAGATCTGGCGTTTTGCGCCGCTGACAAAGAGGCCTTTCTCCTCATCATAGAGCCGTCCGGCTCCCGCCAGAGTCCGCGTCAGAGCTTCCTGCAGCCAGCTCCCGCTCTCTGTATCTCCCGCTGAAGTTGCCAGTAACAGCGCCTGACGGATGGCGTAAATCAGAACGCCCTGCGCGCCGGCCTGCTTGTTCAGGCCCTCGCCCCAGTCCAGGAAGCACCACCAGCCCGTCCGGTCGCGCACCACATCGTCCTCCCCCAGCTCCCGGAGCGCCAGTTCGATCTGACGGCGTGCCGTGGGCCAGAGGTCGGTCAGCGCCTCCTCGTCCGCAGTCTCCAGCCAGTAGTCGTACAGGCAGGAAACGAAGAACAGAGAGTAGTCGAACAGCGCCGTATCATCCACCCGCGGTTCCGGCTCCGTGAACATGCCCGCCCCGACCCGTCCTTCATTCATGGTCAGCCCGGCGAAGAGGTAAAGGCACCGCTTCACGAGGTCGAGATTGCGGAAGGTCAGGTAATCGATCTGCGCCTGCAGACGCAGGTCTCCGATCCACAGCCGCCGGTCTCTCTTGGGGCCGTCCTCGAACACACCCTGCATGCACTCATGCAGGGTGCTGACGGAGATCCGGTCGATCTCCGTCAGATCCTCCGGCACCCCGGTGAGGGGCGGCACAGCGGACAGATCGCCGGAAGAAACGGCCGTGCAGGCGATGTCGCTCACACAGACCTTATATTTTGGTGATGTATCCAGCACCAGGAGCTCCATATACCGGAACGCATAGCGCCGCGGCAGCCGCAGGGCTGTCGGCAGCACGTCCACATGAAGGAATTCCTCCTGCAGCCAGCTGCTGCTGATATTTCCGCGGTAGTCCGCAGTCTCTTCGGCGATCTCCAGAGGTCTCTCTCCGAATTTCAGCCGAATGTGCGCCGGAGCGTCGGCCGGACTGCCCGACGAGGTCAGCGTGAAGGAAATATACCCCACGCGATGCTCTCCGAAGTCGAAAACGACCCGGTCGCCCCGCCCCAGCGGCCTCTGTTCCAGCCCTTCGAGGGAAGATGCCGGTACCGCCGCGAAGTCACCGTCGCGGGGAATGATGTCCACCAGACGAACCGGATGAACGATCATCTCCCGCAGCCGTGGACGCAGCTCCTGTGCCCGGCGGACCAGACGCTCATCCACCTGCATATGAAAATTCTCCATGCAGTTCCTATTTTCCGTTGCTGCTCCCCCCTTCCCCGCTCATCAGTCCCTCGAGACGCCGCAGCATGCGCTGTTCCTCTGCCGGCTTCAGGTTGTGTTCGATATGAAAGACCTGTGTCTTCCGGCGGCCGCTTTGCGTAAGGATCTTCTTCGCCGCACCGGGCGATTCGAAGGTATTCGCATCCAGCACGACTTCCCGTGAGGTTGCCATCAGTCCCTCCGCCTTCAGGTGGATACCGAAGGGATAAACCTTCACCGACCGCACATTCGTCACACAAAAATAACGATACGCCTTCAGTCTTTTCTGATTCTGCCGGTGATATGCACGTCCGAATCCCAGCCCGAACTCACCAATGACGATGTACAGCGCCCGGCCGTCCTCCACCAGAAATTCCCCGGAGAGGATATGATACCGGTCCAGATGAATCTGATGAACCAGCGCCGCCAGCGTCAGCGCCAGGCAGAGGCCGCTCATGGCGACCCCGGAGATGTCTGGGACTGCCGCGGCCACCACGATCACGGCGACAAGCACCACCCCGACGTTCATTCCGATCAGAACCATCCGGTAGGCAGCAAATTCCGTATCCTTGTCCTCGTAATGCGACTTCATAAATATCTCGTTTCCTTCCTGTATCCGCTTCTTACTCGTTCATCTTCTTCAGGACAAACTCTGCCTGCTCCGGCGTCATCATCGGCGCTCCCAGGAAGGGCTCCGTTACCTTGTAATAGGGCAGCGGCACGCAGAGGCAGCACCACTCGAAGGTATCCTGATTCATCATCTGATCGACCTCCGGCGGCAGGTTCTCCTGCAGGATCTTATGATATTTCTCACTGGCAATAAACCAGGCCAGCGGCGTCATTTCCGTATAGATAAAGGGCTTATCTCCCCCGCTGACCATGACCAGCTCGTTGTACAGAATATCTTCGGCGGCCGAGGAAGTCCCGATGTGCAGCGTGTAGGCGCCGTCCTCGAGGATCCATGTATCCTGCGCCGGAGCGAAGAATTCGAAATCACGGCGTTGTAACGTCATGACCGCCTCTCCCGTCTCCCCGGGAGCAAGCGTCACCTTGGCGAAGGCCTTCAGCTCCTTCACCGGATGATCACAGATCGAACCCTCGATGTGGGAAAGATAGAGCTGGATCACCTGGCTGCCGGCCCGGTCTCCGGTGTTGGTCACCGGCACCGTGACCGTAAGACTCCCCTCCGGCGTCATGTTCCGTGTGGAGAGAACCGGCTTCCCGATCTCAAAGCTCGTATAGCTGAGACCATGACCGAAGGGATAAAGCACCGGCAGTTTCCGTTTCTCATACCAGCGGTACCCCACGTAAATGCCCTCGCCGTAGACCACATCCTGCATATCCTGACAGGCTCCGGTGAAATTGATGTAGGTCGGACCGTGTTCCTCACAGACCGGCCAGGTCTCTGCCAGCCGTCCGCCGGGTTCGGCCTTCCCGAAGAGGACATTCACGGTCGCAGGTGCGACTGACTCACCGCCCAGGCTGTTATAGACCACGGCCGACACGCGGTCGGTCCAGCGGGAGATGTCCAGCACACTGCCGCAGGAGAGAACCAGAATGATCCGGGCATCCACCTGCATCAGAGCATCGAGCAGCTCTCTCTGTCCTTCCGGCAGCTGAATGTTGTCCCGATCATAGCCTTCTGACTCATAGCAGTAGCCAAGACCCGCAAAGACGATGACTGTCTCCGCCTGCTTCGCCGCTTCCACAGCCTCCCGGATCAGCGCCGGATCTGCCGGTTCCTTCGGCGGGAAATCCTCAATCAGCGGATAGCCCGGCGCGTAAGCCGCATCCGGCACCAGCGCGCGGATGGCATCGAGATAAGTGTCGATCCGGTAGCCGTTCATATGACCGGAACCGCCGCCCATGTAGGACGGATTCTCCGCCAGGCGGCCCACCACCAGCAGACGCTCCTGCTTCTCCGCCAGCGGCAGTGTTCCGTCATTCTGCAGCAGCACGATACACTGCTCCGCAGCACGGCGGGCCTCCTCGTGAAGTTCCTCCATATCCGCCTCGACCGGAGTCGTTGCATAGAGCTGATCCACCAGATCAAGTACCCGCTCCAACCCCGCGTCAAGGGTCTCCTCCTTCACTCTTCCGTCCCGTACCGCTTCAAGAAGCTCACCGGAATGAATCGAGACGGGCGCCAGCTCGATGTCCATCATCCCGGCGTTGTGCGCCGCGACCTTATTGTGATGAATCGCCGCGAAATCCGAGACCACGACGCCGTCAAAACCGATCTGCTTGCGCAGCAGGTCGCAGATGTGCTGATTGGAATTAACCCACTCGCCGTTCACCTGATTGTAGGAGGACATGACAGACAGGGGGCGCCCCTTATGAATCGCGATCTCAAAAGGCCTCTGATAGACCTCCTGCAGGGCCCGCTCGGACACCACCGAATTGGTCGTCATGCGTTCAAATTCCTGATTATTACAAACATAATGCTTCAATGTCGCAGCCACGCCGTTTTGCTGCAGTCCCTGGATGTAGGAACCGGCCATCTCACCGGCCAGCACCGGATCCTCGGAAAAATACTCAAAATTCCGCCCGCAAAGGTAACTGCGCTTGATGTTGACGCCCGGCCGAAACAGCCAGTTGACCAGGGTCGGATTCGCCCGGCATTCCTCGGCAAAATGCGCTCCTGTTTCCTTCGCCAGCTTCTCATCCCAGCTCATGGCCAGGCACGCATCCGAAGGAAACGCGACCGGATGGTACTGCCCGTCCCCCTCCACGGGACGTCCGGAACGGAAATAATCCGCGCCGCCGCGGGGATTGTCCCGAGGAACGCTGCCCGGCAAATCCATCCGCGGGATCCGCCCGAAGCTTCCGTCTGCCTGCGCGCAGAGCTCACATTTCTCCTCCAGCGTCAGCTCCGCCAGAATGGCTCTTGTCTTCTCACTCATGGTACAAACACCTCTCTTCTCCTGTATCTTTTATGTCCCGCAGACACTGAGCCGCAAAGGCCCTCCCCTGCCGCG
Organism: Lachnospiraceae bacterium; assembly: GCA_021202465.1. GTDB lineage: Bacteria > Bacillota > Clostridia > Lachnospirales > Lachnospiraceae > UBA3305. The sequence goes on along the minus strand of JAJQCZ010000004.1, from coordinate 177,409 downwards.
GGTTTACAGCAAGAATATACCAGTTTTCGCAGAAATGTATAAGTTTCGCAGATGACATTCTGAATTGTCATTTCATGACAACCTGCCTGGAGCGACTGGATTTCCGGATTTTCTTCTGATATTATTGAAGCAATCCGAATATGTCATCATATCAAGTGAGGAGGCAGTCATGGGTCGTCGTGAAGAAGTTCTGAATGCGCTGGAAGAAATCACTCCGGCAGAAAAATTTTACCGGGACTACTACCGCGCAAAGAGCAGCGAAAACGCTGATACACTGCAGGAATTCCTGCAGGAATACACCGCAGAGGATCTGATCCGGCAGAAATTCCTCTGCCCCGATCTGTACGACCCCTACGAGTTGTTTTATGAGAAGTGGCCAAACCGCCTGACACTGGACGAGCACGCCTATTTCCCCATGAGTCTCTCCCACAACATCCGGGTGGAGAAGCACAACCGTTATACCCCCTTTTACCTTCACGGACACGACTATTTTGAGGCCTTTTACGTGCTGCGGGGACAGTGCCGCCACTTCATCGATGATGAGGAAACGATCCTCTCCCGCGGCCAGCTCTGCTTCATCGCGCCGCATGCCTTTCACGGTCTCAGTGTCTTCGACGACAGCCTGGTTCTCAATATCCTGATTCAGCGGACCACCTTCGACGATATTTTCTTTAACGTGCTGCGCAACCGCAACATTCTCTCCGACTTCTTCCTCAGCAACCTCTTCTCCTCCTCCAACGTCTCGCACATGCTTTTTAACGCCCGGGACCCGGAGCTGGAAGGACTGCTGCTCGATATGCTGGCGGAGGAGGCGCAGCCGGATGAATACACGAACCGCATCCTCAACTCCCTGATGATCGTCTTCTTCACGAAGCTGATCCGCAGCTGCAGCGGCTCCGCCAGACTCTATCACATCCATTCCAGCTGGAGCAGCCTTGACAGCGAGATGCTGACCTATATCAACGAAAATTATAAGAATGTCTCTCTGGTTTCTCTGGCCGATCACATGGGCTACGCGCCCGAGCACTGCTCGCGCCTCCTGAAAAAAGTCACCGGTAAGACCTTCACGACCATCCTCAAGGACATCCGCATGCGCCGGGCCGAGACGCTTCTCATAACCACAGACCTCAGCGTTAACGAGATCAGCACGGCCTGCGGTTTTGAGTACACCAGCACCTTCATCAAGCTGTTCCGCAAACAACACGAGATGGCGCCGGGCCAGTACCGCCAGGAGGTCCGCTCTCAGCGCCCCTCCTGACGCCCGGCCCGCGCGCCGCGGTATTTTGTTCCATCTCCGGCGGAGTTCGCTCCCCTTTTCAGGGGGCGTCACTCCGCTTTCTTTTTATTCAGATCGCCGACGATCTTCTGAAGCAGCTCCTGCGACAGCTTGCCCTGACCCATATCCAGATCGCCGAACTGGCCCAGAGGAATCGCGCAGCCCAGAGGCAGGATCGCGTTCTTCTCCGGATCAAACCAGTCACGGCGGCTCTGCGGCTCATCGGTCAGCGTGCCCGCGAAACGGCTGTCCTTGATAAAATGTCCGATCTGCATCTGCGGGCTGAACCGTTTCGCCGTCTCATCCGAATGCACGGTCACGACCGCGGACAGGCAGATCTCCCGGGAGCTGCGGCCCACCAGGATATCAAAATCCGCTTCCTCGACGACCCAGCGATGAAGAGCCGGGGTATAGAATTCAAAGGCACGACGATCCAGCGTAATGGAGACCTCCGTCTCCTCCCCGGGGGCAAGATGCACCTTCTTAAAGCCGCGCAGTTCCTTCACCGGACGATGGATCGTGGCTCCTCGATCGTGGACATAGACCTGCGCCACATCGGAGCCCGCGCGGTCTCCTGTGTTTTTCACTTTAAAGGTAACCGTCACCGCTCCGTGCGCGTCGATCTCACGGGCATCCAGACGAATGTCACTGTACTCAAAGGTCGTGTAGGAGAGGCCGTAGCCGAAGGGATAAGCCACCTCCATCTTCCGCGCATCGTACCAGCGGTAACCAATATAGAGTCCCTCACCGTAGGTAACATCGGGCACAGTGTCGGGATAGCAGGGGAAGTTCAGATAGGAAGGCGTGTCCTCCAGACGGCACGGATAGGTCTCAGGCAGTCTCCCGCCGGGTTCCGCCAGACCGAAGAGGATATCCACCGTAGCGCTTCCCGACGCCTCACCGGCATAGCCGCCCTGCAGCACCGCATGAACCCGTTTGCTGTAGGCGGAAATATCCACCGGCGCGCCTGTATTTACCACAAGGATCACATTGTCATTGACCGCCAGGACCGCGTCCAGCAAGTCTCTCTGGCTCTGCGGCAGGAACAGGTCGGTGCGGTCATAGCCCTCGGACTCGACACCGTAGGGATACCCCGTAAAGAGGATGATCCGTTCGGCCTTCTTCGCGGTCTCCACAGCCTCTTCAATCAGGTCAGGCCGGGGCGTATCCTCGGGCGGGAAGCCGGCGTTGATCTGATATCCGGCGGCATACGTATAGTTTCCCTCTCCCAGCAGCCGATCGATTTCTTCCGTAGGAATATCCAGCGTATGTCCGTTCATGTGTCCGGAGCCGCCGCCCATGTAGCAGGGCGCCTTGGCAAACGCGCCGATCACAGCCAGGTTCTTCTCCTCCTTCGCGCACAGCGGCAGTGTGCCGTCATTCTCCAGCAGCACGGCTCCCTCGATCGCGGCGCGCTTCGCCAGCGCATGATGCGCTGCCAGGTCGAGTTCAGGCACCGTATAGCCGTCGTGAATCTTGTAGAAGCAGTCCACCACGTGCGTGGCAATGGTATCCAGTTCTTCGTCGGAGATCTCACCATTGTTATAGGCATCGAGGAGCCAGTGAACGTGATTCTCCTCCTCCGCCAGCTCCACATCCAGCCCGCATTTGTGTCCCTCGACCTTATCCTGCTGGTAGTGAACCGCGAAAGCGTCGGACATGACCAGGCCGTCATAGCCGAACTCCTTACGCAGCTTATCCATGATATACTTGTTCTGGTGCACCCATTTGCCGTTGACCTTGTTGTAGCAGCTCATGATCGTCCAGGGATCGGACTTCTGCAGAACCAGCTGAAAGACCCGCAGATACAGCTCGTTGAATGTGCGCTCATCCACCACCGCGTTGGTCGTCATACGCTCATATTCCTGGTTATTGCAGACAAAATGCTTCAGGTTCGCGGCCACATGCTGACTCTGCACACCGTTGATGTAAGCGGCTCCCATCTCGGAGGAAAGCCACGGGTCCTCCGAATAATACTCGAAATTGCGGCCGCCGAGCGGGCTGCGCTTCATGTTGACACCGGGACGCAGGATGATATCCACATCCTGATTCTTGCACTCCCGGCCCTGCGCCTCGCCGATCTCCCGCGCCAGCTCCGGATCCCAGGTCGCTCCCTGCGCCGCCGCCTGCGGGAAGCAGGTTCCCCAGAATTTGTCCTCCATCTCCTCCCGCGGCAGCCGGAAATAGTCGCACCAGCCGCCCGAAGGATTGTCACAGCTGCGGTACGCGATCCCGAACCGCGGCAGGTTGCCGAACCGGTCCTGATACAGTGCGCAGCAGCGGATCTTCTCCTCCAGCGTCATCTGACCGACCAGTTCCCGAATCTCTTCTTTTGATTTTGCCATAGTCCCTTCCTCTCCCCGGATCAAACCGGACAGGTCTGCCTTTTACGTCTTATTCGACTGAATTTTACTTTTTTCTCTGCTTTATTACAAGTTACTATCAAGTTTATATCGCTTGATTTATCACTTTATGGGCGGTGAGTGGTTCGGGGCTATGCCCGGGAAGACTTTAAAATGCAGATGGCAGAATGATCGAACAACCAAATTATCAGTACATTCTCAAGACGCCCTTGATACGCAAAAATGCCCCGCACGGACTGCCTGTATGACAGCTCGTACGGGGCCGAAGGATGTTCGCGTTACAAATTGGTTGTCCGTGCCGATCTATACCTGTTCTTAAACCTTCTGATTGACACTTGTCAGATTAATCGTCAAAGTACTCATCCAGAATCTCCCGGATACGTTCCGCCTCTTCTTTGCTGAGACCATTCTGATCGACAAGAGCAGAGAGGTAGCGGCTCGGCTGCCCGCCGAACCAGGTCTGCGTATCCTGAACCGCGATCGACTGCCGGTATTCCTCTTCCGTCTGCACCGGATGGGCGTAGGAGAGCCTTCCCTTCCGATAGGTCTGAACATATCCCTTCTCACGCAGACGTGACAGAAACGTCACGATGGTCGTCCGTTTATAATCCTTCCCATACTTTTCACGGAGGACCTCCGCCAGATGCGGGATCGAGATATCCTCCTCCTCATCCCAGATACACTTCATGAGAAGCATCTCACTGTCACTCATTGATTTCTTCATCTTCGTTACTCCCATATTGTGCCGAAATGTCTATATGATGTAATCATAGTAAGCATCTTCCTTCTTTCTGTCAAGACATGACGGCAAATTCAATGAGCGTCAGGCATATCCCCTCAGTAATGTAAATGCATATAAACAACGCAATACCAAAAATAAACACACATCATTGTCAGGAAAATCAGACTGACGAAATTCACGCCCTCCTTCATTCTTTCTTCGAAAGCTTCTTTTCCTAGAAGCAGCCGAAAAAACACCGGGACAATCGCAACCGAGGCAATCAATAAGACTTCATCCATAACAGTTTCCTCCCTTATTCATTCCATATTTGTATTTTTCTGTTCCTCATTTCACACCACAGGTAGAAAATCAATCCTGTCAGGCACAATCCCCAGTATAATCCATCCAAAAGATACAGATAATTGTATGGAAGCTGCCACGAAACAAGCCAGGAACACAGCCACAGAATGATCCCCAGACCGGGATTTGCCAGGGTAGCAGACGTGCTCCCCTCTTCCATTAATTCCTCGTTTTTTATTGCTTTACACATAGAGAATACATACCAGAAAAAATACGCAGGAATCAGCACCGTAAACCACAGAAGCATGTCAATCTGAACAGACAATATCACAGGGTGAGTTGTCTGAAGTGGAATCCATTCTTTTATCAGCCACATAATACATCCCATATAAGGAATCACATCTTGCGCCTTTCCAAATCTCTGCTGAAGAATTCTCTCTTCTCTGGCTCGGCATACCTTCGCCTTCTCATCATCTCCCCGAACCACATACATTCGAAATGCATAGAGGAAAGCCCAGACCCATGCCAGCAATATACCAAAATAATATTCCCCACGACCTACCAGGTAAACACAGGAGCAGATTTCATACGCACAAAACATACCTATCAACAAAAAACGTACTTTGTTTATTATTTTCATAATGACCCCTTTGTAGAACCAAATGGTTTATGTTCGATAAACGCGTCTATATCATGTAATGATTATATGCATGTATGATGTTTTAGTCAACCTGTTATTTCTTAAGATTTCCTTATTTTTGTCATCATTTTGTGCTCAGCATATCTCAAATATCAGGTCTGCTTCTCATCCAGAGATTCACTCTTTTCTTTGAAGGAGGTAGCAGCGTGAATGCGAAGATGCTTCCCATAGGAGTGGATGACTTTAAAAAAATCCGGACGGAAAACTTTTATTATATAGATAAAACCAGTCTCATCAAGGATCTACTGCTGAACCGGGGGGAAGTAAACCTGTTCACACGCCCCCGGCGTTTTGGCAAAAGCCTGAATATGAGTATGCTCCGGCATTTTTTTGAGATATCGGTACGAACAAAGAATTGTTTGATGGGCTGGCAATCTCCCGGGAGACAAAGCTGTGCGAGACCTATATGGGGCAGTTTCCCGTGATTTCCATCAGTTTAAAGACGGCTCACGGGGACAGCTATGAATTTGCGAAGAATGAGCTCTGTACCATTATCGCCAATGAAGCTCTGAAATTTCAATTTCTGTCTGCGAGCGAACATCTTACGGACACTATGACAAAATGATTGTCCTGATCCGAAACATGCTGGACGCTGCCTTAAAGACGAATGAGAGCCTTTACTTTGCCGTGCTGACCGGCTGTCTGCGGATTGCTAAAGAAAGTATTTTTACCGGTTTGAATAACCTAAAAATCTATTCACTTCTTGATGAGCGTTTCGGATTTACTGACACCGAGGTCCGTCAGATTCTGAACGATTATGAGCTTTCCGAATACTACACGACCACGAAAGAATGGTATGACGGATACAGAATTTCCAATGCATATGTTTATAACCCCTGGGATGTCATCAACTGGTGCAATCAGTTACTGACGAATCCAGACAAAAGGCCGAAGAACTATTGGAAAAACTCCAGCGGCAATGATGAAGTCAAAAGGTTTATCCGCCGGATGGGACACGGCGTGACGAAGGCTCAGATCAAACGGCTGATTTCGGGCGGAACCGTCCAGAAAACCATCGAGGAGCAGTTAACCTATAATACCATGTATGACAGCGTTGAAAATATGTGGAGTCTGCTCTTTGCAACCGGTTATCTGACCCCAGCTGAGATACCATACGGCAATCTGGTTCATCTGAAGATTCCGAACAATGAAGTCCGCGACATCTTCCGTGATTTTATCCTGGATTTATTTGAAGAGCAGGTGGCAGAGGACGGTTCTCTGGTGACAGAGTTCTGTTCTGCATTGAAAAACGGCGATCCCGCCGATGTCGAGCGTGTGTTCACGCAGGCGATGGGAAAGACCATCAGCATCCGTGATACCGCTGTACGGAAAGAATTCAAAGAGAACTTTTATCACGGCCTGATTCTTGGGATCCTGCTCTTTAAAGGTGACTGGAGCGTTACCTCAAACCGAGAGTCGTACAGTAGAACATTCGCAGGATGTTCTACTGCATCCAGAGGAGGCAATGGATATTATGATCTCCTGATCGAGATTGAAGAGGAAGAGATCGGCATTGTCATCGAAGTGAAATATGCCGAGGGCGGGGATCTCGACGCAGCCTGTGCGGAAGCTCTGGAACAGATCAACGAAAACAATTACATTGCCGAATTGCAGGAAGATGACATGCACACAATCCTCAAATACGGCATCGCCTGCTTCAAAAAACAATGCCGGGTTGTTGCAGAACGCGAATCGTTTTCCTGAAATTGTATAATCGTTCCGTTCTACTAACCAAATTACCAGAACAGATACTTCTTTCTCAGCAGCACATACACAAGAGTTCCGCCCGCCGCGGCCAGCGCCAGGCCGATGAGCAGATACAGAGGAATGGTTCGGTCTTTGATCTGGCGAACTGTGATCCGGTATTCGCCTGCCTGACTGAGGGTAAGCGTCTGTCCCTCGATGGTATTCAGACGCTCGTATTTCCCCGTGCTCTCATTAAACAGGTAAAGATACCGGTAGTTCTCCGGGAGTGTCAGCAGCTCCACTTCCACCGTTCCCGGGAGGTTCTGCCCATCATTTAAGAGGAAGGAGATGCCTTCGTCGGTTTCCTCTGTGGTAATGAGGGTGGAGAGGCTGTTACCGGCGTTCCGTATGTCCGCGCCGCGAATGGTCAGATTGTACTCCTCGTACTGAATACACAAAGTCTTCTTATATTGATATAACGCTTTCAGGATGTCCGCCGTCAGGGTGGAAAGCTCCTCCCCCGCCAGACAGAAGATCGTCTCCTCAGAGCGGGCAATCTGCTCCGCCAGGGATTCCCCTGTGGCTGTTGTTACGCTTTCGGCGTCTGTCCCGGTTCCGGCAGAATCCGTGACGGCATTTTCCTCATGGACAATAACCGTCACCGCCTTCATCGAGTCCCGGTTGGAGAGGACGATGGAGGTCTCCCCGATTCCGACTGCGGTGATCTTACCGTCCGCATCCACTGTCGCCACATTTTCGTTCGTAGACTCGTAGGATATCTCCTGATCAGCGTCCTCCGGCAGGACGGAGACGGTGAGCGTATGGCTCGTCCCCGGCGTCAGGACGAGATACGATTCAGAGACCCGGATCGCGTCAGTCGGAACATATACGGTCAGAGACAGCTTCTTCACCGCAGCACCCGCAGAAACAGTAATGGTTGCGGAACCCTGCGAAACCGCCGTGATAACGCCTCCCTGGGAGACCGAAGCCACGCCGGAATTGCTGGAGGCATATGTCACAGTCTGATCCTCCGCATCCGCCGGATAGAGACTGACCGACAGAGTCTGTGTCGAGTCCACCTCCATCTCTTCTTCAAAATCACTGACATCGATGGATGTGACAACAGATTCCGCCTCCACCTGAATCGTAATCTTCTTTTTGATTCCGTCAGCGGAAATCGTGATCGTCGCCTTTCCTGCAGCGAGCGCCGTCACCTTCCCGAAGGCATTCACCTCCGCCACAGAGGGTGCACTCGACAAATAGGAGAACTCTGCCGCCGCCTCCACAGGAAGAACGGACGGAGACAGGGTCTGCGTCGTTCCGACCGTCATCGTCTCCTCATAGTCCACATCGATCGCCGTCACATGGACTTCACTCTCCGTCTCCTCCTCTTCCACCGTGATCTTTATGGTCCGCGAGATCGTCCCCCCTTCGATCTGAATCCGCGCCGTTCCCGCAGAGAGCGCCGTGACACGTCCCAGCGCATTTACGGAAGCGACCTCCGGCGTAAGGGAGGTAAATGTGATCGTCGCATCCGAAGCGTCCTCGGGAATCACCATGACAGAGAGCACCTGCGATGTGCCAATCGTCATCGGTGACTGCACATCCGCGATATCAAGATCTGTCACCGGAATCACTGCCGTTGTCTCCGGCTCGGCCGTCGTCTCCGTCTCCTCCCCGCTGACAGTCCCGGTGACGGCTGTCAGGTCCCCGGCCGCAGCTGCTGTCTGCGGCATCCCGAACACACAGACAGGCGCCGCCCATCCGCATAGAAGAAGGGCTGCGCCCACCAGAAAAATCCTCCGGATTCTGTTCATATCATGTTTCCCCCTGATCACGCATTTCACCGCGAAAGACCCATCAGGGCTTCCATCATATACTGAAAATACGTCACTTCATCATACTGTATTCGGGCTGACACCGCCATCCCGTTCGAGAGATTAACCTTGTTCCCCTGGCTGCTGACCAGATATGTCGCCTCCGGAGTAATCTCCACGAGAAATGAGCTGGTATTATTCTCAGAATCTACTGTGGCCTCCGCCGCGATATACGTCACCGTTCCGCGGATGGTTCCGTACAGGCTTTGTGTCAGGCCGGAGACACTGACATCTGCAGTATCGCCCAGATGAATTCTGGGCATATCGTCGGCCGAGGTGTAAACGGAGATCGTATAACTGTCATTTTCATTCACGATACTTCCCAGCGCAGCCGCCGCCTGAACCACCATGCCTTCCCTGTATTCCGTATCCATATGGACAAACCCGGAGGTGCTGGCCGTGATCCGATATTCCGCCTGCCCGTCGTTCAGGGAAGCCAGCTGAATCTCGTAGTTAGAGACCTCCGTCTTCAGCGTCTGGACGGAATCCGCGATGCTCTTTAATGTCGAATAATAAACCTCGGCGATGGCTGCGCCATTTGTCCCCACCGCATTGCGGATCTGTTCGTCCGTATAGTTATAATTCTTATATGCGCTGACATCCAGATCCTTCTGCTCCACCTGGCTGAGATAGGTCTCGTACTGATAGTAATACGGCTTGTCGTCCTCGTCATTCTCGTCAAAGCGGTTGACGCCGTCCTTGATACACTGCTCCAGGCGCTCATACTGTTCGATCTTCTTCGTATCCACCTCGATCATCCCACGGATCTGCTGCGCCTGCAGGTCAAGATCCGTGCTGGAAATGTCAAACAGGCTGTCGCCCTCCTCAACATAATCGCCTTCCTCGACGTAGGCCGTGACGATCTCACCGGTGTACGCGGACATGATATAATTCCGCGCCTCACTGACCACCGCGCCGGAGCTCTCCACGATATAGGTTCTGGGCGTGACGATGCTCCAGACAAGCGCCGCAACCAATGCGCAGAAAACGATACCGAGCAGGATCAGACCGAACGCGGGCGGATTCTTATCATAGAGCAGACGGCTGTCCTTCAGCTGCTCCATGGTCTTGTAGCTTTTCGCCATGATATGACTCTCCTCTTATGAATCCGGCCGCCCGGAAGCAGCTTTCCCTGCATTTACAGCGTCCGCCCTCTCCATAAATACATCTGCCGTAAAGTCCTCCTCGTTCTTGCTCGTAAAAACCGTATATGTAAGACCGGTCAGAGGAATCTCCTCCTCAAACGAGATCAGGTTCAGCTTATCATAGGCGAACTTCAGCTGATGCTCCTCCCCGTGAAAGCGGACAAACAGGCAGTTCGGGCAGCGCAGCAGCGGCTGCATGGTATAAGGCGCTTCAATGTTCCAAATATACTGATTCACCTGACGGATCAACTGAATCCGGATATCTGCCTCCCCCTGCTCGTTCACCGTTATCCGGCTGCGTTCGATCAGAGGCCCAAGAGGCATCGCGCCCTTCGACTTGATATAATTCTCCATCTGGAACAGGATTCGGTCCAGATGTGGAAGATCTGCCTCCGTGATTTCACGGAGGCAGGGGTTGGTGAGTTTCAGAGTTTTCTGATAACTAACGGTTAGTTTTGACATGTTTTATCCCCAGTCATTAAAGCTTTTACGTTTATTCTGATTCAATTTTCACCAGTATATCAAAAAAAGAATTACTGAAAATAAAATTGTCAAAGCTGCCTGAAGTTGCACCATATTCTTAGTGTGAGTTTTCTTTACGTTCTTAACTATTACAAAGATTAGATTTAATATAAAGAATGCTTCACACAAAGAAATTGCATATATAAATACCAGATCATTATAGTTGAAAATATCGTGAGATATACAGATTATTCTAAATACAATTATACATTGAAAAATTGACCAATACTCTTTTAATATCCACCAAGCTTTATTCTTTGTTTTCTCCAACATCTTCAATATCCTCTATGCACGATAAAGTATTAATCCTTGCTTCATGATAATATAAATCAGGGTTTCTAAATTTTTTATTATATATACTTATGGAATGGATTACATAGGCAATCCAAATAGTAATTTTCAAAATAGTATCTACAATCCTGCTTTCACACATTAAGACTAACTTAATACACATTCTCCGAAAAAACAATTTGAAAACATTCTCATAATAACAGCCATAAACAATTCAATCCAGTTTATGTGATCTAAATCTATAATCGCTACAATTTCCAGATCTTTGTATATATAGTGCCGTTACCAAAACCATAATACTTGTAACCAAAATTTTTCTTCTTGGCAACATAGCCAGCTGCGATTGCTGCCCATGTTCCTTCCCAAATGGTTACCGCACCCAATGCTGCCATGCTCACTGAGCCGATAAATAAAAGAACCGTCGAACAGGATGCAGCCGCTGTCTTAGCAAAAACCTTATACGTCATCGTGGCAAAACTAGATGCTGCTAACGCTATAGATCCCGCCACGATTGCTCTTTCTTCAGCTGTTTTTGCATAACCCGTAGCACCTCCATCCAAATATGTCATTTCTTCATCATCTAGCAATACATAATTTTCAGGCATCACCAAAACATTCTCACCGTTCATCATTTTTACCCTTTCGTCGTATTATAATATGAAACAGCCGTCTATAATAACAGACAATTGTAATCATTTCTACAGATTCATCAATCATTCCGGCTATATCCACTAAAAAGCTTTTAAAATTTAATACGTGATTTCATCCTCTATCTCTTCCTCACACACTTCTCTTTCCGGCTCTTCCACCTCCTTCCTGACTCTGTTTCCCTGCTGCATTTCCCACAGTCTGTAGTACTCACCTCCTCTCGCAATCAGTTCCTCATGGCTCCCGCTCTCAATGACCTTACCCTCGGACAGAACCAGAATTCTGTCGCAGTTGCGTACCGTCACCAGGCGATGCGCGATGATCAGCATGGACTTGTGCGCCAGCTTGTTGTAGATCATGTCGAAGATGACATTCTCCGTGGCAAAGTCCAGGCTGCTGGTGGACTCATCGAGGATATAGAAGCCGCTGTCTTTCAGGAAAGCCCGCGCCAGAACGATGCGCTGTTTTTCCCCGCCGCTGAGTCCGTTTCCCGCTTCCTCAAGGAAGGTCGCATACTGGCCAGGCAGACGGCGTATGAAGTCATGGGCGTCCGCCTTTTTTGCTGCTTCCTTCACCTCTTCCAGCGTCGCGCCCGGTTTCGAGATGCGGATGTTATCATAGATACTCTTTGAAAAGAGCTCGATGTTCTGCGGTACATAGGAGATAGCCCGGCGGACTGACGCATTGCTGTATTCCTGCAGATCGACGCCGCCGATGGTGATGGAGCCGCTCTCCGGCTCATAATATTTTAACAGGAGCTTCGCCAGAGTGGATTTCCCGCTTCCGCTGGCGCCCACCAGCGCCACCTTCTCCCCGGGGCGGATGGTGAAGGAGATGTTCTTTAACGCCGGACGGCGGTGCCCATAACGGAAGGTTACATCCCGTACTTCGATCTCTGCGTCCACCTTCTCCAGCTCCTGAAAGTCTCCCTCCGCCTGCTCGGTCTCCGTAGTGTCATTTATGTTTATCATCGTTTATAGTATAGTCGAGTTTCTTAATATCGTCAAACGTATTTTTCATTTTCTTCCTGTTTTTTCTTTTTTTGCGTTTCCTCTTTAATTCAACCGTATTCCTGCTTGCTTCTACACAGCCTCAGGCACTGCCCGATTCTGTAGGCAACAATCAAATCTTCCCTCGACATATTCAGCAGGGAGCGGCCTTTTCCATTTCCTGCTCGGGGGGCATATAGCGTAAATCAAAGAATTTACCTGTCCCTGCACATAAAACAAGCCGCCGACACCTTCCCTCTCTTCGAGATGAAAGCATCGGCGGCTCTGCAAACAAATATTTTCGTTGAGGTTCACAATTCTTACTCTGCTTACTGCTCTTCTTCTGTTTTGTTCTTCATGTACTCACCAAACATCCGCTGTGCGCTGAGACCGTTGCCGCTGGCAACCAGCCCTGCGCAGGCGATCTCCGCCGCGTGCTTATCGTAGTAAGCCATCCACTTCTCCCACAGGCTGGAATGTGTCCGGTTAGCTGCGACTGTATTCTTTCTGATAGCGATCGTACTCATAATCATATCCTCCTTGATTTTGGCCGCAGGCCATCAAATTTACCCTGTGGGTACGGTCGCATGGCGGGACCTCCATTCATTTGCTTTTGTTTTCCGGTTACGCGGCATATAATACTCCACGAAAAGCAAATGGAACAGAGGGGATTTTGATTACTTTTACGGCGATTTTGATTTTTAATCAGCAGTGTGCCCGTGGATGCCATTCCTCTGCTTCAGTCAGTTTACCATATACTTCTTGTGTGAACATCCGTTCTTTATACGCTTTCATACTCATAACAACTATTTCACCATATCCGTTTTTAGTTACAAAAATCGGTTCTTTGGATGTACTGCACATCCGTGAAATATCAGGTCTGCTTCTTACAATTCGTAAAACTTTATCAATGAAACTCTGAACACCTGTCAATTCACTCTTTCCTTACTAACCCCACGTATTTATGGTAAGCTTTCTATAATCGCAACGGGTTCTGATAGATACCGCCGCAGAATGTATCGAAAAGGGCGGCACACGGGTGCCGGTCCACTGTACACTGCGGCGGGCCGGTCTGTCCGCGCACGCTGACAAGGCAGAGATTGAGAGTCTGCTGGAGCGTCTCTCTGCCCGCAATGTCTTCCTCGTACACGGCGATCCAGAGGTCATTCCCCGTCTGGCAGGAGATCTGAATCTTGACTATCGCACGCGCACTTCGTACCGAAGGACGGAGACACAGACGCGGAGGATGTCTTTCTCCGCAGCCCCCGGAAGCAGCTGCGAAAGGAATTCCCCTGGTTCATGCAGACTCTCCTGCAGGACCGTCTGGGCTTCGATATACAGAAGATTTCCATTCGTAAGGCTGAATCGGCGGTGGTCGTGCGCCTGTCAGCAGAGCCGCAGCCGGAAGTCCGGAAATCCACTGTGCGTGATTTTGAGAAAAAGACCGGCTATTTCCTGTATCTGGAGAGTCCGGAGACCGATATGACGCAGAAGATGGCTTCCGGGGCGACGGTCGGCGTCTGTGCGGATACATGCTCCGGACAGACAAAAGTCTCTGAGAAAGTTTCCATGCCGGGCGGTTATTTCCTGCCGGGAAACGGAGCGCCGGAGAAACCAGTCGAACAGAATCTGGCCATGTCCTGCATCGACAGTGAATTTGAAGGCGAGCCATATCGTCCTTATAAGAAAGGCATTCTCACGGACCAGTATGGAAAATATATCCAGCTCTTCTTTCTCTCTCCGGCTCTGGGTGACCGGCAGAGTGAAACCATACAGCGCATTGCCGATCAGATTGGCTGGCGTCTGCGCATTGCTCCTGCTGTAAATCAGAACACGGTTCTGTCCATGGTACAGCAGTTCTGCCATTCACAGGGGGTGGAGCTGCGCAAGGCTCCCTCCTATCTGCCGTCCACCCGATCGGTACAGCTGAAGCCTGCGGCGGAGTATGCCCAAATCGATGCGGTCTGCCGCGAAGCGGAGGAGCAGACCGGTCTCCCCTGCCGGGCGGCACGATAAAGCCAGGTCGTTCTTTTTTTGTCATCCCATCCCCACCACTCCGATTGCCACCGGAAGCAGCAGCACTGCCGACGACAACAGAATCGTCGTGGTCGTCTTCCTGCATGTCCGCGAGAAAAACAGGATCACGCCAACCGCCAGCCCTCCCACAAGGCAACGGATGACTCCGACGAGGACAAAGACTGTCCAGACCGGCAGTCCGGCAGGAAAGCTGCCAAATACGGACAGGCTGCCGGCGGGAACCCACAGCATCGGCAGCGTATAGTTGCGGGCGACCATGATGTACTGCGGCAGGTAGGCCACGCCCATCGCCAGCAATGCATACAGGAGACTTTGCCGCCGCTTATTACGCGCGACCCACTCTTCCTTTCCGGCCGTGACGATGTGGACCTGTACCCCTGTCTCATACTCCACGGCAAAGAGCCCCGAGAGAGCCAGGATCAGCACGAGAAACAGCTTCCCGGTATTGAGGCAGTCATCCCGGATCCCCTGTCCCCGAAAGAGACGGCCATAACCACTCGCGTACACAAAATACTCCCCTTCCCCCAGGCTCTCATACTGCTCCAGGGCCTCCTCGAAACCGCTTTCCGGCTCCAGTTTGCTCTCCAGGCGGAGCAGCAGGCTCTCCAGGATCTCCGGTTCATCCCCGTACTGCTCACTGATCGCCCCTATCTGTTCATGGATCGATGCGAAATACTCTGCTTCCTCCTGGAGCCAGGCATCCTTCTCCTCATCCGGCGCGCCGTTTAAGACCTCCGCATATTGGCGGTAATACACATCGTTCGGCGTATCAAAGTTCCTGTAGGAAAAGACCTGTACGACGATCAGCAGAAGCAACAAGACGGCTCCTCCGTGCATCCGGAGGAGTTTTTTTGCTTCCTGAAACAGCATGCTCACAGAGGGTCTTCTCCCCGTAAGACGCAGTCCTGTCAGGATTCCGGACCGGTCCACAGCAATCGGCGAGGTGCAGCCGTCCGCCAGGGCTCCGAAACCCAGCGAAAGGCCGATACTCAAAACCTGCAGCAAAAGGATAACCGGAACCTGCCAGACCGGATAGGACAGGAAATTCATAAAGATACAGTTCTGATACAATCCGGCGGTATCCTCCCAGAAGAACGGACTGAGGGCGCGCAGCCACAGATTCGCCGTCTGCCCCAGGAAAACAGCCGCGGCGGAGAGCAGGACGGTTGCCGCAAACAGAACGATCGTCTGTGACAGGCACTCGCACAGGAGAAAGAATAGAGCTCCGACCGCCAGACCCCAGAGGCATTTCTGCGCCGCAAAAATGACCAGATATGTCCCCACGGACACGGCTATCGGGCACAGGGTGAAGCCATACACCGACTGCACCGGGCGGCTCAGGTCGCCAATGCCCAACGTCAGTCCGGCCAGCAAATAATTAGTTCCGTACAGCACCAGGACACACGCCAGCATAAAGGTGAGCATCGCAGAGAACTTGTACAGATACAGGGCTGCATGTCCCTTTTTCAGAGGGCGCAGCAGCGACAGACAGCCGTCGGCCCGCTCCTGGACGACCAGGATCATGCCCGCACAGACTGCGAACAGACAGAGCAGCAGGTCAGTCAGCCGCCATCCGGTCAGGCATTCGATGCCGCCGGAGAAGGACACCTCCGGAGAGATATCTGCCAGCGCCTGATACACCTCTGTCGAGCGCTGCAGAGTGCGGAAAGAAAAGCTATCTGCTTTTGAGAAGCTCCCGGCCTTTAACATTACCTGATAGCGATCCGCCATCTCCTGCAGCGTCTCCGCATACCCTTCCGCCTCCTCGATGCGCACGAGAGTCGCCTGCTCCAGCACGTTATTCCCATCCAGGGCTTCCCCGTCCAGATACGCCTCATACATTTCCCGGATGTCGGACATGGTATAACCGCAGCCCTCCTCCACTTCTCCGGTACAGTATCCGTAGTACAGGCCGACATTCAGGACGATCAGCGCCAGCAGGAGCAGGACAATATAGCGATTTGAGAGGATTTTCTTCCATTCCCAGATCATCTCATCCCCTCCTCCCCGAAATGATAGAGGTAAACGTCCTCCAGAGTCGGCGTCACCTCCCGAATCTCGTAGGGCGACTCCGGTTTCTCCGCAGAGAGGAAACGGACGCAGATTCGATGCTGCGTCCGCGTCACGCTGCTGACCCTCTTCCGCCTCTCCACCTGCTTCCAGGCGGTTTCCGGAAGGCTCATCTCCCACACCTGCCCCTGGATCTCCTGCATCAGATCCCAGGCGGAAGCCTGCCGCAGGAGCCGACCGTCAGAAAGAAGGAGGATCTCTTTGGAAACGTATTCCACATCCGGGACCACATGTGTCGAGATCAGTACGATCTTCTTCTCCGCAATCTCCGAGACCAGGTTGCGCACGGCGATCCGCTGCCGGGGATCAAGCCCTGCAGTCGGCTCATCCAGGATCAGGATCTCCGGGTCGCCGAGGAGCGCCTGCGCCAGCAGCAGCCGCTGCTTCATCCCGCCGGAAAAGCTGCGGATCGTCTTCTTCCTCTCTTCCTGAAGAGAGACCAGCCCCAGCGCCCAGTCGATACGTCTTGCCGCGCATGCCCGGTCCAGATTCCGCAGGGAAGCGATGTAATACAGAAATTCCTCCGCCGTAAACCCGGGGTAAAATGCCTGCTGCTGCGGCATGTATCCGACTTTAGCGCGGAAAGCACTTCCCATGGCCCGGATTTCCTGTCCGTTGAAGCGAATCTCACCCGAGGTCTGCGGCAGGTTCCCGGTCAGTATGTTCATCAGCGTGCTTTTTCCGGCTCCATTGGGACCGAGCAGGCCATAGATTCCTTCCGTCAGAGTCAGGCTCACCCCATCCAGCGCCTGCTTCGTCCCATATCGTTTCGTCAGCCGTTCAAATGCCAGTTCCATACATTTCCCCCTCCCTTTCTTGCTTAGCTGATGCCCGAAATATTTTCATAATCATCCGCATAATAATCACTCTTGCGAAGAAACTGAGGCGCGGCCTCCGAGGCCGTCACAAAATAATCATTTGTCTCCAGATCCGGGCTGAACCGTTCATAATTGCTCGCCCCCTGGTTGGTGATCTGGCTGACGGCTCCCGTATAGATATCAATGTACCAGAAGCTGTATTCTCCGCTCTCGAGCTTCTGATTGCAGATCACCTTCCCGTCTTCGAGGCGGTATTCCATGATATTTTCCGTCTGCAACAGGCACACATGCTGTCCCGTGAGCAGGTCATAGAGCCAGATGTCCGAAGCGCCGCTCTCCTTATCGCGGGTCACATAGGCGATCACGTCCCCGTAACAGGTCCGCCCCAGGTCCGATGCGATCACATAGTCCGTGGTAAGCAGCTCATAGCTGTCCGTATCGATCTCATACAGGCGCAGCTCCTGTTCGCGGTGTGTATATTCGTACTCACTTTCATAATTAAAATAGCTCTCTCCCGCGTAGGCCTCCTCTACAGAGCCCTGCTCTGCATAATACTCCTCAGCACTTAGAAGAGGTTCCTCCTCGGTATTCACGCCCGTATAGATCATGGCAAAGGAACTGTCGCATCCGCCCAGGAACGTAATCTCCCGGCAGTCCTCGAAGGTCAGTTCCCGGCTTGTCCCCACCTCCAGATCAACCTGCACAAGGATGACTCCTTCCACGTCCTCACTCATGGCGGATGTATCCCCGTAATTGACTTCTGTCTCTGTAAAAACAGAGATCGTATAGTAGATATACGAGTGAGAGAAATACAGCCGACTCACGGTACAGTCGCTGGTATCATCCGGAAGAGCAGTCTTTACTACGATCTCACGGCTGTTGTCTGCCGGATCCGTGCTGCGCAGATAAACGGACTCTTCGTCTGCTACCACCGCATACCACAAGCCGTTCCATACGCCGACGGACTCCGCATCGCCCTGCCAGGCCACACATGAAGCATCCGTATGCGAGCAACCCTGCTGCGAGCACAGAACAGAAGATTTCCCGGATTCACAGTCATAATAGCGAAGGGTGATATTAAAATAGTAGATTCCCTCTCCGTCCGCCGAAGTCTGTACCTTTCTAAACGAACAGTTGCTATTCGTCGTAAATGGATTTTCCGTGGACCATTCATAGGCTGTATCCTGAGAAATGCTCTCCAGACTTCCCTCCGCAGCGTCTCCTGCGTTTCCTTCTATACCGTCTCCTGTATTTTCCCCGAGGCTTCCTTCTGTCTGTTCCTTAGTGCTGTTTTCTGCACTGTCCCCTTCGCCCGTTCCGGACGCAGCCGCGACAGATTCTGTCTCTGCCCTGCCGCCTGAACCGGCCAGACAACCGGTCAGGGACAGCGAAAGTGACAAGAGTACAGCAAGGAAAAACGTGTATTTACTCATTTTTTTGCTTCGTGATCTATGATTCATTCCGATACCTCCCCATATATAAGATTTTTATTGTTCTGAACTGAATCATAACGGAAAAGCTGAAAGAACATGCCGCGAAAGTTCGGAAGATTTTTCAAGAAAATTCAAAAGATTGTCTTAAGATACGGCAAAGGCAAAAACTGTCGCTCACTGCTTTGAAAAAAGATGATTGTACCTTTTGTCTGAATTTTGTATAATAATATCGCAAAACACTCACGACAGGGAATCAGGAGGAAGTCGATGAACGCAGAACTCTCCCGCATGCTGAAACGAATTACCCCCGAAGAGAAGGCGGCTTTAAGCGGTCAGAAAAACGTCCAATGGTCCATTTACACCGATCAGCCACAGCAGAATATCATCGAACACGAGAAGCTGCTGGAGAGCAACGGATTGATCACCGCACGAAAGCACACCCGTTTCGTCTATTTTCCGCCTCATAAGCACAACTATGTGGAATTCTTTTACGTCCTGTCCGGATCCGTGACCCACAGGGTGGAAGGAACAGAGCTGGTCGTGGGGAGCGGCGAACTGCTGTTTATGAACCAGCACACCGAGCACGAAATTCTTCCCTGTGGAGAAGATGATATTGCAATGAATCTGATCATCATGCCCGCCTTCTTTGAGCAGGTCAGGGAAATGGTCGGGCAGGAGAACATTCTCGCAGAATTTATGGTCAATATCCTGCAGCAGAAGAGAAGCGCCGCACAGTATCTGTATTTTCCCGTTGCGAATGACTTCTGTATTCAAAATCTGGCGGAAAATATTGTCTATGCCATTTTATGCAAACAACACAACGAGGAACGGGTTCTCGGCATTTCCATGGGTCTGCTGTTCCTGCATCTGCTGAACGCTGCGGAGCAGGTACAGATACCCGTCGAAGACACCCAGGCCAATATGCTGATTCTGGCTGTGAAGAAATATATCAGCGATGAGTACCGTACGGGAACATTGAGCGAGCTGGCCCGCCGCACCGGATACTCTGCCCCGGCGCTGAGCCGTCTGATCAAAAAGCACACCGGCATGACCTTCAAGGAATTGCAGACCGAGCAGCGCATGAAACAGGTGATGAACCTGCTGCGCGACACGGATCTGCCCGTCAATGAAATCGCGCTCTCTGTTGGGTATGAAAATAAAAGCTTCTTTTATAAACGCTTTCAGCAGGAATATCATATGAATCCCGGCGAGGCGCGGCAGAAGCTGCAGAACCACACAACCTGAAAACGGGCAATCCGGCCTCAACGCAGCAAAATCCCGCTGCGCTGAGGCTTTTTTCTTGTGTTGATACTCAGACTGTTATGCAAGTCGGTTAAAATTTGTTACTCGGTCTATCATATTTTGTCATTTCAAACCGGAGAATTCAATTTTATAATCATAACATAACTTATATTTTTATATCATTTGGAGAAGAGAGGTGAGCCACCATGAACAAGTATTATCTGGCCATCGACATCGGAGCCTCCTCCGGGCGGCACATTCTGGGACATGTGCAGGACGGCAGGCTCCTGCTGGAAGAGATTTATCGCTTCGATAACCGGCAGCTCCGCCGGAATGGCCACGACTGCTGGGACATGGATAACCTGTGGAACGGGATTGTGGACGGTCTGAAAGCCTGCAAAACCGCCGGGAAACTCCCCGCCACGGTGGGGATCGACACCTGGGCGGTGGATTACGTTCTGCTGGATGCAAACGATCAGGTCCTGGGGGACGCTGTGGCCTACCGGGACAGCCGCACCGAAGGGGCTGACGCGCTGGTGGAGGCGGTGATCTCCCCCGCAGAGCTGTACGAGCGGACTGGCATCCAGAAGCAGAATTTCAACACTATTTACCAGCTGGCAGCGCAGAAACAGGAACATCCTGAACAGCTGGAGCAGGCAAAAAGCTTCCTGATGATCCCGGACTACTTCCATTTCCTGCTTACCGGCGTGAAGAAGCAGGAATATACCAACGCCACCAGCACCAATCTGGTAAACGCCCGGGAGAAAACCTGGGATATGGATCTCATCACCCGACTGGGGCTGCCCGCAAAGCTGTTTGGGGAGCTGTCCATGCCGGGGACCGTCGTGGGCGATTTTTCCCCGGAGATTCAGGCCCAGGTGGGCTTTAACGCCACAGTCGTTCTCCCCGCCACCCACGACACCGGCTCTGCATTTCTGGCGGTCCCCGCCCGGGACGACAACGCGGTCTATCTTTCCAGCGGCACCTGGTCGCTGCTGGGGGTGGAGAATGAGCAGCCCATCACCAGCGAGGCCAGCCGCGCTCAGAACTTTACCAATGAGGGCGGGGCATGGTACCGTTATCGTTACCTGAAAAACATCATGGGTCTGTGGATGATCCAATCCATCCGTCGGGAACTGAACGGCGTCAACTATGTAGCAGGCAAGACAAAACATACGACCAGCGGAAAACAGTGGTCGTTCCCCGATCTGATCACTGCAGCACAGGGCGCGCAGGACTTCCCCTCCGTGGTGGACGTGGACGACGCCGTTTTTCTGGCTCCCGACAGCATGATCCAGGCGGTACAGAACTATTGTTCCAAAACTGGTCAGCCCGTTCCGGAGTCGGTGGGTGAAGTCATGCAGTGCGTCTATGTCAGTCTGACGCGCCGGTATGCCGAAGCAATCCGGGATCTGCAGAAGCTCACCGGCAAGACCTACACCAGTATCAATGTAGTGGGCGGCGGTTGTCAGGACGGATACCTGAATCAGATGACCGCCAACGCCACCGGTTTGCCCGTCTATGCCGGGCCGGTGGAAGGTACCGCAATCGGCAATCTGCTGGTGCAGCTGATCCGGGCAGGCGAGTTCGACAACCTGCAGACCGCGCGGGATACCATCCGTGAGAGTTTTGATATTCATGAAGTAAAACCCATGTGAAAACGGAGGTAATATTATGTTAGTCAACACCAAAGCAAAGGTAGGCGTTTTTTCCATCGCGCTGGGCGCTTATCTGCCCCAGTTCCCCTCTCTGGTGCCGGAATTCCAGGCTCAGTACGAGGCATTTAAGAAGACCATCCCCGACACGGTGGACATCGTGGACGGCGGCATGGTCACCACCAAGGAGCAGTCTCAGGCGGCCGGCGACCTGTTCCGGGCGGCGGATGTCGATCTGGTGTTCCTGCAGCTTCTGACCTACGCCACCTCGTACAACATGCTTCCCGCCGTGAAGGATCTGGATGTCCCCGTCGTGCTGGTGAATATTCAGAAGCTGAAAGCTCTGGACTATGATCACACGGACATCGCCGCCTGGCTGGGCGAGGGCTACGCCTGCGGCGCCGTGGGCGAGATGGTCGCCGACCTGGAACGGTTCGGCAAGCGTCACGCCGTGATCACCGGTGTCGTTGAAGGCGGCGACCCCGCCGTGCAGGCTGAGATCGAGGACTGGTGCCGGGCCGCGCAGGTGCGCCACCGCTTCCGGCAGACCAACATCGCCCAGATCGGCCGTCCCTACCCCGGCATGATGGATCTCTATATCGACGAATCCAATCTGTATCGCCGCATGGGTCTCTACACCAAGCAGTTTGACTGGGAAAAGATGTGGGCCATTGCCGACAACATCACCGATGAAGACGCCATCCGCGCCATGGCCCAGGATATCCTGGACACCTTCGAAATCGAGGGCGGCGGCAGCATCGAGGAAGTCTGGGAAATGGCAAAATACGTCGTCGCCTTCGAGCAGTGGGTACAGGACGAGCAGCTGGGTCTCATCGCCTCCCATTATGACGGCTACGCGCAGGGCAAGGCCGGTGTGCTGGACAGCATGCTGATCCCCGCCTTCTCCATGCTCATCAAGCAGGGTACGGCCTGTGCCGTAGAGGGCGACATGAAGGTCGCCATGGCCATGAGCATCCTCAAGACCATTTCCGGTACCGGTCAGCTGGCCGAGATGTACTCGATCGACTTCAACGACGATATCGCCATCATCGGACACAGTGGCTCCGGCGACGCTGACATTTCCGACCGGAAGCCCACCATGAAGATCGTCAAGGTTTTCCACGGCAAGACCGGCGGCGGCTATCTGACCCAGTTCTATCCCTACACCGGCCCCGTGACGTATCTTGCTATCACGCAGGACGGCAACGGCAACTTCAAGTTTGTGGCGGCAGAGGGAGTCAATGAAGAGGGCAAGATCCTCTCCTTCGGCGACACCAATATGCGTACCCGCTTTACCTGCGGAGCCAGAGAATTCGTCACCCGCTGGAGCGAGTGCGGCCCCACCCACCACTTTGCTGCGGCCACCGGACGGCATATCGACACCATTTTGAAGGTGGCAAAGATCTTCAACGTTCCCGTGGACGTTGTGACGCGATAAAAAACCATCGAGCTGATACTCAGAAAGGATAACCGAAATGAAAGTCTTAGAATCGAACTTTATGCAGGGCTTTATGCGCATGGCCGACGACGGCTGGCAGCAGGGCTGGCACGAGCGCAACGGCGGCAACCTGACCTACCGGATGAAGACGGAAGAGGTGGAAGCGGTCCGGGAAGATCTGTCCTTTGACGGCGAATGGAAGGAGATCGGTACTACGGTACCGGGTCTGGCCGGGGAATTCTTTGTCACCACCGGCTCCGGCAAATATTTCCGCAACGTCATGAGCGCTCCGGAGGATTCCTGCGCGATCTGCGAGATTGACGAGAAGGGTGAAAAATACCGGGTCTGCTGGGGTCTGGTAAACGGCGGACGACCCACCAGCGAGTTTCCCTCTCACCTGATGAACCATGAAGTCAAGAAAGCGGCCTCCGGCGGGAAGCACCGTGTTATTTATCACGCTCATCCTGCCAACACCATCGCCCTGACCTTCGTACTGCCCCTGACCGACGAGGCATTCACCCGCGAGCTGTGGGAAATGGCCACCGAATGCCCGGTGGTGTTCCCCTCCGGCATCGGCGTGGTGCCGTGGATGGTGCCCGGCGGACGGGACATCGCGGTCGCCACCTCCGAACTGATGAAGCAATACGACGTAGCAATCTGGGCGCATCACGGCATGTTCTGCTCCGGCGAGGACTTCGACCTGACCTTCGGCCTGATGCACACGGTCGAGAAGTCCGCCGAGATTCTGGTGAAGGTCATCTCCATGACCGGCGGCACCAAGCGGCAGACCATCCAGCCGGACGAGTTCCGCCATCTGGCGGTGGACTTCGGCGTGACGCTGCCCGAGAAGTTCCTGTACGAGAAATAACCTGACAGGCAATGATTTCGGTCACACTTTAAGGTATAAACCCTTTCATTTTAATCACCATAACAGGAAAGCGAGGTATATCATCATGGTCAATCGTTTCGTACTCAACGGCATTTCTTACCACGGCAAAGGGGCTATTCAGGAGATCCCCGGTCTGGTGCAGGCCAAAGGTCTGAAGAAGGCATTCATCGCCTCCGACCCCGATCTGGTCAAATTCAATGTCACCAAAAAGGTCACTGACCTGCTGGATGCAGCGGGCATGGCCTATGAAGTCTATTCCGACATCAAGCCCAATCCCACCATTGAGAACGTCCAGAGCGGTGTGGAAGCTTACAGGAAATCCGGTGCGGACTACATGATCACCATCGGCGGCGGCTCCTCCATGGACACCGGCAAGGCCATCGGCATCATCATCAATAATCCGGAGTTCGCTGATGTTCGTTCTCTGGAGGGCGTGGCTCCCACGAAAAACCGCACCGTCTACACCATCGCCGTCCCCACCACGGCCGGTACTGCAGCCGAAGCCACGATCAACTACGTCATCACCGACGTGCAAAAGAAGCGTAAATTCGTCTGCGTGGACGTAAATGATATCCCCGACATCGCCATCGTGGATCCGGACATGATGTCCACTATGCCCAGGGGACTGACCGCCTCCACCGGCATGGACGCTCTGACCCATGCCATCGAAGGCTACACCACCAAGGCCGCCTGGGAGCTGGCCGACTGCCTGAACCTGGAAGCCATCAAGCTGATCTCCAAAAACCTGCGGGGTGCTGTCAGGAACGAGCAGGAGGGACGCGAAGGCATGGCTCTGGGGCAGTTTGTCACCGGTATGGCCTTCTCCAATGTCGGCCTGGGTATCGCCCACTCCATGGCTCACACTCTCGGTGCAGTCTATGACACGCCTCACGGCGTCGCCTGCGCCATGATGCTTCCCATCGTCATGGAGTTCAACGCCGAGGCCACTGGCGATAAATACAAAGCCATCGCCGAGGCCATGGGCGTCGACACTACCGGCATGGATCAGGAGACCTACCGCAAGGCTGCCATCGACGCCGTCAAGCAGCTCTCCACCGATGTGGGTATCCCCACAAAGCTGGAGAAAATGAAGGAGGAGGATCTGGACTTCCTGGCCCAGTCCGCCGCCGCCGACGCCTGCGCGCCCGGCAACCCTAAAGAGGCATCGATTGAGGACTTCAAGACGCTGTTCCGCAAGCTGATGTAAGAATCTTAAGTGATTTGAAATAAAAATTTCCCCGGCAGGCTGTCACAAAATCTGTGGCGGCCTGCCAATTGCGCTTCCTGATTGCTATTCGCCCTGCACTTTGTCCCCAAATTCATTTCATTCCATGTGATGCTAAAAGAGCTGCCATCACATTCCCGGATTCCTGCATCCCACGAGCGACCCATTCTTCGATCCAGCCATAAGTGCCGTAGGCAATGAATGCCAATGTGTAGGCCCACATATTTTCATGCTCAGGCTTGGGGCCTGTCTGCTCCAGAAGCACAGTGAGGAACAGGTGAAATTGATTTCGCTTTTTCAGGAGCAGATAAAAATCTCTGTTGTCAATTAAATGCTGGAACAGGTCTCCGTAAAGCTCAGCGGTAGAACCGGGGGCGCGTTTCTCACATTCTTTGCGCCAGTCTGTAAACAGTCTGCGGACATAGTGCAACAAAATGTCCTCCTTGTTTTTATAGTTTCGATAAAATGAATTTCTGCTTACCTGTGCACAACCTGTGATCTGGCTGATGGATATTTCCTCAAATTCATGCTGTTCCAGCAGTTTCAGCAGCGCCTCGGTGATTTGTTTTTTTACATAGGTGTTTTTTTCTTCGTTATTCACGATGGTACAAACCTCCCTGTTTTGTGCCATTTTTGTGCGAAGTATTGACCCCGGCAAAAGCGGATGGTACAATCGTCACATCTTGATGGTACAACTGTTACACCACTTTGTCAAGAGAGATATAGTAGTCACAATGAACGGAGGAGAATTTTATGGAGAGGTTTTTTACAAGGAAAGGAAAATGAAAAAAATGTTGAAGATAATCGGGATCATACTTTTAGTGATCGTCGCTTTGATTGTTGTATTCCTTTTCTGGCTGACGCACAGAGACAGCTCCTTGAAGGAGAATTACCGTGACAGCATAGAGACTGGCGGCACCATTGAAGCGGCCTATCTTGAGGATGGCCCCTATGCTACTTCCTATTATGAACAAACCGCCGTGCAGGTTTTCGAGAAGTACGAAATCAGCTATCCGACAGAGCTGGAGACGGAGGACAAAACGTATCCTGTCATTGTCGTATGCAATGGGACAGGGTGGGAAGGCTCTTTGTCCACGGCGCAACATCAGTTCTATGCTTCCTATGGCTTCATCGTCATAGCCACGGAGGAAACCTACTCCTGGAATGCGTTCGGTGCTGAAATGTGCATCCGTTATCTGGAGCTTCTGAATGAATACATAGATGACGAAGGCAACCCAAGCATTTTTTATCAGAAGATAGACTTTGACAACGTGGGCATTATCGGACATTCCCAGGGCGGCGTTGGAGTGATAAATGCTATTACCAATACCGACCACAAGGATATTTACAAGGCTGCCGTGGCGCTGTCTCCGACGAACTATGAGCTGGCAGTCGCGTGTCAATGGCCTTACGATGCCACACAGATCGATATACCAATCCTGTTGATGTCCGGAGCCGGAGGAGGCGACGATTGGGTCGTAACACTGGAGGGTCTGACTGAGATTTACGATATGATACCGGGAGACAAGGTCATGGCAAGAAGGTGCGATACAGCTCATGGTCTCACCGGCGTTTCTGAGGACGGATATGTTATAGCATGGTTCATATGGCAGCTACAGGGTGACGAGGAGGCGGCAAAAGCGTTTGTCGGAGATAATGCCGAATTATTGAGCAATGATCTCTACCAGGACGTGCAGATTGATATAGACTAAAGTTATACTGTTCCAATTATAACCGGAGGGATGTGACAATGAAGCGGATTACATTTAAGATGCAATTATATATCAGCGCTGCATTGATTCTCATTGGAAATCTGCTGTCCACTTTATTAAAAAATGGGACTTTATGTAATATTGCGTGGATACTGAGTGGCCTTTTATATATTCTACATCCTGTATGTCCATCGGACTCAGCAGATAACCCCAGAATAGAAAGGGCTGTCAGGATTGCCGGTGTGATTCTGATTTTGATTGGCTTGCTGATTCGATTTCAAGTATAACGATTCAGCATAGAATAATAGTGACAGCAAGAAGCCCAGGCACTCGACAACGAACGCCTGAGCTTCCTGCTACTTGTCATCATCACTTTTCTTCTGCTTCGTTCCCACCTCAACCGTCTCGACCACCAGGACTCATTCCACATTCTGGTTATCCGTCGGCAATTCTCCCTTCTTCCATATGTATAACCCGATCGCACAGCACCTCGATATCTTCTTTGATATGCGAGGCCAGTATGATTGTCGCCCCTCTCGTCTTCTCTTCTATGATCAGGCGGCGAAAGAGCTCCACGCCCTCCTGATCCAGGGCGTTGGTGGGCTCATCCAGCAAAATCAGCGCCGGTTTTTCCATCACAGCCTGCGCGATCGCCAGCCTCTGCTTCATTCCCAGCGAATATTTTGCCACGGCTCTTTGATCCTGCGGATCCAGTCCTACACGTTCCAGGGTTTCCCGAATCTCGGCTTTACCGATTTTATTCCGGATAGCTGCCAGAGTCTGCAGCGTCTGAAAGCCTGGCATATTTTTCCAGAATCGAATATTTTCCAGGACCAATCCAACAGAATCAGGGAAGGGCCTCTGCCGGTTCAGCTCCCGTTCCATGACCATGATCTTCCCTTTATCCGGACGGATCAACCCGCACATGGCCCGCAGCAGCATGGTCTTACCGGAACCATTTCGGCCCGTCACGCCCAGGATCTGTCCGCGTTCTATGACCAGATTGATTTCATCTAACACCCGATGGCCATGTAACGTTTTCATGTAATCTTCCATCGCGACAGCTGTATTCATACAATTCTCCTTCTAAATATAATCACAACTTCTGAGCCTGCGGTTCCACAGGCGTTCACAGCAAACCGCTGTTCCCAGCGCCATCAGAAATATAGTGATCACCGTGTCCCGCTCATACCCATTTATGTGATTCATCAGCAGACAGGATCCGTAGAACAGAGGAAGATATCTGTCCTTCTTCTTCAGCACAATGATCGTGATCTCCTCCGCAATAAGCCCGAGCAGAAGAATCATCCCCGTTGTCGCGGCCGAATATCGGCTGAGCAGCATACAGGAAACCAGAACATGCGTCAAGCTGCATAAGAGGATCAGAGATTCGGCGATCAGCCATTTTCCAGCATAAAATTTACTTTGATCGATGGGTATTTTCAGGATAAACGCCGTCAGTACAGAAAACAGGCTCTTCACTGCTTCCAGAAGGATCAGATATATCCATGTTTCCTTCATACTGTCTCTGTGAGTTTTTCGAAGATCTGACCGAAGCAAAGCGTAGGCATTCCCGGATGAGAAATGATTCCTGATGTACTGTCCCAGATAAAGAGCTGTCGTGTAATATTGCAGAGTGAATAAAATATCTTCCACCAATCCGGCGCCGATGTCCGTATAAAAGAAGCTTCTGTACAGTAAAAGCTCATTCCCGTTTGCAACGGACTTTCCCTGAGAACAGCACCAGATCAGATCCATGGCGGTGAACATCAGCTGGAGAAGAAACAGAGACCTGATCCCGGCTTCATCCCGAAATAGTTTCTCTATCGCCCTCATAGGTCGTTCCTTTTCCCCAAAATACTTTGATGACAAGTAAGATTGCCGCTGACAGATAACAGCTCACCACAAACCCGATCAGAACGTTCACATTGGGATACAGCAAACCGGAATCCGCAAAAATCAGGCCCACCAGATCATTCTTCCAGACCTTTATGCAGATCATCGCCGCAACCATGCAGACAACCACCGGAAACACAAGCACGATCATTTTCAGGCTCTGCAGATATAACGAAACAGAATAGGTCAGCACAGTCAGGCCGCTGTAAAAGAAACAATGTTTAACCGTTACCGAACATATCGTGTTGACATCGATGGCAAACGCCGGAATCGTCTCAATCTGTCCGGCAAGGAATTGTGTCGCCGGTATGCTTAAGATCAGCTGAATCAACAGCCATGCCAGAATCCAGAGCATGGTCGTTCCTGCTGTAAACAACGCCTGTCCTAAATAGTATTTTTTTGCCCTGTCTTTTCCAGAGCGATCTGAACCATGTCCGCCTGATAGTCTTCCAGGTAAGTGTCTACTCTGCAAAGGGACAGCATAACCGGCATGATCATGGCGGGCAGTACGGCGGACAAATAATTTGCCGCATCGGCGGCAAAAGACATCCCCGGCGGCAAAGGAAACAGGGAATAATATCCAATCCACAGGAACAGACCGTTATCAACGAGGTCATATGCCATACCGGCCCGGAGGATATCCTGATTATATTGCAGGATCCCCGCCACCCTTACGCCGGTTACAAAGACCAGCAGACCCAAAGATATCACCAGAAGAAATCCTGTTTTTCTGGAGTGCCGCAGTTTTTCCCATTCATACAGGAACATATAATTCCTCCCTTCGTTCTGTATTGAATCATAACGGGGAAACTAAAAGAACAGGCGGTAAAAGTTTAGAAGATTTCACGAGAAATTTCGGAAGAATTTCTTAAGAGCAGACAGTCGAGATTTATGAAGTACGAGCAAACCGGAACAAAAACCAATACAAGCAACCTCCCACGAAAAGCGCTTTTCCCACGAGCCAACTCCCCCTGCGCACCGAAAAAAGACGCATTCGTCCCGTACTCCAACCCATCATCTGCAGGGCCTCGATCGCTTCTTGTTCCTGCAGCTGCCAGACAGACTCATAATACTGGAACAAGGCCATTGAAAACATCAGGAAGAGCAGCCCCAGAAACATCAGGGAACGGATTTTTTCCTTTGTATTCTCCCACTCCTCCGTTTCCAGCTTCACCCATCCATCGGATGTCAGGCTCCAGCCCTCCACACAGAATCCGAGCTCTTCTGCTATGGTCTCCAGTTTCGTCAGAACAGATGCCTGACTGAGAAAAAGAATCAGTCCTTCCCCGGCAGGAATATTTTCCATTATCTCCTCCGTAATTTCCACAGTCTCCGTTCCGTCACTCACTATTCCCTCCGAAGGAACCCATCGGCTGACCGATTCCACCTGTTCTTCTTCCGCAAGTTCAGCCTTCAGGGAAGTCAGGGTCTGCTCTCCGGCGTTCTCCTCTTCTCCCTCCGGATATACTATAGCAACGCACGAAGACCGCAGCGTCTTCCATAGACTCATCGTTTCCCCCAGACAGGTAAACAGCACAAAAAATCCGACCGCTGAAAACAGAATGATCCACCCTATTCCCCCTCCGCGAAGGCTTCGGCCAGCCAATCGCCAATCATTCATCGTACGCTCCTTCATCCACATACCTATTTCTTTCTCAGCCGGTCACGTCGAAGGATGATGCCGCTCAGGGAAGCGGCCAGCACAAAAACCAGGGCAGCGGCACCCAGCCAGGGCATTCCGGACTTTTCCTCTGCTTCTTCCTCTGCCTCAGCCGTCTCAACAACCAGGGCTTCTATGGTCGTTCCGATTTCATATTCCTGCGTATATTCTGTCCCATCTGTATCTTCATAGATCAGAATGAGAGTTCCGCCGGTTTCCCCATACAGGGATTCCCCTTCTTCCAGTTCCCGGCTTGTTCCATCGCTGCGCTGATTCAGAGTCCCGGCAAAGATTTTCATAGCGGTACTCCCCTCACTCCCTGCTTCCAGGGTTCCTATGTATGTACTGCCGGAAGGGATCAATCCATCCGCATCCAGGGAAAACCGTACATTATAGAGCGTACTCCGACCCAGGTTCATGACTGACAGTTCCACCTCAAAAGTATCACCTGCATTGACACTCTCCGGAAACACCGGTGTCAGGAGTTCAACGTCCAGAGGCTGATAAATGTTCACGGACACACTTCCAGAAGAAGTCAGTGTCTCCGCATCCGGGTTATCATAGCTCATGTCCAGATGAATTTCGACCGATCCTTCCGCTGCATCACGGCGGGCCTGGAAGTTCAGCGTCAGCGTGGTCTCCTTTCCTGCGCTCAGGGAGCCCAGATAATACACGCCTCCCGGATCCGTCAGGCTCAGGTCAGTACTTTCAAGCGATGCTGTTACAGCCATATTCTGTACGGAGATCCTGCTGCTGGTATTGCGCAGGGTCACTGTGACCGTGAATGTATCCCCGGCTTCCACGCGCTCCTGACTGACAGAACAGTCTTCCACCAGAACAATCGGCTGAGACTGTGGTGCAGTCTCCGTTTTGGCGCTTCCTTCTCCGCCCTCCGCTTCACCCACAGCATCGTCCGCTCCGGCTTCCTCCCCGTCCGCTCCGGCTTCCCCGGATGTTTCTTCCTCTGTCCCGTTTTCCTCGCTGTCCTCCACGTCCAGTGTCACATAGATCGTAAAAGTCTGTTCCACCTGTGTGCCGTCTGTGCCCCTGGCCTGTACAGTTAAAACGATCGGATAGATGCCTTCCTCATATTCTTCTGCCAGTTTCAGTTTCAGTTTGAACAGGTAAACGGATTTACTTTTCCCGGATTTTGTCTCCTCCTCCGTCAGCTTCACTGTCTTCTGATAGTTTTTATATTGAAACGGACTGTTTTCTGTTTCGCCCAGATCAGGGGTGACCGTTATGGTCCCGTCCTTCACGGCTCCGTTCGCCTGGAGCGGCAGGATCAGAAGTACCGTCCCATTCCCGACCGTCGGGCTGTACCCTTTGCTGTAGGATTTGTCCATTCCCTCGTAGACCTGTGAATTCTCAACGGAAAAAACCAGTGATGAAGATTCTTCTGTTTCGGTCGCAACAGAAAATGCTTCTGTTTGTGTTTCTTCGGTACCTGTTTCGGCCTCCCCATTCTCTGTTTCAGCTTCCATCAAAGAGGAGCTTTCCTCATTCTCTGCTTCCGTTTCCAACGAAGAGGCAATTTCTACACTCTCACTCTCTGCTCCTGCCGCCACAGCCGGAACGGCTCCCAGGAAACTCACTGCGCCTACACAAACAATCAGCAAAAAAGTCCGTACCCTCATGATTTTTCTCCCAACTCTGTCTGACCATTCTCCATCTGCCAGACACGGTCCGCCGGTTCCCCGGGGCACTGCCGGTCTGACAGATGGATCCAGGCCGGAACATTTCCCGGAAGGAAATGTTCCGCCGCGGCAGCTTTCCAATCCCTCCAGAGCTTTTCTTCTGACTCCGGAGATAGTTCCCGTGTGAAGTGATCCGCCAGGATCAGACGCGGATGCCTCTGGCAGGCACGCGCCAGGTTCAGGCGGCGCCGCTCTTCCGGGGACAGGGAATCAACCCGCCGTCCTTCCATATGGCGCAGGCCCAGGCGCTCCAGCCAGAAGTTCCTCTCCTGCGCCGTTTCACGCTTCGTTTTTCCGGAGCCGTCCCTCCTCCTGTTTTCAGCCAGACGGAGATTATCCAGACAGGTCAGAGAAGAGAAAAATGAATTTCCCTCCGGGATCACTCCCACATACGTCATGACCTGTCGCCAGGATGCTTCCCTTCCGGGACCAAGCCGCTTCCCGAACAAAATTACCTCCCCTTCCTGGAACACTTCTCTGCCGCAAAGGCAGCGAAACAGGCGGGTCTTCCCGCTGCCGGCTCTTCCCAGAATCAGGATATGCTCCCCCGACCCGACATCGAGGCTCTGGCGGTACAGGAGCATCCGGTCCGGCGGCAGCCAGATCGTCACGCCCCGCAGAGACAGGATACTCCCGGGCGGATCCTGCAGTCCCTGTTCCGGCTCAGACACCGGAAGAGGCTTTTTCCTCATACCTCCACCCCCTGTCTCCACCAGTCCCCGGGATCTTCTTCGCCCCGAAGCATGGTCATATGTCCCGCATCCATCTCGCACACCGTATCGCACAGGGCATCAATGTCCGCCTGATTATGGCTTGCCAGGATGATCGTCTTCCCCTGATCCCGCAGGCTCCCGATCAGTTCCCGCATCTGAGCGACACCCTGCCGGTCCAACCCGTTAAACGGCTCATCCAGTATCAGAATGGACGGGTTTTCCATGATCGCCTGGGCAAGTCCCAGCCGCTGCCGCATCCCCAGAGAATATTTTCCGACCGGCTTCTTCATGGCCGGATCCAGCCCGACCTGCCGCAGGACATCCCCGATCTCACGCTTCCCCACAATACCCCGCAGGGAAGCCAGCAGCTCCAGGTTCTTCCTTCCGGTCAGGCGGGGCAGGAAACCCGGCGTCTCGATGATGAGCCCCATGTCGCCGGGGAAGTCCACATCCCGTCCCACACGCTGGTAATTGACCAGGATCTCGCCCTGATCCGGCGCCAGGAAGCCGCAGATGCACTTCATCAACACGGTTTTTCCGCTGCCGTTATTTCCCACGATGCCGTGGATGCATCCCCGCCGGAAGTCCCGGGTGATATCCCACAGTACCATTTCCCCGCCAAAGCTTTTGCGTACCTGATGTACCTGGATGACTGCGTCCCCGCATTTCTCCCTGTTCATAGTCCCTCCGTCCCCCGAAAATCGAATGGATAGCGGCGGATACACTGCAGGGTCAGTCCCGCCAGTACCGCCAGCAGCGCGCCAAACAGGGCTCCCGTCTGCCAGAGCCGCGGCAGGCTGTCATAACCGAAGCTGTGCATGGAATAGGTCGCATGATTCAGCGGAGACAGCCAGCCCACCAGCACCCGGGTCTTGTAGGCCAGCTGGTCCGGCAGCTGCAGCAGGCTCTGCAGGCGGTCCGGATCCAGCAGGAAACCATACAGGCTGAATGCCAGGGCGCCCACGATCCCTGCCGCCTGCCCTTTCCAGAGATTAAACAGCAGCATCGGAAATACCAGGACCAATGTGTATAAAAGAATCAGCCCGCAAATGACCCGGAGGCAGGCAAAAGGGCGGGTCATCTCCATCGTTTTCACAAGGGCCGGTACTGAAAGGCTCTCCCCCTCCCCGGAATAACCCAGAAGGGCGGCCGTTGGGCTCCACATATCAGCGGTGAATGCGCTCCCCATGCAGAGGACCGCGGTCGACGCCAGGAGGAAGAGCAGATACAGGGAAACCGCCAGGATGATGTACAGCATCTGCCCTGCAAGCCAGATCTTCCGGCTGGTCCGTACCAGGAAAAAGGGCGTTCCCGGCGTCAGGAACGGCATGTCAGCAAACAGGAAGATCAACAGGACGGAAGCCAGCAGGATCGAGTCGCTGTCCCCAAATGTCCAGATGAAAGGTTCCACGATCTGCAGCGTAGTACTGTGGGCGGCCGCGAAACGCACCACCTTATCCGACAGGAGAAAGCACAGGATGAACGCCAGGGCAAAGACCAGGATCACCCGGACATTTCCCTGCCATTGCTGGAAATCATATACCGTCACCGCCCAGGTCTGGCGCAGGATCCGTCCGCTTCGTTTACATATTCTCATCATCCGGCCCCGACTCTCCTTTCTCCGGCCATCCAGGCCAGTGCCCACACCAGCCACAGCAGCAGCGCCGCCCAGCCTGCGGCGCCAAAGACGCCCCCGGGCCACTCCTTCCCGGGCCAGATCCACTGCGAAGGGCAGAGGATGGCAAGGTCCGGCAGATATCTTTCATACAGGATGATCCCCACGTAATAAAACACAAAGGGCGCACTGTAAGCAGCATACAGGCTGCCCGTTGCCAGGGACATCCACAGCCCCACCCCGGCCCACAGCGCACCGGACAGTGCCAGCAGCAGGCTCCGTGCTGCCAGTTCACGCCACAAAGACGCCAGTTCCAGACCGGTTCCGCCTGTCTCCCAGGGGGACAGAAACAGCCAGGACAGAGGCAGCGCCAGGAAAACGGCCGCCGGGAAGACCGCCGTTCCCGCCAGAGAGCAGGACAGGATCCGTCCCGTCAGGTAATCACGGCGGTTTGTCCGGGACAGCAGGGGTTTCAGGAAGCCGGACTGAACATCCTCCATCATCGCCGCTGTGCCGGGTACGGCGCTCAGGATGGGAACAAGGAAATACATCGTCTGTCCGGACAATCCGTTCAGGACGAACTGCAGGAAATATCCCGTTTCCCAGACATTTTCTCCCTGAATGCCCGCCGCCAGGACATCCGCCTGGGAAACAAAAACCGCCGCCGCACAGACCAGCACAGGGAGGATAAAACGCGGCGAAAGCAGTATCTGCCGGCTTAAAAGCCGCAGCAGATGCCCCCTCTCCCCTCTCCGCCCCATCAATAACCCAGAGAAGTGTCGATCAGCGTACCGTCAATGGCGTTGATCACCAGGATCGGCGAGCGCACTCCTCCTTCTTCCACATCCTCCAGGCCACCGCCCACGGAGCCATAGAACAGCCAGGCAGGGACCATGCGGAATTCCTCTGTGTTATCAGCAATCTTAATCCGCACCAGCGCTTTTTCCACCGTATCAATACAGATGTTATAGCTGGCGGAGGATTTATCATATGTTTCATTCAGGCTGTCCACCGTGAAGGAGACTTTCATCGCGTTCCGGAAGACTTCCCGGATCTCCTCCCAGCTTAAGACATCCACACTGCCATTCTCGATCTCCGAGACATCCGACATCCCATCCAGCCACACTGATCGGATTTCACCGTTGCACACATAAAACTGCAGCGTTTCATAGTAATATAAAGCCGCATAGCTGTCCTGCCCTTTGATCGTCTCGAGCTGGGGAAGCACCGCCGCAGGGATCCCGTCATACTGTTTCTGGCAGTTCACGACGTAATACTGGATCGATTCCTCATACCTTACAGTCTGGCAGCTATAGACAGACCAGTCCTCCAGATTCAATCCCGTCAGCGCATCCTGCACAAGCCCGATGGCAGATTCCTGATCTTCCTCCTGGTTCTCCTCTGTCTCCGCCTCCGATTTATACAGGGCAACACTGTGAAGCATGTAGTCATCCTCGCTGCGATTATACGCAATCACTTCCCACTCTTCCCCCTCCTTTTCACACACAAGATCCAGCACCATGGTATCCTGCGAAAAACTGTCCGAGGCAAGCCCCGCCATGTTCTGGTAATATTCCCACGGATGGAAGGTCCAGTCTGTCTCCTTCTTTTCCACGGTTTCCGGGGCCGTTTCATACATGTCCAGGTAATCATTCAGGATCGACTGCAGGCTTTCCACGTCCGCTTCCTCATTTTCCTCCGCTTCCTGGATCCATTGCCTGTACTGGATGATCTTCTCTTCGATTTCCGTTTTGGACAGCTCCGATACCGGTTCACAGGGTACGATGTCCCCAAAGAAATGCTGAACCCATTCCTTTATCTCCTCCGCCTCGATTTCATGCGGGGTGATCCGGTATACCCTGTTATAATCCGGGTTATCCGCAGACACTTCCGCATCCACCGTGACAGTAATCCCCGTATCACCCTCAAAGGATTCCGTCCAGGTACCCGCATCCGTCTGCCCCGTCTCATCTTCCGTGTCATCCCCGGCAGTCTCTGCGTCCTCCGTCCGATCCGTATCCGCAATTTTCGACTCCAGGATACCCTCGTTCTTATTCTGCACAACGTCTGTTTCCGGGGCAGCCTGACAGGCCGTCAGACAGAAAACGGCGCAGACACAGGCTGCGATTTGTTTTCGGTTCATAGTTCCTCCTTTTCTGCGATCGAGTAGGAGGCGGCTTGTCGCCTCTTACTCGCCAGCGCGGGCTGCGTCCGGCGCCAGCTGGAAAAAACTCCGCCGCAGCCCTGCGCATACAAAAATACCATATCCGTCCGGTTTCCCGATACGGATATGGTAAGGCTAAGTGTTCTCTTCGATGTCTCCGGATTGTAAAATAGTTGTAACCGAGCGCACCGTTTCTCAGAATTTCAGCAGCACCAGCTGCATCTCCAGTGTCTCGCCGTCCGCGGCCTCAAGCCCTCCCAGCAGATAATTTAACAAGAGGTCTCCCGTCTCCGGCTGTACCGTGATATCCACCAGATCGGCGTCGGAGGGACCCCGGTAAACAGAAATCATCTCCCAGGTTCCGTCCTCCCCGTATTCCATGTAATAGAGGTCGCTGTCGCTGACCGCATAGATACGTTCTTCGACCGTATCTTCTGCACAGAAATAAATAAAACGTTTCAGGTCAGAACCATGCATCTTCCCGAAATTCTGCGTTGTGCCGGACGCCGTATCCCAGAGCAGATATTCTCCCTCAAAGTTCAGCACACAGACCAGATCCTCCCACAGGCAGACATCCCGACTAACAGAGACTAAGTCTTCTCCGATCCGGTCTCCCTCTTCATCCATCGCCCAGTCCTCATTTTGTACGGAGCTCCATACACCATCCTCCTCCCACAGATAGACCGAAGCCGTCTGCTCCGGCCATTGATTCATCAGCTCCATCACAGCCGCGTCTCCGCCTGATAACGTCTGGAATACCGCGCTGCCGTCCCACGAAACCACCATCTGCGGCCGCCACAGCTCGCTTGAGGCGGACGTATCGAGCACACAGGTAGCAGACAGATTGGCAGTTTCCCCCTCCAGCATCCAGATTTCACAGGGAGAAGATGGCGTAAGGAGAGCAGAATCTGCATACTCATCCCAGTAGCTGTAATTTTCTTCATCGTCTGCATCCCATTCGCCCCACGATTCCGGGAAGTAAATGGACGGACAGAGGCGCAGAAAGGCCCGGCTGCTGTCTCCGGACCAGACACACTGGAGTCCCCACCAGGCTTCGCCATCCCAACCGGATTCCCCGGTCAAAATGCGGCATATCTTTCCCTCCGCGTCCACCCAGTCCAGGCAGATGCGCCCTTCCTCCTCACTCTCATGCAGGATCAGCCGCTTTGTTCCGTCCGGAGAGACCCAGATCTTTTCCGTCCCAGTCTCCAGTTCTTCTTCCCAGAGCGTCTCATAAAATCCATACTCCATATCCAGAGTCCGGACCGTCACCGTACCCTCTGCCGTTCTGCTGGAAAGCCAGACATCCTCCCCGGAAAATCCCGCCTGTGCCAGACCGTTCCGGGCAAAAATATCCCCCAGTTCCAGCCAGCCTGCATCGTATTCCTCCGCGGCCTTCCGGTACTCCCGCAGATTCTTTAGCTGAGTCCGGGCTGCCTCATTCAAAGTCACTTCATACTCATAGATACAAATGTCTGACACCACCGTCCCGGAGCCATTTTCTTCCTCTTCCGCCTCCTCCGGCAGCGTTACCTCGACCACCTTTTCCTGCTGTATCCCGCCGCAGCCGGTAAGAGAAAGCAGGAGCATAAGAACGGCGCTGCACAGAAGCCACTTTCTCATATCCCGGTTCCTCCCTTCTCCTCCCCGTCCCGCGGGAAGGTTGCACGAAATACAGTCCGCCCCGGTTCACTTTCTGCTGTGAGAAGACCCCCATGTGCCTCTGCGATCTTCCGGCACAGGGTCAGACCCAGCCCCGCGCTTCCCTGCTCCCGGGAACGCGCCTTATCTACCCGGTAAAAAGGCTCAAAGATATGCTCCAGCTCGTCCTGAGATAAGCCCGTTCCGCTGTTCACCACAGCCAAAAAGACCTCATCCCCCATTTCTCCGGTTTCAATCTCAATGGGTGTGTTTTCTTCTCCGTATTTAATAGCATTGTCCACGAGATTGACCAGGAGCTGACGAATCAGCTCCTCCTGCCCCAGGATCCGGCATCCCTCCGGCCCTGTTACGCGCAGCGTATTGCCGTACCGCCGGGCTTTCAGCTCCATGGACTCCGCCACGTTCCGGGCCAGCCCGGTCAGCTCAATCCGTGTTTTCTTCGTTTCCTGCGGACCGCTTCTCAGATCAAGAAGCTGCCGCACCATCCGCTGCAGCCGGTCGCTCTCCCGCAGGATCTGATCGAGTCCCGTCTCCCACAGTTCCCGATCTTCTCCGCCGTCCTCCTGAAGCAGCTGCGCATAGCCGCGGATCACTGTCAGGGGCGTCTTCAGCTCATGGGTGGCCTGATCAAAGAATTCCTGACGGCTCTCGAGCAGCTCCTGAATCTGCGTCCTATCACCTTCAATCCGCTGAAACTGCTCCTGCACAGTGTCCAGCATGCGGCTGTAGTTTTCCGCCAGAACGCCGATCTCGTCGCGCCGATGTGTCAACAGCTCCGGAACTGCCGGGATCTGATCCATTTCTTTTTCACACATACTCCGTGCCGCCTGACGGCTGTGCCCGGACAGCTGCAGCAGCGGCGTCACGAAATGATTCAGAAGCAGAAGACACAGGATGAAAGCCAAACCAAACGCAAGGATCATCACGCCGAGCACCAGACGAACGGTCTGCGCATTTTCCTGCTGCCGATCCGAATAATCCGCTGTGACACGGAGAATCCCTACCTGTTTCTCTGAAACCAGAACGGGCAAAACAAAAGTAACCCGGCAGAATTCCGCCCGGTCATACACCATCCGATACACAGCCCGCCCCGCAGCCGCAGCGTCAAAAAGCTCCTGTTCCTCAGAACTTCTCTCCTCCTGCGACGCCGGGGAGTCCAACAGATTGCCCTGACAGTCGCAGGCTTCCGCCTCCCACTCTGTCGCCGCGGTCAGTTCTTCCTCCAGACTTGCTCCGATCTCCGCGAAGCCCTCCTCATCGTTATTCAGACCATATGTGACAAGAAGCTGGCGGGCATAAAAATTGGCGTTCTGCCACAGGGAAGTCATTTCCTCAGTGATCTGTTCCTCCAGACGTGTCCTCAGCCTGGTCTGCAGCATCTGATAGAGGGAAGCACTGCTAAGAAGAAAGATCAGAACCAGTCCCAGCGTGATCTTCCAGCGAATCCCATGCACAAACCCGCCTACGGATCGCTTTCCGTCGCCTTTCTCTGATCTTCTCTCGCTCCTCTTCATCGTTCTCCCCGCTTACTTCCCCGGTCCGTCCACATATTTATAGCCCACTCCATAGACGGTCTGCAGTGCCTCCTGCAGCTTCAGTTTCTTCCGCAGTCTCTGCACATGAATATCTACCGTCCGGGTACCGCCCGGATATTCGCAGCCCCACACCTGCTCCAGAAGCATTTCCCGGGTAAAGACCATGCGCGGATGCTCGAGAAAGCAGACCAGAAGATCGTACTCCCGGGGCGTCAGCTCCACCTCCGCACCGTCCTGCGCCACCATTCGTTCCCGCCGATACAGGGTGATTCCGTTTCCACAGGCTTCCGGCCTCTCCTCCGCGTTCTTCCCCCGCGCCCGCCCTGCACGGCGCAGAACCGTCCGGGCTCGTGCCACGACCTCACGCACATCAAAGGGCTTGGCTATATAGTCATCCGCTCCCGCTTCCAGCCCCCGAAGCTTATCCTCCACACTTTCCTTTGCTGTCAGCATGATGATCGGGATGCTGCAGGTCTCTGTAAGCATCCGGCAGACAGTCAGTCCGCTGACGTCCGGCAGCATCCAGTCCAGAATCATCAGATCCGGAGACGACTCCTGCACCCGCCTGAGCCCGTCAGCCCCGGTATAAACGCACTCCGCCTCAAAGCCCTCTCTCTGAAATCCATACCGCAGGATATCAGCAATCGGCTTCTCATCCTCCACAATCAGGATTCTCTGACACATCATATCATTTCTTTCGCAAGTCAATCATTACGTATAATTATTGGCATTTTCAACGATCTCACCGGTTTCGGCATCAACCAAAATCTCAAAACAAACCTCATACTCCCCATAAAAGTAAGACATCGAGACGCTCCAGCATACCGTCCCCCAGGAAGAATAATATTTTTTCTCCATGATTTCTACAGACTCTTCATCGAGCTCATACTGCCCGGCATCATCCTGAAATTTTTCCTTTATGAAAGATACTGCTTCTTCCTGCGCCAACGCCAGCGCCTCTGTTTCATCAATATATTCCGTTATCGTCTCAGTTTCCATCCCTTCCAGCACGTCTGTGTTATTAAAATATGCAGGAAACAACGTTCCGTCATACAGATATGTGATACTGCCGACCGGAACGCTTATCTCTCTATTCATAGCAGTATATTCGATCGTGTAGGAGAGAGTATCCTCTGCCTCACTGACCGTCCTGCTGCATTCGGAGAAAAGTTCACTGCCAACAACATGGGACAGCAGCTGATCTGCCGTATCCAGAATTTCTTCCTCATACACAGGGGTTAAGTTCAAGTCAAAATCCGATAAGCTTTCAATCTTTCGCAGCTTCTCCGCATCAGAATCATAATAATATGTATACTCTCCATCCGTGAACATGACACATCCTGCGTTCAGTTCATCTGAACTCTCTGCCTCACCTTCACAGGTCAGTGTTCTCGTCTGTTCATTGGATGTGGTCGAAAGATATTCCGTTGCCTCCAGACATGCCTGCTCCATTTTCTGAATCTCAATGCCCTCTGTGTCCT
Source organism: Lachnospiraceae bacterium (assembly GCA_021202465.1). Classification (GTDB taxonomy): domain Bacteria; phylum Bacillota; class Clostridia; order Lachnospirales; family Lachnospiraceae; genus UBA3305. Next base: position 135,949 of record JAJQCZ010000004.1, on the reverse strand, counting down.
GACCGCAGCCGATGAGGGAAAGAATTCCAAGACATGCAACAAATCCGATAACCACAATAACAGTTTTTTTCATGTCAGCATCCTCCTCCGGTTTTGTCTGAGAGCTTCTTTCCCGAACTGTTTTCCTGATTCAAATAGTATAAGGTCAGAAGCTCTCACCATTGTCTCCAGATTGTAAAAAAATTGTAACCAAACACGTACGTTTCTACATATTATGACGACATTTTATATGCAAGGTTTCTGCTTCTCTGCATATAAACGCCATATTTTATATGCAGAAAAGACATACGTTGGTACAAATACACCGGAGCACTGTACGGATGCTTGTTTTCTATGCCTCTTTTCCGGCACAGTTCTATCATTATGATTTAATCTCACAGCTGACAATCTCCCCATCGGTGTAAAATTCAAGATGCACCGAATCACCGGCCTCCAGGATGAGCATGGCTTCATTCTCCGCGGCCAGCGCACGATAGACGCTGCCATCCTCCGCGACCAGATAGATCCAGGTGTTCCCGTCCACGGTGATGTAGCGCACTGCGGCGAGGGTGATATCCGTCTCCAACACTTCCGCGTTCTCATCTTCGTCAGAGGTATCCTCCAGGCCGAGAAGCGACTTGTATTTGCTGATGCATTCCTCCTGCGTGGAGGCGGTGGTCACCAGGTTGTATTGTTCGACGTTGACCGCCGCGTAGAGCTTCACCAGGCCGCTGGAATCCTTCAGCACCATGATATAGGTGGGATTTCCTTCGACGTTGATCAGGGAGGGGAAACTGGCCTGATAGCCCTTCTCCTGCACTTCACCCTCCGCCGCGTCCATGGCGGACTGCTCGTCTGCACCGGCAACGGAGTAGAAGCGGGCTTCGCCGGTGCGCTCATTGGCGAGCAGGAAGCCTACGTTAGAGCTGTCACTGTTGACGGAAGTCACGCCGGTATAGATCCAGATGTCGCCGCCCTGCGCCACATAGCCGTAGTCGCAGGCAGGTACCGCGTCACTCGCGTCGTCCTCCGAGACGTCATAGGTCGTGATCTGCTTGCAGCCCTTCATGGTGAAGACGGAATTGAGAAATCCGCCCGACAGGGTGCCGTACCAGTTGTACTGCGTACAGAGGAGATCGCCGCTGTATACGAGATCGACCCAGCCAGGTACCTCATCCACTCCATAGCGGGTCAGTTCCCCGGTAACGGGATCCAGCAGGATGGCTCCGGCCACGGTCTGACCGCCAAAAAGCCCGATGGTACGCTTGTATACCGTGCTGATATAGTAAGGATTTCCCTCTTCATCGATCTCAAAATGCGCGCTGCCCAGGAGCGCCGTCGGATAATGAATCCGGATATAACGGTCCGCGTCCTGCAGGAAATAGGCGGAAGGAACATAGATCATGCCCTCCTCCAGCCGCACATACTCCGCGGACATGGACACAGGGTCCACCGTGACATAACCTGGTACGCCCTCGCCCCGGTTTTCCAGCCATTTGAAGAAACCGGCATAGACCAGAGCAGAAACCTTCAGCGGAGAACCATCCAGGTCAATCTGCACATAGTCTGCCGACACATCATACTGGCTCACCACATCGGTCAGTGAACCGATCTCCCGGTCACCGAGCTTCTCGGCGAAGGTCGTATCCATCAGCGCAATGGCATCTGTATTCAGCGTCTCCGCCAGATCCGTATCGAACTCCGCATCAGTCACTTCGAGAATCGAAGCGTAGGATTTCGCGTGAAACAGCGGCGAGGAGGCGATCATAAGAATCGCAAAGAGCAGCAGAATGATCGGAAGCGCCGCCAGGCTCACACGGCAGGAAATATGTTTCCTCCCTGCGGCATCACGGTCCGCCCCACGTTGATATACGGAGACATTATATGCAATCGCGAAGAGCAGCAGGACAAAGAAGGCCATAACCCAGAATCCTGTGCTGTACAGATTGATCGGCACGAGAAAGAAATATTCGATCAACAGCCAGAACACCAGCGCCAGGACGGCGCTGAATATCAGGAAACGCCCGCGGGCAGCCCCCGGATTCGCAGCCACGTTTTTCCTGTGAAGCTTCAGCGGAGTTTTTTTCTTCCCGCTCTTTCTGCCCTTTTTGGTCCCGGCGGATTTTCGTTTCTTAGCGGACTGTATATCCACCGTACCTTTTGAAGACTTTTCCTTTGTTTCGTTTTCCATATTCGTATTCTTATCATCTGCCATTTGCCGATTCCCCCTTGTCTTTTTTTCCTCAGCAAAACACGCCTCTCCGGAATCCTGTCTCCGTCACGATTTCCCGCATGGCGCAGTCCGTCGCTTCCCTGGGGACTTCCGGATAGATCTGAAAATCAAATCCCACCCCGATCGTATGATGCATCGGCCAGGATTCCAGATAGCGGTCATAAAATCCGCCTCCATACCCCACGCGGAAGCCCTCCGTATCGTAAGCGACGCCCGGCACGAGGAAGAGCACCTGCTCGCGCTCTGTAACCAGCGAACAGCCTTCCCGCGGCTCCCGGATGTGAAAGCTGCCTTCCTCCAGGTCGTCCCAACAGGTAATCCGGTAGAAATCCATCGTCTCCCCATGCACCCGGGGCACCGCCACTTCCAGGCCGCGCGCCCAGGCATCCTCAATCAGAGAGGACAGGTCGACCTCCCCCTGCGTCGCGATGTAAGCGTAAATGATCCGGCTTTCACGGTACAGAGGCAGGTTCTCGATATACTCACAGATGCGGCGGCTCTTTTCCTGCCGCATCGCCTCGGACTGAGCTGTGCGCTGTGCCCGGCATTCCCTGCGAATCTCATTTTTTGTCATATGTATCTCCCCGGACATTCGCCTGATACTTCATTTTCCTTTTGATACACGGAACGAGTCTGTTCTTCCCTCGTTCTCTGTATGTTCATTGCCTGCTGCAGCTTTCTCAACACACCGGACAGCTCTCTTTACATGGTATTCTGTCCGTCCTTTCAGTGCGTCCTCTTCTTGCCGCCGTATTTCTCCCCCAGGTTTTCCCGCCGCCCGTCGGGATACTGGATCGTCGTCGCGTCCAGCTGGCCGCGCAGGTTCGCGCGAATGGCGGCGATGTACTCCTGGCGCAGACGATCCTGCTCCGCCTTCTCCTCCGGCGTCAGCGTACCGGCCTGTTTTTTATGATAGAGTTCGTTGATTCTCTCGATATCCTTCATGTCCATCTCTGATACCTCCTGATGATCTCTTCCGCGACTTTTATTCCGTCCACCGCTGCCGATGTGATACCGCCGGCGTATCCGGCTCCCTCCCCGCAGGGGAAAAGTCCGGACAATTCACTCTCAAAATGTTCATCCCGCAGGATGCGTACCGGGGAAGAAGTCCGGCTCTCCACACCGGAGAAGACGGCATCCTTCCGATCGAATCCGGCGATCTTCCGCCCGAAGGCGGGCAGAGTCTCGGCAATCGAATCACCGATTGCCCCCGGCAGCGCCGCCCGCAGGTTGCCCAATCGGTAAGAACCGCAGATGTCCGGCTCCACGTCACCCAGGATACGGGAAGACACATTCTCCCGGAAATCTCCCAGCAGCTGCACCGGAATCTGTCCCTGCCCGGATTCCCAGGCCAGATGTTCGAGCCGCCGCTGGAAGGTCATCCCCGCCAGGACATCCTCACTGCCGAAGTCCGCCGGGGTCACCGTTACGACCAGAGCCGCATTAGCGTTGCGTCCGTCCCGCGCAGAGACGCTCATGCCATTGACGGCGATCCGTTCCGGCTCAGTGGAAGCATTCACGACCTGGCCTCCCGGACACATACAGAAGGAATAGACGCCGCGCCCTGCGGCCGTCCGCGCAGTCAGCTTATAATCCGCCACCGGAAGTCCCGCCGGATATTCCGTCCCGTATTGCGCATTTTGAATCATCTCCTGCGGATGCTCGACGCGCACGCCCACGGCAAAGGGCTTGGTCTGCAGGGGAATTCCCGCATCATGCAGCATCTTAAAGGTATCTCTGGCACTGTGGCCGACCGCCAGAATAACCGCTTCCGTATCCAGAATGTGCAGTGAACCATCTCCATCCCGGTATTCTACCCCCGTCACATAACGTGTACCGTCCGTGGATTCCGCAGTCCGGAACGCCGTGAGCTGACTGTGGAAACAAATCTCCCCGCCCAGGGAGAGAAAGGTCTCCCGGAGATTGCGCACGACCTGCCGCAGCACATCGGTGCCGATGTGGGGTTTGTTCCAGTAGAGTATCGAAGGATCCGCCCCGGCCTCCACGAACCAGCGCAGGACCTGGCGAATCCGCCCCTCACGGTCCTTCACCTGGGTATTCAGCTTGCCGTCGGAGAAGGTCCCGGCCCCGCCCTCGCCGAACTGTACATTGGAATCCGGTTTCAGGACGCCGTCCCGCCAGAACTGCTCGACATCCGCGGCGCGTTCCTCCACCGCAGCGCCCCGCTCGAGAATCAGAGGCGCATAACCGGCTTCTGCCAGAAGCCGCCCGGCGAAGAGCCCCGCCGGACCTGCGCCGACGATGACCGGCCGATGTGTCAAAGGCACCGGGCCGGATTCCGGGCATTGATAGGCCGGGTCTGCGGCACGGGAAATCTCATGATTCCTGTTTTTTTTCAGAAAAGCAGCCTCCCCGGGCCAGGAGGCATCCACGGAGGCCAGATAATGAATATTCTGCTTTTTCCTGGCATCCAGGGACAACCGCCGCAGCTCCCAGTCTGCCTCTGCCGGGATTCTCTCCCGGCGCAGATGGCGCTCCACGTCCTCCGGCGTAAACCCCGGCGGCAGCGTTACATTTGCAATGCGTATCATATGTATTCTCCTCCGGCGGCTGCCGACCCTGCGGCATACCCGCTGCTCCAGGCCCACTGCAGGTTGTAGCCGCCGCAGATTCCTTCTACATCCACCACCTCACCGGCAAAATACAGCCCCGGGTGGAAGCGGGATTCCATCGTCCTCAGATCCAGTTCGCGCACCGAGACGCCCCCGGCTGTCACCTGCGCCTGCTCAAAGCTGCCGGTTCCCCGGATATCCACATCGAAGCGCCGCACCAGACGGGCCAGCTCCCCTCTGCGTCCGGCATCCAGCTCACCCAGCCGCTGCTCCTCCCGGCAGCAGACCCGTTCCAGCAGGACGCGGCAGAGCTTATCCGGAAAAAGGCCATGGAGAAAAGTAAAGACCGTCATCTCACGATGCTCCCGGGCGAATCGTTCCAGTCTCCCCCGCCATGCCTCTTCGGAGAGCTCAGGCAGGAAATCCAGCACAGCCCGCACCTTCTTTCCGGCAGCCAGCGCCTGGGAAGCGAATCGGCTCACCTGAAAGACCGGAATCCCCGAAATGCCGTGCTCTGTCATCTGAATCTCCCCCGTATCCTCCGCCAGCTTTTTTCGGTCCGCGAAGAGCGTCACCCTTCCCCGCACGCGCACGCCGTGAAGCTTATGGAAGAAACGCTGCGAAGAGAGAAGCGGCACCAGAGCCGGAAGCGGCGTGATCACCGTATGTCCCAGGCCAGCCGCCAGCGCGAAACCGCTGCCGTCCGAGCCTGTCGCCGGAGCTGCTTTCCCCCCGGCCGCCAGAATCACCGCATCTGCAAAAAGGGGCATACCTGCCCCCAGCGTCAGCTTATACTTTCCATTTTCAGAAGACACCTGCAGCGCCGTGACCTTCGCCGACGTGCGAAGCGTCACACCGCGCTGTCTCATTTCCTGTTCGAGGGCTTCCCGCACCGTAGAGGCCTGCCCGCTGCGGGGATAGACATAGCCGTCCCGGTCTGTGCAGAGAACACCCATGCTCTCAAACCAGTCCAGCACCGCCTGTTCGTCGAATCCGTGAATGACCTCCATCGCCGCCCCCGGACGGCCGGAGTGAAAACAGTCTCCCTTCATCCGCAGGTTGGTGAGGTTACATCTTCCATTTCCCGTGGAGAGCAGTTTTCTGCCCGGCATCGTGCCCGCTTCACACACGGTCACCTCAGCGCCGTGCGTGGCCGCGGCAATCGCCGCTGTCATCCCCGCGGCGCCGCCGCCAATCACCGCGATCTTTCGTGTCATGATGTGTACACCTCCCACCCTGAAGCGGCCTGTTCATTTCCTGGTGCCGCTGTTTCTGCGCTCCGGCTTCGACCGCACCGCTCAGCTTCGAACTTCCCGACTGCTCGTGAGACGTTCAACTCGTGAGGCTCTCCAGATATTGATAGAGCTCCTCGTCCTCCTGAAAAGAAATCCCCTCCCGCAGCCGCACCTCTTCCACCTCAGGAATCCACAGATCTTCGGCAGGCAGTGATTCAATCAGCTCGCCTGTCGTCTCCTCATAGACGCGCAGTTCTCCGTCGAGCAGAACGGCCTGATAGCCTCCCGCCGCACCGCTCTCCTCTGCATCCGCCCCGCTCTTCGCCGGGGCTTCTTCTGACTCTCCGGATTCCGCAATCAGATCCTCCCCGGCGGCCTCCGCCGCCGTCTCTGCGAGCTCCGCGGATTTTTCCTCTGCCTGGCTGTCCGTTCGCAGAGACAGATAACAGAGCCACCCGGCCAGCGCCAGCGCAATGACCACTGAGAAAGCAAGAAGGCAGATCACATATTTCTTCATGATAAGTGCTCCTTTTTATGGCAAATTTTTTTGCCGCTCACTTATAGTATCTGCCTTTTTTGCTTCTTTAATCAGTATTGCGATCATTTCCCCGAAAATTTCACAGGGAAAGAATAAAACTTTACAGCCCTCACTCCAGCGTAATCTCTCCCGTCATTGACGGAAGCACGATGCACACCCATGTACGGCCCTGATTGAGGGTGATCTCCTCACCGTTCTCGTCGGTAAAGATCGTATTACTCCATTTATCCGCCTTGCTCCAGGAAATGGTCTCAGCCCTGCCGCCGGTGATATAGACGCCGGTCCCCTCACCGACCGTATAGATATTTTTGGTATAATCATCGTCCTGCATCGTATAGCTGCAGTACTGCACGATGATGTTCGTGCAGGTCACCTGCTCCCCGTCCAGCTCGTCAATCTGCGCCTCGCCGTACTGATATCGGTAATAGAGCTGATCTTCCTCATTGTATTCAAACCAGGGCTGATTCACCAGATATCCGATCGTCACCTTCGCAGCCTCCTGCCCGTCAGTGAGCGTCACCGGGCTGTCATCCTCCGCGAAGGTGAATTTGCCCTCATAGTCATCGTCATACTCGCGTTCGAAGCCCAGACTCTCAATCTTCGCATCCAGCAGCTCCGGCGTTGTGTAGGCATTGTGAGGTGCTACCCGGTCCGTTGTCCGGTAAAACGCGGAAGTACCGCGGGAGGTAACACCGTCGATGTCGTCAATATTCCCGCTGTTCAGGTCGGAGATCACATAGTCACTGCGGCCATAATGAACGTAGATTGCGTCAAATTCCGCCGCGATCCAGGGATGATAGGTCCGGGCACTGCGAATCGAACCGATCCGTTCCAGCGTCTCATAGTTCTCGGTCAGAATCTCCAGACGCACTTCTCCGCCCTCCATGGGAGTCTCATAGATAACACCAGCGGTATTCAGCCCGCTGCCGGGCACAGCCGCCTTCACATTGCTGATCATGATCGCCAGCGGACGTTTCGTTCCGATGGACTCGTCCACCCACTCCCCGGTAAGAAAGCTTTTAACCATTCCTTCCGTGGAAATCTCTGCTTCGGTTTCCGCCTCAGTGATCGTCTCGATCGCTGTTATTCCGGCTGTTGCAAGCTCTGCCGCCGTCCCGGCTGCAGTCGTTTCCTCTGCCAGCGTCGTTTCCTCAGCGTTCTTCTTCCCACAGCCAGTCAGAGCTGCACTGCCCGCCAGCACAGTCACAAGAGCCAGAACTCCCCACATCTTTGTCGTTCCTGCTTTTTTCATCCCTTCTACCTCGTTTTTCATATATAACACAAGGGACAAAGCACAGCGCAATTCGTCGTGTCATCCCCTTTTGTCGCATAGATAATCAGTGTCGGCTCAGTCTTCAGCTTCCCTCGAAATCCCCAACTGTTCCAGCAGCTCCCTCTGCTTTCGCTCCATGACGAGCCGTTCATCCTCCTCCATATGATCATAGCCCATCAGGTGAAACATACTGTGTGCGGCCAGAAAGGCCAGCTCGCGCGTGCGGCTGTGGCCGTATCTCTCCGCCTGCTCTGCGACACGGTCCATGGAAATGACGATATCTCCGAGAAGCAGCTCGCCGGTCTCCGGATGAAAGCAGCCCGCCTGCTCGTCCTCCAGCCGGGAGAAATCTCCCGGCGCCGGGTACTCCGCCATCGGGAAGGAGAGCACATCCGTCGCTGCGTCCACGCCCCGGTTCTCCCGGTTGATCTGCCGGATTCCCTCGTCATCCGTCAGCAACACGCTGACCTCCGCCTCGTAAGGACACTCTTCATAGTCCAGCGCCCCCTCCACGACCCGGCGGAGGAGCTCCTCATACGGAATATCCCACAGCCTGTCCGTCTCCACATCTACATGCAGGGTCATCGGTCCGGTCCTCCTTTCGGTTTCTGCGGTCCGCGTCCGCGCACCATATAGGTGGCACGCCGTTTCTCCTTCCAGGCTTCCCGGCGCTTTTCCTGATATGCCTCCCGCTTCTCGTATTTCTCATAGGCCTCCACGATCTGCTGCACCAGCGGATGCCGCACGACATCCCGGTTGGTCAGCGTCACCATGGCGATGTCCTCTACGTCCCGCAGCACCTTCACCGCTACATCGAGGCCGGAGGTCGCCCCGGCGGGCAGATCCTTCTGCGTCGGGTCGCCGGTCACAACCACCCGGGAACCAAAGCCGATCCGCGTCAGGAACATCTTCATCTGCGCGGGTGTGGTATTCTGCGCCTCATCCAGGATGATGAAGGCATTGTCCAGGGTGCGTCCGCGCATATAGGCCAGCGGCGCCACTTCGATCAGCCCCTTCTCATAATTGGCCAGATAAGAATCCGCCCCCATAATCTGATAGAGAGCGTCATAGAGAGGGCGCAGATAGGGGTCGATCTTGCTCTGCAGGTCGCCGGGCAGAAAACCCAGGTTCTCCCCCGCCTCGATGGCCGGACGGGTTAAAATGATCCGCTGCACCTCATTGTCCCTGAAGGCCTGAATTGCCATCGCCATCGCCAGATAGGTCTTGCCCGTGCCCGCCGGTCCCAGACCGAAGCAGATCATTTTCTGACGAATCGCGTCCACATAGGTTTTCTGTCCCAGCGTCTTCGGCTTCACCGGCTTCCCGGAATGGGTCCGGCAGACGATATCCTGGTCGATCTCCACGATCCGCTCCGCCTTCTCCTCCATCGACAGGGACAGCGCGTAGTCCACATTCTGATCGGTGATCGTATTGCCGCGGGCGGACAGAGCCACCAGACTCTCGAAGACACTCCGGGCCCGCTCGATGTTCTTCTCCGGGCCGATGATCTTCACACTGCCGTCCCGGGGAACCAGAGAGACCCGCAGGGTCTTCTCGATCTTCTTCATATGGCTGTCCAGCTGCCCGCAGACGTTCCGCATGTGCTCGGCCGGGATATCCATGGTCGTCTCAATGATACTCATTCTGTCTCTTCGTTCTCCTTCTCCTCTGTCTGCATTTCACTGGATTTTTCCTCTCCCAGGGGACCCAGAAGTGTCACGGTCCCATCCATCTGCAGCCAGAGTTCTCCAACTGTTACTTTAACATCTTTTTCCTGAATTTGCGCGCCTTTTTCCCGTAAATTTTCAGTAAATTCCTCCCATTCCGCCTGACACAGCGCCTCAATCTCCTCTTCTGACAAAGCCCGTCTTGTATAGATCAGCGAGGAGCCGATCTGCATCTCACAGGAAAAGGGCAGCGGCAGATATGAAAATAGCCTCGGGCTGTACCAGGAGCCAAGCAGCACCTGCGCGGACTCTGCTCCCAGAGACAGTGTCACCCGCTGTGAGCCAACGCACAGGGAGAGCGCGAAGGCGGACGGTGCTCCGAAGGTCACTGTTTCCTCCGTCACCTCCCGCTCCCAGTGGTACTCCTCCACTGTGATCGCCGTGATGTCGGCGTCAGCATGAACCAGGATGGCCCCCGTCGCCTCTCCGGCGTCATCCTCCATCGGTACGATCCCCGATACCAGCACCTGTCCCGCCGTCACCTCATCCCCGGCCGTCACCAGGGGCGTCCCCTGCCGGGTCACGATCGACTCGATGATTCCATCCGTCTCCGCCACCAGGTCGGTGGCCTGAAGGACCGTCTCCTCGCTGTCCGCCTCCGTCTCCTCCGTCCACTGCTCATTCTCGCGCACCTGAACCCTCAGAACACAGCCGGATTTCTGAATCGAAACCCATAAAATGTCCGGCCAGGTATTCCGCACTGCCTCCTCCAGATCGCCGCAGGCGATCTCTTTCAGGGGCACACCGGCCTCCACACCATATTCCGCGAGCAGGGAGGTAAACTGATCCGGCGTGTGGCGGCTTCCTCCCGACAGTTCGATGTCCCAGAGCCTGGTCGAACAGAAGGCCAGAATTCCCAGAGCGAGAGCCGCTCCTACAGGAAGGCCCCAGCGTCTTCGGATACGAAACAGGAAGAAGGGGAGTCCCCGCTTGCGAAGCACATGCAGGTGCACACCTGCCTTCCGCGCCATCGGCCGGCAAGAGAGGAATTCTTCGGCCGTCATGATACACCGGCAAGTCTCCGGCTCGCGGCGGATCTTCCGCAGGAACAGCCCGCGGGCGGCGCAGAGATTCAGGAAGCGTTCCGGAGAGCCGCCGCGCATCTCCACCAGGACTTCCCCGTCGAACAGGCGGATCGGCTTCAGGATCATACGCCACCCCCTACAAGAACTCGACCCGGGAAACGAGACCGGCGATCCGCAGCTCCTCCCGGGCATAGTATTCCACCTGCAGGTTCTCTCCGATGACAGCGATTTGCGCGTGCCGGACCTGCAGAACGATCCGTTCCGGCGTCACCTCCAGCAGCCCCCGATAATTCTCCGCCTGCAGAGACATCCGGCCGGTGAGGAGGAGAACCGGCTCCCCCACCGCATGCCCGCTCCTCTCTCTTCCCACCGGCTTCTCCCCGCCATCCTGTACCCTTTATTCTATGCGAAAAGAAAGGTTCTTAGACCGAAAAAGGAACCATCCTTCCGGACGGTTCCTTCGGAGCACTTTTTAATTGTATTTGCGCTTTCTCGCAGCTTCGGACTTCTTCTTGCGTCTTACGCTGGGCTTCTCATAATGCTCTCTCTTACGGATCTCCTGCTGGATGCCGTCCTTCGCACAATTTCTCTTGAATCTGCGAAGTGCGCTATCCAACGATTCGTTCTCTTTCACGATTACGTTCGCCATAACTCACACCTAACCTCCCTCCAGTTGTAAAATTGTGCAACTGTTTGGGTAATAATCTCTAGCACATCTAGAATTATAGCATAATAAATCATTTCGTCAACAAAAAATTCACGAAAAATTTATTTTTTTAACTGCTGCTCGGCTGTCTGCCAGGCTTTTTCCAGCGCCGCCGGGATTCCGGCGGGGTTCTTCCCTCCGGCCTGGGCCATACCGGGACGTCCGCCGCCGCCGCCGCCGACTTCTTTGGCCACGGCCTTGATCAGATTGCCCGCATGAGCACCCTGCTTCTGCGCCGCTTCGGTAGCCATGGCGATGAGGTTCACCTTCCCGCCCAGAGAGGAGGCAAGCACAAGCACGCCCGTCTCGCCCAGCTTCTCCTTCAGCTGGTCGCCGAGATTCCGCAGGCCGTTCATATCCACGTCGTCCACGCGGACCGCCAGCACCTTCACTCCTTCGATGTCGCGCACCTGATCGAGAGCGCCGCCGGCCGCCTCACTGGCCATCTTACTCTTCAGCTTCTCATTCTCGGAACGCAGGGATTTGATTTCTTCCTCCATCTGCGCGATCCGCTGCGTCATGGTCGCAGGCGTCGCCTTGGCCTGTACCGCCGCCTGCTGGTAGGCCCGCTCCATGTCCGCATAATGCGCAAGCAGCCCGGTCGCCGTCAGCGCCTCGATCCGCCGCACGCCGGCCGCCACGCCGGATTCTGAGAGGATCTTGAAGCAGTGAATATCCTCGGTATTCTTCACGTGCGTGCCGCCGCAGAGCTCCGTAGAGAAGTCTCCCATGGAAACGACCCGCACGGATTCGCCGTACTTCTCTCCGAAGAGAGCCATCGCACCGGTGGCCTTCGCCTCATCCAGAGACATGACCTTCGTGACGACAGGGAGCGCCGCCAGAATCTCCCGATTGACGATCTCCTCCGTCCGCGCGATCTCCTCCGGCGTCATGGCCGCGAAATGGCTGAAATCAAAGCGCAGCCGCTCGGCATCATTATAGGACCCTGCCTGCTCCACATGATTTCCCAGAACCTCCCGCAGCGCCTTCTGCAGCAGGTGCGTGGCGCTGTGGTTGCGGCAGGTGGCCGCCCTCTGCGTGGTATCGATGCGCAGCGTCACCAGATCTCCCACCCGGAACATACCGGAAGCCACGCGCCCCACATGACCCACCTTGGTGCCGGACAGCTTGATGGTCTCCTCCACCTTAAAGCAGGATCCATCGGGCAGCGTGATCTCGCCGCAGTCGCCGTGCTGGCCGCCCATCGTGGCATAGAAGGGGGTCTGCTCCGTCAGGATCGTGCCCCGGTCTCCGTCCGTCAGTGCCTCTGTGATCTCCTCCTCTGTCGTGAGAACGGTGATCGGGGAGGTGCACTCCGTCCGGTCATAGCCGACAAATTCCGTGCCAATCTCCGGATCAATGGACTGATATACAGTCACGTCGGCGCCCATATAGTTCGTCGTCTTCCGGGCCTTCCGCGCCATCTCTCTCTGCCGTTCCATCGCCTCGGCAAATCCCTCTTCATCCACTTTCAGACCGGATTCCGTCAGAATCTCCCGCGTCAGGTCCAGAGGGAAGCCATAGGTATCATACAGCTTGAAAGCTTCCTCGCCGGAGAGCGTGTCGTCGCCGCGCTCCCTCATAGCTTTCTCCATTTCCTCTAAAATATGCAGCCCTGTATCGATCGTGCGGCTGAAGTTCTCTTCCTCCTGACCAATGGCCTTCTCGATAAAGGTCTCTCTCTCAGCCAGTTCCGGATAACCGTCACAGCTCAGCTCGATGACTTTCTTGCTGAGTCCGACAAGGAATTTTCCCTCGATACCGAGCAGACGTCCGTGGCGGGCCGCCCGGCGCAGCAGACGCCGCAGCACATAGCCGCGCCCCTCGTTGGATGGCTGGATGCCGTCGGAGACCATGAAGGTCACGGAACGGATGTGATCAACGATGACGCGGATGGAGACATCCTTCTTCTCATCGGTCTCATATTCGTAACCGGCCAGCGCACACACCTCATCCAGCAGCGCTTTGAAGGTATCGATGCTGAACACCGTGTCCACGTCCTGCACCACGACGGCCAGACGCTCCAGCCCCATACCAGTGTCGATGTTCTTATTCGCCAGTTCGACATAATTGCCCTTGCCGTCGCCGTCAAACTGCGTGAAGACATTGTTCCAGATCTCCATGTAACGGTCGCAGTCGCAGCCTACCGTGCAGCCCTCGCGGCCGCAGCCGTACTGCTCGCCCCGGTCGTAATAGATCTCCGAGCAGGGGCCGCAGGGACCGGCGCCGTGCTCCCAGAAGTTATCCTCCTTGCCGAAGCGGAAGATCCGCTCCGCGGGGATGCCCATCTTCTTATTCCATATCCCGAAGGCCTCCTCGTCATCCTGATAAATCGAAGGATACAGGCGCTGCGGATCCAGTCCCACCACCTCGGTCAGAAATTCCCAGGACCATTCGATGGCTTCCTCCTTGAAATAATCACCGAAGGAGAAGTTGCCCAGCATCTCGAAGAAGGTCAGATGACGGGCGGTGATGCCGACATTTTCAATGTCGCCGGTGCGGATGCACTTCTGGCAAGTCGCCATCCGTGTGCGCGGCGGCACCTCCTGCCCCGTGAAGTAGGGCTTCAGGGGCGCCATGCCGGCGGGAATCAGAAGAACACTGTTGTCGTTATGCGGCACCAGCGAATAACTGCTCTTACAGAGATGTCCCTTGGTCTCAAAAAAATCCAGGAACATCCGGCGAAGTTCGTTTACTCCGTATTTTTTCACGATAAGTTCCTCCAAAATTTGGTTTTATAGAAGTGCGTAGTTGTGCGCCAGCGGTCCGCTGCCCGCCCCCAGATCAAGGTTCGCCCGCAGCGCCCCGGAGATATACTCCTTGGCCAGGCGGACACTCTCTGAGAGGTCATATCCCTTCGCCAGGTTACTGGCAATGGCCGAGGACAGCGTACAGCCCGTCCCGTGCGTGTTGGGATTGTCGATGCGCTCGCCGTAGAACCATTCCGGTTTCCCCTCGTACCAGAGCAGGTCATTGGCCGTATTGTGATCGTGGCCGCCCTTGACAAGGACCGCCCCGGAACAGTGCGCTGCGATCTTCTCCGCCGCCTGCTCCATCTCCTCTGCGGTCTCGATCTTCATCCCCGAGAGTACCTCCGCCTCGGGAATGTTTGGGGTAATGACGCAGGCCAGAGGAATCAGCCGTGCGATCAGCGTCTCCGCCGCCTCGTCGGCCAGCAGACGGCTGCCGCTCGTGGAGACCATGACCGGGTCCACGACGATGTTGCGTGCCTGCCGCTGCGTCAGGCAGTCCGCGATCACCTCGATCAGTGCCGCACTGGACACCATGCCGATCTTCACGGCGTCAGGGAAAATATCGTCAAACACACAATCCAGCTGCTGCTGCAGGAATTCCGGCGTGGATTCCAGGATCGCCGCCACCCCGGTGGTATTCTGCGCCGTCAGAGCCGTGATGGCGCTGGAAGCGTAGAGGCCGTGGCAGGTGATGGTCTTGATATCCGTCTGAATCCCCGCCCCGCCGCTGGAATCGCTCCCGGCGATGGTCAGTACCGTCTTCATCTTCATATTGTAAACAACTCCTCTCGTGTATCCATAAATTAAGAATGCGCTTTGCGCATCCGCCGGAGGCTTTTCATCAAATAGGAGCGTACGAAGAACTTTCCTATGTGATGAAAAAATCCGCACCGCGCTCTCCCGGAGCCTGCCGCGGACACCATTGTGCATTATAACTGAGATTCCCTTATTTTTCAATGGGAATCCCCTCTTCATACAGAAGGTTTGCCTGTTTTCCTCGCGGGACTTTCACGAAATGTCCTCTCAATGTTCACAAACCATTCAAACAATCCACATAAATTCTCCATCATCGGTGGCTATGATATATTTGTCAGACGGAGAGAGCCCGTTGACAGACTGAACGACAATTTTCTATTTTTCATAACCTTCTTCCTTTTTGTAGACGGGAGTCCGGCAGGGCTCCCGTTTTTACGTTCCTTTCTTTTCGTGGCTTTCCTTCTTCTGATGCCTCTCCTCCTGGTGGAAGCGGTCTTTGTATTGCTCCATCATCTCCTCCTTGCCGCGCTGCTCCAGGCCATAGCATACCGCCCGCCGCACAATGTCGTAAATGATCGCAAAAAGAGGAACGCCGATGATCATCCCCACGAAGCCGAAGAGTCCGCTGAACAGAATAATAGAAAACAGAACCCAGAAACCGGACAGACCCGTACTGTTGCCGAGGATCCGGGGACCCAGAATGTTGCCGTCCACCTGCTGCAGGACGACGATCAGAATGATGAACCAGACGCATTTCACCGGCGATTCCATCAGAATGATCATCGCCGAGGGAAAGCCGCCGATATAGGGACCGAAGAAGGGAATGATGTTGGTAACACCGACGATGACGCTGGCCAGCATGGTGTTGGGGATTTTAAGAATGGTACAGGCGATAAAACAGATCACGCCGATGATCGTGCTGTCAAGAATCTTCCCGGCCAGAAATCCGCTGAACATCTTATCCGCATAACAGACCTCCTGGTAGATCCAGTCCGCCACGCGGGTCTTCAGAGCGCCGTAAAGGATCAGCTTCGACTGAGCCGCAAAACGTTTCCGTCTGACCAGAATATAGACGGCGGCCACGACCCCGACAAACAGGTTGTACAGGAGATTGAAAGCCCCCATGACACCATTGGTGAAATTATTCATGACATTATTCAGGGAAGGAAGCAGGCTCCCCTGAATCCACTCACGCAGGGAAGTCTCAATGTCCTCCACCGAATCCCCGAGGTACGAGGAAATCACCTGATTGTCGGCGAAAAGCCGTTCTATCCACTCCTGCACCACTTCAAGAAAAAGAGGAATCCGCACGGAGATCACGCGGATGCTGCGCAGCAGCTGCGGGATCATCATCGCCAGAAGAAGATAGGCAATCAGGAAAAACAGGAGAAAGCTCAGGGCAATCGACAGGCCCACACACAGCCCTCTCCGCTCTTTTTTCCAGAGCTTCCGGCTGAGGCTCCGCAGATTTCTCTCAAAAAAATTGCAGGTAGGACGCAGCAGATAAGCGATCACAATACCATATACAAAAGGCATCAGGATCTCCACCAGGCTGCCAAAGGCCCTGCGGACTGAATCAGCCCGGAAAATCAGGAAAAAAACAGGATTCCCAGCGCAATGATGAAGAATCCTGTCAGAACCAGAGTCAACTGCTCTTTATATTTCTCTCTCATGAAAGCGCACCCCTCTTCATATACTGAAGAAACAGTAAACATCAAATTTTCGCTGTTTACTATCCTACCATTTTGAAGGACGGCCTTCAACCGATTTTTCGGTTAATTCCGGATAAAAACGGCCGGTTTTTCACGGCAAGGAACACGAGGCCGACGACATTGCCGGCCAGCGCGCACAGGAAGATATCTATCCCGTTAAGGATTGAGGCTTCCGAAAGGATCTCAACGACCAGAAGCCACAACGAGGTCAGGCTGCAGATGGAAAAGCACTGCGTCAGATACTCCGGGACGGCCCGGTATCCCAGTTTTTCCCTGAGACGCAATTGAATCGACGGATACAGAGCCGCCATACAGTAGAAAATCCCGGCGATCATCCAGATACAGCATAAAAATACGATCATTTCATTTCCTCCTTCCGTTTATGACGCTGTCCCCACGGCAGCCACGCACTCAGCCAGGCGGCAAACCGCCGCCCCGGTCCCCTTCATTTACCGGGCAGCCGCCCCGATTCCAGATAGGCCTCCTCGAAGAAGACTTCCTGAGAATTGACATACGGCTCCTCCGCCACGGCCCGCACATAACTGCCGTCGGAGCGGCGGATCCGGGCCTTGACATTGTCCCGCATCATCACGTCGAACATACGGCGGATCCGGCGGCGGACATCCTCATCGAGGACCGGCGCGGCCACCTCCACACGACGCCTGGTATTGTGTGACATGAAATCGGCCGAGGAGATATAGACCTCCTCTCCGAAAATGTAGATCCGGGAGTGCTCCAGATAGCGCCCGACGATGCTGCGTATCGTGATATTTTCCGTCAGATCGGGAATCCCCGGAATCAGACAGCAGATGCCGCGGACGATCAGCTCCACCTGCACGCCGGCCCGGGAGGCCTCGATGAATTTATCCAGAATCACTTTATCCGCCAGGGAATTAATCTTCACTCCCACATAGCCGTGCCCGCCGTTTCGCGACACCTCAATCTGACCGTCGATTTTCTCCAGAATCCGGCTCTGAAGGCATTTCGGAGCCACCATCAGATGCTCTGTACTCTCCACAACCTGGTCCATACACAGGGAGGAAAAGACCTCGTTGGCCTCCCGGCCAATCTCCGGGTTGGCCGTCATCAGGGACAGGTCTGTGTAGAGCTTGGATGTCTTTTCATTGTAATTTCCCGTGCCAATCTGCGTGATGGTGCGGATCTCGCCCTCCTCCTTCATGGTAATCAGGCAGAGCTTGGAGTGAACCTTCATATAGTCCAGGCCGTAGAGAATACGGCATCCGGCTTCCTCCAGACGGCGGGACCATTCGATGTTGTTCTGCTCATCGAAGCGGGCCCGCAGCTCGACCACCACCAGCACCTCCTTGCCGTTCTCCGAGGCGCGAATCAGAGATTTGGCGATCTCACTATTGCTGGCCACCCGATAGAGACTGATCTTGATCGAAGCGACCCGCGGATCATCGGCGGCTTCCCGCAGCAGATTCAGGAACGGATCAATACTGTCAAAGGGAAAGGCCAGAAGACGATCCTTCTCCTGCACCAGCCGGATCATGGAATCCGTCCCGGCATATTCCGGCGCCAGCTGCGGTGAGCGGCGCGGATAGAAAAGCTCCCGGCGGTCATGAAGGACATCCCGGATCTCTGACAGAAACGTGAGATCCAATGGCGCCTCCGAATAAAAGATCTGATCCCGGGAAAGCCCCAGATAATGACACAGCTCGGTGAGAACCGCCGGATCCATGAGCCGCGAATACTCGAGCTTCACCGGCTGCAGTCTGCGGCGGGTGCGCACCATCCGCTCCATGACCCGGCGATAGTCCAGCTCCTCCTCCTCCGGGAAGATATCGGCGCTGCGTATGATGCGGATCAGTGATTTGCTGCGGATTTCATAGCGTTCGAAGATATCCGGAATAAAATGAAGAATCAGCTCCTTCATCAGCATAAAGCGGCGCGGTTCACCGGGCAGAGCCACCAGCTGAGGCAGGATGCCGTCCGTGCAGGGCACGATGCCCATCTTCTCACTGCCCTTCTTCTCCAGCACCACCACCGCATAGATTTCTTTATTCTTCAGAAACGGGAAGGGCTGCTTCTTGCCGATAATCTGCGGGGACAGCAGCGGCTTTACTTCGCTGTCAAAATAATTCCGCAGATATTCCCCCTCCTCCAGTGTCAGGTCCTTGAAGTCAAAGATACTCACGCCCTCGCGGGCCATCTTGTTGCGGAGGTCGCGATAAACCGCATCCTTCCGCTCCGACAGCTTGCGGGTCTCGCGGAAAATGGCGGCGAGCTGTTCCTCACAGGTCATGTTCATCTTGGAGTCGCGAATCTCCTCCGGCAGGAGCATCCGGTCGTACAGGGTGCCCACGCGCACCATGAAGAATTCATCCAGATTGCTCTGAAAAATGGACAGAAAGGACATCTGCTCACACAGGGGATTCTCCGGCGTCACAGCCTCCTCCAGCACGCGCTCGTTAAAGCGCAGCCAGGAAAGCTCCCGGTTCTCATAACAGTTGGTTTCCATGTTGTCTGCCTCCCGACGGCTTGCACGTCTTCTTTTGTAGGATCACGACCCAATTGTAGCGCCGTCCCCGTTTCCGCCGCTATCAGGGAAACCTATACCCGATGTAAAATTCCGGTAAATTCTATCTGTGCCTCCGGACAGGAAATCATTTCCCGCGCTTTACATAAATCTTACCCAGTTTTCACAGAATTATAAGGCGGCTCTTAGGCATGGGAGATAAGATACGGAAGAATATCAATATGGATTTGCAGGAAGGAGAGTTGCTTCTATGAAATATGCCATTGTGGACGTCGGCTCCAATACCATCCGCCTGTCGGTCTATCAGGCTGAGGGCACACAGTTCCGCCGCCTGTTTGCCGTCAAGGAACGGGCGGGTCTGGCCAACTATATAGAAAATGATGTCATGACCCGGGAGGGTATCCTGGTGGCCTGTCAGGTCCTGAACCGTTTTCAGGGACTCCTGAACCAGTTCCCCATTGACCGCACGGCGGTCTTTGCCACCGCCTCTCTGCGGAACATAGAAAACACAGAGGAAGCCGTCGCGGAGATCTTTCAGGAAACCGGCTATTCGGTCGATGTCGTCTCCGGCCGCGACGAAGGTCTCTATGATTTCTACGGGGTCCTCTGCCAGACAGATGTTACAGAGGGACTGGTCTTCGACGTCGGCGGCGGCAGCACGGAGATCGTTACCTTCTCCGGGGGCCAGCCGGGCCTGTCTGAAAGTATGAAGATCGGCTGTCTGAATCTGTTCAATCAGTATGTCGGACATGTCCTCCCCAAGAAAAGTGAGATCGTCGCCATGAAGGGAAGAGTGTATGACGAGCTGGAGCGCACTGTAAAGGACTCCCGGGAGATTCTCCACGCCGAGACCCTCTGCGGCGTGGGAGGATCGGTACGCGCCGCGCTGAAGCTGCTGAACGAGCTGGAGCATCTTCCCGCCGACAATCAGGTGATTCCGGCGCCTCTCTTCCGGCGGTTCATGGCCGGGCTCTGCCAGCGGCCGCAGGATTATCAGAGTCAGATCCTTAAGATCTGTCCGGACCGGATCCATACGCTGATTCCCGGACTCATCATCATGAATACGCTGGTACGTAAAACGGAGTGTAAGGAAATCCTCATCAACGGATACGGTATCCGGGAGGGGTATCTGACCCGCAAGGTCATGCCGGAGGGAACGGCATCGCAGAATTCCCTGTAAAGATTTCTCCATCGAGAAGGTGATGGTTTTTCGACTCCTGCCCACCGCACTGAAGCTGCGCCCGGTGTCAGCCGGAAAAATCCTTCCACAGTTCTGCACAAAAAAAGGCAGGCAGTACGTTCCTGAAAAGGAATGTCTGCCTGTCTTTTTTCATTTTCCTACTTTACCAGCTTCGAGATGCGCTTAAAGGTGTCGCTTCCGGCCCGCCCCAGCAGCTCGAAGAGCACCGACTCGGCGGTGGTAAGGACCGCCCCGGCCGCCTCCATCCGCCGCAGAGCGATCTCCCGGTCACTGCCCCGGCGGGAATCCACACAGTCGCAGACGAGGAAGACGTCGTATCCGGCGGCCAGCAGATCCAGCGCCGTCTGCATCACGCAGACATGCGTCTCCACGCCGAAGAGGATCACGGACGTCCGCTCTGAATGGACTTCCAGAGCCTCGCGGAAGACCGGCTCCGGAAAACAGCTGAAGGAGAGCTTTTCCACGTATTCGTTCGTTCCGGCAGCCTCCCGCAGCGTCTCTGCGGTCGGCCCCAGGCCCCGGGTATACTGCTGCGTCACCGTCACCGGAATTTTCAGAATCTGCAGACCGCGAAGAAGCATTTCCGTCTTCTCCCGGACCTCCGTCTGCCGCTCCATGGCGGGAAGCAGCCGCTCCTGCATATCGATCATCACAGCCTGTGTCTTTTCACGTTCCATTCTCTTCGGTATCCCGTTCATTCTTTCTCCGCCTCCCTGTCTCAGTCCGTTCCGGCCGGGTCACAGCCGCAGTCTGACAGCGATTCTCCTGTCTTCACGCTCTCCGACTTCTGCGCCCGCTCCTGTCGTCTGCGGCGGCTGAGAATCCCTCCGATCCGTCCCGATTCCCGGGCCGACAGACACCGCCAGCCCCCGGCGACGACCTTATCAAAGACGCCGATCTCCTCGGCAATCTCCAGCTTCACCTTGTCCTCCTCCGTCAGGCAGGTCAGATCCAGACCCTCCGGCTTCTTTGCACTCTTCATGGCATCCTCCTGCTCTGCCCAAAGTTTTTCCGATATTTCCAGTATAAACCGGGCTGTGAAAAAATATTCACACCGGGCGTACCTGCAATGCCATATTTCGCTGCAGCAGTTTCTGTCATTCCGTATAAATCCGCGGCACCCGCCTGGAGATTTCACAGACGAATTCATAGTTAAAACGTCCGCTCAGCTCGGAAAGCGCCTCCACCGGAAGCTCCGCTTCTCCGTCATGACCCACCAGTGTGACTTCATCGCCCTCGGCCGCCCCGGGAATCTCCGTCACATCGACCATCATCTGATCCATGCAGACGCGCCCGAGGATACGGGCCGGCTTCCCGTGGATTAATACATACCCGCAGTTCGAAAGGCTCCGCGGATATCCGTCGGCATAGCCCACCGGAATCGTCGCCACACGCAGGTCACGAAAAGCGATCCGTGTATGACCGTAGCTGATGCCGCTTCCCATTTCCAGGTCTTTCACAAAGACAATCTCACTCTTCCATTCCAGCGCCGGCCGCAGCTTCACCGTCTCATGGTCCACCTCATCGGAGGGGTAAAGCCCATAGAGGGAAATGCCCACGCGTGCCATGTCCATCCAGGTCTCCGGTATCTCCATCGAGGCTGCGCTGTTCGCACAGTGGTGAATGGGAATAGGTTTCTCACCCTCCTCCACGCGGCGTATAAAATCCTGAAACTGAAACAGCTGCTCTTCGGTGAAGTCCTTGTCCTCTTCGTCCGCCCGGGCAAAATGTGTGAAGATCCCCTCCACCTCCAGCCCCGGCAGCATCCGGATACGCCGCACCGTCTCCACTGCGTCCGGGCCGGGCATAAACCCGATGCGGCTCATCCCTGTATCCACCTTGATGTGAACGCGGGCAGGCACACCGAGACGCAGAGCTGTCTCCGAGAGAAGCCGGGCGTCTGCTTCCTTAAAGACCGTCAGGCGGACTTCTTTTTCGATCATTTCCGCATAATCCTCCGGCCAGCAGTAGCCAAGGATCAGGATCGGGCGCGTGATGCCCGCTTCCCGCAGCTCCGCCGCCTCCGAGGCGGCCGCCACCGCGAAGAAATCCGCCTGCGCCTCCAGCCTCCGGGCCACGGCCACTGCCCCATGACCATAGCCGTCGGCCTTCACCACAGCGCAGGTTCGGACTGAAGCGGGAAAGTGCTCCTGAATCCGGCGCAGGTTCTCTGCGATGTCATTCAAATGAACATGGACCGAGGTCCTTCTTGTATATCTCATGAATACTCCTTCTGCGGCTACACTACACCGGGCAATGTCACATCTGCAAAAGCACAGCGATATTTCCGGCCACCAGGCACTCTTTCCTACTGTCGCTGCGATAACGCCGCATCCTCTATAAATGAGCCAGAATATCCCCCGCCAGCATGGCCCGCTCGCCGCGGGCCGCCGCGGCGCGGTCCCCGGCGCAGGCGTGCATCAGCACGCCCCAGACGGCGGCCCTCTGCGGCTCACTTCCTCCGGCCAGAAGGCCGCCGAGAATCCCGGAGAGCACATCTCCGCTGCCGCCCGTAGACATGCCGGAATTCCCGCAGGTATTGACGTAACAGGTCTTCCCGTCCGGAGAAGCCACCACAGTCCGCGCATCCTTCTGTACCAGGATCACTCCGTGATGCTCCGCGTAATCCAGAGCACAGCCGATGACATCCGTGCGGATGTTCGCGATAGGCTTTCCTGTAAGACGGGACATTTCGCCCAGATGAGGCGTCAGGATACAATTCTCACGCAGCAGCTCCTGCAGCTCCGGTTTCGCTGCCAGGATATTCAGTCCGTCGGCATCCACCACGGTCGGGATCTCCCCGTACTGCAGGATATAACGAAGAGTCTGCGTGGCCTGTCTGCCGGTCCCCAGCCCCGGTCCCACAACGATAGCGCTCGCCCACCGGCACAGCTCGGCCATCTGCTCCATGGAAAACTCTTCCGCGCAGGGCGTAAAAAGCGCCTCCGGAAGCGCCGTCTGCACGATCTGTCGGTTGCACTCCGGCGTACAAACGCGCACCAGACCGGCTCCGGCACGGTAGGCCGCCTCGGCGGCCAGGATGGCCGCGCCCGCCATATTCCGGGAACCGGCCACCACCAGCACCCGGCCGAAGGTTCCCTTGTTGGAATCCTGCGGCCGTTCCGGCAGCTCCGCAAGATCCTCTGCGGAGAGAGTGAAAGCCCCGGGCGCTGCTTCCTCCAGCCCCTGCGGCAGGATACCGATATGCCTCACCACACATTCCCCCGCATACCGGGCGCCGGGAAAGAGCACCAGCCCTATTTTTTCATATTCAAAGGTCACGGTCAGATTGGACCGCACCGCATTTCCGAGAACACAGCCGGTATCGGCCGAGATGCCGCTCGGCGTATCCACCGCCACGACAAACGCACCCGACGCATTTACAGCATCCATACAGTCGCTGATCTTCCCGCTGACCATCCGCGAGAGCCCGGTTCCCAGCATGGCATCCACGATAATATCATACCCGGCACGCCGCATCTCGGCGCGGTTCGGAATCTCCGGGGTTGCCGGAATCTTCATCTTATCACAGACGGCGAACTGCGTCAGCCATTCCTCCGTGGCGTGCGCCCGGTTTCCCGTGACCACCACCTGCACATCATCCCCGTCCAGAGTCAGCATCCGGGCCAGCGCCAGGCCGTCCGCTCCGTTATTCCCGGTCCCGCTGAGAATCAGTACCTTCTGACCCGCCGGGAAACACTTCCGGATCTCTTCCTCCACCGTCAGCGCCGCCCGCTCCATCAGAACCACGGAAGGGATCCCCATCGTCCGGATGGAATACCCGTCCAGCTGCCGCATTTCCTCCCCAGTCACCAGCACTCTCATACGTCTGTGCCTCCTTCCTCATCTTCCCGGTTCTGCCCGGGCATACGAAAATCCGGAAGCCCCCATCAGCTTCCGGACCTTACTCTCTGTCTCTCAGCCTTTATTCAGCCGGTAAGACAGCTGCATCAGGCTTTCAATCAAATGTACATTCTCCACGTAGGCATCACCCGGCAGCTTCAGATCTACGTGCGCGAAATTCCAGATCGCCCGGATTCCCGCTGCATACAGACGCTCCGCCACCGCCTGCGCTTCCTCCTTCGGGATCGCCAGCGTAGCAATGGCAATGTCATTTTCCTCCAGGAAATGATCCAGAACTCCCATGGAGACAACCTTGATATCGCGCACCTTCTTCCCGATCAGCTCCGGATTATTATCAAAGATTCCCTTCACGATAAATCCCCGGTTTTCGAACTTCGCATACCCGGCCAGCGCGCGCCCGAGGTTGCCGGCGCCGATAATGATCATATTATGCGTATGATCGAGCCCGAGAATCTTCCCGATCTCCTCCTTCAGATACTCCACATTGTAGCCGTAGCCCTGCTGACCGAAGCCCCCGAAATTGTTCAGATCCTGCCGGATCTGAGACGCCGTCACGCCCATGCGCCGGCTCAGTTCCTCCGAGGAGATACGCTCCAGGTCCTCATTTTGAAGCTCTGCCAGATACCTGTAGTAGCGCGGCAGCCGCTTGATCACTGCTGCCGAAATCTGCCTCTCCTCCAAAATAGTTCACCATCCTTTAACCCTTCTTATGCAAGGGATTGTTTTTCTTTCATAATTATAGTGGTTTATGAAAATCTTGTCAATCTGCGGATTTCTCATTTCACGTCAATTCATGAGCATGTATTTCCCGCAGGCCGGTCATTTAGCCGCATGCAAACGCCCCACAGGCAGCGGTATGTCGCTGTTTGCGGGGCGCTGTCTTAAAAGTTCCTCTACCAGGCCGTCGTCGTGGGTCCTGAACGGTCCACGAGCTTCGGACGGTAGCCTTCCTTCTCAAGAAGAGCAACGATCTCATTCTTGTGCTCGGTACCGAAGGCCTCCATCGTGATCCGCAGCTCCACCAGATCGTTGCGGTTGATGCTGAAGAACTGGTTGTGCTCCAGGCTGATGACGTTAGCCTGCGTCCCGGCGATCAGGCTGGCCACCTGCACCAGCTGACCGGGCTTATCGGGCAGCAGCACGGAGACCGTGAACACACGGTCGCGGGCGATAAGGCCGTGCTGCACCACGGAAGCCATCGTGATGACATCCATATTGCCGCCGCTGATCACGGCGACCACTTTCTTGCCCGTGAAGTTCAGATGCTTCAGGGCCGCCAGAGTCAGCAGGCCGGAATTCTCCGCCACCATCTTATGGTTCTCCATCAGATCGAGGAAGGCCACAATCAGCTCCTCGTCGGGAATGGTGATAATATCGTCCACATTTTCCTGCACATAGGGGAAGATCTTCTCGCCCGGCGTCTTCACGGCCGTGCCGTCGGCGATCGTCTTGGCACTGGGCAGCGTCACCACATGTCCGGCCTCCAGAGAGGCCTTCATGCAGGCCGCCGGAGCCGGTTCCACGCCGATGACCCTGATCTTGGGATTTAGCATCTTCGTCAGCGCCGAGATCCCGGTGATCAGACCTCCGCCGCCCACGGGTACGAGAATGTAATCCACGGTCGGCAGTTCCTTGAAGATCTCCATGGCGATCGTTCCCTGCCCGGTGGCCACGTCCAGATCGTCAAACGGATGGATGAAGGTGTAGCCGTTCTCCTCCGCCAGCTTGTAAGCATAGGCACAGGAATCGTCATAGACATCTCCGTAAAGCACAACCTCCGCGCCGTAGCTCTTGGTGCGGTTCACCTTCATCAGCGGCGTCACTGTCGGCATGACAATAGTAGCCTTTACGCCATACTGCTGCGCCGCGTAGGCCACGCCCTGCGCATGGTTTCCGGCGGAGGCCGTAATCAGCCCCTTCGCCCTCTCCTCCTCGGAGAGCGTGCTGATCTTGTAATAGGCGCCGCGAATCTTGTAGGCGCCGGTCGTCTGCATGTTTTCCGGCTTCAGGTACACCTTGTTCCCGGTCTGCGCACTGAAATACTCACTGTACTGCAGCTTCGTCTCCCGGGTCACTTTCTGAACGATCTCCGTTGCCTCTTCAAATTTCTCCAATGTCAGCATGTCATTTCCTCATTCCGTTAAAAACTGCCTTTTGCAGATGATAAATATATGTTGTATCTACTCCGCGAACAGCGCGTCCACGTAAGAATCCGCGTCAAATTTCTGCAGGTCATCAATATGTTCTCCGATGCCGATGTACTTCACCGGGATGCCCAGCTCCGCCTGCACGGCCACGGCGATACCGCCCTTGGCGGTGCCGTCCATCTTGGTCAGGATGATGCCGCTCACATCGGCCGCCGCCATGAACTCCCGGGCCTGCGCCAGGGCATTCTGCCCCGTGGTGCCGTCGAGAACCACCAGCGTCTCCCGGTACGCGTCAGGATATTCCCGGTCGATGATCCGATTGATCTTCTTCAGCTCCTCCATCAGATTTTTCTTGTTGTGGAGGCGTCCCGCCGTATCACAGATCAGGATGTCCGCCTTCCGGGCCTTCGCGGCCGAAACCGCATCAAAGACTACGGCCGCCGGATCCGAGCCCTCGCTCTGGGCGATGATCTCCACCCCTGCGCGGTTTGCCCACTCCCGCAGCTGCTCGATCGCCCCGGCGCGGAAGGTATCCGCCGCCGCCAGAATCACCCGCTTCCCGCGGTTCTTCATCTGGCTGGCCAGCTTGCCGATGGACGTGGTCTTACCGACGCCGTTGACACCGACCACCAGCAGCACCGACGTCCGGTTCTCGAACTCATAGGCGTTCTCCCCGACATCCATGCGCTCTTTGATGGTATCAATGAGAAGCTGACGGCAGGCTGCCGGTTCTTTCAGGTGCTGTTCCTTCACTTGTTCCTTCAGGCTCTCCAGGATCTCTGTCGTCGCATGAACGCCCAGGTCTCCCATGATCAGGATCTCCTCCAGTTCCTCATAGAAATCGTCGTCAATGCTGGAGAAGCCGTTGAAAATGGAGTCGAAGCCGTCGGCAATGCTGTTTCGCGTCTTCGCCAGACCTTCCTTCAGCCGGGCAAACAGTCCTTTTTTCTTTGTCTCTGTCTCGCTCATGTCTTCCTCCCCTTCACACTATATCTTACGTTCCATTTGTCAGTTCGTCAAGTGCCTCATCGGTCAGATCCACGGAAACAAGAGCCGATACTCCCTTCTCCTGCATGGTGATGCCGTAGAGGCGATCCGCCATTTCCATGGTGCCGCGCCGGTGCGTGATAACGATGAACTGTGTATGATCCTTCAGCTTGTCCAGATACTGCGCAAAACGGTCCACATTGGGCTCGTCCAGCGCCGCCTCGATCTCATCCAGCAGGCAGAAGGGCGACGGCTTCAGGTTCTGGATCGCAAAAAGCAGCGCGATGGCCGAGAGAGCCTTCTCTCCGCCGGAGAGCTGCATCATGTTCTGCAGCTTCTTGCCCGGCGGCTGCGCATTGATGAGGATGCCTGCTTCCAGGATGT
This sequence comes from Lachnospiraceae bacterium, assembly GCA_021202465.1. GTDB lineage: Bacteria > Bacillota > Clostridia > Lachnospirales > Lachnospiraceae > UBA3305. The sequence goes on along the minus strand of JAJQCZ010000004.1, from coordinate 108,356 downwards.
CGTCGGCCTCCTGCAGCTCCAGACTGCCCCGTCCGCCCCCGAAGAGCTCCCGGAATACCCGGGCAAATTCCTTCTGAATCTGGGCGAATTTCTCCTGAAACTGAGTACGCATCCCCGCCTCCAGCTCCCGGATAATCTTCTTCAGGCTCTCCGCCGCCTTCACCAGATCCTCATGCTGTGCACGGATAAAGGTATAGCGTTCGGAGACTTCCTTATATTCCTCGATGGCGTTGACATTCACCGGTCCCAGCTCCCGGATCTGCTGGCGCACCCGCCCGGCCTCCCGGCGGCTCTCCGTCAGACTCAGCCCCTCCGGAACCTCAGTCTTCTCCGCCTCCGAGGGCGTCATCTCGTATTCCTTCCATATATAATCCGCCTGCTTGGCGATCTGATCCTCCAGGCGTTCCGCGGAATTCTGCAGGCGATAGAGCTCCCGGTCCAGATCGCTCAACCGGGCATTCAGATCCTCACGGTCATTAAAGATCTTCTTCTGGCGGGCCGCCAGTGTCTCCTGTTCCGAGATCTGCTGCTCCATCTGCTGCTCCAGACTGCTGCAGGCTGCTGTCTCATCTTCCACCGAAACACGGAGTTCATCCCGTGTTCGTTCCTTCTCCACCGCCTGCTCTTCACCCCCCGCTAGGCTCTGCTGCAATTCTTCGGCCTCCTGCCGGGCATTTTCACTCTCGGAATACAGACGGTTCAGGTTCTCACCCAGGAATCCGGCCCTCTGTTCGAGAGACACGGCTTCCTGCCGGACTGCGGCGATCTGTGCCGTCAGCTCTTCCAGACGGCTGCGCTGTTCCTCGAGCCGGTCGCCGTCCGCCTCACCGCCCTGCGTCAGACCGGCCAAGCGCTGTTCCAGCTCTTCCAGACTCTCTGTCAGCTCTTTCCTTTCCTGTTCCCACTCATCCAGCTCTGCGGACAGATGTTCACGCTCCGCCTCCCGGTCCAGGCTCTCTTTCTGCAGAGTCTCCGCCTCAGAATGAAGCCGCGCCAGATCCATGGAGAGAGTATTTTTCTCCAGCTCCAGCCGGTGTGTCTCCTGGCGCAGCGACTCCATCTGTCCGCGAATCTGCGTGATCTGCTGCTCAAGAGTACGTATCTCTAACCGGCACTGCTCCTGTTCATTCTGCACCTGACGAATCGATTTCGCCAGCTCATCGATCTCCCGGCGCCGTCCCAGCAGGTTGCTGTTGTTCCGATAGTTGCCGCCGGTCATGGCGCCGCCGGGGCTCAGCAGCTCTCCCTCCAGCGTAACCAGGTTGAGCGAGTATTTATAACGGGCTGCAATCGCCAACGCATGATCAATGGTATCCACTACCAGATAGCGCCCCAGCAAGTGTGCCGCGATCCCGCGATATTCTTCTTCGGTCTGTACCAGCTCGCTGGCAATCCCCAGCGCGCCGGGCTCCCGGAGAGCCTCCGGACGCGGAAAGCTGTTCTTCCCCCGGACGCTCGACAGAGGCAAAAAGGTAGCGCGTCCCAGCCGGTTTTTCTTCAGATACTCAATCAGATCCCGGGCCGTCTGCTCGGTATCCGTGACGATATTCTGAATCCGCCCGCCCAGCGCCGTCTCCAGCGCCGTCTCATATCTGCGGTCCGTATGAAAAAGATCGGCGACGACCCCGCGGATACCGGGCGTGTCTTTCTTTCTCTCCATGACCCTGCGGATACTGCTGCCGTAGCCCTCGTAACGCTCCGTCAGATTCACCAGAGAATCCCGGCGCGATTTCAGAGAATGATATTTCTGATCCAGGGAGGAGGCCCGGCGGTTATGATCCTTCAGTTCCCATTCCGCCGTCTCCAGCGCGCCGACCGCCTCATCCAGCGCATCCTTCTGCCGCTGTTCCTCCGCCTCGCGCTCCGCCAGTTGCGCTGTCAGTGTCCCGGTCTGCGCGGCCAGCTCTTCCTCTCGCTGCCGCTCCTCCCCGGCGAGCCGCTCCGTCTCATCCACCCGGTTCTGTACCTGCTCCAGCATCGTCTCACAGCGCTTCAGGGAAGCCCCCAGCTCCGCTTTTTCCTCCAGCAGCTCCCGCTGCTGCCGCTGGCTGTCCTCCAGATGAAGCTCCCGCTGCCGGATGGCCGCCTGACAGGCGGTCTGCTCCCGGCTCAAACGATCTGCCTCACGCTCCCGCTCATCCCGCTTCCGGGCCAGCTCCTCACGCTGCTCCGCCAGCGTCTCCCGCTGTTCTTCCTTCGCCTGTGCTTCCTGCTCCAGCGCAGCGATCCTCTCCCGGACCTGCTCGCCGCTGGCCCGGGCCGCCTGAATCTGCTCCTCCAGGATGCGGATCTGCCCCTCGAGCTTCTCCCGTTTCACCTTCTTCTCCGCCAGAGCATCCCGGGAGGCTGTCAGACGGGACTCCGCCTCGCTGCGCTCCTCCGTCAGAGCATCATAGCGGTCCTTCATTTCCTCCGACTGCCGCTTCGTATGGTCGCGGTCTTCCTGCACGATGGAGAGATTCTTCTCCGCCTCCGCCAGACGCCGCTTATACTCCGCCGATTCCAGGCAGTAGGCCTGCAAATCTGCCTGCTTCAGCTCGTCCTTCCATTTCAGATACTGCCGGGCCTTCTCCGACTGGCGTTCCAGCGGACCCACCTGCTTCTCCAGCTCATGCAGGATATCTGTCACACGGACGAGGTTCCCCTCCTCCGTCTCCAGCTTCTTCTCCGTGATATGCCTGCGGCGCTTAAACTTGACGATGCCCGCCGCCTCATCAAAAAGCTCCCGGCGGTCCTCCGGCCGGCCGCTGAGGATCTTGTCGATCTGACCCTGCCCGATGATGGAATAGCCTTCCTTGCCGACCCCGGTATCGTAAAAAAGCTCCTGAATATCCCGCAGACGGCACAGATGACCGTTCAGCAGGTACTCACTCTCTCCGGAGCGATACACCCGCCGGGCCACCGTGACCTCATCAAAATCCACCGCCAGCATATGATCACTGTTATCAATGGTCAGCGCCACCGACGCAAAACCCTGCGGTTTGCGGCTCTCCGTCCCGGCAAAGATCACGTCCTGCATGTTGGAGCCGCGCAGCTGGCGGGCACTCTGTTCGCCGAGCACCCAGCGGACCGCATCCGCCACATTGCTCTTGCCGCTGCCGTTCGGACCGACGATGCCCATGATTCCCCGGTGAAACTCCAGGACCGTCTTATTGGCGAAGGACTTGAAGCCCTGCGCCTCGATTTTCTTTAAATACATGCGCCCCCCTCTTTCAGCCTGCGGATTGCCTGGTAAGCCGCCGCCTGCTCCGCGAGCTTCTTGTTGTGTCCCGACCCGACGCCCCGGGGTGCGCCGTCGATCAGCACCTGGGAGGTAAAGACCTTGCAGTGATCCGGTCCCTCCGTCTTCAGGAGACGGTATGTCAGCTCACCCAGCTCCCTCTCCTGCACCATTTCCTGAAGGATTGTCTTGCTATCATAAAAGAGTTTCCGGTTCTCGATGTCATTCATGATATATTTCCATACAAATTCCTTTGCACTAGCAAAACCACCATCCAGATAAATCGCCCCGATCAGCGCCTCCAGCGCGTCCGAAGTGATCGAAGGCCGCGTCCGTCCCCCGGTCGCTTCTTCGCCTTTTCCCAGAAGCAGGCACTCACGCAGTCCCAGCGCCTCCGCGCAGTCTGCCAGCGTCGGCTCGCAGACGATGCTGGCGCGCAGCTTCGTCATCTCTCCCTCCGGATAACCGGGATAATTGACATACAGAAATTCACTGGAAGCCAGCTCCAGCACGGCATCTCCGAGGAATTCCAGCCGCTCGTTGCATTCCAGACGTTCCATTCCATGTTCGTTGGTATAGGAGCTGTGCATCATCGCCCGCCGCAGCAGTTCCGGATCATGAAAATAATATCCCACCCTCTCCTGCAGTCGCGTCAGCCTCTCCCGACTCTCTTTCTCTCTCAACATCTTCCCTCCTGCCCTGCACGGACTCTCAGTAAACCTGCGGAAAGGCAGAACACGTCCCGGCACAAGCCCTCCTGCGCCGGGACGCCTCCATGTCAATCCATTCATGCATCCACAGATTTTTTGATCTCCTCGTAGGCATCTCCCACGGTGATGATCTTCTCCAGCGCGTCGTCGGAGATTTCGATTCCCATCTCATCCTCAATCTGCATGATGATCTCCATGCGATCCAGGGAATCCGCCTCCAGGTCGTCCTCGAAGGATTTCTCCGCCGTGATGGACGCCGCATCCAGACTCAGTACGCCTGCGATGATCTCCTGCAATTTCTCAAATTCCATAATACAACAACCTCCTGAAAAAAATATTTTATGTTTTATACGGGGGTTTCCCCGCCTCCCTCTATGACTCCTCCGCAGCCAGGCTCGCGCGGATCTTCCCGGTGATGTCCTGTTCCCGGAAGGTGATGCACTGAAGAATGGAATTGCGGATCTCATCCGCCTTGCTGCTGCCATGCGTCTTCACGACCAGACCGTTGAGTCCCAGCAGCGGAGCTCCTCCGTTGTCGCTGGTGCTGAGCCCCTTCATGGTCTGCTTCAGAGCCGGCTTGATCAGCAGCCCTCCGATCTTCGAACGCAGATTGCCCATCAGGCTCTTTTTGATCATGTCGACCAGGGTACTGGCCGTTCCCTCATACAGCTTCAGGATCACATTGCCCGTGAAGGCCTCACAGACGATCACATCGGCATAGCCGCGGGGAATCTCCCGCGCCTCAACGCTGCCGATAAAGTTAATATCCTTACAGGCCTTGAGCAGCGGATAGGTCTCCTTGACCAGGGCATTTCCCTTCTCCTCCTCCAGGCCGATGTTCACCAGCGCGACCCGGGGATTTTTGATTCCCACAACGTGCTCCATATAGATAGAACCCATGCGGGCAAACTGCACCAGATGGCTGCTCCGTGCGTCCACATTGGCGCCGCAGTCGATCAGCAGGGAGAAGCCCTTCTCCGTGGGGATCAGCGGAGCCAGCGGCGTGCGCTCGATGCCGCGGATACGGCCCACCAGAAGCCGGCCTCCCACCAGCACCGCGCCGGTACTTCCAGCCGAGACGAAGGCATCCGCCTTCTGTTCCCGGATCATTCTTTCCCCGACCACGATCGAGGAATCCTTCTTCCGGCGAATGGACTGCACCGGCGGGTCTCCGGTCTCGATGACCTCGGAGGCCGGTACGATCTCCAGACGGTCTTCCGGGTAATGAGCGCCCGCCAGCAGCGGTTCGATCGCCTCGGGGCGTCCCACCAGGAACACCTTCACCCGTTCGCTGGCATTCACCGCTTCCACAGCTCCCTTCACGACCTCCTCCGGCGCGTTATCGCCGCCCATGGCGTCTACAGCCACTCTCGTCAAATCACTCATGCGCACCTCCCGCATCCTCTTACAACAGATATAACACAAACAGCACCGCGCTGCAGATCAGAAACGCAATCATCCCGGCATTCGGGAAGACAATGAACCCCCAGCGATTCCCCGGCAGGGCGATCCAGCCCCGCAGCAGACGCCTCCTTCGAAAGCGTACGCAGAAACGCACCAGACCGACCGCCGCCGCGGCCACCAGAAGCAGCTCCCAGAGAATTGCCGCCGCATCCCCGCCGATCTGATACCAGACATCCGGCATCACACCGCACAGCAGATTGATCGCCATGTGAATCCCGATCGTATAGCGAATCAGTCCGGTCCTCACGTAAATATATCCAAAGACCAGCCCCACACCGAACGCGTAGAAAAACTGATAAAAATTCCCATGAAGCAGGGCGAACAGCAGCGCCGACACGAGAATCGCCGGGCGATCCCCCAGCCGGTTCATGCGGTCGATGATCCCCTTCCGGCACACCAGTTCCTCGCACACCGGAGCCGCCACCACCGTGGTGACCAGGTTATAAAAGAGGGACGTGGAGGAAATGGATTCACTGACAATGTTCTGCGTCTCATATCCGAGGATTCCCGAAATAATCCCGCTCACCGCCTGTCCCAGCAGGCTCCCGGTCACAAGCAGAAAGCAGCAGGCAAAAGCCGCATCCGCCAGCTGTCCCGGCCGCAGGCGGTATGTCTCCATCGGATCCGCCGGAATCCCGGCAAGAATCAGCAGACAGACCGGATACCCCAGGAGAAACTGTGCCGCTGACGCGATCCAGCTGGCTCCCTCTGTGCTCAGTGCAACCACGGGATCCACCATCACCGCCAGAAACAGCAGCACGATATCGGCGGCATTGGTCACCAGCAGCAGGAAGACCAGCCCCCAGCCGATCACGGAGACGCGGTGTCTCTCGCCGCGCAGATTCAACGGTTCCATACAGCAATCTCCTTCCTGCACAGTGACTTTTGAAAATCCCTGACATATGTTCCTCATTATAAACCGAGTATTCGCTTTTTTCAACCGCTTCCTGCACTTTATGCGGCACGCTTTTCCCGGATTTCATGCCTGTTTTCCGGAAACGGTCTTCCCGTCTTGTTCTTAGTCGGTTCCAATGCTATAATGCAAAACGGTTTTACCCTGATTTTACATGAATTATATCCGGAGGCATTTTATGTTATCTGAATCCAGTCATACTCCGCGTTCCGTCCGGCGTGACGCGCCCCTTTCTCACATCCAGCGCATCTACTCATGTCTGATGCTTTTTCTGTCTCCCATCATCGCCTTCTACTGCCTGGAGTGGATGACACACAATCCCTGGGAATATATGAGCATCCCGGTACAGCTGTGGAACATCCTCTTTTACGAATTGATTTATCTTCTGCTCTTCTTCCTGACACGGCGGGTACGCTGCGCCGTGATGGGCGGCAGCCTCCTGTTTCTCATCATCGGACTGGCCAACTATTTCGTCATTCAGTTCCGTTCTACACCCATCGTTCCCTGGGACATCTTCTCCCTGCGGACGGCGGCCAGTGTGGCGGGCAACTACGAATACCATATCACGATGTCCTGCGGCATCGCTCTGGCCGTGCTCACGGTGCTCTTCGTCGGCGGACTCTTCTGCCGTCTGAAGCTTCCCCGGGGGCACGCCGTAAAACGTCTGGCCGCCGTGCTGGCCGCCGTTCTCCTTCTGTGCGGGTATACCACGCTGCTGCACCAGGATTCTTTTATTGATGCCCTGAACCTTGACAATACACTTTTCACACCCAACTATATGGCGAAGAAAAACGGTTTCACCACCGCCTTCCTCATGGATCTGAAATATCTGACCGTTGATGTACCCGACAATTACTCCGCCGAGGAAGCCGAGGCGACCCTGGCAGAGTACGAGGAGGAGACGGAGGCTGAATCAACGCCCAATATCATCGTCATCATGGACGAGGCCTTCTCCGATCCGGCCGTACTGGGAGATTTTGACACCAACGAGGACTATATGCCCTTCGTCCACTCTCTGCAGGACGACGCGGAAAACACGATCAGCGGCTACCTCAATGTCTCCGTCAAGGGCGGCAACACGGCCAACTCCGAATACGAATTCCTCACCGGAAACACCATGCGCTTTCTGCCCGGCGGCAGCGTTCCCTACCAGCAATATATCTTCAGCAACAAGACCTCCGTCGTTTCCTGGCTGGAATCGCTGGGCTACACCACCGCCGCCATGCACCCCTACAACAGCACCGGCTGGAACCGCGACAAGGTTTATCAGTATTTCGGTTTTGATACCATCCTCTTCAACACCGACTTTACCAATGCCACACGCATCCGCAAATACATCAGTGACGAATCCTGCTTCGACAAGATCATCGAGCTTTATGAAAACAAAGAAGAAGGTACGCCTCTGTTCTGCTTCACGGTCACAATGCAGAACCACAGCGGCTACAGCGACGATTACGACAACTTCGACGTGAACATCACGGCGGAAGGAGCGGCGTCGAACGCCCGTCTGAACCGCTACCTGTCCCTGATGAAGCTCTCCGACGACGCGCTGGAAGAGCTGATTGAGTATTTCTCCGAGCAGGACGAAGAGACCATCATCGTCTTCTTCGGCGACCATCAGCCCAACGATATCGTCATCGAGTCCATCTGGAAGATGCAGGGCAAATCCAGCGACACGCTCTCCGAGGAGGACGATGAAAAACGGTATCTGGTCCCCTATATCATCTGGGCCAACTACGACATCGAGGAGGCCTCCGGCGAGGATACCAGCATCAACTATCTGGCCGCCAAAGTCCTGGAAGCGGCCGGGCTGCCGCTCTCCAGCTACCAGCAGTATCTCAGCGGGCTGTCAGAAGAGATCTCCGTCATCTCCACCCAGCGGCTGGCCGACAGCGAAGGAAATGATCTCTCCGAGGACGATGAGACGGTCTCCGGGCTGCTGGAGGAATATAACCGTCTCCAGTACTACCAGATGTACGACAACGACCGGACCGATGAATAAACACACAAATCCCCTGACGCACATCCACCGCGCCAGGGGATTTGTTTTACTCTTTCCCGGGTACCGTCCCTTCCGCATCCTTCTCTTCATCCGGATTTACATGAACCATACAGTGTTTGACCTCCTCAAAGCTCCCCTCGATTGCATGGTGAACCTTCTCGGCGATGCGGTGCGTTTCCCGCAGCGTCTTCTCCCCGTCGGCGCAGATCTCCACATCCACATAGATGCGCGCGCCGAACATCCGTGTCCGCAGCAGGTCGATGCCCAGCACCCCGTCCTGCGCCAGGATCACATGACGCATCTGCTCCATGACCTCATCCCCGCAGGATTCATCGGTCATCTTGCGCACTGCGTCCAGGAAAATGTCTGCCGCTGCCTTCAGGATGAAGAGACAGATGACCAGACTGGCCGCCGGATCCAGGATCGGATATCCGAGGCGGGCGCCCAGAATACCGATAAAGCTGCCTACTGAAGAAAGAGCATCCGAGCGATGATGCCAGGCATCCGCCATCATGGCGCCGGAATGAATCCGTTTCGCTGCGGCCCGGGTATACCAGTACATGCCCTCCTTCACTGCAATGGAGATCACGGCCACGATCAGCGCCGTCAGACCGGGCGTCTCGATGGTCAGCGCCCCCCGCAGGCTCTCAGCAATCTTCTCAATACCGCTGTAACCGATCCCCACGCCGGTCACGCCGAGGAGAAGCGACAGGATGATCGCCGCCACACGCTCCAGCCGCTCATGACCATAGGGGTGATTCTTGTCGGAGGCCCGTCCGGAAAGCTTCACACCGACCATGACAACGAGCGTACTCAGCACATCCGAGGCGGAATGAACACCGTCAGAAAGCATGGCGCCGGAATGAGCCAGTACTCCGGCGGCCAGTTTAAGCACCGACAGAAGCAGGTTGACGAAGATCGTATTCACCGACACCCGCATAGCCAGGTGTTCATTCTCTGATTTCTTATTTCTGCTTATCATAAAGGGTCTGCCTTTCTGATGCGGCAGTCAGAGAATGACCGGACTTAGATAAAAAACACCTGTAGGAACAAACCCTGTCCCACAGATGCTTCCGTCATCTGCTGCTGTAAACAGCCCGGCTACACAATCTCTGCTGCCTGATCCGTTTGTACTGTAGTAGTATATGCAGCGCAAATAGATTTTTTCTTATCCTACCCCCGTTTTTGGCAGATGTCAAGTAAAATATCTGTTAATTTTAAAAAAGTTGCGACTATTTGAAATTTGCAGAGTCTATCTTTCCTTCATTGAACCTTGAAATTTGTGTTAATTTTTCGTTTCCCGGATTGATGTGTCAAAAATGTGTGTTATAATAAGACGGTGTACGTTTACACCGACCAACAGAAAGAGATATACCAATGAGAACAATCCGAACCATCCTGTTTTCCGGGGCTTTTCTTGGACTACTCCTCCTGTTTCCCCTCCCGTGCCGCGCCGCCGGGACAACCATCCGCGAGGGTGTCTATGCCCAGGGCATCTCCCTGGGAGGAATGACCCGCACCGAGGCAACACAGGCGATCAACGCATATTTTGAAGAAATTGCCGACGCCTCTTTCGCTCTCGTCTGTCTCAACGGAGTCAGCGAGACGATCGCCGTCAGCGACTGGGAATTCGAGTGGGATACGAAGAGCACCGTTGATGAAGCGCTTTCTCTGGGCAATGAAGGCTCCCTGATTCAGCGCTACAAGTCCCAGATGGACTTAAAATACGGCAACATTTATCTGGACGTGTCGTACCAGGTCTCCTCCGAAGCCGTCACGGAGACGCTGGAGACACTGGGCGACAGCCACGATTCTCCGGCCACTGATGCCGCCATGACCCTGGAGAACGGCAGCTTTGTCATCACGACCACCGAGTCGAGCGGCACGGTCACAGACACCGACGCGACCCTGAACGCCATTCTCGAAGAATTCGCCGACAATCTGGGACAGGATATGTCTGCCGAGGTCGTTTCCCGTGAGGACACGCCCTCCGTGACCACGGCGGTTCTGGAACAGATTGAGGATCTGCTGGGCACCTTCAGCACAACCTACAGCGACAGCACCTCCGGTCGCAAGACCAACATCCGGGTAGCCACAGAATACCTGAACGGCACCATTGTCATGCCCGGCGAGTCACTGTCCATCAGCGATGCCACCATGTCACGTACCGAGGAAAACGGGTACGAGATGGCCTCCCAGTATTCCAACAGTGAATCGGAACAGGCCATCGGCGGCGGCGTCTGTCAGGTCTCCACGACGATCTACAACGCCCTGCTGCGCGCAGAGCTGCAGATCGATGAGCGTCACGCCCACTCCATGGTTGTCTCCTACGTAGACTACGGCGACGACGCAGCCATTGCCGAGGGAACCAAGGATCTGGTCTTCACCAACAACCTGGACAATCCGATCTACATCTACGGGGTGGCTGACGGAAGCACCCTGACCTTCTCGATCTATGGGGTCGAGACGCGGGCAGAAAACCGCACCGTGGAATATGTCGCCGAGACCACCTATCTGGAATGGCCGACGGAAAGGATTGAGGTCTATTCCAGCTCGCTGGCCACCGGCACCTCCGTCATCAGCGGCACGCTTCGCCCGGCGGTGACGGCCACTCTGACCAAGGTTGTTTACATCGACGGTGTGGAGACCGAGCGGACCCTGCTCCACACCGACTACTATGCTGCCTCCCAGCAGACCATCACCTATGGGACCGGCTGAACCTGGACAGAATGAAAGCGGCGGTGCCTCCCGGCCCGCCGCTTTTTATTTCAGAGTTCCTCTTCCTCCTTCTCCAGCGCCTGGCGCACTACCGTGCACGCGGCGCTGTGCGGACAATCCATGAAATCACAGTCCACACTTTCCAGGCTGTAATATCCGTTCTCCACCCGGTACTCGCAGGTGATCATGCGGCTCTCATTGTGCGTCTTGCAATATCCAGAGAAAAATTCTTCCACAATCTCCGCCATCTTCTCACCGCTCCTCTTCTTTGGTTTCGTTCTCCCGGACATCCTTCTCCATCCAGGTCTTATAGCAATACTGCAGGATATCCTTCCGGGTAATGATCCCGATGAACATCCGCCGGTCATCCACTACCGGCACAAAGTTCTGCGACATCGCCAGATTGAACATCCCCTCCACCGTCTCATTGACATACACCGGCATGTAATCCCGTTTGCGGCGCACATCGGTAATGGGAAGGCGCTCGGCCTCCCGCAGATTCAGATTGTACTGATTCTTGATTGCCCACAGGAGATCTCCCTCCGTGATCGTACCCACATAACGCCCGTCGGCCCCCAATACCGGGATACAGGTAAAACGGTGATTTTCCATTTTCTCCAACGCCTGCCGCAGCGTCATATCCTCCGTGATGCAGGCCACTTCACTCTTGGGTGTCAGAAAGAACAGTATATTCATGCATCTCACTCCTTTATGTCCGGATACTGAATCCGGATTCCCGCACCGTGCCATCCGGCAGAAAGACCCTTCAGGCCTCCGCCGCCTCCCACAGCAGCTGTGTCATTTCCTCCATGGAAGCGGCAATCCAGGTTGCTCCCGCTGTCTCAAGCTCCCCGGGGTCAGCATAACCCACATAAGCTCCCAGCGAATCGATCCCGAAGGCCTGCGCGCCCCAGACATCGTGGCGCCGGTCTCCGATCATCAGCGCCCGGGCTTTGTCCTCCTCACCCAGCCCCATCCGCCGGAATACCTCCGCGATGGCTTCCACCTTCGCCGCCCTCTCGCCGTCCGGGCAGCTGCCCACGATCTCATCAAACCAGACGGTCAGTCCATACTGATCGAGAATCTTCCGTGCCATCGGCTCCGGTTTGGAGGTTGCAAGAGCAATCACAGCACCGCGTTCCCGCAGTCCAGCCAGCAGCTCCGGAATACCGGGAATTACGGCATTTTCATACAGCCCCTTTACATTGTACCGTTCCTGATATTTTGCCCGGGCCCGCATGGCCTTCTCCCGGTCAAAACCGTAAAAATCCTGAAAGGAATCCGCCAGCGGCGGGCCGATAAAGCGGCGCAGATTCGTCCGGTCTTCCTCGTGGATGCCGAAATGCTCCAGCGCATACTGCACGCTCTTCGTGATTCCCTCCTCAGGCTCGGTCAGCGTCCCGTCCAGATCAAACAGAAAATAGTGATATTTCTTCATACGCCCCTCACAGCTGATAACGAAGAAATTCTTCCCCGCTCTCCACGTCCTTCCACAGAAATGTCCCGTTTTCCATCGTCATGTAGCCATGCCGGCTCCCGTCCTTCGGAAGTGCGAGAGAGCCCGGGTTCATATATATGTACTCCTCCCGCGGGGCGCATACCTGCACATGCGTATGTCCGTGAAGCAGAATATCGCCGTGCTGCAGCATGGGCAGCTGATCCTCGTTGAACAGATGGCCATGCGTCACGAAGACCATGACCTCTCCGCCCTCGCTGCGTGGCTGCGTCAGAAGGGCGTAATCCGCCATCACCGGGAATTCCAGCACCATCTGGTCCACCTCCGCTTCGCAATTTCCGCGGACGCAGAGGATCTCCCGCCTGCGGGCGTTCATCATGGCTGTCACCTTCCACGGATCATACTCTCTCGGCAGATCATTCCGCGGACCATGATAAAGCATGTCTCCCAGAAAAATCAGACGGTCTGCCTGCTCCGCATCGTATGCTTCCCATAGCTTCTGTGCATAGTACGCGGATCCATGCAGATCCGATGCAATCAAATATTTCATACTACTCTCCATTCCGCCGCCCTTCCTGTAGCGGCATAAGACAATATATTCCTGATCAGTGAATATTTCCCGATCTGCCCCGCACAGAACACGCAGAGTATAAGCCCCGGACTCATTCTGTGCTCCTGCGCATCATTATAGCGAAGTTTTGCCAATCACGCAACGTCAACACTGGAAACCTCTGGTTTTTCTTACTGTTCTGTGATAACATGAGACCGGCAGAAAAACATTGTATTTCAGATTTCACAGAAGGGAAGGAACAGATCATGGATTTCACATATTATAACCCCGTACATGCCTACTTCGGGGCTCATTGCATCGAAAAGCACCCCGAGGAATTTACCCGCTGCGGCCGCCGCGCGCTCCTGGTCACGGGCCGCTCTTCCCGCGTCAACGGCTCGCTGGACGACGTCACCGAAGTCCTTGACGCGGCAGGAATCACCTGGGACATCTATGACGGGGTACTATCCAACCCGACGATCGCCTCCGTGCGGCAGGGCGCTGCCTTCGCCCGCTCCCACGAAAGCGATTTTCTCGTCGCCATCGGCGGCGGCTCCCCCATGGACACCGCCAAGGGCATCTCCCTTCTGGCCCGCCAGGATCTGCCGGATGACCGGCTTTTCTGTGCGGAATACTACACTGATGATGTCCTTCCCACCATCCTCATTCCTACCACCGCAGGAACCGGCTCGGAAGTCTCTGAATACGCCGTTCTCTCAGACGAAAGGGCGAAGACAAAACTCAGTATTTCCACCCCTCTGATCTACCCGCGGGCCGCTTATCTGGATTACCGCTACACGCGCAGTCTGGGACGGAACAATACCGTCTATCCGGCGCTGGACGCACTCTCTCGCTCCATCGAGGGGATTCTCTCACAGAAGGGTGATCCCATGATCACATCCCTCGCCCTGGAAGGAATCCGTTCCATCGCTTCCTGCTTCCCGGCGCTGCTGGAATTCCGCCTGACAGACAGCGACCGCGAGCGGCTTCTCTACGGGGCGTACCTCGGCGGCCTGGTACTGGCTCACACCAGCACCACGGTCGTCCATGCCATGGGGCATTCTCTGACTGTCTCCCGCGGTATCGTCCACGGACGGGCCAACGCGCTCTGCCTTCCCGGCTATCTGCGCTTCACTGCCCGCACAGCTCCGGGGCCGGTGGAAAGAATCCTTGAAGCCATGCAACTTAATTCCCTGGAGGAATTTCAGGATCTCATCGACCGTTTTCTCGGTGAGAAAGAGGTTCTCACCGAAGAGGAAATCCTCGCCTTCACCCGGGTCACCGCTCCCAAGCGCAACATTCCCAACTGCCTCGTTGTACCCACAGAAGCCGATGTCGAGGCCATGTTCCGGGAGATCTGAGATCAATATTTCATTCTTCCATCTGAAGGGGTACGACAGCCAGAGTCTTTCCCAGCGGTGCCAGAATCTTTAAGACTGTGTCAATCTGCGGATTTGTGTATCCCTTCTCCATCCTGGCTATAATCGGCTGTTTTACCCCGCTCATTTCTTCCAGTTTCTTCTGACTTATGCCTTTTTCCTGCCTGGCTTTTATCAGTTCGCCAATTAGCGCAACCCGTAAATTGCTTTCCGCCCGTTCCTCCTCAGTCAGCAAAGAATCCATAAAATCAAGTGCATCTTCTCCAAGAGCACTCTCTCCCCGTTCTTTGATATCCGCGAGATTCTTTTCTGCTTTTACATATTCATCTTTCACTGCTATCATCCGAGCTCCTTTCCTGATAGTCTCTTAATCTTCCCCTTTTTCTTTCTATTATACTTAAAAGTTATTGACATTGCATTAAATAACGCCAGTCATCCATCTGCTCCCAGTCGTGACCGAACAGAATCTCAGCGCCAGTCTCCCGCTGCCGCGCTTTCAGGCGCTGCAGGTTCTCGAGGAATCCGGCATTGTTGGCCGGATTTGGACTGTCCGGCGGCAGTTCCCGCTCATAGTTCTCCCGGGTGTAGACCGCGTCGCTGACGCACAGGAGCGGCGGCCGCCCCGTCCGTCCGATCTCCAGCCCCAGCAGCGCCGGAGAGTGGCTTGTCTGCACGAAGATGCGGAGATTCTCCGCCAGCACACGGTCTTCCTTCACGAACTCGAAATGCAGCCCGGGATGTTGAAAATGCACTCCCACATAGCCGGAGCCCACGCCGGTCCGTACGGCCTCCTCAGCCCGTTCCCACTCTGCACGGCCCACCAGGATATGCTCTCCCGCCGGTGTACCGGCAAAACAGCGCAGGTCGCCCGCATGATCAAAATGCAGATGGGACATGATCACCTGGGATATGTCCCCCGGCGTCAGCCCCTCCACGGCCAGGGCTTCTTGAAGGCTATGGAAGTCCATAACCGGGAAATTACGCTGCGTCTCCTCCGGCAGCACATCCTGCCAGTCCGCGCCCACTCCCGTATCATAAACGATATTTCCCAACTCCGGATGGCGGATCAGGAGCGCCGTGATCGGAATGCGGATCTTCTCCTCACGGTTTTTCGTGCGGATCATACGATATTTCGCACATTCCATCGCGCCCAGATAAAGAAGGCGCACCTTTGTTTTATCAGTTTTCTTCATGATACTCTTCCTCTCTCCTGCGATCGAGTATAAGGCGGCTTGCCGACTCATATTCGCCTTCGTCGGCCGCGTATGGCGTAAGCCATAAAATTTCTTACGCGGCCCCTGCACATATAAAACAGGCCGCCCTTCCGGGCGGCCTATCTTGTATGTTTCATTCACGCAGGGAAAATCAATCGTCCCACTCGTAGTCCTTGATCTCACGCACCACGTCGATGATCGTGCCGTCACGGCTCTCGATGACGCCGACCACGCGGTCGCCGAACTTGACGGGTTCAGGCTTGCCAACGATGGCATAAGCCTTGTCACGCAGCTCCTCGATCGTGCAGAAAGGCAGCTTCACGTCCTTCATGCACTCGATCAGATCCTGACGACGGGGGTTGATGGCGATACCGTAATCGGTGATGACCACGTCGACCGTCTCACCGGGGGTGGTGATGGCTGTGCACTCGTCGCAGATCGCCGGGATACGGCCCTGCAGCAGCGGTGCGATGACGATCGTGCACTTCGCACCGGCCGCGGTGTCGGGATGTCCGCCCTGTGCGCCGGTGATCATGCCGTCGGAACCTACGACCACGTTGCAGTTGAAGTTCACGTCTACCTCCAGAGAGGCCAGGATGACGAAGTCAAGCTGGTTGACGTACGCACCCTTGTTCATCGGGTTCGCATACTCGGATGCGGTGATCTCGAAGTGGTTGGGGTTGTCCCGCACCGACTCGATGGCCGTCATATCGAAATCCTGCGTATCAACGAGCTTTTCGATCAGGCCTTCCTTCAGCAGGTTGCACATAGGTCCCGCGATACCGCCCAGACCCAGACCCATCTTGATGCCTCTCTCCTTCATGATCTTGCCCAGAGAGATGGTGGAAGCGATGGACGCTCCGCCCACGCCGGTCTGATAGGAGAATCCATCCTTGAAGTAAGGGGTATTGATGACGAACTGCGTGCAGTAGTCAGCCATCATAATCTTACGAACATCGGTGGTGGGCTTGGCAGCACCGGTGGCGATCTTCGCAGGATTGCCGATCTCATCGACGACAACCACATAATCCACGTTTACCTGGGAGATGCTGGCGGGCAGGTTCGGATAGGGAACCAGCGTATCGGTGATGGCGACCACCTTGTCCGCATACTGAGCATCCGCATAGGCATAAGACAGCACGCCGCAGTCAGACTTGCCGCCGACCGCCCGCATGTTGCCGTAGCAGTCGCAGGTCGGTGCGCCGATGAAGGCGATGTCAATATGCACGTCACCGGACTCGATGGCGCGGACACGGCCGCCGTGGGAACGCATGATGGCCAGGCCCTGCAGCTTACCGGTGGAGATCGCCTCACCGATCTTGCCGCGGACACCGGAGGACTGGATGCCGGTGATGGTGCCATCCTCGATCATGGGAACGATGGGATTGTGTGCCTTGCCCAGAGAGCTGGCGCAGATGGTCAGATCCTTGATCCCCATCTTGTGAATCTCCTCCATGACCATGTTGACGACATAATCGCCCTCACGGAAATGATGGTGGAAGGAAATGGTCATGCCGTCCTTGATGCCGCACTTCTTCAGCACCTCGGCGATGGACTCGACCATCTTGCTCTCTTTGGGATCAATGACCGCACGCACGGTGGGAGCGGCCTTGGTGTACTCTTCATTGTGACGGGCGTACGCACCGGCAAAGGGCTTCATGCCTGTCGCCTTCAAAACTTCTTCCGGGATATCTCTTCCAACACTATTAATCATCTTATAAGTCCCCCTCATATACGCCAGCAGCCTTGGCCATCTCGATGGTTCTCTTCGCGCCGGGATAGAACGCGATGTCGATCATCTTTCCATCTACAGTAAACACGCCAATGCCTTTCGCTTTCTTGTCGTCGACTTCCTTCACAACCTTCTCCGCGAAGATGATCTCCTTCTCCGAAGGGGTGAAGATCTCGTGGGTGATCGCAATCTGTCTGGGGTTGACAATGGATTTGCCGTCGTAGCCCATCATCTTGATCATCTCGACCTCCTTGCGGAAGCCCTCCATGTCGTCCAGGTTGGTGAAAACAGTATCGAAGCACTGCTTTCCGGCCGCCCGCGCTGCGATGATCATGGTCTGTCTGGCTCCGGCCAGCTCTACGCCGGTTCCGGTGATCTTCGTCTGCAGGTCCTTGGTATAGTCGCCTCCGGACAGTGCGCAGCCGAACAGCAGCGGGGATGCCGTGCAGATCTCATACGCATTGAGGATGCCCTTGGTGGACTCCAGCGCGGCCATCAGGAGAATGCTTCCCTTCTCCACGCCGAACTCTTCCTCGGCCTTCTCCATCTCGGCCTGCACTGCCAGCACGTCGGCAGCACTCTCGGTCTTGGAGATACGGATCGCATCGCAGCGGCCGGCGACGCAGACACGCACATCCTCTTTCCAGTGAGCGGTCTCCAGACCATTGATACGGACCACGCGCTCCACACCGCGGTAATCGATTTCCTTCAGTGCGTGATACAGGGAGTAACGGGCGGCGTCCTTCTGATTCTCCGCAACAGCGTCCTCCAGATCCAGCATGATGGAATCCGGCTTATAGATATAGGGATCCTTGATCAGGCTGGGCTTCTGCGCGTTCAGGAACATCATACTTCTTCTTAATCTGTTCAAATTCGGATTCATTACTGAATGACACCTCCCCACGGTAATTTTTCACCGGCGCAGATCACATCTTCGCTGTAGCCGGATGCGCGGTACACCGCACACTCCACTCTGGCCTTCAGAGTGCAGTCCAGGGCGCCCTTATCGACGATCGTAGCCTTGACATTCTTCGCGTCAAGACGCTCCAGAGTCTCCAGCACAGTCTTGCGAATCGCCTTCCCATACTGGTTGATCACGCTGCTTTCGATGGACAATTCGATTCCAGTGCCGGGCTCCACAGTTACCTGGGCGTCACTGGATTCCAATGTCCCGGCCATCGCCGTACCTTTCACTTCCATGAGATATCCTCCTCATTGTGTTGTTTGCTCGGGCCGCCGTCCCGGGGAAATACGAGTCTCCGGGGCATTGCCCCATACCAAAACAATTATAGCTACCCGGAGAAAAAAATGCAATGAATTTTGGTTGTTTATCACATTTATTTTCTTTATAATTTCATCTTTTCACTGTATAAAATTCCTTATGCAAGGTGAGCCAGCTAAAAACTAAATAAATTCAGTCCGATCTCCTCGCTGAAGCTCCGATCCACCGTACCGTCGATCACCTGAATGAGCATCTCACAGGTAGCGCTGACAACAGCGCGGTTCAGATGTCCGCCGAACACCTCCCCCTTCTCGTTACCGGCGCTCATATGCAGGTGGCAATAGAATTCTCCGTCCATCGTATTGATTGTCCCGGTCAGGGAAACGATCTCAAAATCTCCCTGAAATTCGTTGGCCAGGTATTTTTTCTCCTGCGTGCGAAATACCCCCACTGTAAACTCTCCGACAGCTCCCAGCGCCTGCACGCCCGCCAGCCGGATATTTTCTTTCTGCGAAATATCTTTCACCTGTTCAAGAATCTCTTCGCCCTTATCAATACGGACGACAATCGTCTGGCCAAATCTTCTGTATTCCATACGACATACACTCCTTTCTTACCTGCCTACAGCAGGCAGGCCAGCTCATAGAGATAATAGGTCAGCGCCAGCAGATCAGCGCAGCCGCCGGGACTGACGTTTCGCCGGATAAATTCCTGATCCAGCGCCAGCACCTGGCTCTCACGCACACCCTCCGGTGCCGCAAGCAGCTTCTGAACCTCCCCGCACAGCCGCGCCGCCTCCTCTCTGGAGGAGCGGGCGATCATATTGGTATCTGTCACATGCGCGATCAGATTCAGCAGAGCCAGCGAACCGGCCTGATTATAGTCAATGCCCGCCTGCAGAGCCTGAGAGAGAATGGGCCAGGAATAGTTCCGCACCGAGGGGAAACCCTCTGCGGCCTCCTGACGGATACCGCCGATGCCATACCGGGCATACTGACGCTCTCCGGCCGTCCGCTGCGCCTCTTCCGGCATCCGTTCGAAATCCCTCTTCCAGGCCGGGGCGGCGATCAGCGCCGCCGTCTCCAGAATTCCGCCGAGAGTCGGCCGCTGCCTTCCGGCGCGGGCAAGACAGTACCCGGTGGCTGTTGCCAGGATTCCCAGGGAGAAAATCATTCCCTTGTGCGTATTGACGCCAGCTGTGGCGGCAAACATGGCCTCTTCAGCCTCGATTCCAATCGGACGGATGCAGCGGAGGATCTCCTCCGGAGATTCCTCATAAAGCTCCCGGCCGCGCGCGGCATAGCGCACGAAGAAGGGCTCCAGCACAGCGGTACTCTTTTCAAAAAGCGCCACATCCATATCCCGGTGCGCTCCGCAGTTGTTGCGGTCCACCAGCCCTGGTTTGGGGGTGGTGTAGACCTCCAGAAGCATCGCCTGACGGCAGAGGCGGCCGATCATCTCCGAACTCAGCCGCTCTCTCCGAAGGGACTCCATCAGAAGCTGCGCGGTTTTTTCCTGCAGCTCTTCCACAGAGTGGGCACGGCTGCGGGCGCAGGCCGCGCTCTCCTGTCCGCAGACCAGACAGGGGCGGGGCGGCAGTCCCATATCCTGCCGTGAGACCTTTGTACCATCAGGCCGAAGCACATCGATATCAAAGAGCCGCCCGGCTGCCTCTCCCTCTTCCAGCTCCAGAAGAATCCGTTTCGTTGCCTCCGCTTCACCGTCCACAGCCAGATAGGCTTCCCAGCCCCAGGACCATGTCTCCACACGTTTTTCCAGGATCTGAATCGAATGTCTCCAAAGAGCACTCTGGATCCTGTCCGTAGTCTGAACAAAGACCTCCTCCGCCAGAGGAAATACCTTGACAGGGCCTGCGATATTCAGCGTAAAGCAGACCAGCGTTCCCGGATATTTCGCCCGGATCGCCGCCTGCTCCGCCGCCCGGCGCTCCCGCCCGGCCAGCATCTCCGGCAGTTCCACTTCATGTCCTGTCAGCCATATATTTGTTGCACTCACGTAAGCCGCTCCTTCCTCTGTCCTCCTCATTCAGGACGCGTCATCGGCTATGCCTCAGCTCGTCCGCTGCGTCCCATACTATGATGCTGTCTTCTTATCGCCAGGGACGCCACTCGCCGATCCCCTCATCGAAACGCTGCGAGACCTTCTTCAGCCAGCCAGTCACGTCGATATGCTGCGGACAGATCTCCTCACACTGATGACATTCGATGCAGTCCCCGGCCCGCCCGTAGCCCTGTTTCGTCAGGTTCTTATAATACTCCTCCTGAGAGGACCAGGAAGGATTGGTGTCCAGCTGTTCCGTATTATACAGGGAGAAATAATTCGGAATGGCGATGTTCTGAGGACAGCGGTCGCCCTCCACGCAGTAACGGCAGCCAGTACAGGGAATGACAATACTCTCCTGCAGGATATCACGCACCCGGAACAGCACATTCTGTTCCTTCTCCGTCAGCGGTACAAAATCTTCCATGAAGCTCATATTGTCAGCCAGCTGTTCCTCATCGCTCATGCCGGAGAGCACCATACGGACATCGGGCAGTCCCGCCGCAAAGCGGATGGCCCAGGAAGCCGGACTCCAGTCCGGATGAACCTCACGCAGCAGCTTCTCCGCTGTCGGCGGAACCTTTGCCAGGGTACCGCCCTTGCAGGGCTCCATGACGACCACCCACTTGCCATGTCGACGCGCTGTCTCATAACAGAGGCGGCTTTGCACGCCAGTGCTGTCCCAGTCCAGATAATTAATCTGCAGCTGAACAAATTCAAAATACGGATTTTCCGTGAGAATCTTGTCCAGATATTCCGCCGAATCATGAAAGCTGAACCCCAGATGACGGATTTCGCCCATCATTTTCTTCTCCTGCAGAAAATCCAGCGTCCCGAATTCCAGCGCCCGGTCGTAGCAGGAGGAATTCAGGTTATGTACCAGATAATAGTCAAAGAAGTCCACACCCAGCTGTTTCTTCTGATCTTCATAGATCTGCACCTGATCCTCCGGCTTCTTCAGATTCAGCATCGGCATCTTGGTGGCCACGGTAAATTGCTCTCTCGGGTAGCGCTCCACGACGCACTCGCACAGGATCCTCTCACTCTGTCCGTTGTGATAAATATAGGCCGTATCAAAATAGCTGAACCCGTGAGCCAGGAACTCGTCTGCCAGCCCCCTGGCACGTTCGACATCCACCGTCGAACGATCGTCCGGATCCGTCAGAGGAAGACGCATCCATCCATATCCCAGTCTCTTCTGCTCCATCTCCTGTATCCTCCTTAAGGAAACAACTCTTTTGTTCCCTGATCTTTCCATCCACAGTATTTTCAGGAATCTTCACCAAAAACGCGCTGCGGATGTATGTGCTAACGCACCAGTTCAAATATTTTAACACAGCTTTTTCGGAAAGTAAACGACTCTGCCAGGCATGTTCTTTGGACAGAAACTTCATCACATATGCAGGAGCACAAAGAGAGCTGTGAAAAAAGACCTCTGTCTCTCTCCACAGCTCTCACGATCCGATTCATTCAGCAGCCATCTTACGTCGGATCCCCATATCCGGGCAGGTTGCTGTACCCCATCAGATAGAGATCCACGGCCCGCGCCGTCTCACGCCCTTCCCGGATAGCCCAGACCACCAGGGACTGACCGCGGCGGCAGTCGCCGGCCGCAAAGACCTTGGGATTGACGGTGTTGTGACTGTTCGGCGTCTCCGTCGCCAGATTGCCCCGCGGGGCTAACGGCAGGCCGAAGGCATCGGCCACGAAATTCTCCGCTCCCAGGAAACCGGCTGCGATCAGGACCAGCTCGCACTTGTAATCGTACTCGCTGCCGGGAATCTCCGCCATATACATACGCCCCGTCTTCTCGTCCTTCTTCGACTCCAGCTGCACGGCCTTTACACCGGTGAGCTTGCCTTTCTCATTCTTATAGAACTCCTTGACCGTCGTCTGATAGATCCGCGGGTCTTTCCCGTAGAGGGCGATGGCTTCCTCCTGACCGTAATCAACCTTGAGAACCCGGGGCCACTGCGGCCAGGGGTTGCTCGCGGCCCGCTCAGCGGGCGGACAGGGCATCATCTCAAACTGAATCGCCGTCTTGCAGCCCTGGCGAATCGCCGTGCCGAGGCAGTCATTTCCTGTATCGCCGCCGCCGATGATCAGGACATTCTTGCCCTTCGCATTCAGCTCCGGAGGAATCTTTACGCTCTCATCAAGCACATGCTTCGTGTTCGCCTTCAGATAATTGACCGCAAAATCCACGCCGATCGCGTCGCGCCCGGGGACATTGATATCCCGCGCCTTGGCCGCACCGCAGGCAAGCACCACGGCATCATATTCATTCAACAGCTGCTCAGCGGACAGATTTTTTCCAACCTCAGCGCCCGTGACAAATTTGACACCCTCCTGCTCCATGATGCCGGTCTTGCGCAGTACCACGGACTTTTCGAGCTTCATATTGGGGATGCCATACATCAGCAGACCGCCCGGACGGTTCTCGCGCTCGAAGACCGTCACCTCATGGCCGCGATGATTCAGCTGATCGGCCGTCGCCAGTCCGGAAGGACCGGAACCCACGACAGCAACCTTCTTGCCGGTGCGCATTGAAGGAGGATTAGGTCCCAGATAGCCCTTCTCATAGCCGTACTCGACGATCGCCCGCTCATTTTCCTTATTCGAAACCGCCGTATGATCGCCGTGCAGATGGCCGGTGCAGGCCTCCTCGCACAGAGCGGGGCACACCCGGGAGGTAAACTCCGGGAAATTGTTGGTCTTCTTCAGACGCAGAAGCGCCTGTTTATAATTGCCCCGGTACAGATAATCGTTCCACTCCGGTACCAGGTTATTCAGCGGACAGCCGGAGGCCATCCCCGCAATCATAATGCCCGCCTGGCAGAACGGTACGCCGCAGTCCTTGCAGCGGGCCGCCTGCTCCCGGCGCTCGGCCTCGGGCAGAGGGATATGGAACTCATCGAAGTTCTTAATCCTCTCTCTGGGAGCCAACGCGCGATCCTGTTTCCTGTCATATTCCATAAATCCTGTCGGTTTTCCCATGGTTTATGCCCTCTTTTCCTTTCTTCTCGAATAGAACGCCTGAATCCGTGCAGCTTCTTCATCCACACCGTGTCCCATGATCCGGTCCGTCAGCTCCAGCATTTCCTTATATTCCTTCGGAATGATCTTGCGGAACCGGGAAACGTAATTCATGAAATCATCCAGAATCCGCTGTCCCTTCTTGGAACCCGTAGCCTCCACATGCTCACGGATCAGCTGCTTCAGCAGCTGAATATCCTCGCTCTCCGTCACCGTCTCCAGATATACAAGCTCCCGGTTCAGGTTCAGATAAAGATCGTTGCTCATATCCAGGACATAGGCAACGCCGCCGCTCATGCCGGCCGCAAAGTTCTTACCGGCCTCGCCAAGGATGACGGCCACGCCGCCGGTCATATATTCGCATCCATGATTGCCCACACCCTCGACGACCGCCGTAGCGCCGGAATTGCGGACGCAGAACCGCTCACCGGCCACGCCGTTGACAAAGACCTTGCCGCCGGTCGCGCCGTAGAGAGCCACATTGCCGATGATGATATTATCCTCTGCAGACAGCTTCGAGGTGCGATCCGGGAAGACAATGATACGTCCGCCGGACAGGCCCTTGCCCAGATGGTCGTTGCTGTCGCCCTCCAGCTCCAGCGTGATGCCCTTCGGCAGGAACGCGCCGAAGCTCTGGCCGCCGTGCCCTCTGGCATGAATCACCATCGTGTCATCCTCCAGCGTATTGCCGAACTTTCGGGTCACCTCAGAGCCCAGCATCGTACCGAAGGTCCGGTCCGTATTGCCCACCTTCACCGAGATTTCCTTCTTTGCCCCGGTTTTCAGGCTCTCAGTGAACTTCGGAATCAGCACCCGCGCATCCAGCGTCTTATTCAGCTGGAAGTCATAGCTGTTTCCTTCTTTGAAATGCAGCTGATCACGCGGCGCATCGTCGTAGCACAGAGCCGCCAGACGCAGCGTATTGGCCCGGGGATTTTCCTTTCCGATGTTACTCTTGGTCTTCAGGAACTCGGAACGGCCGCAAAGCTCCTCGATGCTGTGCATGCCCAGCTTCGCCATGATTTCCCGGAGATCCTGCGCCATGAACTTCATGAAGTTCTCCACATATTCGGGTTTCCCCTTGAAATTCTTCCGCAGCTCCGGATTCTGTGTAGTCACGCCGACCGGGCAGGTATCCAGATTGCAGACACGCATCATCACGCAGCCCATGCTCACCAGCGGACCGGTACCGAAGCCAAAGCCCTCAGCACCCATCATGCAGGCGATGGCCACATCGCGGCCCGTCATCAGCTTGCCGTCGGTCTCCAGACGCACCTTATTCCGCAGCCCATTCTGAATCAGCGTCTGATGTGTCTCCGCCAGGCCAACCTCCCAGGGCAGGCCCGCATTATAGATTGAGCTCCGGGGCGCTGCGCCGGTTCCGCCAACCGCACCGGAGATGAGGATGACCTCTGCGCCGGCCTTGGCCACACCGGCGGCGATGGTTCCCACGCCGGCCTCCGAGACCAGCTTCACCGAGATATCCGCCTGATTGTTCGCGTTCTTCAGATCGTAGATCAGCTGTGCCAGATCCTCGATCGAGTAAATATCATGATGCGGGGGCGGCGAGATCAGTCCCACGCCGGGCGTAGAGTTCCGCGTCTCAGCAACCCAGGGATAGACCTTGGCGCCGGGCAGATGTCCGCCCTCACCGGGCTTCGCGCCCTGTGCGATCTTGATCTGCAGCTCCTTGGCATCCACCAGATAATGGCTGGTCACACCGAAGCGGCCGGAAGCCACCTGCTTGATCGCATGACCTCTCCAGATGCCGTCGGCGTTGGGTGCGCTCCTCTCCTCAGGCTGTCCGCCCTCGCCGGTGTTGGAGCGGCCGCCCAGATGATTCATGGCCACGGCCAGCGTCTCATGCGCCTCCGGAGACAGAGAGCCATAGGACATGGCGCCCGTCCGGAAATGCTTCACGATCTCTTCGACGCTCTGCACCTCTTCGATCGGGATGCCGCCTCCCTCCGGGTATACGATATCGATCAGGCTGCGCAGGTTCGTCTCACGATCCTCGCCAATGACGGCCGCTTCATACTGTTTGAACAGATCATAGCTGCCGGTCCAGCAGGCCTGCTGCAGCAGGTGAATCGTCAGCGGATTGTACAGATGGTCCTCCTTGCCGGAACGCATCTTGTGACCGCCGGTACTGTTCAGTGTCAGATCCACCGGCAGACCCAGCGGATCAAACGCCGTCGAGTGCAGCTGATCGGTCTGACGGTCCATATCCTTCAGACTGATGCCGCCGATGCGGCTGGTCGTTCCGGTAAAGTACTGCTCCACGACATCCGCATCAATGCCCATGGCCTCGAAGACCTTGGCGCCCTCATAGGACTGCAGCGTGGAGATACCCATCTTGGAAGTGATCTTCGTGATGCCGTGCAGCACCGCGTAATTATAATCATCCACCGCCGTGTGATAATCCTTCTTCAGGATATCTTCCTTCACGAGCTGATAGATCGTCTCATGTGCCAGATAAGGATAAATGGCTACCGCACCGAAGCCCATCAGCGTCGCGAAATGATGTACCTCACGGGGTTCGCCGGACTCCAGGATCAGCGACATATTGCTGCCGTTCTTGGAACGCACCAGATGCTGACGCACAGCTGAGACAGCCAGCAGCGACGGAATCGGTACATGATTCTCATCCACACCCCGGTCAGACAGGATCAGAATGTTCGTCCCGTTCTTGTAACAGTAATCAACTTCGGAGAAGAGGTTCTTCAGCGCCTTGTCAAGCTTCGTGCCCTTATAATGGAGAATGGAAACCGTATCGACCTGCAGTCCCGGCACCTTCATAGCACGGATCTTCATCATATCAGTGTCTGTCAGGATCGGGTCATCGATACTGAGAACATTGCAGTTCTCCGCCTTCTCTTCGAGCAGGTTCCCGGTGCTTCCCAGATACACGCGCGTCGAGGTCACAATCTCCTCACGCAGCGCATCGAGTGGCGGGTTCGTCACCTGCGCGAACTGCTGTTTGAAATAGGTAAACAGCGGCTGACGGCGCTTGGAAAGAACCGGCAGCGGATTGTCCGCGCCCATAGCCGCGATCGGTTCCGATCCCGTCTCTGCCATTGTCAGGATAGAAGTCCGGAAATCCTCATGGCTGTACCCGAACGCCTTCTGCAGGCGGGCCCGGGTCTCTGCATCGTAGTGCGGATAGCGCTCGTTCGGGACCTTCAGCTTCTTCAGCGGCACCAGATGGTTATCCAGCCACTCACCGAAGGGCTGCCGGTTGGCATAACGGTTCTTGAGCTGGTCATCATCCACCAGCACACCCTTCACCGTATCCACCAGGAGCATCTTGCCGGGACGCAGGCGATCCTTGCGCACGACATGCGCCTCATCGAGATCTTCCAGCGCACCGACCTCCGAGGTAAGGATCAGTTTATCATCATCCGTGATATAGTAGCGGGACGGCCGGAACCCGTTGCGGTCCAGAACGGCGCCCGCCAGGTCGCCATCCGTGAAAATGATAGAAGCGGGACCATCCCAGGGTTCCATCATCGTCGCATAGTATTTGTAAAAATTCCTCCGGGCCAGACTCATGGTCTTGTCGTTGAGCCATGCTTCGGGAATCGTGATCATCACGGCCAGCGGCAGATCCATACCGTTCATCACCAGGAACTCGATGACATTGTCCAGTCTGGCCGAATCGGAACCGCTGGGATCCACCACAGGAAGAACCTTGTGAAGCTGCTCCGGCATGACCGGCGACTCCATCTTCTCTTCCCGCAGCGTCATCTTATCCACATTTCCGTTAATGGTATTGATCTCGCCGTTATGTACGAGCATTCGGTAGGGATGCGAACGCTCCCAGCTGGGATTCGTATTCGTGCTGAACCGGGAATGCGTGATGCCGATGGCGGACTCATACTCCTCATCCTGCAGATCAAGATAGAAATCACGCAGCTGCCCCACCAGGAACATGCCCTTATAGACGATGGTCCGGCTCGACATGGAAACCACGTACGTATTATCATTACTCTGCTCAAAGACCCGTCGCGCCACATACAGCTTCCGGTCAAAATCAATACCGCAGGCCACATCCGCCGGTTTCTTCACAAAGCCCTGCCAGATGCCCGGCATGCTGTCAAGGGCTCTCTGTCCGAGAATTTCCGGAGAAGTAGGAACCTCTCTCCAGCCCAGGAATTCCATTCCCTCCTGGCGTACCACGATCTCAAACATCTTCTGCGCCTGTTTTCTGGCCAGCTCCTTCTGCGGAAAATAAAACATCGCAATGCCGTACTCTCTGGGACCGCCCAGATCAACCCCCTGGGCTGCCATCGCCTTGCTGAAAAAGCGATGGGAAATCTGCAGCAGAATACCCACGCCGTCGCCGGTCTTGCCATCCGCGTCCTTTCCGGCCCGGTGCTCCAGGTTCTCGACGATCTTCAGTGTGCTGTCTACCGTATCATGGCTGGGCCTGCCCTTCATATCCACAACGAGACCGATGCCGCAGTTGTCGTGCTCGAATTCTTCGCGGTACAGTCCCTGCTGTTCCTGTCTGTTCATAGCCTACCTCCTTACATACTGGAGTAGATTATAATACCAGTACTTTATTTTGTCAAGTTTAGATGCCATTAAATTTTATTTTATTTAGTTTTAACGAAATAAACTTCGCGCCCGTATGTCTTCTGCGCAGACAGAAAAAACCCCGGCAGGGGAATTCCCTGTCGGGGTAAACGAATTCATCTGTGTCTGAGTCGGATGGCTCTTACGCCTCCAGCTTCTTCTCCAGTCTCGCACGGATGGCCTTGATGAAGTCATTGGAGTTGACCTTCTGCACCTTATCTTTGTCCATGGTGGTGATCAGGGCCAGATCCTTGGTCATGACGCCGTCCTCGATGGTCTCGATGGTCGCAGCTTCCAGAGCCTTGGCGAACTTCTGCAGCTCAGGCAGGTTGTCCAGCTCGCCGCGCTTGTTCAGAGCGCCGGTCCACGCGAAGATCGTCGCCACGGAGTTGGTGGAAGTCTCTTTGCCTTCCAGATGCTGATAGTAATGTCTCTGCACGGTGCCGTGCGCAGCCTCGTACTCGTAATTCCCATCGGGGGAAACCAGCACGGAGGTCATCATCGCCAGGGAACCGAACGCAGTCGCCAGCATATCGGACATCACGTCGCCGTCGTAGTTCTTGCAGGCCCAGATGTAGCCGCCCTCGGAACGAATCACGCGGGCCACGATGTCGTCGATCAGAGTGTAGAAGTAAGTGATACCGGCCGCCTCGAATTTCTCCTTGTACTCGTTCTCGAACACCTCAGCAAAGATATCCTTGAAGGTATGGTCGTACTTCTTGGAGATAGTATCCTTGGTCGCAAACCACACATCCTGCTTCGTATCCAGCGCATAGTTGAAGCAGCTGCGGGCGAAGCTGCGGATGGAGTTGCGGCGGTTGTGCATACCCTGCAGCACGCCGCCCTCGGGCTCAGTGAACTCGAAGATGGTCTCTTCTTGCGTGGTGCCGTCCGCACCCTCGAACACCAGCTTGGCAACACCGGGCTGATCCGCCTTCAGTTCCACGCTCTTGTACACGTCGCCATAGGCATGACGGGCGATGGTGATGGGCTTGGTCCAGTTCTTCACGTAGGGCTCAATTCCCTTCACCAGGATCGGAGCACGGAACACGGTGCCGTCCAGGATCGCACGGATCGTGCCGTTCGGGCTCTTCCACATCTGGGAAAGGTTATACTCCTTCACGCGGGCTGCGTTGGGAGTGATGGTCGCGCACTTGACAGCTACGCCGTACTTCTTGGTTGCGTTCGCGGAATCTACAGTAATCTGATCCTTGGTCTCCTCACGTTTCGGAAGTCCCAGATCATAATACTCAGTCTTCAGATCAATGAAGGGCAGCAGCAGCTCGTCCTTGATAACCTGCCACAGAACACGAGTCATCTCGTCGCCATCCATTTCCACCAGAGGGGTGGTCATTTTGATCTTGTCCATTGGAATCATCCTCCTTAAAGTCGGGCTGCATGTCTCATGCGCACCCGTGGTATAGGTAAATTATAAGTCACTCAAAAAGCGATGTCAACAATATCCCGGGACAAAAAAACTTAATTTTCTTACTTTTTTTGTATGGATTCTTTTGTTTTTTTAATATACCATGCTGTTCAGGCCGATGTTTATCTGCGGCTTCGTCCCTCCGACGCCGTATGGCTTCACTCTGCCGCATCATATAACTGACACAGGCTGACATTCCGGTAGAAAAAGGAGAGAATTGAGGAATACGAATAGCCATTCTTCGCCATGCCGTCGGCTCCGTCCTGACTCATACCAACACCATGACCGAAGCCGCCTCCGTACAGACACCAGCCATTCTCCGTCTCCTCCACGTAGAAGAACGCGCTGGGAAGAAGGGAGAGCCCGGACTGCGCACTGCCGTCCTGCCGTGTGACAGCCAGGGAAGAAGAGCCGAGCAGGTCACGGATATTATCTGTCCCCGTGATCTCCGCCTTCCCTTCCGTACCGGTCACTGTCAGCACGGCTGCAGCGCCATTTCCCAGACGTTCCTCTACGGTCAGCTCCGTCACCGTCCCCACCGGACTTCGGTCCTGTCCGGTCAGCCAGGTATTAACCAGCTCCGTCATCTCATTGACGCTCCGCTCAGCGGTCCAGCGAAACCAGGGGGAATCACTGTCCCAGCTCTCCTGGCTGCTCTCCAGGAACTGGCGGAAGGAGAGCTCCTCCGACAAATCCAGCACCTCGCGGCTGACCGTCAGAGAGGAAGCCGCCACATAGCTGCAGGTCACGGAATCCGACCAGACTGACACATCCGCCCCGTAACCGCAGGACGTAGAATAATAATACGCCTCCACGATCTCTCCCCCGCTCACCAGAACCTGTCCCACTGTGGCCGCTACAGCCTCCGCCGCCGTCTCCGACCAGGCCTGATTGTTGTATACCTGACTGGCCGTGCTGTCATCCACATCCGCCCCATAGGAGGTGTATTTCCCTGCCAGCATCTGTGAACAGCTGTAGCTGCGGGCACAGACGGCCTGCGCTTTCAGTGCTTCCATCCCATAGGATTCCGGCATCTCCGCCGGTACCACCCGCTCCAGATATTCCTCCAGAGGCAGCTCATTGACAACGCCAATCTGCCCGCTGTAGTTGGTACACTCGATCGTGCCGGGATAAGCAGGCGTTCCGCAGCTTCTCTCCACGTTCAGCAGATAGAAGCTGCCCTCCCCCGAGAAAATGACCTGACCGCCATACTGCTCCAGAAAGGCCGGCGTCACATCCACCTCCGTCCCGGCAGCATAGACCACATCCTGCTCCGTTCCTTCCATGATAAAATCCTCATCCGAAGTGATCAGAACAGCGTCATGGAGCAGCCCCTGGTACTCCGATGTCCCGATAAGCACCCGGATCTTCAGCTTCCCGCCCTCCTGTTCGAAGGCAGAGAGATGATATGAAGACGGAGAGCCGGCGGAGACGGCGAGACTCCCCCAGGATGCCGCCGCATCCGCAAAAGTCTCAGACGCTTCCGCAGAAGTTCCTTCCGCCGCATCGGAGGATACTGACTCGCTCTCTCCCTCCGCGCCCTGCTCTGTCTCCTCATTTTCCGCGCCCTCTCCCGTCGTACCGATGCGATTTTCCTCTGTCGTCTCCGCTTCCCCGCAGCACTCTGCCTCCAGAGCTTCTTCCTTCGTCACGCCGGCCTGTTCCCATACCATTTCCTGCGCCCGCCGCTGTAATGTCACCCCGGTGATTACCAGGAACAGAGCCGCCGTCAGAAGGATCCATCTTCTCTTCCTCACTATCCACCTCACCCATACCCATCCGGGCCTGTCCCCCCTGTACCGCTCACTTTCCATAAATATATGTAAGAAACGCTGGATTTATACGTATCCGCAGCGACCGGACTCCGGTTCGACCGCGAAACCCGACCGGGAGTTTTCCGGAAAAAAGGGCTGGCACTTTCCACGCGGTTGTGCTAAGATAGTGCAAAAGGTTGAAAAACCACAGGCGAAAGGCAGGTGAGCAGAATGGATTCAGGTGATAGTCGAAGTCGAGAACGTCGCACAGAATGGGATGTGCGCGGCGATCTGTTCTGCTTCTGCTGAACTCTTCGATTCGCATTTCACACCCCTATTCCCTTTAAAACCATCATTATTCATGATTCACACGGGAGGTTATGCACCTGGCGTATTTTTTATGTGCCAAAGGACGCGGCAGTCCCGCTGTTTTTCCGTGTATTTTCCCCGGACAGAATCATTTCGGGGTGCATTTACCATGTGAAAAATATTTTTACATGATGATCTGACACGGAATAAGCCTA
This sequence comes from Lachnospiraceae bacterium, assembly GCA_021202465.1. GTDB lineage: Bacteria > Bacillota > Clostridia > Lachnospirales > Lachnospiraceae > UBA3305. The sequence continues at coordinate 76,397 of JAJQCZ010000004.1, read as the reverse complement.
TATCCGGAATAGGAGGAAAAAGCATCATGGAGAAAAGAATACAGGATTACCAGGCGGAGATCCTCGCGATCCTCCGCGGAAACCTCTCCCCCGGCGTCCTGCGCAGCCGGCTGGAGGATTTCCATGAAAATGATCTGGCGGAGGTACTGGCTGAGCTGTCTGCCTCCGAGCGGAAGCGTGTATTTCGCATCATGGATACGGAATTTCTTTCGGATATTTTTGAATATACCGAGGAAGAGGACACGGCCCGGTATCTGGACGAAATGAATCTGCAAAAGGCTGCCTCCATCCTGTCGCGGATGGAAACAGATACCGTCGTCGTTCTTCTGCGGGAGCTGGGCCGGGAAAAACGTACCCTGCTCATGAATCTCATGGATGAGGAAGCGCGCCGCAGCCTGGCTGTCGTGGCGGCCTTTGACGAGGATGAGATCGGCAGCCGGATGACGACAAACTACATTGTGCTGCGTGAAACCCTGACCGTCAAGCAGGCCATGAGCTCTCTCATCGAGCAGGCCGCCCGGAATGACAACATCGCCACACTCTTTTTCACAACGGAGGACGACACCTTCTACGGAGCCATGGACTTAAAGGATCTGATCACGGCCCGCCAGGATACGCAGCTGGAGGAGCTCATCGTCACTTCCTACCCCTACTTCTACGGTCATGAGGCCATTGACGACTGTATGGAAAGGCTGAAGGATTATTCGGAGAGCTCCCTTCCCGTGCTGGATGACGAAAACCGCCTTCTGGGAGTCATCACCTCCCAGAGCGTTGTGGAACTGGTCGATGACGAGATGGGCGAGGATTATGCCCGGCTGGCCGGTCTGACTGCGGAGGAGGATCTGCACGAGCCGCTGCGTGAGAGCCTGCGCAAGCGCCTCCCCTGGCTCACAGTCCTTCTGGTTCTGGGTATGGTCGTCTCCTCGGTGGTAGGTGCCTTCGAGGCGGTTGTCAGCCAGCTGACGATTGTCATGTGTTTTCAGTCTCTGATTCTTGATATGGCAGGAAATGTGGGCACCCAGTCTCTGGCGGTCACCATCCGTGTCCTGATGGATGAAACCCTGACCGGACGGCAGAAGCTGTCTCTGGTATGGAAGGAAATGCGTGTCGGCCTGTGCAGCGGCAGCATCCTGGGTTCCCTCTCCTTCGCGGCCGTCGGCCTCTACATCTTCCTGTTCAAGGGGCAGTCTCTGGGATTCTCCTTCGCTGTCTCCGCCTGTGTCGGCCTCGCGCTCCTGGCGGCTATGGTCATTTCCGGTGCGGTGGGGACCTGCACACCTCTATTCTTCCACCGGCTTCATGTGGATCCGGCGGTCGCCTCCGGTCCCCTGATCACCACCGTCAACGACCTCGTGGCTGTGATCACCTACTACGGCCTCAGCTGGATTCTGCTGCTGCAGGTGCTTCATCTCGCATAGCGGCGGACACCCGCCCGGCGCCTCTTGCAGGCTGTCCGTGGCATCACGCTTCCGGACTCACACGATCCCTGCCAGCTTCAGCACCCAGTAAATAAGCCCCAGCACCCAGCTGGAAAACAATCCGTACAGGATCACCGGTCCGGCAATCGTGAATATCTTGCAGCCGATGCCGAAGACCTGCCCTTCCTTCTGGAACTCGATCGCCGGCGCCGCCACCGAGTTGGCAAAGCCGGTGATCGGTACCAGAGCACCGGCTCCGCCGAATCTGGCGATCTTCGGAAATATGTTAAAGCCGGTCAGCAGTATGCTGAGCACGATGAGGCACAGCTGCATGAAGGCGGCCGCCGTGTCCTTATCTGCTCCCAGCCTGGCAAAGCAGTTATTCAAAGCCTGCCCCAGCAGACAGATGGCTCCGCCTGTAAAAAAAGCCCGGATGCAATCTCTGGCCACGCTGTGCGTCGGTGTCACGCGCTGTATATATTCCTGATATTCCTGCGGATTCATGTCATCTCTCCCTTCATAAGGGTCTGTTCCATCTGCATCTCATGCGAAACAGGCCCTGTGAGTTCAGCATGCACCGCACGCCCCGGTTTTATACGTAAAAATCGGACAGAAGGAATTCATCTCCTTCTGTCCGATCTCTCTTTACGCTATGTTCTCATGACATCCATATAAAAGATGTCCTCTTATTTGATGGGCTTAGGACCCGCATTCACAACCGCCTCAGGCATATTCGGATACTTCTCCGCGAAGTTCTTTTCGAACATACCGGCCAGGCGATTGGCCGTCTCATCATAAGCGTCCTTATCCGCCCAGGTGTCGCGGGGGTTCAGCAGCTCACTGGGTACATCCGGGCAGCTCTGCGGCACATTCAGACGGAATACCTCATGATATTTATACTCCACATCTTCAAGAGAACCATTCAGAGCCGCAGTCACCATGGCGCGGGTGTATTTCAGATTCATTCTCTTGCCGACGCCGTAGGAACCGCCGGACCAGCCGGTGTTCACCAGGTACACCTTGGTGTTGTACTTGTCAATTCTCTCACCAAGCATATCCGCATAGATCAGCGGATCCATGGGCATGAAGGGCTCGCCGAACAGAGTCGAGAAGGTGGGAACCGGCTCCGTGATGCCTCTCTCGGTTCCGGCCAGCTTGGAGGTGAAACCGGTCACGAAATGGTACATGGCCGCGCTCCGGTCCAGACGGGAGATGGGAGGCAGAACGCCGAACGCATCCGCGGTCAGGAAAATGACCACCTTGGGGATGCCGCCCACGCCGGGGATCGCCGCACTGGGAATGAAGTCAACCGGATAGCCCGCACGGGTATTCTCAGTCAGGCTGCCGTCCTCATAATCGATCTCACGGGTCTCCGGATCCATGATAACGTTCTCCAGCAGCGCGCCGAAACGGATCGCATGATAGATCTCCGGCTCGCTCTCCTCCTTCAGGCCGATGCACTTGGCGTAGCAGCCGCCCTCGAAGTTGAAGATGCCGTGCTCATCCCAGCCGTGCTCGTCATCACCAATCAGCTTCCGGTTGGGATCGGCGGACAGAGTGGTCTTGCCGGTACCGGACAGACCGAAGAAGACCGCGGAATCACCGGTCACGGGATCCATGTTCGCGGAGCAGTGCATCGGCAGCACGTTCTTGAACTTGGGCATCACATAATTCATCACAGAGAAAACACTCTTCTTGATCTCGCCGGCATACTGAGAACCGACGATCACAACCTTGTGCGCCTCATAATCGATGAGGATCGCCGCCTCGGAATGAACACCGTCCACCTCAGGATCGCACTTGAAGCCGGGCGCGCAGATCATCGTAAAGTCCGCTTCTCCATAATTCGCCAGCTCCTCGGCCGTCGGACGGATCAGCAGCTGATGAATAAACAGATTCTGGCTGGCCAGCTCATTGATGATCCGGAACTTGATCGTGAACTCAGGATCAGCGCCGACCATTCCGTCAAAGATAAAGACCTCACGCTGCTGCATGTAGGCCGCCGCCTTGGCGAAAATAGAGTCGAATCTTTCACGGGAAATCGGACGATTCACCTTGCCCCAGGCAATGTCATCATGAATCGTGGGTGTGTCGACAATGAACTTGTCCTCGGGGCTGCGTCCCGTATACTTGCCGGTCTCTACAACCAGCGCGCCGGTGTTGCTCAGGCTTCCTTCGCCCCGCCGCAGAGCCGCTTCGGTCAGCTGCGCAGGAGTCAGGTTGCGGTAGACCGCGGTCGGTCCGATGATCCCCAGTTTTTCAATGCCGTAGGTTTCCATTTGCATTACCTCCTCAAAAGCTTGCTTACTCTTGTGTGCCTTTTGATTACCGGTATAATAATACCACACATTTCGTCCGCATAGTTATACCAATGTTGAATATAATACTCAATTTTTCTTTTGCTATTTCACTCCGAGGAATTCCCTGATGACCTGCTCCATCTCATCCTTCTCGCAGACCGTCTTATGCAGTACCTCGGCCGAACGAATGTCCTCGATTGCCTGAGGAATCGGCATGCCGGACAGCTCATGGAGCTGATCAATGAGTGCAAAATCCTCCTCATTCTCATATCTGGGATCGATCGCCGACATGACGCTCCGGGTGAACTTATAGGGGCTGGCCGTCGAAGCGATGACCGTCGGCGTCGTGTCCCCGGTCTCCTCCCGGTACTGTTTATACACATGGGCCGCCACGGCCGTATGCGTATCCATGATATAGTTTTCCTTCTCGTAGGTCTCGCGGATGATCTGCGCCGTCCCGGCCTCGTCAGTATAGTAACCGCAGAAATCCGCCAGGCGGCTCCGCATTTCCTCCGGCAGAGTATACACTCCTGTCGTGCTCAGCTGCTCCATGAACGTTGCATTCGTCTCCGCGCTCTCTCCGGCCACCAGATAGATCAGCCGCTCCAGATTGCTGGAAATCAGAATATCCATCGAAGGAGAACTTGTCAGGATAAATTCACGGTTCCGGTCATAGGTACCGGTGCGGAAGAAGTCAAACAGGGCCTTATTCTCATTGGAGGCACAGATCAGCTTCTTCATGGGAATGCCCATATTCTTCGCGTAATAGGCCGCCAGGATATTCCCGAAATTGCCGGTGGGAACCACCACATTCATCGGCTCCCCCTCGCACAGCACGCCCCGGGCCATCAGCGTCACGTAGGAGTACACATAATACGCGACCTGAGGAACCAGGCGTCCAATGTTGATGGAGTTGGCCGAGGAGAACTGAAATCCTGCCTCATCGAGCTCCTTCTCGAGCTCCCGGTCATTGAAGATGGCCTTCACACCGGTCTGGGCATCGTCAAAATTCCCATGGATCCCGATAACACGGGTATTCGCGCCGCGCTGCGTGACCATCTGCTTTTTCTGAATCGGGCTGACGCCATCCTTCGGATAGAACACGACGATCTTCGTTCCCTCTACACCGGCGAATCCGGCCAGCGCCGCCTTACCGGTGTCCCCGGAGGTGGCCGTCAAAATCACAATATCGTTGGTGATGCCGTTCTTCCGGGCAGAGGTGATCATCAGGTGCGGAAGGATCGAGAGCGCCATATCCTTGAAGGCAATCGTAGCTCCGTGGAACAGCTCCAGGAACCAGGCATCCCCCTTCTTCACCAAAGGCGCAATCTCCTTTGTGTCAAATTTGCTGTCATAGGCGCGCTCGATGCAGCCACGCAGCTCCTCCTCGGTGAAATCCGTGAAGAAAAGCTTCATCACTTCATAGGCGATCTGCTGATAGCTCATATGGGACAGTGTCTCCAGAGAGACATCCAGTTTCGGGATGAAGGAGGGAACAAACAGTCCGCCATCCCGCGAAAGTCCCTGCAGGATTGCCTGACTGGCCGTCAGTCGGGTATCGTCACTCCGGGTACTCTTGTAATACAACTCGCTCATAGCAACCTCTTACTGTATTTTTTTGTAGAAACGACAACCGTCGTTTACGCCAGAGAAGTGGTCACAACGGACCGCTTCTTTCTGACAGCTCTCATCTGATATTAGTTCTCGATCAGCTTGCCTTCCTCGCTCCAGCTGTACAGCTTGCGAAGCTCTTTGCCGATCTCCTCGGCGGGATGCGCCGCGGCCCTGGCCCGCATCGCCCGGAAATGAGGCGCACCGATGGCATTCTCGGTCAGCCAGTCCTTGGCAAAGGTGCCGTCCTGGATATCGGACAGGATCTTCTTCATGGTCTTCTTCGTCTCCTCAGTGACCAGCTTGGGACCGGTGATGTAATCACCATACTCTGCGGTATTGGAGATGGAGTAACGCATGCCCGCAAAACCGCTCTGATAGATCAGATCCACGATGAGCTTCATCTCATGGATGCACTCGAAGTAAGCATTCCGGGGATCGTATCCGGCCTCTACCAGCGTCTCATAACCGGCCTGCATCAGAGCGCAGACACCGCCGCACAGCACGGCCTGCTCGCCGAACAGATCGGTCTCGGTCTCGGTCTTAAATGTAGTCTCCAGGACGCCGGCTCTCGCTCCGCCGATACCCAGCGCATAGGCCAAACCTCTGTCCCAGGCCTTGCCGGTGGCATCCTGATGAACGGCGATCAGGCAGGGCACGCCCTTGCCGGCCTGATACTCGCTGCGCACCGTGTGTCCCGGTCCCTTGGGAGCGATCATCACCACGTCCACATCCTTCGGAGGAACGATCTGACCGAAATGAATCGCGAAGCCATGAGCGAACATCAGCATGTTGCCGGCCTCCAGATTGGGCTCGATGGACTCCTTATACAGCTGCGCCTGCTTCTCATCGTTGATCAGAATCATGATGATATCCGCTTTTTTGGCGGCTTCCGCTGCCGTGTACACATCAAATCCCTGCTTCACTGCCTTGTCCCAGGATCTGGAACCCTCATACAGACCGACGATTACATCGCAGCCGGACTCCTTCAGGTTCAGCGCATGGGCATGTCCCTGACTGCCGTAGCCGATAACAGCGATGGTCTTTCCCTCCAGCAGGGACAGGTTACAGTCTTCCTGGTAAAAAATCTTTGCCATGATACATATCCTCCATGTAGATTTACTGTAAGTAAAATATATGTGCAGATTTCACAATCTCTGTGAACATTTGCCAATCGTAATCAAAGAAGCCGACCGTTTAAATCTCCTCAAAAGCGCCGCGCGCCAGCCCGGTGATTCCGGTCCTGGCCAGCTGCAGGATGTGGAAGTCGCTCAGAAGCCGCATAAAGGCATCCAGCTTATTCTGATTGCCGGTGAGCTCGACCATGATGGACTTCTCCGCCACATCGACGATCTTCGCCCGGAAGATATCCGCCACAGCGATGACCTGGGGCCGCTTCTCCGCGTCCGCCTCGATCTTCACCAGCACCAGTTCCCGGCAGACCGACTCATCATCAGGGAGCTCCTTGATATCCACAACATCGACCAGCTTCGCCAGCTGCTTGCGAATCTGCTCCAGTTCCTCATCCTCCCCCCGGGTCATGATCGTCATCCGGGAAAAATCCGGGTTCTGTGTCTCCCCCACCGTCAGACTGTCAATATTGTATCCGCGGCGGCTGAAAAGGCCGGCCACCCGACTCAGAACGCCGGAAGAATTCTCCACGAGAACAGACAGTACACATCTCCTCATCTGCTCATCCTCTCTTTCTCTGCGCTATCTCACATATATTATCACAAGTAAATCGTCGTTTCAAGTGCCTTTTCCCAATCTGTCTCTGGTTCTTTTTACAATTTTTCCTTCTCCGGCACAGCCGGAGCACCGTGTTTTCCCCGCACTTCGCCTTACTCTGCATACCCTTCGCAAAATGTACGGATATGCCCCAGCGCCGCATGCCGGAGCATACGGACGGTGGCCGGCGCGGCGTGCATCTCGGTATGAAGAGAACGCCAGGGCACCTTCTCCTCATACAGCTTATGCAGCACGCGGTATTCCGAAGCGGGCAGGGACTGATATCCCAGATAAATGCGCTGATTCCGCGCGCACTCCGCCTCCAGCCGCTCCAGGCATTCTGTCAGGTCCCGGGTAAAGCGTTTCCGGTCCTTCTCCGCCCTCTCCAGGATCCGCACCATACGGTCCTCTTCCCGTCCTCCGAGCGGCGTCTCAGAGACGATGCGGTTTTCCCAGACAGCATAGCTGTAGATATTTTCATTCAGAAGCAGCAATTCGCTGCGGGTGGCCGTGATCCGCGCCCGCAGTTCCTCCTGTACCCGGGCATAGCTGCCGATGATCTCCTGAATCTCCGCATCGGTCAGACTCTCAGGCATAATCCCACCTCCCGGACGCTTCTTCCAGCACGTGCCGGACACGCAGCTGTCCCCTCTCATCCAGTCTCCGGTAAGCTGCCAGTACCTGCTCCTCCGGCCAGGGAGCCGGTGTCGCTTCGGGCGCCCAGATATCCTTCTGATAACACGCGCAGATTCTTTCGCGCGCCTCCCGCGATCCACAGGGGAATTCATCCTGCTCATAGCGAAAAAGCGTCGTCTCATGCAGTCCCATCTGTCCGGCTGCCTGCCGCAGCGTCAGTTCTCTGCACTGTCTTTGCCGGTACAGTTTCTCTCCGTCCGTCATATCCGTATCAGGCCCTCTTTTCCTTCGATGACTCAGACGGCAAAAGAAGGAGAACCGGAACACAGCTGTTCCGTTCCCGGCCTTTTGTCCCCTGCATCCTCTGATTTTCAGGCATTATAGCAGAGAGAATTCTGTCTGAACAGACACAAAAAAGGCTCTGTTCCGGCTCCTGTCACATACTTTTTTCCTTCCTGTTACAACGAATCCCTTCTTTAAGAACCGGATTTCGCCTTTCTTTCGCTCATCAGGCGCATTCTGCCCCTTTCCCCCGCCGATCTGCCCTTTTTCCGGGACCAAATGACGCTAAATCCCTACAAATTCTGTCAGAATTTGTCCGCAAGAAACGCCAGCATCTCATCGCCCCACAGGAAGATCAGGAAAAACCCTGCCGCCAGATAGGGGCCGAAGGCTACTGTATGACCGGACTTCTCTTTTCCCAGATACGGAGCATTGAGCAGAACCGCCAGAACCCCGCCGATCCAGAAGGCCAGTACGCAGCGCCTCCAGCCGACCAGAAGGCCGCCGGCCGCCGTGAGCTTCACGTCGCCGCCTCCGATCGCCCGTCCATGAGTCGCCGAAAGCAGCAGCCCCAGCGGCAGACTGACGCAGAGAGAACCGAGGACCGCTTCCCCCGGAGAAACTCCCCCCAGCCAGATGCGCAGCAGCCCCAGAAGCAGCAGCGCGCCGTTTAAAACCGGCGGAATTTCCCGTGTGCGCTGATCTGCAACGGCAGCCGCCAGCAGGATACCGGCAGCCAGCCCCTGAATCAATGAATCCGCATCTCCACAAACAAGCCCTGCAGCCGCAGGCAGGAGCAGTCCGCTACAAGTAAAGAGAAACAAACTGTAAATAACCAATATACCTTCCTTTCATAACAGGATCGCAGCGATGCACTCCATCGCCCGGCAGCGAATGCTTACACAACCGGTCCGGACTCTTATCACAAGCAGCCCGAAACTGTTTACACGAAGAGCGGGAAAGACAGCAGACCTCTCCGGTCCGGCGGCCCTTCCCGCTCTCAGGATAGCGCATTTTTCTTTTATATGCAACTTTAATCGTCCCCGATGGGTTCTTCGCTGATATCTGCCTTCGGCTTCTCCAGTCCCTGAATCTCGATGTGATTGCGCTCCGCATAATCCCACAGCGCCGCGTGGATGGCCTCCTCCGCCAGCAGGGAACAATGCACCTTCACCGGAGGCAGCCCGTCCAGTGCCTCCATCACCGCCTTATTCGTGACTTCCAGCGCCTCCTGCACGGTCCGGCCGCGCACCAGTTCCGTCGCCATACTGCTGGTCGCGATGGCAGCACCGCAGCCGAAGGTCTTAAACTTCGCTTCCTGAATGATTCCATTGTCATCAATATCCAGATACATGCGCATGATATCGCCGCATTTGGCGTTGCCGACCGTCCCTACACCGCTGGGATCTTCGATCTCTCCCACATTTCTCGGGTTGGTAAAATGATCCATCACTTTTTCACTATACGCAGGCATAAATATTGTCCTCCATTCACGCGTTCTTTCTCAGGAAATCTTCATACAGCGGCGACATGCTCCGCAGCCTCTCAACAATCTTCTTCAGCTCGTCCACCACATAATCAATCTCCTCCCGCGTGGTATCCTCCGACAGAGTCAGGCGCAGCGAGCCGTGGGCGATCTCATGGGGCAGGCCGATCGCCAGCAATACATGGGAGGGATCCAGAGAGCCGGAGGTGCAGGCTGAACCGCTGGAACCGCAAATCCCCTTCTGATCCAGCATGATCAGCAGAGACTCCCCTTCCACATAGCGGAAACAGAAATTCGCATTGCCCGGCAAACGTTTCTGCGGATCTCCATTGAGTCTCACATAGGGAATCTCGGCCAGAACTCTCTCAATCAGATGATCGCGCAGCGCCGCCTGCCGCTGTCCCCATTCGTCCATATGCTCTGCGGCGACCGCCGCCGCCTTCCCCATGCCGACGATGCCGGGAACATTGTGCGTACCGGCCCGACGGTTTCGCTCCTGCGCGCCCCCGTGGATGAAGGAGCTCAGCTTCACGCCCCGGCGGCAATAGAGGATACCAACGCCCTTGGGTCCGTGGAATTTGTGTCCGCTGGCGCTGAGCAGGTCAATGTTCATTGTCCGTACGTCCAGCGGAATATGTCCCACTGCCTGCACCGCATCCGTATGAAAAAGGACACCGTGCCGGTGCGCGACGGCGCCAATCTCCGCAATCGGCTCCACGGTACCGATTTCATTGTTCGCCGTCATGATGGAAACCAGAATCGTATCCGGGCGGATGGCCGCCTCCACAGCCTCCGGGCTGACCAGCCCCTTCTCATCCACATCCAGATACGTCACCTCGAAGCCCTGCTTCTCCAGCCACTCGCAGGTATGAAGAATCGCATGATGCTCGATCTTCGAGGTGATAATGTGCTTTCCCTTCTTCGCATTCGTCTCCGCCACGGCCTTCAGCGCCCAGTTGTCAGACTCGCTGCCGCCGGCCGTAAAATAAATCTCCCGCGCCTCCGCGCCGAGCAGGGATGCGATCTGCTCCCGTGCCAGATCCACTGCCTGCAGGCTCTCGCCTGCAAACTGATAGACACTGGATGGATTGCCATAATTCTCACAGAAATACGGTTTCATGGCGTCATAGACCTCGGGCAGCACCCGGGTCGTCGCCGCATTATCCAGATAAATCATATTTTTAACCTCCGGAATCCTCAGATTGAAGCAATTTCAGTTACGGTCTACAGAGCCGCGGAGGGAAATCATCGCGTTCCTTTCCGACTCCTTTGTCTCTTACGTCCTTAGAATATACCCTTTAATACCTAGTTTGTCAATAGGATTAATAGGAATTATTTTCAAAAAGCGCGGAGGATCTCTCCTCCGCGTCATCAGTCATATTCTATTCTGAAAGTTCCTGATTTTCCGTTTCTTCATAAAGCGGAATCCGGAACCAGAAACGGACGCCGCCCGACTCATTCTCCACGCCGCAGCTGCCGTGATGAATCAAAATCACCTTCTGTACAATATACAGACCCAGTCCGGTATTGCTCATCCTCTCGTCCTCCTCCTCGGAATCCTCCGGCAGGACCACGAAGCTGCGCCAGATCCGTTCCTTGCTTTCCTCGGGGATGAGATCGCCGTCATTGTACACCGTGCACAGTGCGTCCTCTCCGTCGCGAACCAGCCGGAAGCAGATACGCCCGCTCTCGCTGACATGCTTCACCGCATTGGTCAGATAGTTTTCCATGGCCTGAGAGAGATAGTGCTCTCCGCCGAGAACGACCAGATCTTCTTCGAGCTGATAGTCGAGCGTCACCGGCCGTCTCTGGATCAGCGCCAGAACCTTCTCCCGCAGACGTTCCGCCGTCACTGAAAGGTCCATAGGAGTGAGAGACATATTTTCCAGCCCCTGCTCCACGGAACTCAGCTCCAACAGATTCTCGGCAATCTCCGTCATGTTGTGAATCTCATCCATAAGAGAGCCATAATAATAATCCCGGTCGATCTGATCTTCCATGCACCGGAGCAGCTCCACATGATTGGATATGATCGCCAGCGGCGTCTTCAGCTCGTGGGAAACATTGGCCAGGAACTCCTCCCGCATCCGGTTCAGCTTCTCCTTGTAGTGGTTCTCCTCCGCCAGAATATGGTTGGTCTCTTCCAGATAAACCAGAGAATCCTGAATCTCCTCGGCCATCCGGTTGATGCTCTCCGCCAGCTCCCGCATTTCGCGGTAGCGGGTACTTTCATCCGCTTTTCGCGAAAAGTCCCGGCGGCTGATGCGGCTGGCCACCTGATTGATATTCTCGATCGAACGCAGCATCCGGCTCGTCATCACCCACATCGTGAGAAACCCCACGACGATGACCAGTCCCAGGAGAGCGGTCAGAAAACCGTCGGTATACGTGAAGCTGTTTGCCACCGAGCGGATATTTTCCGTAATCCGCACATAGTAGGTACAACCGTCCCACTCAAATCTCCCCCGCAGAATGATCTGCGCGCCGCTGTATGTGATCTCCGGTTCATCCTGATAGAGCTTCTGCCAGTCCTGCGGCCTGCTGCTCTCCATGTCGCCCATCTTCTGCACAATACCGGTCCCGTAGACATTCTCATCTTTTTCGTTCACGATCTTAAAGCGGAAATTGGCATCCTCATAGGTCGCGAGCACCGTCGCCAGAGTATCTGAATCCAGCGATGTACAGGTGGAGACAACTTCAAACGCGGCTTTCATCAGTTTTGACTTCTGATAGACATAAAAGTTATTGGCAAAAAGAAAATACAGCAGGCTGAAGCCGCCCACCACCAGCAGCAGGAATAACACCTGCGTCCGCAGGAACGTCCCCCGGATGGTTCGGGTCTTTTTTGTCTTCTCTTTCTTTGCCATCCCTGCCTCCCCGGTCCTCACGATGATCCCTGCCGGTCTTCGTCGGGAACCTGAAAGCGATAACCCGCTCCGTAGACCGTATGAATATAATAACATTCATCGGTCAGCTGGGCGCGCAGACGCTTGATCACTGTGTCCACACTGCGGATCCCGCCCTCGAAATCATAGCCCCACACCGCGTCCAGGATCTGATTACGGCTGAGAACCTCCCGGGAATGGCGGGCGAGGTACATCAGAACATCAAATTCGCGCCGGGTCAGCTCCACCGGCCGATCGGACACATAGACGCGCTGTTCCTTCTCGTCGATACGCAGTTTGCCCAGCTCCAGCTCCCATTTCTCCTTCTGCGAACGGCGCAGCACCGCCTGGATATGCGCCTCCAGCACCGCCAGCATGAAGGGCTTGGTCAGATAATCGTCCGCGCCCATATCGAAGCTGGCCAGCTGATCGCCCATACCGGCCTTCGCCGTCAGCATGATTACGGGGATATCCGAAATCTCCCGTACCCCCTTGAGGATCGATTTCCCGTCGAAGAAGGGAAGCATGATATCCAGAATCAGCAGATCATACTCCTCCACATGAGCCATCAGATGATCGTAAGCCGCCTTGCCATTTCCCTCTGTTTCTACGGAATATCCTTTTAACGTCAGGAAATCCTTCACGGAGCGACGGATCTTCTCTTCATCCTCCACAAAATAAATCTTTGTCTGCAGCATCGTCTCACCTCACAGACATCCCGGCTCAGGTTTTCTTAATATAGCTGCCGCTCACATATCCCTTATAAACCTTGCCGTTGAGCGTCACCCGCACATAATACCACGTCTTGCCGCTCTTATCCTTCGTCCGGTAATAGACCCGGACGGCCTTGCCCTTCGGGATCGTCGTCAGTTTCGTGTAGGACGTCCCCGCATACTGGCGCAGCGTCACCGCGCTGGTGGTCTTCGCCTTGTAATTCGTCTTTGTCGTTCCCAGGGTCGCGATCGAGGAGTAGGACCCATAGGTATTCGTCCCGTTCACCCGGCTGTAGGCACGGATCTTGTAATAATACCGTGTATAGGTATTCAGGCCGCTGTCCTTCCAGGTGGTCGTTCCCGCCGACACCTTACCGACTTTCTTATACGTGCCGTTCCGGGAATCCGAACGATAGATCAGGTACCCGGTAACGCCGCCCTGTGCCGCCCAGGACAGCGTGATCGTCTTCGCTGTGACCTTCGAGGCCTTGACAGAGGTCACCTGCTTCACCTTCACGGTGGCATATTTCGAATTGATATAGCCCGAGACCGTCTCGCCATCCACCGTCGTCTTCACACGGTACCAGCGCACGCCGTCCGCATCACTGGTGATCGCCTGGACGGAGAGAGCCGTCCCCTTGGCGACAGTCACCAGCGTCTTATAGGAACCCGCATGCAGCCGCACATGTGCATCTGCCTTTGTCGTCACGACCTTGTAGCTGTTCGATTTGGCGGTGTAGGCGTAAGCGATACTGGAAAATTTCCCGTATACTTTGACGCCGTCCACCGTGATATAGGCACGGACCTTGTAGTAATACTCCCGTCCCTCCGTACGGCCAGTGTTGGTATAGCTTGTGGTCCCCTTCAACGTCTTGATTTTCTTATAGGTCCCGTCATAGGACGAGGAACGCCAGATTTCATAACCCACGACATCATCCAGCGCAGTAAAGGAAATCGTGAGCTCAGAGGTGCTGGAATTGGACTTGACCTTCACGCCGGTCACCGTGTCGACCAGAGAGGAATCGACGATTCCATAGGTGGTGTCATAATAAAAATTAACATCCGCATTCCCGCTGATTCCGTCCACCTGACCGGAAGACGAATACTGCCAGTAGGAATAGATCCAGGAATAATCCCAGTCAGAGGTTTCCTTGGCCGTCCAGGTAGTCGTATTATAGCGGGCGATCCAGATTTTGTAGGAGGCCGCCAGCGTATCCGCATCCAGCCATGTGGTCAGATCCGTGTAATTCGCATAAATCATACTCGTGTAACCCGCCGCTTCCACGATATCGCAGAAGGTCTGGCAGATACTGGTAGCTTTCGAACCGGAAACATTCTCGTTGCGGTAGCCGGAAGCAGTCTCCCAGTCAAAAACCACCGGACAGGTCAGCGTCGTATCGCCCAGAAGCTCCAGCGTATAGTTTGCCTCTGCTTTTGCCTCTGCCAATGTGGTAGCCTGTGAAAAATAATAGACTCCCACCGCCACGCCGGCCGCCTTCGCTTCTTTCAGGTTCTGTTCGAAATAAGGATCCTCACTGAGAGTTCCTGAAGAAATTGTGCTATAACCGATGCGGATGATCGCAAAATCAATTCCGTCTGCCTTCACGCCTTCCCAGTCAATGTCCGCCTGCCATTTGGACACATCAACGCCGTAAACGATGTCGGCACTTGCCAGACTGCTCGCATGCGTATACGTATTTCCCGTGTACGGATTCGCGTCGGAGCTTGAAGATGCCTGGTTGGAATCCACTGCTTCCTCCTCTTCCTCCGCGCGGTTCATCATCTTCACATAATCCGGATCATCCCAGTCGGCCTCCTGTGCATGCACCGTTCCGGCAAAAGCCAGAATGAGCAGCGCCGCACCGAGAAGCACCGCCTTGAGACCAGCATATTTCCTGCGTTCCAGAGTTACTCTCATTGCTATTCCTCCAAAAATGATACACTGTTTCTTCTTTATCCGTATTAAAGGTAGACCATAAAAGTGACACAAATGTGAGAACCTGTCGGTGCGAAGATCTCAGTCTCCGATACACTCTGCTCGTCTCACTCTTCGTGTATATTCAGCCACTCATCATACCAGTCAAGGCAGGCCTTTGTCCAGCGCCCAACAGCGTCGCCCTCCTCCGCCTGTTTCCGCGCTTCTTCCATCTCCTCCTCGAGGAGCCCGAAGCGCCAGTCCCGCCGCGCGGACTCTGTGGAAAGCTCCCCCGGGAGCCAGGACTTCTTCGGGACGGCCCGCAGACCCTCGATCATGGCCTGCTCCTCAGCGGTCCGCTGTCCCACTGCTCCCTTTCTCCCGGCCACATGCTCCCGGTAGTGGTCATAGCCGAAGGGATAATACAGCACCCGGCCGTCCTCTTCAAAAATCAACAGCGAATCCGCCACCTGACGGATGAGATAGCGGTCATGAGAGACAAAAACCATCGTTCCCCGGTAAATCTGAAAGAGCGATTCCAGTGTCTCCCGGGCCGGGATATCCATGTGGTTGGTCGGCTCATCGAGCAGAAGCAGATTCGGCCGCGGCTGCAGCAGCACCGCCAGCGTCAGCCGTGCCTTCTCGCCGCCGGAGAGATCCGCCACCCGTTTTCCCAGATCGCGCCCGGAAAACAGATAACCACTGAGGATTTCCCGCATTTCCCGGTCTGTCAGCGCCGGAAAACGCTCGTGAAAATACTCCCGCACCGACTGCGGTGCGTCCAGCGCCGCCGACTGCTGGTCAAAATAAGCGATCTCCACACCGGAGCCCACCGACAGCTTCCCGCCCAGCGGAGGCAGCTGCCCCGCCAGTGTCTTCAGAAACGTCGTTTTCCCGCTCCCGTTCGCGCCGAGGACGCCGATCTTACGCCCCCTCTGCAGGCGGAAATCAATCACCCGCAGCGGCTGCTTCCGGTCGTAGCCGATCTTCAGCCCCTCCGCCTCCATGACCCGCCGGCGTCCCGGACGGGCCGGCGTCAGTTCCCCGGTATGGATCCGCGCCGTGTCCTCCCGCGGCTTTTCCACCGGAACCATCCGCTCCAGTATCTTCTTCCGGGAACGGGCGAAAGCCGCCTTGTTCGGTTTATTTTTAAAGCGGACGACCAGCTCTTCCAGACGCCGGATCTCCTCCTGCTGGCTCTCATAGGCCTTTTTCTGTCTCTGAAAGCGAAGCTGTTTCTCCTGCCGGTAGTGCGTATAATCCCCCGGATAACGGATCAGTCTCCCCGCCTCCGCTTCATACACGACGTCCGCAGTCTCATCGAGAAAATACCGGTCATGAGAAACCATGACCACCGCCCGGTCATACTCCCGAAGGTATCCCTCCAGCCACTGTACGGAATTTACATCCATATGGTTCGTAGGTTCATCCAGGAGCAATACGTCCGGCTTCGCCAGAAGCAGGCGGATGAAGGCGATCTTCGTCTGCTCGCCCCCGGAAAACTGCGAGAGGGGCTTCGCCTTATCCTCCATGGAGAAACCGAATCCGGTGAAGAGCCGGTCGTATTCCCAGGCATTTCCCTCCCATTCGGCCTCCGGGAAATCCCTCCGGCAGAGCTCTTCCACCGTCCATTCCGGGTGCTCCACCGGCTGCTGGCGCAGCATTCCCACCGTCACGGCACGGGAGAAGTGCAGCCCGGACGCCGGATTCCGGTCATTTCCATCCAGAGGAAGCTCACCCGCCAGCACCTGAAGCAGCGTCGTCTTTCCGGCTCCGTTGCGCCCCACGACAGCGATCTTCTCGGTTCCGTGAATTTCAAAGTCAATATGGGACAGCACCTCCCGCCCCTGCCTGGACACGGTTCCGTCCCGGATCTCGACGAGCATTCCTTCCTATCCTCCCTGTTCTGTAACTGTAACGCACTCAGCCTTCCCTGCAGATGCCTGTCTGTCGTTCTGCATCCCCGCCGAAACAGATATGACATTTTCAGGTCAGTCCTTATTGTAGCGGATTGAACCACATTTGTAAACCGTCCGTCAGTGAGTTTCAATATGCAGACAGCCCCCTAACGGGGGCTGTGCTGTTCACGACATCTTGCTCTCCTCTCAGAGAGCCGATCCATTTTCTTTTTTCTCATGAATTCTCCGGCAGAGATAGACCACCGGGGTATCCAGCAGGCTGGTCACAATGAAAATGATATAGCTGGAGAGAACGATGGACATCAACGTATCCACCGTATAGGTTCCGTAAAAGGCAAAAAATGTATACAGCAAACTGTTGCAGAACTGAGAGATCAGCGTGGAGCCATTATTGCGCAGCCACAGACCCTTCCGGGCATCCCCCAGCCGCTTCTGCGTCCAGGCCCACCAGCGGTGATAGAGCCACACATCACCGGCCTGCGTGATCGCATAGACAATCAGAGACGCGAACACCAGGCGCGGCGTATTGGAGAAGATCGTCTGAAATGCCTCCATCGCCCAGTCGCTGTCGTTGGGGATATAGCGCAGCCACATCTGAGAAATGATGATGAAGAAAGCGGAGGACAAAACCCCCAGGATCACGGCACGGTTGGCCGCTTTTTTCCCGTGATTTTCACTAAGAATATCTGTCACAAGAAATGTACTTGCGAAAAGCACATTTCCCAGGGTCATTTCCATGTGGAAGGCATCGATGATCAGAAGAACCTCGATGTTGGCGAGCACGGTGACCAGCGCATTAAAGCAGTACAGGCCCTCCCGGCCGAAGAACCGGTAAAAAAGGATCACGCTCCCATAGATAAGTACCAGTGAAGCGATCAGCAGTATCTCATTCATCCTCCTCACCTCCCACACCGAAGTCCGTATTCTCCCGGAGGATATCGACCCGCGGGCTCTCCCGGTAGAGCAGCTCCACGTCCCGCAGAAAGCAGGCCCGCACAGCCGCATCCGGCTGCAGCAGCGCCCCATTCTCCGTCATCAGATTGACGCAGACCCGGTCGAAATGCGCCAGGCCTGTCTCGACATCCGCCCTCATGGACTCCGCCGTCTGCCCGGGCAGCCCGAAGAGCAGGCAGCACTCGTCAAAGCCCTCGGCGATCTTCGCGGGATCCGTCTCGCGGATGCCCTTCTTCATCACCTGCTCCCGGTACACGGAATCAAAAGTCTCGACACCCTGCTTGATGCGCAGCGTGACACCGGCCTCCTGAAACCGGCGCCGCATGGCGGGGATGTCCCGGCGGTAGAGCCAGTGGCACTCCAGATGCAGCGTATGGATCCCCCGCTCCCGGCAGGTCGCCTCGAGGCAGTCCACAGTTGCCGGATCCAGCTCCGTGAAGGACCCGGAATTGATGGCCTCCAGAGCGCCGTACTCGCCCGTCACCTGCGCCAGCGCCTGACGATTGATGCGCAGGTTCTCTGCGGTGTCCGGTGAAGCGTCCTCGTAGTAGTCGCAGAAGGTGCAACGCCGGTAGCGGCACCCCTGTCCCCGGAGCAGGACAATCTCCCGGGGATTCTTCTCAGTGATCTTTGCGTATCTTTGCATGATACTCCTTTCCGCGGAGAATGGAGCGCCGCATCCGCCTGGATACCCGTTTTTACGGGCTCTGACACATAATGGAAATCAATCACTTTACAGGGAAGAAACCCTGTATCGGGCAGACTCCCTGTGACGTAAAAGGGCACGCTCGTCGCGTGCCCATACATACAAACTGATCTCTCACGCCACAGCTTCTGCGGCAGAGCGCTTCAATCTCCCTAGTTTTGTTTATAGACAGGATGGTCACGAACTGTCTGCGGCGGAAACCGCCGGGGAGTATATTACACGAATCTCTGCAAAATAGCAACCCTTTTTCGCAGGAACTTCGAATAAGGTCTCTTCCCTCTCCCGACCGCGGGCCGCTTCCCCGTCTGCAATACCCTGCTGCAGTCACTGATGGCTCATTCATTCCCCGAGCAGCGCCCGCACCTCCTCTTCCGTCGGCATAACGCGGAGCGCTCCTTTGCGGGTCGTGATGATTGAAGCGGCGGCATTGGCGAAATGAAGCATCTCCGCCAGCTCCTCTCCGGTATAGGTTCTCCAGCCATGTGACAACACATAATGCAGGATGCAGGCGCAGAAGGTATCCCCGGCGCCGGTCGTCTCCACGGTGTAAGGATTCAGGACCGCGGGAGCCTCCGCACGCTGTTCTCCCATGAAAGCCAGGCTCCCCTCACGTCCCAGGGACACAAGAACCAACGGAATATCAAAATGCTTCCGGATCCAGGCCACACCGCGGTCATAATCAGTCTCGCCGGTGAGCCAGATGATTTCATTATCTGAGATTTTAAGGATGTCGCACTGTCCCAGGCCGTACAGGATCTGTGCCCGGACCTCTTCCGGATCGCGCCACAGGCTTTCCCGCAGGTTGGGGTCGAAGGATAAAATCGCTCCGGCAGCCTTCGCCCGCCCAACCGCGCTGCGGGTCGCGGCCCGGCATCCTTCATGCGTCATGGACAGCGTGCCGAAATGAAAGATCCGGCACTCCTCCAGCAGCTCTGTGTCAAGGTCCTCTTCTGACAGCGTCATATCCGCGCCGGGATTCCGGTAGAAGGAGAACTCACGGTCTCCTCCAGGCAGCGTATGCACAAAGGCCAGCGTCGTGGAAATCTCCGCGTTTTTCTTTAATCCATGGGTCTCGATTCCCACCTCCCGCAATGCCTCCTCCAGCTGTCGGCCGAACAGATCGTCGCCCACCTTGCCCAGAAAGGCGGTGTGATGACCCAGACGGCTCAGCATCGCCAGCACATTGCAGGGAGCACCGCCGGGATTCGCTTCAAAGACAGGATTTCCCTGCCCGCTCATCCCCTGTTCCGTAAAATCAATCAGCAGTTCGCCCAGCGCTACGACATCGTACTGTTTCACCTTGTTTCTCCTCTCGCAGGTACTGAACGATCGTTCCAAAGCGTTGCTTTTTTCAACGCAATCCAATGCTCTGAGTATACCATTTTGTGACATCTTATGCAACCGGAGAAAATGAAAACCATTTTCATATTGACATCCCCGCGAATGCTGTTATAATATGAAAACGATTTTCAAATTCGAAGTAAACTCACAGAAGGAAGCGAGATAAAATATGGCTTTGATCACCTGTCAGGATCTGGTTCTGGGATACGCCGGGAAAGAGATCCTCTCCCCGCTGAATTTTTCCGTTCAGGCAGGGGATTATCTGTATATCGTCGGAGAGAACGGCTCCGGCAAATCGACACTGGTACGCACGCTGCTTCATCTGCAGTCCCCGGTGCGCGGACGCATCATTCTGGGCGAAGGGCTGGACCGCCGGGAGATCGGC
This sequence comes from Lachnospiraceae bacterium, assembly GCA_021202465.1. Classification (GTDB taxonomy): domain Bacteria; phylum Bacillota; class Clostridia; order Lachnospirales; family Lachnospiraceae; genus UBA3305. Next base: position 56,118 of record JAJQCZ010000004.1, on the reverse strand, counting down.
TACCTGCCCCAGCAGACGGTCGCCCAGAGAGATTTTCCGGCTTCTGTCCGGGAGATCGTCCTCTCCGGCTGTCAGGGACGCTGCGGCGCACGGCCGTTTTACACCAAAGAAGAAAAAGCCCTGGCCAGAGAGGCCATGGAACGCATGGACATCCTGCCTCTGGCCGGGCGCTGTTACCGGGAGCTCTCCGGCGGTCAGCAGCAGCGCGTGCTTCTGGCCCGGGCTCTCTGCGCCGCCCGACGGGTGCTGCTGCTCGACGAACCGGTGGCCGGACTGGATCCGCGGACAACCGAAGAGATGTATGCTCTGCTGGAGGAGCTGAATGAAAAGGACGGCATGACCATCCTCATGATCTCCCACGATCTGCGGGCCGCCGTCACCTATGCCAGCCATATCCTGCACATCGGCCATCCGGTCTTCTTCGGAACCCGGCAGGAATTTCTCCGCAGCGAACCGGGCAGCTTTCTTACGGTGAAGGGAGGAAACCTGTAATGAGTGACATCTTTGAAACCCTGGCATATTATCTTTCATACCCCTTTGTACAATACGCCCTGATCGTCGGCGTACTCATCGCCCTCTGCTCCTCCCTGCTGGGCGTGACACTTGTACTCAAGCGCCTCTCCTTCATAGGAGACGGTCTCTCCCATGTGGCCTTCGGCGCGATTGCTATCTCGGCGGTGCTGAACCTCTCGAACGACATGCTGCTGGTTCTTCCCGTCACGGTCGTCTGCGCCATCCTGCTGCTGCGCAGCGGGCAGAACGCGAAGATCCGCGGGGACGCAGCCATCGCCATGCTCTCGGTGGGGGCGCTGGCCATCGGCTATCTGGTGATGAATCTCTTTTCCACCAGCACCAACCTGTCCGGGGATGTGTGCGGCACCCTCTTCGGCTCCACCTCCATCCTGACACTGACCACGGCGGAGGTGTACCTGTGCGTCGTCCTCTCCCTCCTGGTAGTCGCCGCCTTCGTCCTCTTCTATAATAAGCTCTTTGCGGTTACCTTCGACGAGAGCTTCGCCCGGGCCTCCGGCACCAACACCGAGGCCTGCAATCTGGGCATCGCCGTCGTCATCGCCGTCATCATCGTGCTGGCCATGAATCTGGTCGGCTCCCTGCTGATCTCGGCCCTGGTCATCTTCCCGGCCCTGTCCGCCATGCGCCTGTGCCACAGCTTCCTGCACGTCACGATCTGTTCAGCTGTGTTCTCCGTGGTCTGCACCCTGCTCGGACTGCTGCTCTCCATCCTGGGAGGCACCCCCGTAGGAGCTACCATCGTGACCGTGGACCTGTGCGCGTTCCTGCTGGCCTGCCTGGTGGGGCGGTTTGTATCAACGAAATAAAATCCAACGCACACCCTACTCTTTTGAAAAGTTTTGATATTTGTGACAAAAAGTCACTGGTATTCCGGTGCGTGAACCGGTATAATGGAGTTCGTAAAGCAATTGACTGCACAGGAAGGAGGCGCAATATGGCATCCCTGTCCAACGAAGATCTGCTGGCGCTCTCACAGATGCTGGACACCAAGCTCCGGCCGCTGGAGGACAGAACCAAAAGCATTGAGTTATTACTGGAAAACGACGTTCTTCCCCGGCTGCAGAACATCGAAGCCTGCTACACGTCTACATATCGGCGCTACGCAGGCAGCGCTGTACGGGCAGAAGCGACACAGGAAGACGTAGACATCCTTAAGAAGGTTGTCTCGGAACACAGCCGCAAGCTGCAGACTCTCGCCTAACGATACAGGCAGGTGGATTTTCACCTGCCTGTATCGTATATCTGTCATATTGTCAAAATCATATCTGGTCAGGAGTATCTGACACCGATGCTGCTACGGATTTCTCCCGCAGAATCCCGACATAATCCCCTGCCTGACATCGTCCCTTTACTACATATCCGCGCTGATCATAATACTCCGTCAATTCCTTACTGGTCGCCAGGACATCCAGACGCACATATTTCCTGCCCTTCGCTCTGGCCATCTTCTCAACTTCCTCCACGAAGCGGCTTCCGGCTCCCCGGACACCCAGCTTTGCAACAAAATTGTGAATATAATACGCCGGTTCATTGTCGTTCCAGTAAGGGTCAGTCTGCGGCAGCACCGCGCCGCTGACAATCTCCCCTGTTTCAGTGTCAGCAAGTACATAAAGCTCTCCCTGTTCACATTTTTCTTCATAATAGGACAGAGGGTACAATGTATCATATGAATATTTATTCCAGTGCTCGATACCCTCTTCGTCCATCCACTCCATTCTTTCAAGGATGAGATGAAACAGCTGCGATATTTCTTTGACGCTGGCTTTACGAAATGTGTACTTTCTCAATTTTCCTTTTAAATTCCTCTCTTGTACAGAAAAAACGAATAAACAACCGGCACTCCGCCCAGCACGATGATAGTTGTCATGAAGATTCCTGACATCCGGGATGGAGTCAGGAAACCGCACATCAGGATCAGCACACCGCCGATCATCCACAGCCAACCGGCCAGTCTGTGCGTCCGGTTCCAGTTTTCCTCACTGGAAAGAGTCCAGGGAAGCTTGATGCCAACCGTGAAATTCTGCCGCGTCTTCGGCAGATAATTGCCAAGGAAGAGAAACAACACACCCACCATGGCCAGACAAAGCGTACTGATATTTACCTTCCACCCAAGACCGTAAGCATAAATGGACAAACAGACAAAAAGGGACGTCAGCGGAATGATCCAGAATATTACAGACAGCATCTTACCTCCGACATTCCGCCGTTTCGGATCGTTCAGGGTTGCGACAACGCAGAGCCAATGCAGTCCCAGCAGAAGCAGCGGCAGTCCAAAAACAGCAAAAGTACGGGAGCTCCAGCCATTCGGCAAGCCATCTGCACCAAAATTCGTCGCCATCTGCTCCGGCAGGCTATTCCACAGAGCCATGCCAACAAGCATCGGAAGAACCGTGAGCAGACTGGTAATAACCATCGTTTTCCGGTACACTTTGAACATCTTCGCTCCCTCCTTTCAGTTCCGACAGCCAGAGCATCAACTCCTCCACCACAGAGGTATTGAGCTCATAGTAAATAAAATTCTTCTCCCTTGTCTCCCATACCAACTCCGCCTTGCGCAGAATCTTCAGATGATAGGAGATCGTAGCACCCGTCATATCGAAATGGCTCGCGATCTCTCCCGCCGACAAGCGCCCGTCCCGCAGCATCATGAGAATCTCCCGCCGCGCCGGGTCTGAGAGCGCCTTAAATGTATCCGCAAATGCCAACCATAACACCTCCTTAATAATGGCCGAATGGCCATAACGGATCCCTGTGGGACCTCCTTTTTAGATTTTCATCTATTTTGATTGTTTTCTAAATTTATCTTATCAAATTCCTCCGGGGATGTCAACAGATTTAATATTTAAAAAATCCTCTGAGAAACAGACAGATGTCCCGTCCATTTCTCAGAGGATTCTGATTTTCTGATTCTATTTTGTCTGTTCTTCTTCCTGCAGAGCCAGCGCCGCCGCCCCGTAGATTCCGGCGTCATTGCCCAGGGTCGCGGCGATCACGCGGCTGCCGCGGCAGGCATGGAAGGCATAGCGTTCAAAACGCTCTTCCAGTGCGTCCATCAGCCACTGTCCGGCCTTGCTGACGCCGCCGCCGATAACGAAGACTTCCGGGTCGATCACGCAGCCGATGGTGGCCATCCCCCGTCCCAGAGCATCGATGACTGCCTCGATCGTAGCATCGGCGATCGCGTCTCCCCGCCCGTGAAGCGTCATGACATCCCGGGCCGTCACATGCGGAAGGTCACGAAGCGCCGAGGGCCAGTCCGTCTCCTCCATCAGCTCCTCTGCCTTCTGCGCAATACCGGTGGCGCTGCCGATCTGCTCCATGCAGCCGGTATTCCCGCAATTACAGGGCTTCTTCGCCCCGCGATAGGAGGGAATGTGGCCGATCTCTCCGGCCGCCCCGTGGCTGCCCGAGACCAGCTTTCCCTGCAGGACCACGCCGCCGCCGATCCCGGTTCCCAAGGTGACCATCACCATGCTGTGATGACCAGCCCCGGCGCCGTAGAGCGCTTCACCGAGCGCCGCCACATTGGCATCATTTTCCGCATGAACCGGAATTCCTCCGAGCAGAAGCGAAAGCTCCTTCTCAACATTCATCCGCCCCCAGCCCAGGTTGACACAATGATTGACAATGCCGTCCGGGGTGACCGGCCCGGGCAGACCAATGCCTGCGCCCTGAACCTGATCCATCGACAGGCCTCTGTCTTCGATTTCTCCCAGCAGGGCATCGCGGATATCCTCCAGGATATGCGCTCCCTGCTCTTCCGTCCGGGTCGGGATCTCCCACTTTCGCAGAAGCTTCCGGTCCGAGTCAAACACTCCCAGCTTCACTGTCGTTCCGCCGACATCAATACCAAAACAAATCTTCTCCATGTTTTCCTCCCGTCCCGTGACCCCGCCCTGTTGTATCGTCCTGTCTTTATTTCTTACAGCTCTTACAGCTGTGCATCCACGAAGATCGCATAGATCGCGCGGATGGCATTTTCAAAGTCGTCATTCTTCACGCCGATGATGATGTTCTCCTCATCAGAGCCCTGGTCGATCATGCGGACGTTAATCCGCGCGTGAGTCAGCGAAGCGAACACGCGGCCCGCGGTACCGCGGGCATTCTTCATGCTGCGCCCCACCACGGCGATCAGTGCCAGATCGGTGCTCAGCGTGATGATGTCCGGTTTCACCAGACGGTTGATGGCAGAGAGAACCTGCTGCTCCTTTTTTTCGAACTGGTCCTGCTCCACGAACACACTCATCGTATCGATGCCCGAGGGCACGTGCTCGATGGAAATGCCGTACATCTCAAAGGCTTCCAGCACCCGCTTGACGAAACCGACCTCTGAATTCATCAGGTCCTTCTCGATGTTCACCGCTACGAAGCCCTTCTTGCCCGCGATACCGGTCACCGTGTAAGGCGATTTCGCGCAGGTGGTGCTGACGATCATCGTCCCCGGCTCCTCCGGCGCGTTGGTGTTGCGGATATTGATCGGGATACCGGCCTTTCTCACCGGGAAGATGGCATCCTCGTGCAGAACAGAGGCGCCCATGTACGCCAGCTCCCGCAGTTCCTTATACGTAATGGTGGAAATGACCTCCGGATTCTCCACGATCCGCGGATCAGACACCAGAAATCCCGGCACATCCGTCCAGTTCTCGTAGAGAGCCGCGTGCGCCGCCCGGGCCACGATCGAGCCGGTGACATCCGAACCGCCGCGGGAGAAGGTCTTCACCCGGCCGTCCGGCATCGAGCCATAGAAGCCGGGAATCACCGCGTGCTTCATTTCCTTCAGCCGCGCGCCCAGCACATCATTGGTCTTCTCCGCATCGAAGGTACCATCCTCCGCGAAACAGATCACCTCGGCGGCATCCAGAAATTCATAGCCCAGATAATTGGCCATGACGATCCCGTTCAGATATTCACCGCGGGAAGCCGCATAGTCTGAACCAACTTTTTTACGGAAATTTTCCTCGATTACAGCAAATTCTCCATCCAGATTCAGGTTCAGCCCCAGACCCTGAATGATCTCATCGTACCGGCTCCATATGGATTGCAGATCCTTGGTAAAATCCCTCTCCGCTTCCGCCGTGGCATAGCAGCGATACAGCATATCCGTCACCTTGACGTCCTTACTGAAGCGCCGTCCGGGTGCGGAGGGCACCACGTACCGGCGGTTCTCGTCCGCACGGATAATGGCTCCCACCTTCTTAAACTGCTCTGCGCTGGCGAGAGAGCTTCCGCCAAATTTCACTACCTTCTTCATGTCTCTGTATCCTCCTTGGGAAACCGGGTACACCGGTTAAGTTCCTGCAAACGCACCATCTGATAAGATACATAGTTTCGATCTTTTTTGCAAGAGTTTTCTCATGTTTTTTTAAACTTTACATCTGCGGAGCCATCACGCGCAGGATATAGCCGAGAGCCCGGCGAAAATTCGAATAATTCTTTATATCCTCCATGGTAATCCGCTGGCAGGACTGCAGCGTCTCCTGAAAATCCCGCTCCACCTCCGCAACCACCGGGTGATCTGCCGCATAGACACCACACTCAAAATGCAGATACAGGCTGCGGAAATCCAGATTCACCGTCCCTACCGTACAGCAGCGGTCGTCGGACACAAAGGATTTTGCATGAACAAAGCCCGGCGTGTATTCATAAATCTCTACTCCATAGGGAATCAGCTCTTCGTAAAAAATGCGCGCCTCCAGATAGGCATACTGTTTATCCGGAATGTGCGGCACGATCAGCTGTACCTCCACGCCCCGCTTGGCCGCAAACCGCAGCGCCGTCACCATCTCATGATCCAGAATCAGATAGGGCGTACAGATATGCACATATCTCTTCGCGCGATTCAGGATATCCATGTACACCATCTCGCCCACCTGCTCCTGATCCAGCGGACTGTCGCCATAGGGCATGACGAAGCCAGCCACCGGGCGCGACAGCTTCTCTGCGGGAACGATGTAGCGCTGATAAGCCTCCGGACTCATCCCGGTCAGGTTCCACATCTGCAAAAACATCATCGTGAAGCTGGTGACCGCTTCCCCCTGCAGCATGATGCCGGTATCCTTCCAATGACCGAAGCGCTTCTCCTCATTGATATATTCATCCGCCAGATTGACACCGCCGGTGAACGCCGTCTGTCCGTCGATCACCACGATCTTCCGGTGATCACGGTTATTCTGATAGGTACTGAGAGCCGGACGAATCGGGGAAAAGACACGGCACTGGATGCCGTAGGCCAGAAGCTGCCGGGGATAATGAACGGGAAGCCGGCTCAGGGTGCAGGTGCCGTCATACAGGAAACGTACCTCCACACCCTCTTTCACCTTCCGCCGGAGGATCTCCAGGACAGAATTCCACATATGCCCCTCATCCACGATGAAAAATTCCATGAAAATAAACTTTTCCGCCGTCTCCAGCTGACGCAAAAGCTCTGCAAAATAATCCTCTCCCAGAGGAAAATAGGCCGCCCCGGTATTCTGATAGACCGGATAGCCTCCGGCCTGATTCATATAACGGGCCAGCCCCAGGCTCTCGGAATCCTCTTTCTCCAGCGTTTCCATCACCTCCGCCTGCTGCTGCAGATACGGCCTGGTCTCGCGGATATTTTCCCGCAGGCGCGCCTGGAGCTTCCGGGCGCCCACCTGACCCTGAACGAAAATGTAAAAGAGTGTACCCACCACCGGAACCAGCAGAATCAGCACCAGCCAGGAGATTTTGAAAGCCGGGTTGCCGTCCTTGTTGATGAGGTACACCACAAAGAAGAAATCGATGACGATGAACAACGTGTAGACGTAAGCGACATACACCTGCAGCCAGGCAAACAGGGCCCACAGCCCCAGAAACTGCAGCAAAAGCAGAAGACCCAGCAATGCGGTCCGGCTGAAAATGACCCGGGCCAGGCCTTTCTTTCCTTTTTTTATTGTGCGGTCAACGCGATCGCTGCGGTGTAGTTCTTCCATCATTTTCTCCCCGGTATCTCTGGCGTCAGGAGCACAGCTGTCAGAGTCGATTATCGGTTAGATTCCTGGAAATGTCAAGTCTGTGACACGATTCAGATACAGTATTTCCTTCATCTGTTAATCTCCTGTTTATAAAATACTGTTCTCACGATGGTCCGGCGGTTGTTCTTTCACCTTTTTTTTGATATACTCAGGAACAGTACGCAGGACGACATATTTTGCCGCCGAACGGAGGAAGTAAGATGAGTTATGCCGATCAGGTATTTATAGAAAATTGCCGGGATATCCTGGCGCACGGCGTCTGGGATACGGATTTTGAAGTGCGCCCTCACTGGGAGGACGGCACGCCCGCCCACACGATCAAGAAATTTGGGATGATCAACCGCTATGATCTCTCGCGGGAATTCCCCATGATGACGCTGCGCAGGACCGCCTGGAAATCGGCCACGGACGAGCTGCTCTGGATCTGGCAGAAGAAATCCAACCGCATCCAGGATCTGAATTCCCATATCTGGGACTCCTGGGCCGACGAGACCGGCACCATCGGCAAGGCCTACGGCTACCAGCTGGGTGTAAAGCATCAGTACAGCGAGGGTCTGTTTGACCAGGTAGACCGGGTTCTCTACGATCTGAAGCACAACCCCACCAGCCGCCGCATCCTGACAAATATCTACAATCACCATGATCTCCACGAGATGGGACTCTATCCCTGCGCCTACAGCATGACCTTCAATGTGTCCGGTCATCGGCTCAACGCCATCCTGAACCAGCGCTCCCAGGACATGCTGACCGCCAACAACTGGAACGTCTGCCAGTACGCTCTTCTGCTGATGATGATCGCCCAGGTCAGCGGCTACGAATCCGGAGAACTGGTGCATGTGGTGGCGGACGCGCATATTTACGACCGCCACGTGGACTATGTGGAGGAAATGATCAAAAACAAGCCATTTTCAGCACCCAAAGTGTCACTGAACCCCGATATCCATGATTTTTATAATTTCACGGTGGAGGATGTTATCGTGGAAAACTATCAGTATCATTCCTTCGGACATAAGATCCCTGTGGCGATCTGAGGACTGATCCACCACATTTATGTTCTGACTTGATTTATGCTTCACAATACACGTATTCACAAAAAGGAGTCCTTTCCTATGAACTGCATCGCCGCCGTCTCCGAGAACTGGGGCATCGGACGGGAGAATGATCTTCTGTTCCACATTTCTGAAGATATGAAGCTCTTCCGCCGCTTGACCACCGGCCATACACTCATTCTGGGCCGCCGGAATCTGGAATCCTTTCCCGGCTGCCGCCCCCTGCCCAAACGCCGCCATCTGGTGCTGACCGCCCGGGAGGGCTGGCATCCGGAGGGGGTAGAGGTCTGCCATTCCCTGGCAGAGATCCTCGAGACCGTTCGTGACCTGCCCGAAGAAGATGTCTGGGTCATCGGCGGCGGCATCGTCTACCGGGAATTTCTTCCCTTTTGCCGGGAGGCCTACATCACCCGGGTCGAGGCCTGTCCCGCAGCGGATACGTTTTTCCCTGATCTGAGCCGGGAACCGGGATGGACGCTGACAGAGGAGGGAGAGCGGCAGACGGATGGAAAGCTGTTCTATCGCTTCTGTACGTATGAAAATGCAGAACCACGCCGTTTTTGAAACCGTCCTGAAACCGCAAAAAATGTTCCTTGCGCTCCGCCAATTTATGTGGTACAATACCGTCAATCGAATTTGTTGGTTGCAGGATGACCTCCTGCAACTGAGATGAATTAGATGCTATGCTGTCAGCTTGCGACGGCATATTGCATCTATTTTTCATTTAGAGAGGAGGAATGTCATTTGCGGCCTGTTTATTATCCGGAGGATTCGGTATTCGTCACCGGGACGGCAAAGGTAACCAAGGAAGGTGCCATCAACACAGTGTATGGCGTGTTTTCTCTGAGCATGGTCATTGATATTCACAGTAACCGGATTATCAGTGTTAGTGCTAATATGATCATGGAGGAAACGAATGATTTTCTGTCGTATCTCATGACAGGGAAAAACATCGTCACAGACATTGATGACATCTGTGCGTCACTGCGCCGGAGGTTCCTGGCACTTTCGCAGAAGGCGGTCATGGTCGCTCTGCGGGATGCGCAGAACCGTTATCTGATGGCTTATCCGCATACACGGGAAACAGAAACACAGAACTGAAGCATGAAAGGATGTCCGCGGCCTATCCGCGGAGAGCTGTCTTTTTTAAAGGTTTTTCAGTGACCCTGGAAAACCGATTTGGAGAAGATCCTGAGGAACTCTGCCTGGAAAGGAGAGACTTATGGATCAACGACCGATTGGTATATTTGACTCAGGTGTGGGTGGATTGAGTGCGGTGCGCGTTCTGCTCGATCAGGCACCGGAAGAAAACATCGCGTATTTCGGAGACACAGCCCGGGTTCCCTACGGGAATCGAAGCCGGGCAGAGATTACAACGCTGTCATTGCAGGATGTCCGGTTTTTACAGAGTCGGAAGCCGAAAGCGATATTAATCGCCTGCAATACGATCACAGCGAGCTGTCTGGAGGATCTGCGGCAGGCAAATCCGGCCACGCCGATTCTCGGTGTGATCGAGGCGGCGGCGTTGGCAGCAGCTCAGGCGACAACAAACCGTCGGGAATCATGGCCACACAGGCAGCAGTGGAGAGCGGCGCCTATGAGCGGGCACTGCGGGCACAGATTCCGGATGTGAAGATTTTTGCGAAGGGCTGTCCCGGACTCGTACCACTGATTGAAGCGGGACATATTTGTCCGGGAGACGCTGAAATCGAGACAGCCGTTGCAAAATATCTTGAGGAAATCCGGCGGCAAAGGCCGGATACACTGATTCTGGGCTGCACGCATTATCCACTGATTCGTGACGTGGTGCAGGCCTATATGGGATCTGATGTCACACTGATCGATTCAGGCGGCGAGGCTGCACTGGCACTGCTGGATTTTCTGAAACAGAAGGCGAAGACAGCCCCTGATAACATCTCAGGAAATCCGCAGTACTACTGCAGCGCACGCCTTGCTGAATTCGAAGATATTTCACAGCTGTTTCTGCGCCGGGATATCTCAGCATCAGCCTGCCAGATCAATATTGAAAGCTATTAAGTTCACCCTTGCCACGAGGCATGGCTTCCGTCCTCTTCCTTGGTGACGAGAAGCTGGTCCTCGATTTCCTGCTTGAGCTCGCTGACATGGGAAATGATGCCGATAAGCTTCGAACCGCCCGCCATCTGCTGCAGCACCTTCACGGCCTGTGTGCGGGAGTGCTCGTCCAGCGAGCCGAAACCCTCATCGATGAACATCATGTCCAGATGAACCGATGCCGAGCTCTCCTGGATCTGGTCGGCCATGCCGAGAGCCAGAGAGAGGGCCGCCAGGAAGGATTCACCGCCCGACAGGGTACGGATCTCGCGCTCCTTTCCTGTCACCTGGGAATAGACCATCAGATCGAGTCCGCGGTTCTTTCCCTCTCCGGCCCGCTCCGCATCCACCATCCGCAGAGCGAACTGTCCGGCGGACATGTCATGGAAGCGGACGTTAGCCGCGCGGAGAATGCGCTGCAGATAATAGCGCTGTACGTAGGTTTCCATATCCATACGGCTGCCGGTGCGCTTGCCCGCCAGCCGCTCATACAGGCTGTCGAGCCGCGCATACTCCCGCATTCGCCCGGCTCGCTCTCTCAGCCGGACGGTGAGGGCGTCACGCACCTCTGTATCGGTCTGAAGGGTCCGGTGGATCGTTTCATAAATGGACTGTTTTTCGCGGTATTGTTCTTCCGCACGGTTCAGTGCTTCTCGGAGCACCTCCGGCTCCGGCCGCTCCCGCCCGGCGATCGCTGCCTCCGCGGTCTCCTGCCGGGCCCGGGCCGCCGCCTGCCGCTTTCCGTGTTCAGCCACTTCGTCCTGAAGCCTTCGAATCAGGGATTTCGGATAGGCTCCGACTGTCTCCCGCCATGCCGTCTCCGAGAGATTTCGTTCTGTCAGTGCATTTTGATATTCCTTCCAGCGCTGTAGCATGATGTCTCTCTGCTCCGGCAGCTCCCGCTGATAACGTGCAAGGAGCACCTCCGCCCGTTCCCGGACGCTGCGGGCCCGCTGCGCCTGCTTCTTCGCCGTCTGCCAGGCTGCGTCCATCTCATCCCGTTTCGCTCCGGCACGCGCAAGCTCCCTCTTCGCCTCCTGCTCTGAAGGATATTCCTGCCGTTCCTGCAGGCTGTTCAGAGTGGTCTGCGCCGCTGTCAGCTCCCGCTCAGCCTGTGTCACTGCCTGTATACATTTCTCACACTGTTCCCGCAGCGTTTTCCTTCGTTCGTCGGCTCCCGCCAGAGATTTCTGAATCCGGGTCAGAGCGGAGGCATCCCGCGTCAGTGACTCCTCTTCCTCCCGGAGCGCACGCTGCCGGTCTGCAATCCAGGCTCCGACCTCAGGCACAGGCAGAGATTCTCCTTCTGCCTGTTCAGAAAACGAAGCCCCGGACTCCAGTGCACACCGCTCAAACCTCTCCTGAAGAGTGTCCTTTTCTTTCTTCCACTGGTTCTGCTTCTCCCGCAGAAGCTCCGCCGCGGCGCCGGAGACCGCCGATGCCTTCTCCATCGCCTGCTGTTTCTCTGTCACTTCCCCGGCCAGCGCCTCAATCTCCGCCCGGGTCAGTTCCCGGTGCTCTTCCGCCAGTTCACAGGGATGCGGGTGTTCGGTCGCGCCGCACACCGGACAGGGTTCCCCCGGTCTCAGCCTCTCCCGGGCCAGAAATCCCGCCTGCGCATCGAGAAAAAGTCTCTGTTTCCGCTCATAGTCCCCGCTCGTCTGCTGATATTTCTGTCGAGCCTCTTCATACGCGAGAGCCGCCCTCCGTGCTGTCCGCTCCTGGACCTTCACACGCTGCGCCGCCTTCCGTACGGTCTCTGCCTGCGCAGCCAGCTCCTCTGTTTCTCTCTGTCGGCTCTTCCAGCGTTCCCGGCGGGCTTCCACATCGCCCAGCTCCTCAGCCTGTCTGCGCCAGTTCTGTTCCTGTTCCTCAAACTGTGTCCGCGCCGTCTCTGCTCTCTCCGCGGCCTTCCGCGCCTGTGTGAGGGCTGTCTCCGCAGCCTGCTTCTGTTTTCCGGCGTTTCGCAGCTGCCCGAAAATATCCAGTGCCTGACGAACGCGCGTCTCCGTCTGTACGCAGCACGCCGCCTCCGCATCAAAAAGCTTCCTGGCAGCCGCTTCCTGACCTTCAGCCCGTTCACAGGCCGCACGCCGTTCCGGCAGCGCCTGCTCCGTCTCCTGCAGTTTCCGTTCCATATCCGTAACGGTTTTCGCAGCATCCTCATAGCGCTGCGCCACGCTCTGCACCTCATAGGCGGCCTCGATCTCCGCAACCAGGCGACGTTTTTCCCGCACCTGTTCCGCTGCCGCCGCGCAGGCGGACAGTTCCCGTTCCGCCAATTCACGCTGCGTGAAGCTCTGCAGCAGCTCCTGGCCCTGTGTCAGGGCGTCCCGGCAGGCGCCGCGCTTCTCCTCCGCCTCTGCACAGGCCGCTTTCGCCACTTCTTCCTCTTCTTCCAGTTCTCGGCACAGTTCTCTCAGTTCCTTCAGGAAAACCTCTGCTTCCGCCACCTCGATTCGGTCGGAAGACAGAAGCTTCTTCTTTCTCCGCGCCATCTCCCCAGCGCCCGCATACTTGTCCGGAATCACTGCGTGGCTGATCTCATTCTGCATCGCAGCCCGCAGCTGATCCATTCCGGCTTTCTGCTCCTGCCTGCGCCGTCCCAGCTCGTCCACAATGTCCTGATACAGCCCCGTATTAAAAAGCTTGCGGAAAATCAGCTTCTTCTCGTCCGATTTTGCCCGCAGCAGCTCCATGAACTCCCCCTGGGCGATCATCGCCACCTGCATGAACTGACCCTTCGTCAATCCGACGATCTCTTCCAGCTTCGCATCGGTCTGTTTCTGATTCTGCGCGTACTCCGTCCCATCAGGCAGGATCAGAGACACCTTTTCCTTCTCCTCCCGCTGTCCGCGGCCCCGGCGCAGCGGCCGAATATGACGCGGCATACGCCGCACGGTATAGATGTCCGTTTCCCCGCCGCGCTGTTCTGAGAAACGAAGCTCCACATAGGGTTCCACCGCCGTTCCCGCGAACTGGCTTTGCAGCTCGATTCCGTCCTTGCGGTTATTTCCGGAGCTGGCCTCCCCGTAGAGAGCAAAGACAATGGCATCAAAAATCGTCGTCTTCCCGGCTCCTGTATCTCCGGTAATCAGAAACAGGTTCTGACTCGTCCCGGTAAAATCAATCACGGTCCGCTTCCCGTAGGAGCCGAACGCCTGCATGGTCAGCTGCAAAGGTCTCATCTCACCGCGCCTCCTTCACCGTGTTGATCACATCGCGCAAAACAGTCTGCTCCGCGTCGTCGAGTTCCCCCAGGAAATCCGCACAGAGCTCATAGACATCCTTTTCCTGCTCCGGTGCATATTCCTGCCCGTATTCGGCGCCGCGCACGCCCTCGCGGCGCACCTCGAGCAGGTTCGGGAAAGCCGCGCGCAGACGGTCCAGCACATCGAGGATCTCAAGATCTGTCGTATCTGTCAGGATCACCGTCACATAATCCTCACAGGCACAGGTCAGAAGTTCTTCAGCGTTTCCCCGCAGTACACGCACCTGCCGCAGCGACACAAGGGGAAGCACCTTCGTCTGCACCTCCCCCTTCCTGCCCATTTCCACCAGAACGATTCCCTTCTCCTGTCCGGCCTCACTGACCGAACAGGCCAGCGGCGTCCCGCAATAGCGGTGCGCGTCGTCTCCCACCCGCATGGGCCGGTGAATATGTCCCAGCGCCGCATAATCAAACCGCTCCAGGATATCCGCACGCACCTCATCAATATCGCCCACCGTGCGGATCTCCGAATCCGCCCGCTCCACCGCCGCCGCATCTGCGCCGACCGGCAGATAGAACTGATGACTCACCAGAACATTTCGGGCACTTTGATCAATCTCTTCCCGTTCAATCAGGCGATGCACCGCCTCATCGTAGCTGAGACTATTCCCCCGCGCGTCCGTCCCCACGATCTCCCGCACCATGGACGGCCGCACAAAGGGGAGCAGGTAAAAATGCACCGCCCCGTATTCATCCCGGAGCGTCACCCGCTCGGTGTGCTCTTCCGGCCTGCGCGGCGGCAGACCGATCATATGAATCCTCTGGCGCTGCAGCACGCTCCGATACAGATTCATCCGGGCCGCGCTGTCATGATTGCCGCTGATCACCAGGATCTCGCACTCCGGCAATGCCTCCGCCAGCCGGGAAATGAACCCGTCAAAGATCTCCACCGCCTCCGCCGACGGCACCGCCTTATCATACACATCGCCCGCGATCACCACCGCATCCGGCCGTTCCGCCTCCGCCAGATCCACGATCTGCTGCAGGACGCAGCGCTGATCCTCCCCCATGTCCCGGTTCATCAGCTTGAGTCCGATATGTAAGTCTGACAGATGGAAAAACTTCATGGTATGCCCTCTTCCCCTCACAAATTCATTCGAATGAAGCATCATGTTCCGTATCTACTCTGTCAGTCTACCATACGTCATGGAAGATTTCCATCATGAACCGGTCTTTTTATTCCTTCCACGCCTTCACACGGAAGATCGGCTGCGGCACATAAAACCGGTCCTTCTCCCGATAAATGCGCCGTCCCACCGTCAGATCCGGCGCCTCTACCCGCATCCCCAGCTGCCGCAGCACCTCGAGATCCCAGTCCGGGCGGGACAGACTGCTTACAGACAGCATGTGATAAATCTGATGACACTCCTCGCGCATCTCCTCTCCCAGCATATGGTGCGCGTGGTTTGCCGGAAGCTCCACACGATGATGATCCTTCGCATACTCCGCATCATAATTCAGCAGCAGGCCGCCCGGCTTCAGGACGCGCTGCCAGGCTGCGTAGGCCTCCGCCGGATGCGGCAGCGTCCAGGTCAGGTTTCGCGAGAGAACGACATCGAAACTCTCCTCCGGAAAATCCGGTTTTTCTGCGTCCATGACTGCGAACTCCACCTCACAGGCGAACTCCCGTGCCATCTCCCGGCCACGCTCAACCATCGAAGGCGTCAGATCAATGCCCGTCACCCGATGCCCCTGCCGCGCCAGGATGATGCCGAAGAATCCGCAGCCGCAGCCCACATCAAGGATGCGCAGCCCCTCTCTCTTCGGCAGCTGCGCCAGAAGCTCCTCCTCCCAGCGATCATATTTCTCACTGCGGATCTCCGCCTCCTTCTGCTCAAAGAAGCTGTCCGCACGCTTTGTCCAGTAGCTTTCCACCCGTTCCTTAATCTCACCTGACTCCTGTTCCTCCCGAATCGTCTGTATCTCACCCATTTCGATCGTCTCCTTCCCCGCGCCGGAGCGCTCATATTTGCAAAATCAAAGACGAGGCGTCTTTCGCCTCCTGCTCGCCTGCGCCAATATACCATGCGAAAAATCCCCCCACAAGCCGGGTGGGGGGATGCCATGATTCAGGAATTACCGCCGTAGCTGTGGGGCAGACGCTTACGGATCAGGCGCTCTTTGATCTTCTTCCAGCTGAACGGAATCACAGGGTAGAGATAGCTGGTTCCTGCGATCGTCTTGTTACGCGCCACAAGAACCAGAATCACCGCTGTCGCCAGAGCAAAGCCCCAGATTCCGAAAACGGAGGTCATAACCAGCAGAAAAATCCGCATGAATTTGATCGCATAGCCCAGTTCGAAGCTGCTGTGGCTGTAGTTGGCCACGGTCACTACGGCCATATACAGCATAACATCGGTGTTAAACCAGCCGGACTTCACGGAAAAGTCACCCAGAACAATGCCGGCGATGATGCTTAAGGGCGTGGACAGCATACTCGGCGTATTCACCGAGGCCAGCCGCAGGCCGTCGATGCTGAGCTCCAGGATCAGCAGCTGCAGCAGGATCGGTACATTCACGGTCTCCGCCGGCAGGAGAAATTCCAGGGCCGGGGGCAGACGGTCGGCATAGCTCATCACCAGCACATACAGCGGCGTCAGATACAGGGAAACCAGCGCGACCAGTGCCCGGGAGAGCCGGATATAAGTGCCCGTCAGCGGCGGAAAATAATAATCATCGATTTCCTCCACGATATCGAAGACCGAGGAGGGCAGAATCATCGCCGCCGGAGAATTGTCCACCAGCACCACCACATTGTTCTCCAGCAGACAGGCCGCCGTGGTATCCGGGCGCTCCGAATAGCGGAATTTCGGCAGCGGATTGTACCAGGGCGCCCGATAAAGACACTCCGCCAGACTTTCCTGATTCATGGTCAGCGCGTCCACATGAACCTTCTGAATCCGGTCGCGGATCTTCTCAAGGAAGCCTTCCTCCGGACCGCCCTCCATGTAGAGAATCGCCACATCCGTCCGGGAGCGATCACCCACCTGATAGATCTCCGTGCGCAGCCGGGGATCGCGGATGCGGCGGCGAATCAGCGCCGTGTTGACCACCAGATTTTCCGCAAAACCGTCCCGGGAACCGCGCAGCACCTTATCCTTCTCCGGCTCCTGCACACCCCGCGAGGGATATTCACGGCAGTCGAAGATCAGCCCCTCCCGATACGTGTCCACCAGAAGAATCGTCAGTCCTGACAGCAGAGCCGTCAACAGCTTCTCCGTGTCTGCCGCGGTCTGCACATCCCCGTAAGGCGTGAAGCCCTCAAGGAACTCCCGGGGCGTCGCGGGCATGTCCTTCTCTGCGATCCCACAGAAGAACTGCACGATTCGCTGTACACTGCCTTCATCCGTAAATCCGTTGATCGAATACAGAACGGCTTCCTTTCCGCCGATGATCAGAGGCCGTTCCACAACATCAAACGTCTTCTCCGGACAGAGGATACCATGAAAATATCCCTGATCCGTCTGAATGTTTCCTGTGATCTGCTCCATCGTGTCCCTCCCTGCGTCCGCCGGGGAAGCCTGCGCCCGCTCCCCCGGCTGAAAGCGAAAAAGGCGCATGCACCTTCCGCGTGGAATTAGCATACGCCTTTTTCTATAGATTATTCATTTTACGATGTAGGCGACAAAAGGTATTTTGTCGCCTTGATACACGGATTGCTCCGCGCTAACGCGCTCTCGCATCTCCGCTCCGCTTCGGTCGGCGCTAGACGGACATCCACCGGATGTCCAGCGCCCTAACAACATTCGAAATCCGCTCATTTTGGCCAATATATTGGCCAAAATGAGCGGATTTCGAATGTTGTTGCGGGACCCAAAGTCATGAATGCGAATGCAAGCATTCGATTCATGACCTTTTGTCCCTTGTATCATTTTATTTTCACCTTGAAATCCCGCTCGGCCTCCCGCTTCATATCACGTTTGGCCATATCCGCCCGCTTATCATAGAGCTTCTTGCCCTTCGCCAGGCCGATCTCCACCTTCACCAGACTTCCCTTAAAATACACCCGCAGTGGAACGATGGTGTACCCCTTGGCAGACACGCTGCCGGCGATCTTGTTGATCTCATACCGGTGCAGCAGAAGCTTGCGCGGCCGCAGGGGATCCTTGTTGAAAATATTTCCCTTCTCATAAGGGCTGATATTCATCCCGTAAATGATCAGCTCCCCATGGTCCTCGCGGATGAAAGACTCCTTCAGACTGCACTTCCCCATGCGCAGGGACTTAACCTCCGTCCCCACCAGAGAAATACCGGCCTCATAGGTCTGCTCGATAAAATAGTCATGTCTCGCCTTCTTATTGCTGGCGATCAGTTTGATGCTGTCCTTGCCCATGACTCCTCCTTTAACAACGAAAAAGACTCACAGTCTTCCATACAAAACCATGAGTCTTCGGTCTCTCTCAGTTCGCCAGCACATTTAAAACCAGAGCAACGATGAAAAATGCAGCAACCAGAATGCTGGTGTATCTCTCCATCTTCCCCTCCGGGGTATCCTTTCTGTGCTTTCCGACATAGGTATCCGCGTAGCCGCCGGCGACTCCACTGCCCAGGCCGGCATTCTTGCCCTCCTGCATCAGAATCAATACCATCAGTGCCACGCATACCAGAATCAAGACTACTTTCAAAATTCTCAGAACCCAAACCATGTTTTGTCATCCTCCTGATAGTCGTACGTCTCAATTTAACATAGTTCCAAAGAAAATACAAGCCCTTCGCAGCAAATTTCCATAGAAATTCCCGAAAGTTTTACTCGTTCTGCGGTAAATCTTCCCGAATCTCTTCTGAAATACCGGCAGATTCGTGCTCCGCCGCCTGCGCCTCCAGCGCTGCCAGATAACGGCGGTCCTCCTTCGTCAGTGCGGCATCCTCCAGCAGATCCGGCCTGCGCTGCCAGGTTCGAAGCAGGGACTGCTCCCGACGCCAGCGTTCGATGTTGGCATGGTGTCCTGACAGAAGAATCTCCGGCACCCGCATGTCCTCGAAGATCTCGGGCCGGGTGTACTGGGGATACTCAAGCAGATTGTCATGAAAAGACTCGAAGGTGGCCGATTCCTGATTATTCAGAACACCGGGAACCAGCCGCGAAATGGCATCGATCATCACCATCGCCGGAAGCTCTCCGCCGGTCAGGACATAGTCGCCGATCGACACATAGTCCGTCACGATGCGCTCCAGCGCCCGCTCATCCACGCCCTCGTAATGGCCGCAGAGAAAAACCAGATTCTCACACTGCGCGAATTCCTCCGCCATGGCCTGATCAAAGACCCGCCCCTGCGGTGTCACATAGATGACGCGCGGCGGCTCCTCATAGTCTTTGCAGATATCTTCAAAAGCCCGGCAGACCGGCGCCGCCTGGATCACCAGCCCCGCGCCGCCGCCGTAAGGATAATCATCAATGCGGCCCCATTTCCGGTCCGCATAATCCCGGATATCCGTCACGCGCACCTGAATATAGCCCTTCTCCTGCGCTCTTCCAAGAATGCTGACCCCGCAGCCCTGCCGGATCATGTCCGGAAAGAGCGTCAATACATGAAAGTTCATAAGTCCAGCAGCCCTTCCATCAAGTGTACGACCATGTGGCCCGCCTCTACATCCACGCTCTGCACACAGTCAGCGATGGCAGGAAGCAGCAGCTCCCGTTCCCCGGTCTGCACTACATAGACGTCATTGGCTCCGGTCTGCAGCACCTCAGAGAGCGTGCCCAGTTCCTGCCCCTCGTCGGTGAAAACCGTGATGCCGATGAGATCGGCAATGTAATATTCATCCTTTTTCAGCGGAACGGCCTGCTCCCGCGGCACGAAAAGGCCGCTGCCCTTGTAGCGCTCGATGTCGTTAATATTATCGATGCCCTTAAATTTCAACAGGACCATTTGTTTGGAGAAACGAACACTCTCGATCTCCAGCGCCATGTCCTGCTTCGGTGTCCGCAAAATCACCTGCTTTAAACGGCGAAATCGTCTGGGGTCGTCGGTGGTAGGAAAAACCTTGATCTCCCCCCGCACTCCGTGGGTATTCGTATAAATCCCCACCTGAAAAAACTGTTCCATATTCCGTCTCCTGTAGGATAAAAGAGGAAGGGCAGCCGACGGCCGCCCTCTTCCTGACACTGAAAAGCTTTACTGAATATCCAGTGTCACTTTTTTCTCCTCTCTGGAGGCGGCTGCCTTCACCACGGAGCGGATCGCCTTGGCGATACGTCCCTGCTTGCCGATGACCTTGCCCATGTCATCGGGAGCCACCTTCAGTTCCAAAACCGTCTCTTCCTCCCCGACTGTCTCGGTCACAACGACCTCATTGGGATTGGAAACCAGCGATTTGGCGATATATTCCACTAATTCCTTCACTGCGGGATCACCTCACTCCCTATTCGATGCCGGCAATCTTGAACAGCTTGGCAACGGTCTCCGTAGGCTTTGCGCCGTTGGCCAGCCACTGCTTCGCCTTCTCCTCGTCAATCTTGATCACGCTGGGGTCTTTGGTCGGATCATAATATCCGATCTCCTCGATGAATCTGCCATCGCGGGGAGAACGGGAATCCGCCACCTGTACTCTATAGAAAGGAGCCTTCTTCTTGCCCATTCTCGTCAGACGAATCTTTACTGCCATTGTTACTTACCTCCTGATTTTTACACTGTGTGTTCAGATCCCTTTTGGAACCTGCCTGATTCCGGCCGAATAGCCATCAGATTTATCCTGTGGGATCATCTTGTTTTTATTTAAAAGGGGAAATTCATTCCCTTTTTACCGAACATTCCGCCGCCGCGGCGGCCCTTCCTGCCCATCATGCCGGACATCTGCTTCATCATCTTGCGGCTCTGGTCGAACTGCTTCACCAGACGGTTGACCTCGGAGATATCCACCCCGGCTCCGGCCGCGATCCGCCGCTTCCGGCTGACATTGAGGATGTCGGGATTCCTGCGCTCCTCCGCGGTCATCGAGTAAATGATCGACTCGATCCGACGAATCGACGCATCGTCGGGCATATCCTCCTCGCGAATCTTGCCGCTCATGCCAGGAATCATCCCCATGAGATCGCTAAGACTTCCCATCTTGCGCAGCTGGGCAAACTGATCGAGGAAGTCGTTGAAGTCAAAGTCCGCCTTGCGCAGCTTCTGCTCCATCTCCCGCGCCTTCTCCTCGTCCACCGAGTTCTGCGCCTTCTCCAGCAGAGAGAGGACATCTCCCATCCCCAGGATACGCGAGGCCATGCGGTCCGGATAAAAGGGCTCCAGATCGGAGAGCTTTTCACCCATACCCACATAGAGGATCGGTTTGCCGGTCACAGCCCGGATCGACAGCGCCGCGCCGCCCCGGGTATCGCCGTCCAGCTTGGTGACGATGATTCCGTCCAGCCCCACCTTTTCATTGAAGGAACTGGCGACATTGACCGCGTCCTGACCGGTCATGGCATCCACCACCAGCACGGTCTGATGTACGTCCACATTTTCCTTGATGGCGATCAGCTCATGCATCATATCCTCATCGATATGCAGGCGGCCCGCCGTATCGAGAATCACCACATTCTCATTGTTCTTCTGTGCAGAAGCCACCGCTGCTTTGGCGATGTCCACCGGGCTGTTCTGGTCTCCCATCGTGAACACCGGGACACCCTGCTTCTCGCCGTTGACCTGCAGCTGCCGGATGGCCGCCGGACGATAGACATCACAGGCCACCAGCAAAGGCTTGCGGCCCGAAGCCTTGAGCTTCCCCGCCAGCTTGGCCGCCGTCGTCGTCTTGCCGGCGCCCTGCAGGCCCGCCATCATGATGACCGTGAGCTGGTTGCCGGGCTTCAGCGCCAGCTCCGTCTGCTCGGAGCCCATCATGCGGATCAGCTCCTCCTGGACGATCTTGATGACCATCTGCCCCGGCGTCAGGCTGTTCAGCACATCGGCACCGATGGCCCGGGCTTCCACATCCTTCGTGAACTGCCGCACCACCTTATAGTTGACATCCGCCTCCAGCAACGCCATCTTAACTTCCTTCAGCGCAGCCTTCACATCAGCCTCCGTCAGGCGGCCCTTGCCTCTCAGCTTCTTAAATACATTCTGCAGTTTATCCGATAAACTCTCAAATGCCATCTACAACTCTCCGATTTCACGCGACAGACTCTCGATCTGCCGGACACAGCCGCTGTCTCCCGTCCTCTCGTACTCCTGCGTCAGCTCATGGATCTGCGCGACCAGGCGCTTCGTCTCCGCGAACTTATGGACCAGACCCAGCTTCTCTTCATAGTCCCGCAGCGTCCGGTCACACCGTTTGATCAGATCATGAACCCCCTGACGACTGATCTGATGGGCTTCGGCCACCTCCGTCAGCGAATAGTCCCCGAAAACCACATCCTCATATATCTGTTTCTGATGATCCGTCAGAAGTTCCCCGTAAAAATCATACAGCAATGTTTGTTCCAAAATCCTGTCCACAGGCGCTCACCTTCGACATCATACAGGAAGAAATGCGGCTTGTCAAGTGTTTTACCTTTACAAAAATATTATTTCTTCCCGTCAGCTCTGCGCTCTGTGCGCATCCATCCGCCGTGTATAAATAATGTAATAAACCGTGCAGACGACGATACCGAACACCGTAGCAGTCGGTGCTGCCAGACCGATACCGGTCAGCGAGGCATCCGGCTGGATGCTCATGATGTAGGACATAGGCAGGCGGACCAGGAAGGACTGCGCCAGTCCCTGGATCATGACGAAGAAGGAACACCCGTGCCCATTGAAATAGCCCATATAGCTAAACAGAATACTGGTAACGACGGCCTCCGGCGCGAAGCCGCGCAGGAACTCGAAGGCCTTCTCCACCACCAGCGTATCGCTGGTAAAGAGCGAAGCCAGCACATTTCCGTGAAAGAACACGACATAGAATATAACGACACCGATGGCGGCGCCCAGCCCCATGCCGCACTTCATGGCACTGCGGGAACGGGCTTCCTTGCCGGCGCCCACATTCTGCGCCACGAAGGAGGCCATCGACTGCATGATGGAGGAAGGCACCAGCATGACGAAGGACTGAACCTTCTGGCCGATGCCGTAGCCGGAGGAGCTCTCCAGTCCCAGGCGGTTGATAAAGGCGCAGAGTGCCAGGAAGGTCAGGTTTGTCAGCAGCTCCTGCAGCGCCAGCGGCGCGCCCACCTGGACAAAACGTCCCACCTCATGGGAAAAGCGGAAATCCTCCCTTTTCAATGTAAATGGCAGCTCTTTTTTGCGGATGATCAGCAGAGACAGCACCACGCTGACTGCCTGCGCCGTAATGGTCGCAATGGCCGCACCGGCCACGTTCATATGCAGCCCGGCCACCAGAATCAGATCGCCCGCGATGTTGACGACACAGGCGATGGTCACAAAGATCAGAGGCAGTTTGGAATCACCCAGTCCCCGGAAAATGCTGCTGATGAAATTGTAGAAAACGACGAAAATGAAGCCGCCTCCGCAGATGCGAACGTAGGTCACTGTCAGGTCGAGCGCCGCCTCCGGGGTCTGCATCAGCACGGCCAGCGGCCGGGCGAAAATCAGCAACACGACCGTCAGAATCAGCCCCAGCACAAAGAAGAAGCAGACGGCCCCGCCGAGCAGCGGCCCGATGCGCTCCGGCTTTTTCTGTCCCAGGTAGAAACCGATGCGCACTGTAACACCGGTCGTCAGCGCTGCCAGCGTGAAAGTCACCAGACTCATGATGCTGCTGCCCGTGGACACACCGGAGATACCCGCCGTGGTGCCGAAACGCCCCACGATCATCAGATCCACGGCGCTGTACATGGCCTGCAGCACCAGAGCTCCCAGAATCGGAAACATGAAGCGAATCAGCTTCGTCAAAATGTTTCCCTCGGTAAAATCCTGTTTCTCATTCATATGTTATCACTCCCGGGGAACTATCTTACTCGTTTTTCCCGGGAGAATCAACCATATTTTTCAGGCAGACTACATCCCCCCGAAAGCGCCCTCATAGTATTGCAGGCTGCCGTCCGCCCGGAACGCCGCCACATCGAAGCGGCAGTCCCGCTCCCAGGCTTCGGGATGGGCTGTCATGTACACCTGCGCCACCCGGTAGATACGCCGCTGCTTCGCCGCGTTCACCGCCTCCTCCGGCGTCCCGCAGCTTCCGCTGGCCCGGTACTTTACTTCAACGAAGGCCAGCGTTCTGTCCCGGGCCGCGATCAGATCGATCTCTCCGGAACGACAGCGATAATTTCTCTCAAGGATCCGGTAGCCTTTTCTCTCCAGAAAACAGGCCGCCAGCTCCTCATACTGGCCGCCGATCTGACGGCGGTTCGTCTCACCCATTACTCTCCCCCAGCAGCTTGCGCAGGAATGTGCGGCGATGAAGAGGACAGGGACCGTAGGTGAGGATTGCTTCGCTGTGAGCCTTCGTCCCATACCCCTTGTGCCCGGCGAAACCATATTCCGGATAGATGGAATCCGCCGCCCGCATATACCGGTCCCTGGTCACCTTGGCAAGGATACTGGCCGCGGCGATGGACACACTCAGAGCGTCCCCATGAATGAGAGGAATCTGAGGAATATCAACTCCGGGGATGGTCACCGCATCGTTGAGAAGAAGCTGCGGCGCAGGCTCCATCTGTGCGATCGCTTCCTGCATGGCCCGGTAGGTGGCCTGAAGAATGTTGATCTCATCGATCACCTCCGGCCCCACCATGCCGATACCGTAGGAGACCGCTTTCTCACAGATCTCGTCATAGAGCAGCTCGCGCCGCCGCTCTGTCACCTTCTTGGAGTCGTCCAGATAAAAGATGTCGCAGTCCGACGGCAGGATCACACAGGCCGCCACCACCGGCCCCGCCAGCGGTCCCCGGCCCGCCTCGTCCACGCCGCCGATCAAACCGGCGGCTGCATATTTCCTTTCATACTCCCGCATGACAGACAATCTCTCGTGCTCCGACTCCGGCGTTCTGCGTTTTGCCATCCTCTATCTCCCCGTTTCTTTCTCTCACGCACTCAGTGCAGCGGTTATCGCTTTTCCTTCTGTCGATGCCTTCTGCCTCTCCGGCACGGCATTTACCGGTTCTCCTCCGGCGGCATTTCCAGCGTGATACGCCCCAGTCTGCCGCTGCGCATATCTTCGAGGAAGAGCGCCGCCGCCTTCTCCGTATCCGGTTCTCCGCCCTTCTTCAGGCACTGCCGCAGGACGGCCAGCGAAGACAGCGCCTCCCAGGCCTCTCCTCCCATCTCCGCGCCTTCATAGCGACCCGCCAGCTCTTCCGGATAATGATCCTGCATAAAGCGCAGCCCCTCCGCCGCCAGTTCTTCGCGGTTCAGGACATTGTCATTGATTGAGCCAATCAGCGCCAACCGCGCGGCAACCTGCGCATCCTCGAATTTAGGCCAGAGAATGCCCGGCGTGTCCAGAAGCTCCACATTCCGGTTCAGACGAATCCACTGGTTTCCCTTGGTCACGCCGGGTTTATTGCCCGTCTTCGTGCAGGATTTGCGGGCGAAGGAATTGATGAAGGTCGATTTGCCCACATTGGGGATCCCGGCCACCATGGCCCGCACCGGACGGTTCTGAATACCCCGACGCCGGTCTCTCTCCGTCTTCTCCCGGCAGGCTTCCTGAATGGTCTCCTGCACTGCCCGCATCCCGCTGCCGGAACGCGCGTCCAGCTTCACGACATGGCAGCCCTGTTCCGTGAACCATTTCTCCCAGAGAAGATTGGCACTCTCATCCGCCAGATCGGCTTTATTTAAAAGAAGAATCCGGTATTTCTGCCGTCCCAGACGATCGATATCCGGATTGCGGCTGCTTAAGGGCGCCCGCGCGTCCACCAGTTCAATGATCACGTCAATCAGTCGCAGACTCTCCTCCATGGCGCGCTTCGCCTTCGTCATATGGCCGGGGTACCACTGTATATTCATATTGACTCACTTTCTGTTGATGTATGTTCGTAAACCGACATGCGCCGCTGTCACGGCGCTCTGCCACATAGGAACATCGATTATTCCGCGTGATTGCGCTCCCACAATCGCCGGCCGCCTGTCAGCTGACAAATCCCAGCGACTCCAGCGGCGACACACAGAACCAGACCTTGCCGAGGATCTGGGAACGGCTCACATTTCCCACATTGGCAAAGCGGCTGTCCTCGCTGCTGTTGCCGTTATCGCCCAGAAGGAAATACTCATCCTCCCCGAGAGTAATCGGCGAGGACGCCAGTCCGGCAATCGATACCTCGAGCAGATGATCCTCGTCATCCAGCGCCACATCATCAATGTAAACGATCCCATCGTCAATCCACACGGTCTCGCCGGGAAGACCCACCACCCGCTTAATGCTGGTGTGTCCGCTGTCAGCATCGGAGACAAAGAGAACCACGTCATAGCGATCAATATCGGTAAGCAGATAGGTCATGGTGTTCACCAGAACCGTATCACCCGCCTCCAGCGCCGGTTCCATGGAGCGGCCGCTGACCGTCCGCGGATTGCCCAGCTCCGTCACCAGAAACAAAGCCAGCGCAATCACCGCCAGGATATCCACGATCCATCCGGCGACGATGCGCAGGCGGTTATTTTCATTGTCTTCATGATAAAAGCCAAAATCTGCCATTGTATACTCCCGCTCACAAGAAATGACCCTTTTCCAGTGGCTGCTCACTCATTCTTATGAGTTATCATACTAAAAAACAGGGGGGCACGCAAGACACAAATCGTGGTAATCACAGCAGTCATTTCGAGCCATACTCTTCCGCAAGGTTCTCCGCCACATCATCCTTCGTACTCAGTCTTTCCTGCCCCGAAAAAGACTGCACGATCCGGGACAGGTTCCCGATCCGGCGTTCCACAGCATCCCGAATCGCGGCAATACGACGCGCATCGATATACTCGGCCGCCCGTTCATCGGAAAATACTTCCGTCATAAACTCTCCCACATCCGCCAGTCCGGACAGTTCCAGCCAGTCAAAGGAGGACACCAGCTTCAGCTGTTCAGCATGATGATTCTTGAAAGGCTTGCACACTACTTCCTTTTCTGATCTCATCTGCGTCGGCATTTTATCATAGCCGAGAGAGGAGCCGCTGTCATAAATGGGCGCCATGCCGATCCACTCCAGGGTCTCCGCGTCACGCAGTGCACCGAAATTATTAAAATGCCGGTCCTCATTGGCCAGAATGTAGTCCAGAGTGATCATCCGATCCAGGAAAGGGACAACATCCGGGATGCCAGGGACTGCACAGTTCTCGACAAAATGCTGATAAACGGAAGTGCTGTTATTTCTCTTTCGGATGCCCAGGATCCGCCATGCGGGAATCAGTTCCGTCTTCTCGTCCACGAAATCCTCGCAGACAGAGTACGGCGCCCCATTGTTCCAGATCAGGCGGTATGGAACATGTGCGATATGCAGCCGTTCCATGATACCGGCAGCAATCACCTCGTTGAAAGGCTGCTGTCGGAAAGGATTAGAACCGCCCTTGACCAGATATCGCTTCCCATTGAGAATCTTCCATCTCTTTTTGAGGTTGCCGTCCGAAGTATTATCCGGAGACAAAAAATCAAGGAGATTCGCTTTTTTATCCGCGCCAAACAGCACATCGCCGATATCCTCAGAA
The DNA here is from genome assembly GCA_021202465.1 of Lachnospiraceae bacterium. Classification (GTDB taxonomy): domain Bacteria; phylum Bacillota; class Clostridia; order Lachnospirales; family Lachnospiraceae; genus UBA3305. The sequence goes on along the minus strand of JAJQCZ010000004.1, from coordinate 28,640 downwards.
AAGTCATTCTGGAAAAAGTTGATCGCATCCCATTGCAGGTCTGTCCCTGTCGGACGAATCCAATACTGATCAGACAGACTCAGGCCATAGCAACGCACCAACAACATTTTTGTGCTGGTAATTTCCAGCTTTTCCAGGGCCTCCCGCACTCCGGAACGGCTGGCGGGAATTGCTCGCTCCGTCCACCAGTCGTTCAACTGGCTGCGGTCGACTCTGCCGTTTTTACATGTCACTCCCACCGGCAGATGCTCCGGCGCGTAAACCGTGCCGATCTTCCGCACGAAGCCGCTGGCCTCATCCAGTTCCATTTCGACAACGGGGATGTATTTGTGCATCAGCGTATAATGCCTGTCCTTTTCCATTGGATTCACCTCTTTTCCCACTTCGAAATTATACCCTGTTTTAAGCCTTTATTCAATCGAGTAGAAGACGGTTTTTTCGCTTCCTGCCCGCCTGTGTGAGCTGCATACGGCATCAGCCGAAAGAAAATCCGCCGGGAACACACACGTTCTCAGCGGATTTTCCATTCTTCCCCGTCAGCAGACTGTACCCCCGTCTCTTCATGACAGGTTCCTCTGTTTTCTGACTGTTTTCCTTCTCCTTTAACAGGTCGCTCCACCTGTCAGATGCAGCTTCGCAGCCAGAATCTCGTCCTTGCGGGCCAGAATCTCGTCGCCAAGCAGCTGCGCTTCGACATTCTCAAAGCCCAGTCTCTCGATGGTCTTCGCGAATCGCTCTCCGGTCTGTCCCTGCTCGCGGAAGAGCAGAATCGCCTTCTCGATCACAGCGAGCGCTTCCTCTTTGTCGGTAAAGATTTTACTCAAAGCCCGGCCGCGCGCAATCTTCTTGCCCCAGCGGCCGCCGATATAGATCTTATAGCCGTATGTACCGTCCTCCAGTGCATCGAAATGGCAGTGGCCGATACAGCGTCCGCAGTTATTGCAGACGTCCTTGTCGATCTCCAGCAGGCCGTCCACAACCTTCGCGGCTCCGACGGGACAGGCCGCCTCCACGGAACATTTCTTACAGCCGTTGCACTCGTCCTCGTCGAAATTCGGAACCCGCTGGCCGATGATGCCCAGGTCATTCAGATCCGGTTTCACACAATTGTTGGGACATCCGCCCACGGCGATCTTGAACTTATGGGGCAGACGCACCTCGTGGTAGCCCTCGTAAAAACGGTGATGAATCTCCTCGGAGAGCGCAAAGGTATCGATCAGGCCGTACTGGCAGGTGGTTCCCTTGCAGCTCACCACCGGCCGCACCTTGGAGCCGGTGCCGCCGGTCACCAGGCCTTCCTTCGCGATATAGGCCTGAAATGCTTCGATCTGATCGAACGGTATCCCCTGCACCTCCACGGTCAGGCGGGTGGTGTAGGTTACGATACCGTTGCCGAATTTCTCCGCGGCCTCGGCGATGCAGCGCTGCTGCGCCGCCGTCACCTTGCCGTTTACCGTGATGATCCGGGCGGAGAAATTGTCCGTTCCCTTATTGCTGAGAAATCCGAGCGCCTTGACCCGCTTCTCCTCCTCCGGGCTGATTGTCAGTGTAGCCATCTTTCATGTCCTCCTTGTTCCTGGCCGCATGGCCATACGTTTTACTCTGCGGGTATGTATGCCCTGTGGGTACGGATCCCCTTGCGGGGTCTCCTTGTTGTTTCTCAGACTTCTACTTCATTAAATCCTGTGCCGCCCTCCAGCACCAGAGTGTTCGTGTAGCCGAAATATTTCAGGCGATTCTGGAGCATGTAAGCGCGTTTCCCCTTGCTGCACACCAGCAGCAGCTTCTCATCCGGAGCCGCCTCTGCCAGCGGGCCGTTCACCTTGGCGAGATCGATGTAGGTCGCGCCGGGAATTGCGGGCTGAATCGAAGCATCCAGTACCCGATAGCCCTCGGCCGCTCCGGCCCGGTACTCCGCGGGGCTGATGCTGGTCAGCATGCCGTCCATCTTGTTCAGAAGCACATTGACCACATGGGAGAAGGGATGAATTGCCGTCGAGAAGGGCGGCGCATAGGCGTAGTCCACGCTCTCCAGATCGTCCAGCGTCGCCTCTGTAGCCAGCGCCGTCACGCCGATGTCCACCATCTTATCCACGGCGCCCGTACCCAGCACCTGGATTCCCAGGAACCTCTTCGTTCCGCGCTCCGCGGTCATCTTTACAATAAAGCTTGAGGCACCGGGGAAATAATGCGCCTTGTCATCCACGACAGCCACCACGCTGACCGCATCGAGACCTGCCGCCTTCGCGCTCGTCTCCGTCATCCCGGTACGCCCCACATTGAGCCCCGGCAGCTTCGCCACACTGGTCCCGAAGACACCGCGGTACGGATGTTTCTTCCCGGCGATGTGCATGGCGCAGACACGTCCCTCATGGTTCGCCGAGGAACCCATCGGAGACCACTGTCCTTCTCCGGTGACACGGTTCGTCACCATGGCGCAGTCGCCGACCGCATAGATATCCTCATCGTTGGTCTGCATGTACTCATTGACCTTCAGTGTCCCCTTGAACATATCCAGACCCGTATCGGCGAGAAATGCCGTATTGGGACGGATGCCGACCGACAGAATCAGCGTATCGGCCTTCATGGCCCGGCGGCTGGTCTGCACCTTCTCCACATGGTTCTCACCGATCGCTCCCTGCAGCGCCGTCCCGGTAAAGGAAACGATTCCTTCATCCGACAGATGGTCCTCCACATACTCTGCGAATTCCGGGTCGAAGCCGGGCAGCACCTGATCCGCCATATCGATGACCGACACCCGCACGCCGCGGGACTTCAGGTTCTCTGCAACCTCCAGTCCGATGAGACCGCCGCCGGCGATCACCGCCCGCTTCACCTCACCGGCCTCCAGAGCCTTGCGCAGTGCAATGGCGTCGTCCGGTGTACGCATGAAAAATACCCCCGGCAGATCAAGGCCCGGCAGCGGCGGCTTCACCGGGCTTGCTCCTGTGGCGATCACCAGCTTGTCATAGGAATGTGTCTCCGTCTCGCCGGTCTGCAGGTTGCGGATCTGCACCGTCTTTGCCGCCCGGTCAAGGCCGATTGCCTCCCGCTCCGTCTGCACCTCCACACCGGTGAGACCGGAAAAGCTCTCCGGCGTATTGACGATCAGGTCCTCCCGCGTCTCGATCAGCCCGCCCACATAGTAGGGCAGACCGCAGCCCGCATACGAGATATCCTTCCCCTTGGTCAGAATCGTCACCTCACAGCTCCGGTCCTCGCGCTTCAGCTTGGCCGCCACCTTGGTTCCGGCCGCCACGCCTCCCAGAATGATCACTTTCATCTTGTTTGTCCGTCCTTCTTTTAAATTTTGACAGAGTTATACGGTTGTTTACATTTTAACACTTGTTTCGGGTAAAAGAAAGTGATATAAATTGATATGGCAGATAGGGAAATACCTATGTCTCACAGAAAGGAGCCTCCATGACCCTCCGACATTTTCAGATCTTTGCAGAAGTTGTCCACTGCGGGAAGATGAACCTCGCCGCCAAGCGGCTCTTTGTGGCCCAGCCCACAGTCAGCCAGGCGATCGCGGAGCTGGAAAAATACTACGGCATCCGCCTCTTTGAGCGCTACCCGCAGGGGCTGGTCATCACAGAGGAGGGAAACCGCCTCTACCAGCAGGCCGTCCCGCTTCTGGAGGCCTACGCACACCTCGAAGATACGATGAAGGAGCAAAACCGCACGCACACCCTGCGGATCGGTGGCACACTGACTGTCGGCGATTCCGTCCTGCGCCCCCTTCTCCGACTCTATCTGCGGGATCATTCTGATGTCAACATACAGGTCACCATCGACAACACGAAAGCCATGGAAGAGCTCCTGCTGGCCAACCAGCTGGACGCCGCGATCGTAGAGGGGGAGATTCATCACCCCTACCTGAAAACAACACCCACGATGCCGGATTATCTGGTTCTGGTCTGCAGCCCGGAGCACCCCTTCGTCGCACGCCGCCACATCGCACCGGAGGAGCTGGCCGGGCAGCCCTTCCTGCTGCGCGAGGCAGGAAGCGGCACCCGTCTCCTCTTCGAGCAGTTTATGCAGGAACGCCGTTTCGAGCTCAACGCCCGGTGGGTCTGCAGCAGCCCGGAGACCATCAAGCACGCTGTCATGGACGGCTTCGGACTCTCCGTCATCTCCATCCGCCTGGTGGAGCAGGAAATCCGCCGGGGCGAGCTCTGTCTGGTCGACGTGGAGGGCTGCCGTTTCGAGCGGCAGTTCAGCCTGGTCTGCCACAAGGACAAATTCCGCACGCCCCAGCTGGAGGATTTCCTGTGTACGGTACAGAACTATGAGGACAATGAGATCCTCAATCTTCTTCCTGAAAATAACTGATAATCCCTTTGACGTTCCTGCCGCTGTAGAAAATACGGCTTATGATAACCAGTTTTTCCCTGAATCAACAAGGCAGTAAAAAACAAAGTTATCTGCGTAACCTTATACATCCCGACGAAAGCCCAGGACTCCCAGTTAACCGCAAACATATGAACACAAAAAATCCTGCAGGAATCCACGGACTCCTGCAGGATTTTTCGCTCGCGGCTTGCGCCGCCGGATTATCTGACTTTCTCCTTGACCTTGGCAGCCTTGCCGACCCGATCTCTCAGGTAGTTCAGCTTCGCACGTCTCACCTTACCGCGGCGCACCACTTCCACCTTCTCGATCCGGGGGGAGTGCAGCGGCCAGGTTCTCTCGACGCCCACGCCGTTGGAAATCTTGCGGACTGTGAAGGTCTCTCTGGCTCCGCCGCCCTGTCTCTTCAGCACGGTTCCTTCGAACACCTGCACACGCTCACGGTTGCCTTCCTTGATGACCGCGTACACCTTCACGGTATCACCCACGCGGAACTGAGGCACGTTCTCTTTCAGCTGAGCATCCTCGATCTTCTTGATAATCTCGTTCATGTGTTTCCTCCTATAAACTGGACGTTCTTAATACCTTCCGTAACAGAGGACCGCCCGTAATCACACGCCAAGATACTATACCATAAAGAGGAATTTCTGGCAAGCACTTTTTACTGTCTCAGCTCAATCCCCATCTTCCGCAGTGCGTCGAGAATCTTGTTCATGACCGTCGTAATCTCCTTCTCCTCCAGCGTATGGTCCTTGGAGCGGAAGGTCAGGCTGTAGGCCATGGACTTAAAGCCCTTTTGGATCTGGGAGCCCTCGTACACGTCGAAGAGGCTGCAGGCCTCAAGGAGCTTGCCGCCGCGCCTGCGGATCGCCGCCTCAATCTGTCCGGCGGCGATGTCCTCACTCACCAGCATGCTCAGGTCGCGCGTCACGGCCGGGAAGCGGGCGATGCCCTCGTACTTGCGGTCAAAGGTGGCCAGATCCAGCAGCGACGGCATATCCAGGACCGCCACATAGGTCCGCTCGCCGATGCCGTAGTTGTCTGCCACCTGCGGATGCAGCTCGCCGAGGTAGCCCAGCGTGCGTCCGTCATATACCACATCCGCCTGACGGCCGGGGTGCAGATAAGGCCGCAGGTTCTCCGGATCGCAGACATACTCAATGTGCTCCCGCAGGCCGATCTTGCTGAGATATTCCTCCACGACGCCCTTCATGGTGAAGAAGTCGCCGTCCCCGTAGAAGCCCAGCGTGAACTGCGTTCTCTCATCAGGGAGCTCGGTCATCGGCAGAGACTTCGGCAGGTAAATATTGCCGATCTCATACAACGCCACATTCTTGTTCCGACGGTTATAGTTGGTCGCCAGGGAGGTCAGCATCCCGTTCAGGGGCAGCGTGCGCATGATGCTGAAATCCTCACCCAGCGGGTTGGTGATGACGATGGTCTGACGCAGCGGCGAATCCGCCGGCAGCAGCAGCTTGTCAAAGACCTTCGGGCTCTCAAAGGAGTAGGTCATAGCCTGACTGAAGCCGCAGAATTCCGCAACATTCCGGGCCACATCCTCCAGACGGTGCTTGAAGGACACCTTGCCGGTGGTCGCCTCGCCGGTGGGCAGAGTAGTGGGGATCTTCGCGTAGCCGTAGAAACGCGCCACCTCCTCGGCGATATCCGCCTCACCCTCCAGATCCTGTCTCCAGGAAGGCGTCACGATCTCCTGCTTCTCTGCATCATACTCCAGCTCCAGTGGTTTAAAGTAGGACAGCATCTCCTCCGTAGGAATCTCGGTTCCCAGGAATCGGTTGATCCAGTTGGGACGGAAGGGAATCCGGCGTCCCTCTTTCTTCTGACCATACACATCCACCATGCCGCCGACGACCTCGCCGCAGCCCAGCTCCTCGATCAGCTGACAGGCGCGGTCGATGGCCAGCGCCGCATTGTTGGAATCCAGGCCCTTCTCGAATTTGCCGGAGGCCTCGGTCCGCAGACCCAGCCGCTTAGCGGAAAGACGGATGTTGGCGCCGTCGAAACAGGCCGCCTCGAAGAGAACCGTCTGCACGTCGTCGGTGATCTTGGAATTCTCACCGCCCATGATGCCGGCGATACCGACGCTCTTCTCGGCATCGTGGATCATCAGCATCTCGGTATCCAGGTTCCGCACCTGGCCGTCCAGCGTCTGGAAGGTTTCTCCCTCCTCGGCCCGCTTCACGACGATCTTATTTCCGGCGATGGTCCGCAGATCATAGGCATGCATCGGCTGACCATATTCTTCCATGACATAGTTGGTAATATCCACCAGGTTATTGATGGGACGGATACCGCTGGCAGCCAGTCTTCTCTGCATCCACTCCGGCGAAGGGGCAATGCGGATATTTTTCACGACCCGCGCACAGTAACGGGGGCAGAGATCAGGATCCTGTACCTCCACGGAAATATAATCCGATGCCTTCTCGTCGTTTCCGGCCGCCTCCGGCTTCGGAGCGATGAATTCTTTTCCAAAGGTCGCCGCCGCTTCCCGGGCGATGCCGAGGATACTGTAGCAGTCCACGCGGTTGGAGGTAATCTCATATTCGAAAACCACATCGTCCAGCCCCAGGACATGAACGGCGTTCTCTCCCACCGGCGTATCTGCCGGGAAGATATAGATCCCGTCTTCAGGCGCTTCCGGATACATATCCCGCGAGGAGCCGAGCTCTTCGATGGAGCACATCATACCGTGCGACTCCACGCCGCGCAGCTTTCCCGTCTTGATACGGATGCCCTCCTCCGGCATCGGGCCGCCATCGTGGCCGCCGGCCACTTTGCCGCCGTCCAGGACCACCGGAACCTTATCGCCCTCGTTCACATTGGGTGCGCCGGTGACAATCTGGATCGTCTCCGTGCCGATATTTACCTGGCAGATAATAAGCTTGTCCGCATTGGGGTGCTTTTCGATCTTTTCGATCTGCCCAACGACGATCTTCTCCAGGTTCTTATCCAGCTGATCGTAATATTCCACCTTCGTCCCCGTCAGGGTCATGGCGTCGGTATATTCCTGAGGAGTCACATCCAAATCCGGAACATACGCCTTAATCCAGGAGTACGCTGTATTCATCTGTTTTTTCCTCCTCTCTTAAAACTGCTGCAGGAAACGAATGTCGTTCTCATACAGAAGCCGCATGTCGTCAATCTCGTATTTCAGCAGGGCAATCCGCTCCAGCCCCACACCGAAGGCGAAGCCGGAATACTCCTCCGGATCGATGCCGCACATTTTCAGGACCTTGGGATGCACCATACCGCAGCCGAGGATCTCGATCCAGCCCTCGCCCTTGCACATCCGGCAGCCCTTGCCGCCGCACTTAAAGCAGGTCACGTCCATCTCGGCGCTCGGCTCGGTAAAGGGGAAATGATGCGGGCGGAATTTCACCTGCGTCCCCTCGCCGAACAGCTCCCGGGCGAACTCGCCCAGCGTTCCCTTCAGATCGGCGAAGGTGATATTTTTATCAACGACCAGTCCCTCGATCTGGTGGAAGGAGGGAGAATGTGTCGCGTCCACCTCGTCGGCGCGGAATACGCGCCCCGGCGCGATCATACGGATGGGCGGCTTCTTCTTCTCCATGACACGCACCTGCACCGGTGAGGTCTGGGTACGCAGAAGAATGTCCTTTGTAATATAGAAGGTATCCTGCTCATCCTTGGCCGGATGGTTGGCCGGAATATTCAGGGCCTCAAAATTGTAATAGTCATATTCCACCTCAGGGCCTTCCGCGACCTCATAGCCCATGCCCACGAAGATACGCTCCACCTCGTCCAGTGCAATCGTGTTGGGATGACGGTGTCCCACCTTATTCTTCTTTGCCGGCAGGGTAACGTCGATCTTCTCAGCCTGCATCTGCAGCTCCCGCTGCTTTGCAGCCAGAGCCGCCTTCGTCTCTTCCAGCTTCGCTTCCAGGGCGGCCCGGGTCTCATTGACCATCTGTCCCACCTGTGGGCGCTCCTCCGGCGGAACATTTCTCATGCCCTTCAGAACCTGAGTCAGCTCTCCCTTCTTCCCCAGGTAGGCGACACGGATCTCATTGAGGTGATCCATGTCCATGGATTCTTCCATCTTCGCCAGCGCCTCCCGGCGAATCCTTTCCAGTGTGTCTTTCATAGGGTCCTTCTTTCCGAAAAAAGTTTTTCACAGCGCCTCACCCGAAAGGAACAGTTTCCTCTTTCGCGGCAGCCTCTGCGCACGCGGTCTTATCTTACAACAAATACAGGAAACAAGTCAAGAGTTACAACCCATACCGGGAACAAACCGGGGAAAGATTTCACATACAGGCCGTGCGCAAAATGCGACGGATTCACCTTGCCGTTTTTGAAAGATTGTGCTACCATTTTCACAAGTTCATTTCTTCCCACAGACAGCAGGAGGTAAAGTATGAATTCATTCCGCACCGCCGTCAGAAAAATCATCATCCGGTTCTCTGAAGACCAGATTACGGTCTACAGCGCCCAGGCAGCGTATTTCATCATCGTTTCCATGATTCCCTTCGCGACACTTCTGGTGTCGCTGATTCAGTTTATTATTCCTGACGAGCAGGTGATTGTGGTAAATACCATCATCACGCTCCTGCCGGGCTCCCTGGGAGACACGCTGGGGCAGCTCGCAGATGAACTTTTCAACTCACCCACCATCTCCATCGTCTCTCTGGCCGCCCTGATCTCCCTGTGGACCGCCTCCCGGGGCATCATGGGGCTGGAACGGGGATTCCATGTCGTGTACCATGTGACGGAACGGGACAACTATCTCGTGCGCCGCCTCCGCTGCATTCTCTACACCTTTGTCTTCCTTCTGGCTGTCATCCTGGCGCTGGGGCTGCTGGTTCTGCGGAGAACGATCTCCAGCCTGCTCAGCGAAAACCACACGATCCTCTATCGGATCTTCCGGTTTCTCTTTTCCTTCCGCTTCCTCCTGGCCATCGTTGTCTTCGTCGTCGCCTTTTCCCTGGCCTACCGAACCTTAAGCGGCGTCCACTGCACGTTCCTGGAAGCCCTTCCCGGCGTTCTGGTCTCCACCATCGGCTGGATCGTGTTCTCGTTCTTCTTCTCTATCTACATCACGTATTTCTCCCGCTACACGTCCCTGTACGGCACGATGGGCGCCCTGCTGCTGCTCTTCCTGTGGATCTATGCATGTGTCCTCATTCTCCTGGTGGGGGCGGAGGTGAATGTGTATCTGACAGAATATGCCTCCAAGAAGCCTCCAAAACAGCTTTCCCATGAATGAGAAAATGAGACCGGCAGGAGTTTCGCACTCTCACCGGTCTCATTTTCTATCCTTCCTGCTGCAGCGTCACCATCAGCGTCGGCACCAGCTGCTTCTTCCGCGACACGACGCCCGGCAGATACAGGGTCTCCTTCTCACAGTTCCCGCCGAAGGCCGTCTCCGCCAGCTCATCGGCTCCGTCTCCCACACAGAGAAGATAACTGGCCTCGCCCAGGATATCGGTCAGCATGACATAAATAATATCCAGATGGTCGGTCTGCAGGACCGTCTGCGCATAGGGGAACATGCGGTCACGAATCTCCAGCAGCTCCTTATCATCCATGGAGCTGAGCTGCCCGATCCCCACGGACTTCTCTCCCATGACAAATTTTTTGAAATCCTGATAAAAGATCTCCTCGTCCTTCCGGTTCCCGAAATCACTTCCCGCCCGGAACATCGCCTTGGCGTGCTCCTCCACGTTGATGCCTGCGATCTGCGCCAGCTCCTCGCAGGTACTCTTATCGAGCGGCGTGCAAGTCGGGGAGCGGTACATCAGCGTATCGGAAATGATTGCCGAGCACAACAGCCCCGCCGTCGTCGGATCGATCTCTACACTGTTTTCCCGGTACATCTGCGTGATGATCGTCGCCGTGCATCCAAGAGGCTGGTTACGGAAATACACCGGCCCCACCGTCTCCAGACTGCCAATGCGGTGATGGTCGATGATCTCCAGAATCTCCGCATCCTCCAGACCGTCCACGGCCTGAGAAATCTCATTGTGATCGACCAGAATCAGCCGCTTCTTGCGGGCGCCCAGCAATTTCCGCCGGGAAATCATGCCGAGGAAATTATTATCCTTATCCACCACCGGAAAATCCCGATGGCGGTATTTTGTCATCGTTTCCTTCACGTCATCGATGAAATCATTGAGCTGGAAGGTGACCAGATCCTCCTTCTTCATGAAGAAATCAATGGGAATGCTCTGGTTGATCAGACGCGCCACCGTAAATGTATCATAAGGGGTTTCAATGATATGGCAGCCGTGCTCCCGGGCCATCATAACAATGGTCTTGCTGACCTTCGAACCGGTGCAGACGATCACGCAGCCCGCCTTCATCTCAATAGCGCACAGCTGGGTCTCGTAGCGATTACCGGTGATGATCACATCGCCCTCATCGATAAAATCCTCCAGCGTGTCCGGATTGGCCGCAGCGATGAGAATCTTCCCGTGATCGAGAATATCCTCCTTCGTGCCCACCAGAAGCTCCCCGTTCAGAGTCTCCACGATATTCTTATAAGAAGTCTCCGCCCGGGAAAGTACGTCGGCGCTGTACATGCCCATGTAGGACTCAGCGATGTCGCCCTCTGTGATGATTCCCTCGAGAATGCCTTCCTCGGTACAGACGGGAAGCGTCACCACATTGGAATCTTCCATCCGTTCCCAGGCCTTCTTCAGTGACAGGCAGCCGCGGATGGGCTTAAAATAGTTGACCTCCATATCCTTGACCTGACGGCGCACATCATTCAGATAGTAAGGCGTCTCCACACCAAAACGCTTCAGCACGTATTTGGTCTCCAGATTCATCTGCCCCGCCCGCTTGGGAATGTAACGCTTGCCCGTGATCTTCCGCTTCAGCGTCGCGTAGGCGATCGCCGAGCAGATCGAATCTGTGTCCGGGTTCGTATGGCCGATCACGAACACCGGTTTCTCCGGCAGTTCCTTCTTCTCGGCCAGGTCTCTGTTCTGTCTCATTGTATTTTCCCTCCTCATCAGGCGGCCCGTATCGGGCTCCCTCTATGCAGCCAACTCCATTTTCAGCTCCCGCAGGACCGACACCGTCAGCGGAACGGTCAGTACAAATGTAAGGATATCCGCCACCGGCTGCGCCCACACCAGGCCGCTCAGGCCGAAAAACGCGGGCATCAGATACATACAGGGGATGAAAAATAATCCCTTCCGAGCCATAGACACCGTCGCCGCACGCAGAGGCTTGTGCGTCAGCTGCATCAGCATGCTGCCGACGATCGCCACGCTCTCCACCGGCATCAGCAGCGCCTGACAGCGCATGGCCCGCGTGCCGATCTCGATCACCTCGGCATCATCCGCCCGGAACAGCGTGATCACCTGCGGAGCAAAGATCAGCAATCCCACGGCGACAGCGGCGAGGATCCCCACGGCCAGCTTCATACAGAAATCATAAGTTTCCCGGATCCTTTTATAATTTTCGGCGCCATAGTTAAAACCGAAAACCGGCTGGCTGGCCTGGCCGAAACCGATCACCACGGCCGACACGAAGCCCACCACCCGCTGCGTAATCGTCAGCGCCGCGATGGCCGCATCCCCGAAGGGCGCCGCACAGCGATTCATGACCACGGCCGAGAGACTGTTAATCCCCTGGCGGCAAAAGCTCGGGAAACCGTTTGACAGAATCCGCTTCATCATAAGACGATTCGGCCGGACATCCCGCGCATGCAGCGTCAGATTAACCTCCCGGGTCTGGCAATAGAACAGCAGCAAGACAAACGAAACGAACTGACTGAGGATCGTCGCCAGAGCCGCGCCCCGGATCCCCATGTCGAGCACGAAGATAAAGAGCGGATCCAGAAAGAGGTTCAGGATACACCCGCTGGCCACACCCAGCATAGAGAAAAATGCATTTCCCTGGTTGCGCATCTGTACATTGAGAACGAAAGTGCAGACCATGTAGGGGGAACCCAGGAGAATGTATTTCGTATATTCCCGGGCGTAGGGGAAGATCGTATCTGTCGCACCCATGGCGTACACCAGCGGATTCAGGAAGATCAGGCCGAAGACCATCAGGAGGATTCCCGTGCCAAAGGCCAGCGCAAACGCCGTCGAAGCGTATTTTCCGGCCTCCTGCCGGTTCTTCTCCCCCAGAAACTTGGAGATACAGACCCCCGACCCGGTGCCGAAGGTATAACCGATCGTCTGAATGATCCCCATCAGAGAAAGGACAATGCCCACCGCCGCCGAGGCGCTGGTCCCCAGCTGACTGACGAAATACGTATCCACCAGATTGTACAGCGTCGTGATCAGCTGCGTGATGATCGTCGGAGGCGCCAGCGATAAGATCAGCTCATGAATGGGCTCCGTGGTCAGTTTTTTAAATCTCTCCTCCTGGGTCAGAGGCTGACTCATTTCCACACACTTCTTTCCGTACACAGCCTGACGGACGGACACTCCGCCCGCCCACAGCTGTTCTTTACCTGAACATTACATTTATTGTACGCGATTGTCGGCGGAAAATCCAGAGGGATTTACAAAGCCGTATTTTCACTGGAAGCCTTCTCCGTTTTGTGGTAAAATCGCCCTTGTCCCGCGCATTCCGGTCTGCCGCCGCACGGGGCTCTGAGAGAAAGAAGGAAGATGATCATGAATAAAAAAGAAATCCTGGAAATTCGCAAGCAGTTTAAGGAGGATCGGAGCACCATCACCCGCCTGTGCTGCTGCTATGTCAACCACGACAAGGAGAAGCTCATGGAGTCCGCAGGGGCGTTTCTGACGCTGCCGGAGGAGGAGCTGTTCAAATATTTTGACATTTTCAAACACACCCTGTCCGGTACGGTGGGGAAAAACCTGATCAATATGGAATCCCCTCTGGCGCAGGAGGTGGAGGGCGGCACCCAGCACTTCCTCGTGCGCCTGCTGGAAAGCAAACTGGAAGACGAGATTCTGCTGGAAGAATTCTACGATAAGATCATCGCCAGCTATTCCTATGCGGAGAACTATCTGATCCTCGTCATTTACGCTGCCTACGACGTGCCAGGGCGGGCGAAGGACAATACGGAGATGTTCGATGCCTCCGAGACCGTCTACTCTCACATCCTCGTCAGTCTCTGCCCGGTAAAGCTGACGAAACCCGGCCTGCGCTACAATGCCGATGAAAAGCTGCTGGAGAACCGGGTGCGCGACTGGGTCGTGGAGAATCCCCTGAACGGATTCCTCTTCCCCGCCTTCAATGACCGCAGCACCGATATCCATCAGGCTCTGTACTACAGCGCTAAGCCTGAAGAGCCACAGCCCGATTTCATCGAACAGGTGCTGGGGAGCGTCCCGCCGCTGACCGCCGGGAGTCAGAAGGAGACCTTTCAGGAAATCGTCTCCGAGGTGCTGGGGGAAAACTGCGGTTATGAGGTGCTGAAAACGATTCACGAGAATCTCAACGAAATGGTAGAAGCCAACCAGGACAATCCCGAGCCCCTCGAGCTCTCCCGCCCCGATGTGAAGCGGCTGCTGGAAAACAGCGGCGTGCCCGAGGAAAACCTGACCAACTTCGATCAGACCTTTAATCAGACGGCTGGAGAACGAACGACATTCCTGGCCACGAACATCGCCGAGACCCGGAAATTCAGCGTTGAGACCCCGAATATCATCATCAAGGCGGACCCGGCCTACGCAGATCTCATCGAGACCCGCATCATCGACGGACGCCCCTGTCTGGTTATCGCCGTGGATGACCTAGTAGAGGTCAACGGGGTCATGGTGCGAACGACCCTGCCGCAGGCAGAACCGGAAGCGGCTGCGGTCGAGACACCCTGGGACTAAAAAACCGAATCAGGTAATATATAAAGAAAGCCTCCCGGCCTGTCTCATACGCAGGAGTGAATAATCACCTCCTACCCGATCAGCTTCCGGGAGACTTTCTGTTTTTACAAAAAATGACCAATCATTCCATATCTGACAACTTGTATTCCCTACAAGGAATGTCCTTCGGATATGGTTCTACAGCAGATGCGCCCGCAGCGTCTCATCGTCCAGCGGGGACAGATAGCGGGGCGCCACGTCGAAGACGGTCTTCGCACCGGTCTGGCCCTCCGCCGACATACGTGCAGCGGCGCGGGCATAGGCGACCAGCACGCAGGCGGTGAACCCAGGGTTGCTGCCCAGGTTCAGCGAGTACTCGATCAGCTGCTTCGTCCCGTCTCCGGTGATGCCGCTGCGCATCACGAAGCCGCCGTGCGGCAGAGATGTATGCGTGGCGTCGAACTCCTCCTCGGTCATAAAGGTCACTGTGGTATCATAATCAGAGAAATAATTGGGCATATTCTTGATGGTCTCCTCGATCTGCGCCCGGTCAGCGCCCTCCTCGGCCACCACATAGCACTCGCGGGTATGCTTCTCGCGGGTCGTAAGCTGCGGATTCTCTCCATTGCGTACGGCCTCCAGCGCGGAGGGTACAGGGACGGTATACTGGATGCCCTTCTTCACGCCGGGCACGCGGCGAATCGCATCGGAATGGCCCTGGCTGACGCCCTTGCCCCAGAAGGTGTAGGTGCTGCCCTGACGCAGGATAGACTCCGCATAAATGCGGTTCAGAGAGAACAGGCCGGGATCCCAGCCCACAGAGATAAAGGCCACCTTGCCGGCCTTCTTCGCCGCCTCATCCACATGCGCAAAATGCGTGGGGATGTTCGCGTGCGTATCAAAGCTGTCTACCACGTTAAAGAGGGACGCCACCTCCGGCGTCTGCTGAGGAAGGTCGGTCGCGCTGCCGCCGCAGAGGATGACCACATCCACCTTCTCTGTCCAGGAAGCAGCTTCCGCCATAGGGACCACCGGCACGCCGGAGGCGGTCTTCACGGACGCGGGATCTCTCCGCGTGAACACACACACCAGTTCCATATCGGGATTCTGCGCCATGGCCTTCTCCACGCCGCGTCCGAGATTCCCGTAGCCTGCGATTGCAATTCTTGTCATATCGGTTCTCCTTACTGTGTATGATTTTAGGCGCATCCCGTGTGTTCGTCGTATTTTCATCAGCGTACGCATCACGGGGCAGAGGCCTGCCGCCTTTTTACGCCATACAGATTTTATTCTACACAATAACGCAGGGAAAATCCAGTTTCTTTTTTATATTACGAAGAATTTTCACGAAAAAGTTTTTCATCAAAGGTTTTGTGCCCTTCTCACTCCCCCATCAGCTCCCGCAGCTTCGCCAGAGCCTCATGGATACCGCCCAGGGAATCGATGAGTCCCTCCCGGACGGCGTCCTTACCGACGAGGATGCTCCCCATATCCTTGCTCATCTCCCCGGTTTCCAGCATCAGCTCCTCCAGCCGCTCCTGCGTGACCCGGCTGTGCGAAGCAATGAAGCCGGTGATGCGATCCTGTATCCGCTTGAAATAGTCATAGGTCTGCGGCACCCCCAGGATCATCCCGTTCATGCGCACCGGATGAATCAGCATGGTGCCCGTCTCGACGATAAAGGAATAGTCGGTAGCCACCGCCAGCGGTACGCCGATGGAATGGCTCCCTCCCAGCACCAGAGACACAGTGGGCTTGCTCAGGGAAGCGATCATCTCGGCAATCGCCAGCCCCGCCTCCACATCGCCGCCCACCGTGTTCAGCAGAATCAACAGCCCCTCGACCTCCCGGCTGTCCTCCAGCGCCGCCAGCTGCGGCAGGATATGCTCGTATTTCGTCGTCTTGGTGTTGGCTGAGAGGTTATCGTGCCCCTCGATTTCCCCGATGATGGTCAGCAGATGGATGCGGCTGCGCGCCTCTCCCTCGTCGAGCGTCAGCTGTCCGAACTCGCGGATCTGTTCCCGTTCCTCCTGGCTTTCCTCCACCGGCTTCTCCTCACGGTGTTCCGTGTCCTTCCCGCTCCACTCCATAAGGTCCTCCCTGTCGCTTTCCGTTTATTCGATAGGGTAACCCATTTGCGGCACATTATTCTCTGGACAGGTACAGACCGGTAAATTTCTCTCTCAGATACTCTACATAATAGCGGGGATTGAATTCCTCCCCGGTGACCTCGCAAAGCAGCTGACGGCTGTTGCGGGTTCCGCCGTACTGGTGAATATGTTCCCGCAGATATGCCGTGATCACCGACAGCTTCCCCTGTGCCAGCAGTTCCTCCACCGGAAGCGCCTTACGCATCTGATGATATAGCTGCGCCGCGAAGGCATTCCCCAGGGCATAGGACGGGAAATAGCCGAAGGAACCCTGCGCCCAGTGGATGTCCTGCAGCACGCCCTCCCGGTCATTTTCCGGGCGAATCCCCAGCACCTCCTCCATCTTCGCATTCCAGGCCTCCGGCAGATCGCGCACCTCCAGGTCACCGTCAAAAAGCTGCTTCTCCAGCTCATAGCGGATCAAAATATGCAGACTGTAGGTCAGCTCGTCGGCCTCGGTGCGGATCAGACTGGGCTGCGGCTTATTGACCGCCAGGATAAATTCATGCAGCGACACGTCGCCAAAGGCCTCCGGCAGCATATCCTGCAGATCTCCATACAAAGGCTTCCAGAAATTCTCATCGCGCCCGAGGACATTTTCATAGAAACGGGACTGCGACTCATGCATCCCGCAGGAAGTCCCGCCGCCCACGGGCGTCTGCGTCAGGTCATCGCGGATTCCCTGCTCATAGAGAGCGTGCCCGCCCTCGTGGATGGCCGTGAAAATCGCACTGGCCGGCTGATCCTCATAAAAATGATTGGTAAAGCGCACATCATGATTGTGCAGATTCGTCGTGAAGGGATGTTCGCTCTCCGCCGTCGTTCCCCGTTTCCGGTCAAAGCCCATATAGTCCGCCAGCCTTCCGGCGAATTGTCTCTGCCGTTCAGCGCTGCAGTGTCTGTGAAGGAACGAATCATCCACACGCTGCACCACCGGCGTCAGCTCCCGCAGCAGAGACGTCAGCTCGGATTTCAGCAGGGAAAAGAAGGGATCCAGCGCCTCCCGGGTGAAGGTCTCCTCGTACTCATCGAGCAGAACATCGTACGGATCCTGTCCCTTCTTCGCCCGGCGGACGGCAAACCGCTTCGTCATTTCCAGCATCTTCTCAAGCGTCGGTGCAAACAGGGAAAAATCACCTTCCCGTCTGGCCCGCGCCCAGATGCCGGTCGAGGAAGCCGCCAGCTCTGAATATTCCCGGTATTCGTCGGCGGGAATGGCCGCCAGCCGCTGCCGTTCCTTTTCCGCCCGGCGCACCATGGCCGCCTGCTCCACTGTCAGACTCTTCTTCCCGGCCAGCTTCTCCAACAGCCGCTGATTTTCCTCACTCAGCGTTTCCTCCTGCAGCATACTGTTTAAAATGCCGATGACCCGCGCCGTATATTTCCTGGCTTCCTCCGGCGCCTGTGTCTCCATATCATACTCCAGCAGTGTCAGCGCCGTCTGCAGCGCCATCTGCCGCTCCTGATTCTGCATCCACTGTTCCCATGTCTTCATAGAAAAACCTCCTTCACATTGTCGCCCCCGCTTTTCCATTTTCCCAAAAGAAAAGACGGATTATGCATCCGTCTCCTCCAGGATCCTCTTTTCGCCGGAAAACAGCCTCGCTGATTCCCATTGATTGCTCCTCTTCAGGCTCTGGTACTCCGCAAATGCCTGCTCGAGAATCTGTTTCTCATTGGAGAATTTCAGAAGGTGGTAGGCTTCATGGAACTTATAATACCCGGAATCCATGAAATACTCCTCCCGCTGCGGCTTGCTGTAGTAGCTCTCCCCCGCCATCAGATACCAGTGTACATTCTTGACAATCTCTTCTCTCGCTGTGTTAAAGGTGTACTGGCTTTTCCCCACGTACCGGACGATCCGCGCCCTGGCTCCCGACTCCTCCAGGACCTCCCGGAGCGCCGTCTCCTCATAGGACTCTCCCGGTTCCACGGTACCCTTGGGTAGAACCCAGCCCTCATACCGGTTCCGGATGTTCTTGTACAATAAAAGGATCTTCCCACGAAAAATCACCACACCGCCACAGCTCGTTGCCTCTGTCATTGCAAAGCCTCCTGTCCGGTTTGGTTTCCCTGTGCCGACTCCTTCGGCACGAAACTGTAGCTAGTATAACACCTTGGAGAAGGGAAGTCAAAGAGGCAAAGGGAGCTTTTTGCAAAATGGTGCGAACAGGGTTATTCGGTCTCATCCTCTTCCGTGATAAATCTGTATTTTCCTTTGCCGTGGCCGGAGACGGGGACAATCAGCATATTTTCTTTCATTTTGTTTATCAGTTTACCGGCAGCAGTGCCGGAAATCTGTAGCAATTTAGCAATATCTGTTCTGCTGAAAATATCACCTGTTATAGCTCTTTTTAATAAACGTATATTCTCCCTGGTTCGCTCCTTTACATCCATTCGTATAAGAATCTCTTCAAACGAAACTTTGTCAATTGAAATATAACTTCCGTCACCTTTGTAAGTTTCGTTTAAATCCAAAGCACAACTTTTCTCATGCTCGAAAGTTTTGTTTTGAGGTAAAACGCAACTTTTCTCGTTACCCAAAACGATCATTTCCTCGCCCGAAACAGTCAATTTTTCATCCTTCTCCAGAAAATCCGGATGAATCGGTATCTCGACCGTCACCGCGCGTCTGTCCTCATCTGTATAAAACTTTGCAGCAGGGGAACCATTATTGCGCAGTTCCTCCTGTATCGTCGGGATTCCCGTGCATTTCCCTTCAGACAAATCCAGCTCTTTTAAGAATTCGCCAAGCCGCTTATTGCGATAGTATCTCGTGGAAAAACGCTCTCCGGCTTCAATGTCTCTCATCGGGATGGAGCGGTCAATTCCCGGGTAGCTGATAATCCGGATCAGTTCCGGCTCAATCTCGATAATGATGGACTGATAGGACATATAGTCCCGATGTTATGTAAAGCCCTCAATTATGCAAAGTCAGTTCCGAATTCCCTGTATGTCAAAGGAATTCGGAACTTTTTACTTTGCATAAAATTTTATCATCTTACAGGTTGTTTTTCAACCAGTCGATCAAATCTTCCTTTTCTTTCCTGCTGTATTTATCAGGTGTTGTCACTGAGGCACTATGCTTTTTCAACTGGTCTTCCTTAATCTTCGGGTTGGTTTTCGCGTAGATTTCTGTCGTAACTACCGAAGTGTGTCCCAAAAAATCACGGATATAAATCAGGTTGATCCCAGCTTCTAAAAGATGCATAGCTTTACTATGTCGGAAACAGTGGTTGGAAATTTTGTTTTTAAATAAGTCCGGACGCTGCTCTCTTGCCATTGACACATATTTGTCTATGATGTACTGTATACCTGCACGGGTGAGTTTCTCACCTTTGCGGTTCACAAACAGTGGCTCGCTGATATCTGTCCTTTTGCACCGGCGGATATAATTCCTGACAATGCTGGCTGCATCAGCATTGATCGGGACGAGCCTTGTTTTATTTCCTTTTCCATGCAATTCCACTATGGCGGTAGACGAGAAACGGACATTCGCAGGAGTTAAGTCAATGACCTCCTGTACCCTTGCACCGCTTTCATAGAGCATGGTCATGACTGCCAGGTCACGGAGCTGGTTGTCGTTGCCTGTTTCCGGCAGGGACAGCAGAAGACGGATTTCTTCCAGTGTCATATAATTCATCGGTTTGGTTTCTGCCTTTTTAAAAGGGACAGACAAAACCACCGCACACTGTTCAAAACCGGCAGGATCCCTGTACTGGATATATCTGAAAAAAGAATGGATTGCCGCCAGCCGCTGGTTCCTCGTGCTGATGCCGATCCCCCGTTTCTCTTCCAGGCTGCGTAGGAATGCTTCTATCCGCTCCGCAGTGAAATCACTGTAAGTGAGCCTTTCCGGTGGGATGTGGTATTCCTGTTTATAGAAATCCATGAGCTGGACAAAAGCATCCCGGTATGAACGGACTGTATTGCCAGATGCGGCTATCTGGTTGGGAAGGTATTCCGAAAAATATTTTGTCAGGTAGTAAGCAAAGCTGTTATTCTGCACCCGTACCACCATCCTCTCCATCATATTTGGGGAACAGGTTCGGGCTGTATGCGGCTGATTTTTCAAGGATCCCGCTAAAATGCTCCTCCATCATCCTCAGGTAATACTCTGTTTCAGTGATGTGTTTATGTCCGAGGTAAACAGACAGCAGTGGAAGTGACGTGTATAGGTCAAATCCCTTTTCCTGCATTTTTTCCAGCGTGTGGACGCAGAAGGTATGGCGTATATCATGGATACGCTGACGTCCGCCGTCTGCCCGCAGAGCAATTCCTGCTTCTGACAGCAACGTGCGGAACTTCCCATACAGGGAGCCTTCCGGATAATGTTCTGTTTTTTCCCCTGTCAGGAAATATTCTTCAGGAGCTGCTTCCGTGCGATATTTCCTGTGATAATCCTTCAATTCAAACCGGAGAGAATCTGATGCTACTACAATGCGGCTGACATTATTTTTCCCATTCAGGATGGTAACCCTGCCTGTATCCAGATCAATATTCGCCATTTTCAGGCCAAGGACTTCTGATTTGCGGAAACCGCAGCAGTAGTACAGCAGCATAGCGATCCTGAAGGAATCGTTTCTCAGCCCAGGTTCCTGTACACACCATTTGGATATCACACAGAACATCCTCCGGATTTCTTCCTTTGAAAAAACATATGGAATAAAGTCCCTCTTAAAAATGCGCGTATCATCGTAACCGGTATAAATATTTTCATAGCCAAGGGATACCAAATAACAGGCAAACCCCCTGGCCGCAGATCTGCGGTGTTCAACATTGCTTTCTTTTTCGCCAGGTCTTACATTTGTCCATGCTTCATACATCTGTCTGGTAAACTCAACCTTTTTGACACCATTTTCAAGAAAGAACATATCCATTTCCCGGAGCTTATAAATATTTGGGTCACGAAATACATATCCCTGTGCTCTCTTATAATAGATATAGTCCGGAAGAAGTTCCTTAAAGGGCCCGATAAACTGTGGAAGCCCGTTGACTTTCGGCATCTGTTTAGACATAGGGCACCTCCAGTGAGATTTCTTTTAAATGGGTCTCATCCACTGTCAGGTACGTTTCTGTAGTTTTCGTGCTGGAATGCCCAAGGATTTTTGCGATGGCGCTGACCGGGACATTTTCAGACATCATGTTTGTTGCAAGGCTGTGGCGGAGGGAATGGGGTCCGTGGTGGCGGCCCTCATAATTGATCCCTGCCGTCTGCATGCACTTTTCCACCATCCTGAAAATAGAAGAGGTACTGCTGAATTTCGTATAAGGTGCATACAGTGTTACAAAAACATAGTCGGGATCCGCGCTTTCATGGCGGCCATTCTTGATATAATCAAGAAGCGGATATTTCACTTCATCCAGAAGAGGCAGCGAAAGCGGCTTTCCTGTTTTATGCTGGGTGAAATGGATTGTCCCGGTATTCCAGTCAATATCTGTAAACTTCAGACGGATTATATCCCCGGCACGCATGCCCAGATATACGAGTATGCTGATGACAGCGTAAATACATTTCCCGGAAGCAGTGTCTGTATCAATGCAGGAAAGCAGCTGCGCAACCTCTTCCTTGGAATAATAGGGAAGCAGCTTGTTGCGAGGGTCTTTCCGGATCATCGGGAATACCTGTCTCCCAGAAAAAGGAATATATTTTTGGGAATAAAGCCAGTCATAGATTTCCCTGAGGACAGATTTGATGCAGCGGATTGTCGACGGGGCATAAGAATTGAGGGAATTGATATAATTATGGACGGTCTGGAACTGGATCTCCGCTAATGAGAGGATGTTATTTTTCTCAAGATACTCAAAATATTTGACAAAAATCCAGAGCTTACGTTCTTTTGAATTCTGGCAGAGAGACAAGCCGTTTACAACATCCCTGTATTCGAGGAACACATCTTTGTATACCAACGGGATTTCCGTGGTAGATCCACGCTGATGGGTCTTGTAATAATTTCCAGACTCCTCGAACTCGAGGAGAATAAGCAGGGGCCTCCTCATTACAGTCTGCATGGGTGCAGTCGTGTTGTAATAGTCAAACCCAAAGCATTCCCTGACAAACTCAGAAGCAACCGGGGCATTAATTTCTGGAATGTCGTGTTTGCCGCAATAATTCTCAAAATGTCCCAGTATCCACTGAGTATTTTTAAGAACAGTTTCGCTGTATCCATCCGCCTTGAGTTTATCGATCAAGGTACTGGTTACAGCAGGTAGATCTTTTGTCTTCATCATGAAAACCTCCTTAGAATTTATTACAGCCAGTATTGGCTGCCTCTTGAAGGTATCATGATTTTATGCTAAGTTAAAGCAAAAGAAAAAGCCCTTGTTTTGGGCTATTGCTAAACTGACTTTGCATAACTGAGGACTTTACATAACACCGTTTATGGAAAGCTTTCCATAAGGCATGATAAAAAGCGTTCACCGCAGCCTCTTCCAGGGCCTGATAGGGATAGTTAAAACGGCGAATCGCCTCCATCTGGTAATTCACCTTTGTCACCTTTTCCAGAATTACCATGTCCTGCAATTTCTGCATCGTCCGGTTGATCATTTCCGGTACGGAACCCTTAATCACCGGTACCTCGATAAAGTTATTCGGATTCCGAATACTTCCCTCCGGAAATTTCGTAATCTCCACCTGCGTGTATGGGAAAAACCGGTCCAGATGATCGCAGAACATCATCAGCGCAACATTTGTTATATACTGCTGTTCCGGAGGACCCACCAGAAGCTGCATATCTCCGAGAACATCCATCACGCCGCGTTTCAGCACCTGCCTCGCCAGCCTGCTTTTTGTCTTTTTCAGATGATCCATCAACAACGCAGCCGAAATATCATCCTCTGTCGCCTTGAAATTCGGCTTCATGTCAAAGGGCATGTAATCCGTCATGCTCAGCAATTCTCTTTCCTGCTCCGCATTGGCACGAATAGAACTGGATGCATAGCGGATATAATAATACAGCTTTTTATCTTTCTTTGCAGTCACATGCTCGGGTGCCTTATAAGGCCTTCCTGCACCGGTCGTCACCCACAATACCAGGATGCATTTCCCGTCTACCTCTTCATCAATTACGTTCGGGAAACAGGCGGGTACCATCGTGTTATTATACCCGATCATTTCCTTCTTAATCGAGTCAATCTCATACTCCTGAATTCCCTTTACCGGGCGGACGGCAACTCCGTTATTCTCTTCTACCCCAATCACAATATATCCGCCGCCGACATTGTCATAATCATTGGCAAATGCACAGATGGTGTGATAAATGTCATCCGGGTTCCATGAGGCTTTAAACTCAATCCGGTCAGATTCAATTCTTCGTTTGTTCAGGAGATCTTCAACATTAATCTCAAGTTCCATCGCTGCCTCCCTTTTCCGTATTACATCCAATATACCATGCCCGGGAAACAAAGTAAACAAACTCATTTCACAGCTTTTGCCGTATATGGACATCGTGGTAAGTCTGCTGTTTTCCTGACTCGATATTGATTCCCCCTGACGATTATGATAAAATTCTTATCATTGAAGGTGTTTTATGGAGGTGGCCGTGTGAATACGAAGATGCTTCCGATCGGAATCGATGATTTTGAAAAAATCCGAACTGAGAACTACTACTATATTGATAAAACCGATTTTATCCGCGTTCTGCTTCGGAACCGGGGCGAGGTGAACCTGTTCACACGTCCGCGCCGCTTTGGAAAGAGCCTGAACATGAGCATGCTCCAGTGCTTTTTTGAAATCGGTGCTGACAAAAAATGGTTTGAAGGCCTGTCGATCTCCCAGGATGCTGAACTGTGCAAGGCATATATGGGACAGTTTCCGGTCATTTCTCTCAGCCTGAAAACCGCGCACGGAATGAATTACGAATCTGCCAAGAACGAACTCTGTACGATTCTTGCCAAAGAAGCGCTGCGTTTTCGCTTTCTTCTGGACAGCAACAGGCTCTATGAAGAGGAAAAAAGCCTGTACCGTCAGCTCATCCGGGTCGATGAGTCGTCGAAAAGCACCTTTACCATGCCTGAATCGACCATCACCAGCAGCCTGAACACCCTGTCCCAGCTGCTGGAAAAGCATTACGGGCGGAAGGTGATCATTCTGATCGATGAATATGATGTCCCTCTGGCAAAGGCAAATATGCAGGGATACTATGACCAGATGGTCAGCCTGATTCGAAACATGCTGGATGCCGCACTGAAATCAAACAGAAGCCTGTATTTTGCAGTCATGACCGGCTGCCTTCGTATTTCAAAGGAAAGCATATTTACTGGTCTGAATAACCTGAAAGTATCTACTGTTCTGGACGCGAACTGCAATGAACAATTTGGATTTACAGACACAGAAGTCCGGCAAATGCTCGATGAGTATGGCCTGTCACAATATTATGAAATCACCAAAGAATGGTATGACGGGTATCGCATAGGCAATGCGCATATCTATAATCCCTGGGATGTGATCAACTGGTGCGATCAGCTTCTCACAAATCCGGAGAAAAGGCCGAAAAGCTACTGGAAAAACTCCAGCGGTAATGAGGAAGTAAAGCGCTTTATCCACTGCATGGGAAACGGCATCACAAAGACCCAGATCGAACGACTGATTTCCGGAGAAACAGTCCAGAAAAAAATCGAGGAACAGCTGACCTGGCAGACCATGTATGACCGCATTGAAAATATGTGGAGCCTTTTGTTAGCGACCGGTTATCTGACTCCCAGCGAAATCCCCGCCGGCAGTCTCGTCAGTCTGAAAATCCCGAACAACGAAGTCCGTGAGCTCTTCCGAGACATTCTTCTAGAACAATTTGAAGAGAAGGTGGCTGAAGACGGTACTCTGGCAACGGAATTCTGCGCCGCCTTGAAAAAGGGTGATGCAGCTGAAGTGGAACGTATATTTACCAGAAGTATGGCAACTACCATCAGCATCCGCGATACAGCGGTGAGGAAAGAGTTCAAAGAAAGCTTCTACCATGGCCTGATTCTCGGAATTCTCCTCTTCAAAAATAATTGGGACATTACCTCCAACCGCGAAGCAGGTGAAGGATATTTCGATATCCAGATCGAGATTGAGGAAGAGGGAATAGGCATTGTCATCGAAGTAAAATACGCCGAAGGCGGAAACCTCGACGCGGCGTGCCGCGAAGCGCTGGCCCAGATCACGGATAGCCATTACACGGCAGAACTGAAGGCAGATGATATGCGGATCATCCTGAAATATGGAGTCGCCTGTTATAAAAAGCGGTGCCGGGTCATGCTGGAGAGGGAGGCTTGATCTGCGGCAGATTGGAGGAATATCCATGCCAAGCCATAATAGACACAGGAGCCACTGTGAAGGGTGATCTGAGACCCAAGCAGTGGCTCAATAAATGCCGGAACCGTCGTCAGACGATCCCGGCATTCAAAGGCACCTGACCGATTATCTCATATTTTCCTCTAATTCATCTGGTAATCATCGAACCCATGAACATTTTCATACATCATTTCCAACCTATCAACGGTTTTCTGTATATGATAATGCCCGGCATACCAATGCTCATATGTTAAGTTGTCCTCAATCTCCTGCAGCCAGTCTTCTGTCGATTTGTCAACCGAACTTTGGTCGATCCACTTTAAAAATGTCTCCACAGGTTCATATTTCCTGGGTACCGTATGGCTCAGCACCACATCTGCCTTCCAGTTCATAGAATCCAGTTTAGTTCTCACCCTCTGCTTTATCTCCTCCGAAGGCTGCTCGTCCGGCCACCATTCCGGGTTATGTGGATTCCTGGCAATGCGGTACTCGCGATCTACAGAATAAGCGCCGCCTATGACCAGAGTCTGCTTTCCGCAGATATCATATACCTCGCCATCCTTCGCAAAAAGCAGGTGCGGGTAATCCGGTTCCACATACACAACTCCGCCGCGCCAGCATTCCTCTTTGTATGTGGGAATGGTTTCCGGTCGCCTTTCATGGTTACCATGTATACAAAGCAGCGTAATATCAAAGGTTTCCAGAAATTTTTTCAACTCCCGGTCCCTGGCTCCACCAAAATAATTGATTCCGGCATCGCCGAGAATAATCAAAAGCGACTGCTCTGCCACCTGGTTGCGCCACAAGTACTCCCGGATTCTCGCGAAACGCCCATGTGTGTCACCGGTGATTAAGACGAACTCTCTGTCTCTCTTAATGTTTTTCATCTTCCTGATATCCTTCTGACACCCTGATTACTTTTGCTCCGCACTCTCCGCAGAAATTCGTCTCTTCATAAAACACCTTATTACACACAGGGCATTTACATACCGCCTGCATATCAGAGGTTCCGTCAAAACCAAAAGGATCAATATTATAGTATTGGGAAAATACTATCCATATGACACCGACACACAGACTGATTATCAGTTTTACAACCATTCCCAGAACAGCGCTCAAAAAAATGTCAAAATAATCTGTTGAATAGCTCAGTCCCGAAATAACATCGGGCATGAATACGCATCCAAACATTGCAACTGCAGTCAGCACCAACAGTTTCACTATATTTTTCCTGATAAGCTTTGATACGACCAATATCAACCCCCAGGCAATCATGAATCCCAAAAAATATGCGCTGAATACGGTCTTATAAAAATAATGATAAGCCCTGTAAAAACAGGAAAATCCACTCATGCATACCAGTAGATATAATATATTGAGCTTAAGACTTTTTGTCATTATAACATAGCTTAGTAATCCGATTGCGATAGCCTCGCATACATATGAAGAATAACGCAGGATTAAATTAATCTGTATAAATTCGTCTGTAATATAAAGCCAGCCATCAACTTTAACACTTTCCGTATACAATACGTAAATCAATGGTATCACTATATATGCCACTACAGGAGCAATAAGCACCAGATTATCCTTACAAGACGATGTATTTTCTTCTTCCATCAGAGATATGTTAAATTTCATATTTCCCCCCATCTTCCTCTTTTAAACAGGACAGTCCAAATAAGCAACATATATACCCATCCGTATTTTACAGCAAAAACCGCGTAAATTGTTCATCCATACACAATCTGTGCGATTTTTGTCATATTCTACACTGTTATTATATTCTGGCACCTAAAGTATACTATACCCATAACAGTGGACACATGAATTAGTGTAGTACCCTCTTTATGGACACTTCGCTAATCTAGTTCCTGTTCTTAGGCTCCTGTATCGTCGGGATTCCCGTGCATTTCCCTTCAAACAAATCCAGCTCTTTTTTGTCTTTTTCAGATGCTTCCCCAACAAGCAAATTTGCGAAGATTGCACCGAAAGGAAAATCGAGAAAATGAGTGAACCTGTACAGGTTTACACTGCTTGCCAATTTGTGCATTCTAATTAGTTTAGAGAAAAGAATATCTTTCCTCTGACAAATAAGTGTAGTTTCTATTCGATGCTCTTATCAAATCATAGCTTTTGGGATAACTAATTGCATCATAACAAAACTCAAAGCCTATTTGCAGTCGTTTCTTGATTTCAGTGATTTCTGGAACAGCAATCTCAAATATACTGTTATTAACAAAGCACATAGAACAAGAGAGTGGATTAAATTCTACTACATCTAAATATGAATCTTCTTCAGCGGTAAACTCACCTAAGTCTAAAATATAGTTAGACGGAAATGTGCCAACTGCTTCAACTTGTTTGACTATCTCCTGTGCCTTGTTTTTGTGCGATTTCGGGACGGTGTGTTTGAGTGAATGTAGCAGTCGGGAGGAATTTACTAATTGATTATTCAAGACTACATGACGGGTTTCTCTTGTTCCGAGCGAATCTATCCTCATTTGAATAAATCTTGAAAGAAGCAAAATCTGATTAGATTTCACATTCTGGTTTTTCAGGAAATCCATTACTTGCGGTTCTCGTTGAATAAGTTTTTTCGGATTGATAACAGCACTAAAGCCTTTGCTTTTTGATTTCACAAACAAGGCATCATTAGATGTAAGTTCTGCTGGTAAATTCTTCATCAAATCAGAAATAGATAATTCATATATTTTTCTGCGAGTGATACCAAGTTTGTGCCAGTTTTCAATTTGGCTGATGTCATCTTGTGTTTCAATAAACTCAGCACCAAACTTCAAAAGTAATTGTATTCCATCTGACAAATTGTCATTGGTGCAACGCAACAAAACCTTCTTGCCATCCAGTATTACTGGATCACCAGAAGGACTTAATACAGTTTGTTGTGTTAAAGAAGCAATACACAGGGCGTTTAATCGTTCAGCGTAGTTTTTTTGAATAATCAGAGGATCATTTGTAAGACCGTCCAAATCTTCTGCTATAAAACAATAGTACATGGTTTACCCTCTATGTTGAAAATGGGGGCTGTGAAAAAACAACCCCAAACAGCAGGAGATTCATTGATTCGAACAA
>JAJQCZ010000007.1 GCA_021202465.1 Lachnospiraceae bacterium | reverse complement strand
ATATGCAGTTATGCACAGCACTGGAAAACTGGAGGCAGGAAGAAAACAGGAAAGGATACTCGCAGGGCATATCGGAAGGTATCTCTCAGGGCATTTCCCAGGGTATCTCTCAAGGAATTTCCCAGGGCATTTCCCAAGGTATCTCTCAAGGAATTTCCCAGGGTATCTCCCAAAGAAATCATGCTCTGGCCACCAGATGGTTCTCAAATGGTCGAAGCACAGCAGAGATTGCCTTACTCCTGGATCTCTCTGAAACTGAGGTTCACGAAATGCTGACGAACAAAAGTCCGGCGTTTTCCATGATGCCAGAAATCTGAATATCCGAATACTTATCAATACAGAGCATTTTTTATTCTGAATTTTCTCTGCCAGAATATAAGGTGGCCGCATGTATGACTCCCTGTACATGCGGTCACCTTATATTCATCTTCTTTTTTCAGGCAGACTCAATAACCCGCATCCACCTCTTCGTCAGAAGCCGTCCCAGACAAAGAATCGTCTTAAAGATATACTCGCTCTTCAGACAAAGATAGACCCAAAAAGGATCCAGATTCCAGATCAGTCCCGCCGCCGCTCCCAGCGGAACAGACACCACCCATAAAAAGAAGATATCCGCCACCATCAGGAAACGGGTATCACCGCCCCCACGCAGGACACCTTTGGTGAGAACGCCTGAGGTCGTCTGAAAAACCACAGTGATACAGACGGCATCCATGAGCTTCTCTGCCACGACCTCTGTCTCCTCCGCCACATTATAGAAGGCAATGACATATGGCGATACCAGATAGATAATCAGGGCACCAACCAGACCGATCAAAACTCCCATCGCAACAAAGGTGATTCCCTGACGGTAGGCCCTCTCCGCCTCCCCTCTTCCCAGTGTATTGCCCGTAACCGTACTGCTCGAGCTCCACACGCCCTGATTCACCACCGTAGCGATGCGCACGACCACAGACGCGATGACATTGGTCGCGACAAAAGTAGCGCCGATGTGCCCCATGATCACGGAGACCATATTGGTCCCCAACGCCAGCAGGCTGTCCGAGATAATGACCGGCAGGCTATAGTGCAGATACGTCGGCAACAGGCTGCCGCAGGGCTCCAGCAGCGCCGGAAGTCGGAAATGAATCTTGTTTTCCAGGAAGAACATGTATCCCGCAATGATGATCGTTTCAATGACGCGGGCGATCGACGTACCCAGAGCTGCGCCGGCGATCTGCATCTCCGGTGCTCCCAGATTGCCAAAGATAAAAACCCAGTTAAAAAAGATATTCGCAACGAAGGAAATGATGGAGGCCGCCAGAGGAATCCGAACATTCCGAATGGAGCGCAGGACCTGCGTAAGGGTCAGGCTCAGACCCATGAGCGGGAACGTGATGACGCTCCATCGCAGGTACAGAACCCCTTTCTCGATAATCTCCGCGTCGGGAGTATAAATTCGTATGATGATACCGGGAACCATCCAGGTAAGCAGGGTAAAGACGGCAGAAATGCCCAGCGCGAGACGCAGCATCAGAGCAACTGTCTTCTTTAAAGATACAATATCTCTTCGTCCCCAGCATTGGGAAGTCAGCACAGCGGCACCACAACCAATTCCCATACAGAGAATCTGAAACAAGTTAATATAACCGCCAGCCAGGGAAGATGCGGACAGCTGAATCTCCCCGTAATGGGCCAGCATGACAGTATCCATGATATTGACGCCCAGATTGATGACGCCCTGCATAATCACGGGAACTGCCAGCTGCACAACCATACGATAAAAGCCTCTGTCTCTGACAAAGATGCGTTCCACTTCTTCACCCCCGCCTGTTTCTGCTCTGCATGCAACGCATTCAACGAACCTTCCCTGTCTTCCTCTATTTCACCGGGATTCCTGCATGCTTAAACACCTCCCGCAGCGCCTCCATCTCCGTCTCCTCCGGGCGGCGATAGCGTGTGCCCTCCGTCTCCAGCTGCTCCCGTTTGCTCTCTCCCAGCGGATGATAGGGCAGGAGGTTCACTTCCTGACAGGTGGGCACCTTATCCTTTATAAAAACCACCATCGCCTCCATATTGGCAATCGTGTCATTGAATCCCGGAATCACCGGCGTTCGCACGATGACAGGAATACCTCTTTCCCCGGAAAGCC
Source organism: Lachnospiraceae bacterium (assembly GCA_021202465.1). Classification (GTDB taxonomy): domain Bacteria; phylum Bacillota; class Clostridia; order Lachnospirales; family Lachnospiraceae; genus UBA3305. Next base: position 19,616 of record JAJQCZ010000007.1, on the reverse strand, counting down.
GGGACAGATTCTCCAGAATCTGTTCGTTTCCCACGCCGGTACCACAGCGATGTGCTTCCGTATCCATATGTTTTACATCATACAGTGCAATGTCCGTGTGGTCGAGAATCGCCGCCATATGCTCCCAGCTCCCGTAGCCGCAGGTCTCAATGGCGGTATGCAGGCCACCCTCCTGGCACCGGGCCAGCACCGCCGCTGCGAAGTCCGGCTGTGCCAGAACCTCCCCACCGGTCAGGGTCACACCGCCGCCGGAACCTTCATAGAAAAGCCGGTCCTGCTCTGCCTCCGCATAAACCTCCTCCACCGTCATGACGCGCCCCGTGATCTCCCGGGCATCCGCCGCGCAGACAGCCACACAGGCCCCGCAGCTCTCACACAGCCGACGATCTGTCCTCGCTTTTCCTTCCTCCAGCCGCACCGCCCCCCGCGTGCAGGCGCCCACACAGGCTCCGCAGCCCACACAGCTGTCATGGCGCACCATCAGCTGAGCCTGCCGCGCCTGAGACTCCGGATTCTGGCACCAGAGACAACGGAGAGGACATCCCTTGACAAACACATTGGTACGAATTCCCGGTCCGTCATGGATACTGTAATGCTGAATATCAAAAACGACTCCCGTCACTTCATTCATGGAAATGCGCCTCCTTCTCCTGTTCCTTTTACCTTAGCAGATATCTACTTCCATATACAAGAATCGTCCACATAACAAGATGATTTTTGTGCAGATTTCCACCTTGTGTCTCCAAAACTGTGAAAATCTGCACAGCAGACATTTACTTCCTTCGATTGAGCTTTGATTTGTCATCGTGTATAATGGTGGTATCTGTTTAAATCAATATAATGATTGAAAACAGCAAGCCAAATTTGTGCCTGCTTCGCCAACACAATTCGTAATAGACATCAAAGGGAGGGCTCCAGCCCATGTGTGACCTCAACTACCTGATCGAAACGCTTCGTCCCCACGAACTGTATTTTCACCAGTCCCACTCGCTCTTCTCTCCGGAGAACCCTCCGGAATTGTTAGACGGGGAAACGGTTCCCGTCCCCGCGGCGGGCATTCTGTACCTCGGAGAGACCGAACAAACCATTTCCGCCCTGCACAGCGCCCGCTTCTCACAGGCGGCTTCCGCCACCTTCCTGGTCGCTGAGGGCGTCGGTTTTCCCATGTCCTCCTTCTATGACTCTCCCCACAACATTCTGGTAACCGATCTGTCCCTGGCGGACCTCTTCCGCCGGGTAGCCAATGTGCTGGCTGGGTACGCCGGATGGGAACGGTGCCTGAATAATCTGCTGGGACGCAGACTTCCCCTTCCGAATCTTCTGGAGCAGGCTGCAGGGCAGCTGGGAGCCTCCCTTCTGCTCTTCACACCGGGCTTCCATCTTCTGGCCTGCGGAGAGGCAGCGGATGCCCCTCTCTCCGACATCATGCCGATGAAAGAGGCGGTGGAGAACAGATTTTTGTCCCATGATATGCAAAAAAAGCTCCCTCCTCTGTGGGAAGCCATAATCGATTCGCCCATATCCTGCCGTCTGGCTGACCATGAACTGCTCCTGCTCCCTCTCCGGGACCGAGACCTCCCCGCCGCCCTCCTGCTGTGCCTTCCGCCAGCCCGGCGGCCGGAAACGGATCTCCGATACGCACTCCGGCGGCTGGGCGGCTGCCTTGGATCCCGCCTCTCCGGCAGCACAACACCCCCTTCAAAGGAAGTCTCCCCGTTTCAGGAGCTGGTAAACGACCTGAATGGTCCTTCCTCCGTCAGCGATGCAGAATGTGAAGAACGTATTTCTGCCCTGCTGCCTCCGAATCGCTACATTCGCTGCCTTCTGGTCACGCTTCCTGACGGAACAGAGTCTTCCGGAAAACAGGCGCCGTCTGCAAACGAAAAATATTTTTCTGCCTCCGGGCTGCTCCAGGCTCTCGCAGAGCTCTTCCCGAACTGCCCTGCTGCACTCTTCGGACATCAGATTGTGCTGCTCTACTCCTGTGAACGTCAGTCATTCACACCGCCGGAAGAGTTCCACTCTGCGGCATTTCTGCGCCTTCTGGAAGAATATCAGGCACAGGCCATCCTCTCCAACGGCTCCAGCCGCTATCACCATTTTCGCACCTTCTATGAACTGTGCCGGAGACTCAGCCCCATCCTGGCAGCACTTCATCCCCGTGAAAAGATTTGTCATTTCACAGAATATGCGGATTATCTGGTGATTGATCTGGCCTGCCGCCGCTTCCGGGAGGACCTGGGACACAGCGACATCATCACGCTGACCGACCCCTGCCTCATCACTCTGACACGGTACGATTATGCCCACGGCACCAACCTGCGGGAAGTGCTCTACTCTTACCTGCGAAACGGCCGCAACATTGCGCGGACCGGGGAAGAAATGTACATGCACCGCAATACGGTACAGAACAAGATCCACCGTATTACCGAGATCCTCAGGGTTGACCTCACAGACGGCAGCCTTCAGCAGCGTCTCCTGTTCGCCTGCCGGCTGATTCGCTACTATGAGGGGTATCTCCATCGGAGGCTGGAGCTCTGAGAGCAGGGGCTTCTCTTTCAGAGACCCCTGCTCCCCTCATTCATCGCTTCCTCAGACCCCTTCCAGACCGCAGTCCGCCAGAAACTGCACGAAAGCGGAGATTGGAATTTCCATCATCTGGTTGCCGCTGCCAAATTCCATCGCATCTACAGGCCTAAAATTTCTCTCCGATATTATACTTTTTCATCCTTCTCCATAGACTGGACTTACTTATTCCAAGGAAATCTGCCGCCATCTGTCGATTACCTCCAGAACGATTCAACGCTTCAACAATACGCACCTTTTCATTGCTTTCCGCAAAATCTCCCACTGATTCCTGTTCCCGAACTTCGGCAGATATATCTTTTTTCTTCTCCATCTCAGAAGCAACCACATCGCTCCATTGAATCATATACACATCTTCCATCTGGCGAATCACAAAATCTGCATCCAACATATTCCCCCGGGCAATCACCGCAAGTCGCTCACAAAAATTACGAATCTGTCTTACGTTGCCCGGCCATTGATATTTGGCAATGATTTCCCGCGCCTCCGAAGATAGCTCTACCACTTTCTTATACTTTCGACTGAATTTTACCAAAAAATGGTCCGCCAGGATCAAAGAATCCTGCGTTCGATTTCGCAGAGGCGGAATATTTAGTGTCAGGACATTCAACCGGTAGTAAAGATCTTCGCGAAACTTCCCTTCCTCCACCAGCTTCAGTAAATTTTTATTGGATGCCGCAATCACGCGAATGTCCACACGAATCACCCGATCATCTCCGACACGGGTAATTGTACGTTCCTCCAGAACCCGGAGCAACTGAGCCTGTCCCTGCCAGTCCATCTCGGAAATCTCATCCAGAAAAACCGTTCCTTTATCCGCAATCTCCAGCAGCCCCTTTTTTCCCTTCCGTGAGGCTCCGGTAAACGCACCGTCCACATAACCGAACAATTCACTTTCCAGAAGATTAACTGGAATTGCACCACAGTTTAACGCAACAAATGGCTCTCTGCTTCGCAGACTGGCATTATGAATGCTTTGAGCAAAAAGTTCCTTACCGGTTCCGGTCTCTCCCAACAGTAAAACATTGGCATCATAATCCGTAAAACGAGCTGCCAGTTCTTTTGCCTCCTGAATTGCAAATGATTCTCCCAGAATATCTGGAAACCTATATTTTGCCTTATGGCCTTTGATATAGTACTGATTTTTCACCGTTGCTTCCAACTGCTCCAGCTGCTTCAGCTCCGTAAAATGTGCCACCGCTCCTGTGATTCTTGAACCCTCAAGCAAGGCCGTCACATTAACAATCAGAACCAGGCTCTCCGTCCGCAGCAAGTCTCCGTACATATTCCCGCCGTCATGAAGAATCCGGCTGATATCTTCCTCGGAAATCTGTGGAATCACTTCAATGATTTTCCGCCCCACAACAGCTTCACGCCTCAGTGAGAATAACTGACAGGCTTTCTGATTGATTAGTACGACCCTCCCCTCCTCATCCATTGTCAGAACAGCTTCAAAAGCATACTCTATAGTTGCTGACAACTCTTTCTGATTACGTTTCAATGCTGTCACTGATTCAGCTACCATCTTCGCCAGACTCAGGCTTTTTCGCATCATAGCCTCGCTATGAACGCCGGGCTGATAGAAAAACAACATGCCCTCGCTTTCTACGCAGGATCGATACATCTGACCGCCTACAACGACATCCACCCCCTCTTTCTTCCTGGCACAAAAAAACTCCTCTGCTTCCTGTTCATTAGAAACCCGAATCACCCGATTAAAAATATCCAAACCGAATATCTCATCCAACATGTCCTTATCTATATGAAGTTCCTGATGTGTAATCAGTGCAACTCGATATCGTTTATCCGGTTGGTATCCAGGATGATTCCGCAAATATTTTTTTAAATGATACAGAATAGAAACGGTCTCTTCTTCATGAAAATAGCAGGGCATCAGCGGAATGGACACGTTCATTTCACGAAGGATAGTGAATGATTGCCCCTGTGTCATAATAACATCTACAGCCTCTGTCTCAGCAACCCGTACCACTGTTTCCAGTTCTTCCCGGTTCTCGTGGGTCACTCCATGAGGAATCACCTGAATCCCCATAGTCACTGCCACTTCCTCAGCCATTTTTTGCCGGTCCGGCTCTTTCACCAAATATAGGATTTTAACCATATCGTCCTCCTTCCCAATTTCCTGTCCGGCAAATAGTCGGTTCTTTATTCTTCTATTCCGTAAAGGCGAGCCGCTGCCCGCCTTTCTCCCCCACTATACGTTGCTTTCACCAGACTGTCAATCACGAAAGAAATCAAAAATCTCATCCAGGACATCCACCCAGGCAGAACCATGAGTCCCGCCTTCTACTTCCCGATATTTTAAAGGAATACCGTCCTCCTGCATCTTTCGGCACCCCTCTCTCATCCATTTGACTCCGTGAACATCCTTTTCCCCCGCCACAAATAAGACGGGTGTACTCCGAAGTGCGCTATCATCAAAAAATGTCATGTCCGGTAAGGCTCCGGCCGGTGAAATCTTACAGAATTTTTCCGGATAACGCGCTGCATAATAAAGCGTTCCCATTCCTCCCATCGAATTCCCCATCAGAAAAATCCTTTTCTCATCCACAAAATACGTTTCACAAACTTCTTCCATTATCTGCGTCAGACCAATTTCCCCCATATGAACCCACTGTAATTCATTTTCTGTCAGATGTGCCGGATTCTCTGCACACGAGGGATCTAAAACCGCATGTTCCATACCGAACGGCGGAAGTGCACATCCGTAGGACGAATTTCTGGTAGATGCATCCGGTGCCAATAAAATATATCCATCCCGTTCCGCATACTCCTTCACAGCATCCCGTGAATGAGTAAAGAAAGAATCCGGACTGCCCCCGCCGCCGTGAAGCCCCACAATCAATGGATTCATTTTTCCTTCCCCATAAGATCGTGGCAAGTAAATTCGATATGGAGCCCATCTCTGAAGTCCCACGTGCCAGTATACGCCACGAAAATCTCCGCATTCTCCCTGCACCTGTGCCAGTATCTCTGCGATCTCATCTTCCCGGCAGCCGGGAAAAGACGGTTCTATAGGAAGTAGCAGATGATTCCCGTAAGGCTGCATACGGTAACACATCCCTTCCAGGATATCCTGTGCCGGAACATACTCCGAATGATTGAGCTTCCTTTTCTCCACCGCCGGAAAGACAGATAATAAATCGGACAAGTCTGCCCCGCTCATCCAGGCTTTCCCTTCTCTGACCATAAGAGGTCTTCTCAAAGGGACCTGATATCCGTCCAGACAATAAGAAATCGCGCCCTCCCTAAAGCCTGCATAAGACGGATTAAAATAATATCCTTCATAGACCATACATACAATTCCTCCGCATTATTCTTCATATTGGGCTCTTTATGCGAAAAGAGAGGGAGCATACACTCCCTCTCTGATCAACATTTCTTTTTACTCAAAATACATATCAAACCAGCGCACCTGGGAGGAAGACCAGGTCTGGTATCCTTTCAGGTTCGAGACATGCGCCTGCACATCCGTCAGATCGGCGATAGTGTAAAAAGGAACGTTTTCATTGTAAATCTCAACGATCTGCTGAATAATCGGAATGCGGTCCTCTGCTTCATAGGTCTGCAGCCCTTCCATGATCAGGCTCTGCAGTTCATCATTCTGATAACCGCTGCGGTTAATATCCGTATTATCCAACTGCGCATCAGCACCACTGAGAGCATCGCCGCTGGGCACGTTAATATTACCAAAGAACATATCCCAGGTTCCCGAGAGATCGCCCAACATAGATGAATAGGTTGCCGTCTCATAGTTCTCGATTGTCAGAGTAATGCCAATTTCCATCAGCTCTGCCTGAACGATCTGCGCGATGGCCTGTCTGGTGGAATCTTCATCTACAATAACTGTCAGGTTCAGATCAGTTACACCAGAGGCTTCCACAAGTTCTTTTGCCTTCTCCGTGTCCACAGGATACAGATATCCGTCAAACCAGGACTCGTCAAACTCTGCGAAGGCTGCCGGGAAATAGGTATAAGAAGGAACCGACAGATCATTATACACCGCATGACAAATCGCCTCCGCATCAATGGCATAGCAAATTGCCTGACGAAGTTCCTTACTGGAAAGCACCGAGGTTTCCGTTGTATTAAAGAACAGCACGGAATTCTTGTTTGTGGCAATCTCTTCTACCGTATAACCGTCTTCCTCTTCCAGACGCTCTGCGTCACTGCCGGCCAGGTCATATACATAATCTACACCGCCGGTCTCCAGCTCAATCACTCTCTGTGCAGACTCTGTAATAACACGGAAGGTAATTGTGTCAATTCCCGCGTTTTCTCCGCCCCAGTAATCTTCAAAAGCGGACAGAGTAATCGTGCTTCCGCTCACCCAATCCGTCAGCATATAAGGCCCCGTTCCTATCGGGTTATTGGCCATATCGTAATCTTCCATGGCATTTTCCGGAACAATGAATACGCAAAGAACATCATAGATGGCTGAATAATCCTCTGAAGTAAGGGGAAGTACGATATGATAATCATCAACCACTTCAATGTTATCCACATCGACATTAGCAGTATACTTTGTATAAGCCGTGCTCTGCGCGCACTGCTGATAAGAATACACGACATCTTCCGCTGTCATCTCTGTACCGTCATGGAACAGGACGCCTTCACGCAGAGTAACGGCAAGGTGAGTATTATCCTGCCACTCATACTCGGTTGCGAGCATGGGCGTGAGCTCATTATCGTAGCCAATCATATACAGAGACTCATAAATGTTGTTTACCTTGATACGATTAGTCGCTGCCTGCATGTTGTTAAACGGTGGCAGATCACCCGGATCCGCCGAATTCTGCACAACAACAGAGTTTTTGGTTTCTCCGGTAGAAGACGTATCCGATGAGGTCGTCTCTCCCGCGCTCTCTGCCTGCGCCGCCGTCGTTTCCGCGCTTGTGGTGTCTGTAGAACTACTGCTGCTTGATCCGCATGCACAAAGTCCCAGCACCAGAGACGCTGCCAACAGAATTGCCAATGTTCTCTTCATAATGTTTCCTCCTTAGGAATTATTTATTTTTTCCGCTCCCAATCTATCCGCATGATCCTTCCCGAACACACTTACCTTAAGAGCAGGAAAGTACATGAATTTATGCCTGTATTTCCTCCGCTCGACAGCAGGATACAAAATGTCCCGGCTCCAGCTCTCTCAGTTCCTGCGGCTCCCGGCATTTATCCGTCGCATAAATGCAGCGGGCTGCGAAGCGACACCCTGGCTTCGGATTGATTGGGGAAGTAATCTCACCTTTCAGCAGGATTCTTTTGTTCTGCGCATGAATATCGGGTACTGGAATTGCTGACAGGAGTGCTTTTGTATAAGGATGAATCGGTTTCTCGAACAATCGATTGGAAGGGCTCTTCTCCACCATCTGTCCCAGATACATGACCGCAATTTCATCCGAGATATACTTCACAACCGAGAGATCATGAGTAACAAATATATATGTCAGGTTGTTTTTCTCCTGCAAATCCAGCATCAGATTCAGGATCTGCGCCTGAATGGATACATCCAACGCCGATACCGGCTCATCGCAGACGATGAATTTTGGATCCAACGCCAGCGCCCGCGCAATGCCAATACGCTGTCGACGTCCTCCATCAAGTTCATGAGGGTAGGAATTCCTCAGGCGGGGAGCCAGTCCCACGACTTCCATAAGGCGGTCAACCTCCCCTTCAATCTCTGTCTTATTCAGCTTTCCCTGTAATTCCAACGGCTCACGTATCGTCTGGCTCACACTAAAGCGGGGATTCAGGCTGGAAAAAGGATCCTGAAAAATGATCTGCATATCTTCTCGCAGCTTTCCCAGTTTCTTCCGATCAACTACCGTGATATCTTCCCCGTTAAAAAAGATTTTTCCACCAGTACTGTCCAGAAGATGAAGAATCGTACGCCCCAGTGTAGATTTACCACAGCCAGACTCTCCCACGACTCCAAGAGTCTTTCCTGCATCCAGACTAAAGGTTACATCATCCACCGCATGCAGCGTTCCCCGAGGAGTTTTGAAATATTTTTTCAGATTTTTTACTTCCAAAAGCGGCATTATTTTCTTCCCTCCTTACTGTACAGGCAACGGATAAAGTGCCCTGTCTGTTCCTCTCGCAGAGAAATTTCTCCGGTTTTACATGCTTCTGTCGTATAGGGACAGCGAGGATGAAATTTGCAGCCTTCCGGAAGATCACTGGGATTGGGCATCATGCCAGGAATCGGATTCAATCTCTTCGCCGTTGTGTTCAGATTTGGCAGAGAGTTGAACAATCCTTCGGTATACGGATGAGACGTAAAATCAAAGATATGCTCCTTGGAGCCAATTTCCACGATCTCACCGGCATATACCACTGCTACCCGATCACACACTTCCGCCACGATTCCCAGATCATGTGTAATCATCACCATGGCCGTATTTCTCTCATCCCGCAGCCGCATCATCATTTCCAGGACCTGTGCCTGAATCGTCACATCCAGCGCTGTCGTTGGTTCGTCAGCCAGAAGCAGTTCCGGATTACAGGCCAGCGCCATGGCAATAACCACCCGCTGCTTCATACCGCCGGAAAACTGATGCGGATATTCACTATATCTCTCGCCGGGAATTCCAACCATCTCCAGCAGTTCCATGCTCTTCTTTGTCGCATCCGCTTTACTGATTTTTTCATGAAGCCGGATTACCTCAGAAATCTGATCTCCTACAACAAACATAGGATTCAGCGCCGTCATAGGATCCTGAAAAATCATCGCAATTTTATTTCCTCGAATCTTCCGCATCTCTTTCTCAGAAAGCTGCAGAAGATTCCTGTCATTCATATAAATCTCCCCACTTCTCACTTTAGCCGGCGGATCAGGCAGAATTCCCAGAATAGCTTTCGCGATCGTAGTCTTTCCTGCACCCGTTTCCCCCACAAGTCCCAGCGTCTCACCGGCTTGCAGTTCAAAGGAAACTCCGTTCACCGCATGTACCACTTCATCTCCACTTGTGTATTCCACCACCAGATCTTTTACAGAAATCAAAGGCGCGTCCTTCATTTATTCGTCCCTCCCATCAGTTCTTCAAACGAGGATCCAAGGCATCACGAAGCCCGTCTCCCAGCATATTCAAAGACAGCACAGTCAGCATGATCGCCAGACCGGGGAACAGAACAATATGCCAGTAATCCCGAATATAGTTACGTCCGGCCGAAAGCATGGCACCCCATTCTGCACTCGGCGGCTGAACGCCCAGACCGATAAAGCTCAGCATAGCTGCTACAGAGATGCAACTTCCTACCCCCATTGTCATCTGAACAATCATCGGAGAAATCGCATTAGGGAGGACATGACGCAGCATGATCCTTCGATCTCCGCAATGAATAGCCCTGGCCGCTTCGATGTATTCCATCCCCTGAACACTCATAAAGGAAGCACGTGTCATACGAGAATACCCGGGAATCATCGAAAGACCGATCGCAAGAATAGCATTAAAGAGACCCGGTCCCAGAGTCGCTGAGATTGCGATAGACATCAGGATTGCCGGCACTGCCTGAAAGACGTCCAAAATACGCATAATGACCATATCCACTTTCCCGCCATAGTAGCCGGCAATCGCCCCCAGTGTCATGCCAAAGATTGCCGCTACAATAACCGAAGCAAAACCAATCGTCAGGGAAGCCCGTCCTCCATAAATAATACGGCTGAAAATGTCCCGCCCCAGGTTATCTGTTCCAAATAAATGTTCCGCCGAAGGCAAAGCAAACATATTGTACAAATCCTGCGTCTCATAACCGTAAGGCGCAATCCAGGGAGCAAAAATCGATACCAGGATCATAAAGATCAGAAATATTAATCCGGCCATGGCCAGCCTGTTCTTTTTCAGACGTCCCATCACTTCAGAAAATCCGCTTTTTTTCTTTCCCTTCTTCATCCCATTACGCCTCCTTTGCCGTTTTCTTCTTCTTTACCGAATACTGCGCTTTGATACGGGGATCAACAAAGGCATAGGCCACATCTACCAGAAGCATAACCAGACTGAAAATAATCGCTACAACAAGAACACTCCCCTGCACAGTCGGATAGTCTCTGTTCTTGATACCGGATACCATATATGTACCGATTCCAGGGATAGAGAAAATGCTCTCTGCCACAATAGCTCCAGAAAGCTGAATTCCCAGCATCGTTCCTACCTGTGTTACAATTGGAATCAAAGCGTTTCTAAGTGCATGCACATAGATAACCTTTCTTTCCGTCTGACCCTTTGCCCGGGCTGTCGTAATGTAATCCTGACGAATCACCTCAAGCATACTGGAACGTGTCTGTCTGGCAATACTGCCGGCACCAGAAAGAGCAATGGAAACGCACGGCAAAATCAGGTACTGAATGTCTCCCCAACCACTGGCCGGCAGCCAGCCAAGCTTCAACGCGAACACCAGAGAAAGCATCAGTCCAACCCAAAACCCCGGCATGGAAACTCCCATCAACGCCACAATAATGGCTACGTTGTCCTTCCACGTGTACTGATTCGTCGCTGATATAATTCCAAGCGGCATTCCGATACAAACAGCCAGTATCACGCTGATAATAGCTACCTGAAAGGTCTTCGGCATTCGTGAGGCCACTTCAGCGGAAATAGCCCGACCATTTACCCAGGATTCTCCCAAATCTCCGTGAAGAAACACATCAGAACAGTAACTGGTAAAACGCTCCAGGTAAGAATCATTCAGTCCCAATTCCTCCCGAACCGCTTCCAGCTCTTCTTCCGTGGCATCTGATCCCAGAATTGTCTGAGCCGGATCACCCGGAGTAAAGTACAACAGCGAAAATACAAAAATCGTCACACCCAGGATAATAGGAATGAACATCAGTACTCGCTTCGCGACATAACGTAACATGGAATCACCTCTTCCTTTCCACACAGCAGCAAGGCATGCTGTCTTATTTCCTGTTATTATAAAGAGCAAAAACCATGCCAGATTTCTATGCTCTTTATATTTTCTTATATGGAATCCCGTGTTTTCAACAAATTTTCACTGTTTTTTTCTTTTATTTACTTCGGCCACAAACAGTTTTTTCCCTCTTTTCCGTACCTTCTTCTTGAAACATTCCATTCATCGGAAACTTTTGTTTCACTTTCTGTATATGTTTCTGTCCAGATGCGCCGAAAAAAGAATCTCGACAAACAGAATCCCACATGCTATACTGAGAAATCATGAATGGAGCGTACTGAAAAAATATGCGGAAAAAATATGAATCGGAATATGAACTCGTTAGCTTTTGCGATGGTAAGAAAAAATATCGCTACCGCGGAGCACAGTATCGTCTGAACCTGAAGGATTCGGACTATAGCCGTTTCTGGATCTTCCAGCTAACGGCATCCGTTCTGTCTTTGCTTCTCCTTCTGCTGGCCGGTCAACTACCCAGCCGCAGTATGTATCATTTTTATGCTTTTCTTCCATACATACTGACTTATATTCCGGCTTTATTTTTTCTGATCCATTCCGCTTTTTGTCCCAGGAAAAATCATTCTATGGAACACATGGAATACGACCAGCAGTATGGCCGCCAAAAGCTCTCCGTCTTTCTTGCACTAATCGGGAGCATTCTGGCCGCCGTAACCGGCTTTCTCGCCGTATCCTTGGATCCACAAGCCAAGTTCTCCTCCTGTCTTCAGCCCCTCCTCCTCTGCCTTCTTGCATTACTCCTGGCTCTGTTTCTGCGAATCCTCCTGCATCTGCCTGTTTCTGTCACAGAAGGAACCTCAACACAGAAATAATGATTTTCAGACCTACACAGTCACATTCTTATATCCATTTCGCCGGTCATGAAAAAATACCACCACGGCCAGCAAGGCAAAAACAATCATAAATAGATACATTCCTGAATATCCAAACTGTCCCGCCAGAATACCCGCTACGGAGGAACCAAGGCCTGTCCCTACATCGTTTCCAATGGAGGTCGTACTGCTGACAACTCCCCGCCGTTCTTTCGATACCCTGCGAAAAGCCTGCGATTGAATGACCGGAACACAGGGACCATAACCGATTCCAAAACAAACCGCTGCTGCCAGCGCCATGGGAAGGCTCGTCATGCAGCTCAAAAGAACGGCTCCCGTTGTCATAGCAGCAGCGCCGGGAATCACCACCGCACCAAGTCCCCACTTATCCGCAATCCTTCCCGCAAAAATCCGCGCGAAAAACATAACAACTGCATAAACCGTGAAAAACCATCCGATGTTATCAATTCCCCTCTCCTCTCCATAAAGATTCAAGAACGTTGATACCGAACTATAAATCAGACAATTGAGAAGAATAATACATGTAAGCCAAATAGCTTCCCGGCAAAAAACAGAATCCGGCGACAGGTGGAATGGCTTGCTTTCACTCTGCACAGTCTCCTCATGAACCAGAAATAATAGCAGAAAAGCCGTCGCCAGGCAGGCTACACAAACACGCGTCATTACTGAGAATCCATAATGAGCGGACACCCAGATTCCAATGCTGGGGCCCACCGCCATAGCCGCTACATTGGATAATGCATACGTGCTCACACATTCTCCCAGTTTTCCTTCCGACGCTGAGCTGCTCGCCATGGTAATTCCCACAGTCGTAGTAAACGCCCATCCAAGTCCCTGAATAAGACGCAAAGCCAGAAGGACGTACAGCGAGCGAACAAATCCGTATAAAAATATCGGAATTCCGACCAGAAGCAACGCTGCCAGATAAATTTTTTTTCGGTTCAGGCGGTCTACCAACGGACCACAGAAAGGTCTGGCAAGCAGCGAAGAAACACTGAAAATCCCGCTGACGAAACCGGCTGCTGCCGAAGAACTCCCCAAACTTGCCGCATGCTTTGCCAATGTCGTATTGAGCATATAAAAACTGGTCGCAATACAAATATTGGCAAGAAGAAGCAACAGAAATGTTTTGTTCCAGATACTTTTTCTACTCATTTTCACCTCCCTGACTCAAATCCCGAAGTTTTACATACGGAGTCTCTGCGATGCAAGTCATGGATGCAGGTATATCCAGCTGCATTACTTCCGGACATTGTTCTGTATACGGCGACCATTCCGGCAGGCCTTCCCCGTTTGGATCCCCGGTCCTGATAAAATTTGTCCAATAACTGCAGCAGAGATTCGAGAGTTCCATATCATCCCCTCCATAGGGCCGCCATATACGGAACAACGTCTGAAATACATAGGGATGCTCGACCGAGTGAAATGCGCCCGAGTCATCACCCGGCGCGCGATGGCAAAAAACATATTGATATACAGGCCCCCTTCCCTGACGGCTGGCCAGATCGCTCCAGGCCGTACAGGCCAAAACATATCTTTTCGGCACACGATCCATATCGCGACGTGCTGCCTCCGGAACCTCATAGTAACGCTCCGAAGCAGGACCCATATATCGAATCAGATTTTCGCGCACTGAAAATTCCGATGAAATCCTATGCGCCCCTCTGGCTTCTGGAGGGATAAATCCATTCCCCATCTCATCCGCTGTACAGCCAATGAGATACGGAATATCTCTCATATGTCCCCGACATGCCGCCTCCATGGGTTCCTCTGGGATGACATATCCGTCTTTTACCGGCTTTAAACGAAAACCCGGATGCTTTTTCCCATATTCTCTGAATCTCTTCTGGATATCCATCGCGTTCATCCGTCGGGCCTCAGAAACAGACACAGCTCCCAATTCCTGCAGGATCTCTGTCCCCCTCTGCTCCGCCTCAGTCAGGAACATATAATCATCTCCCCGCACCGGCATGGAGCCAATAGCGCTCTGAATGATCGCCCGGCAAATGCACTGTTCCGTAAGTTTTGACTCACACAAAAGCTGCACACTTCCCCCACCTGCCGACTGTCCCATAACCGTAATCTGATCCGGATCGCCGCCAAATACCGAAATATTTCTCCTAACCCATTTCAAAGCAGCAATCTGGTCCAAAATCCCATAGTTTCCAGAAGTCTGATGTGGATCTTCCTGCGTCAATTCCGGATGAGCAAAAAACCCCCAGATTCCCACCCGGTAATTAAAGGTAACCGTTATCACCCCTTTCTTTCCAAAAGCTTCTCCATCATACCCTTTATTGCAGGCCATCCCGGCATTAAATCCTCCTCCATGAATGTAAAAGCAGACAGGAAGCCTCTCCTCCGGACTTTCTGTCGGTGTCCATATATTCATATACAGACAGTCTTCACTCATAGGATATTCCACCCCATAAAATTCTTTTTGGTAAAAGCTCCCCTTCGGCATCTGATCCTGTATACATACATCAGAAAAAATGTAACAATCTCGAATTCCATCCCAGTGTTCCGGAGGCTCGGGGGCTTTCCACCTTCGCTCGTCCACCGGAGGGGCCGCAAATGGAATTCCCTTAAACACACTGACCTCATCATTTCCTGAGTATGTTCCCCGAACCATTCCTGCCTCTGTTTCAGCCATTAAAATCGCCATTCTTCTCGTATCCTTTCCCAATTTCTTTTATATCTTGATTCTTTTTCGAATATTTAGTATATTCTTGGTTAGATTATCACGTTTTAACTGAAATAAATAATACTTTTATTCCAATAACGATATAGAATTCATCCTATATCAACACCCGATATCCTGTCTTGCGAGAGGAGACGCATTTCTATGGAACTACAACAACTTTCTTATTTTATTCTTACAGCAGAATACGAAAACATTTCTCAGGCTGCCAAAGCGCTTTATATTTCCCAGCCTTCTCTGAGCGCTTCCATCCATCGTCTGGAAACAGAACTTGGCATGAAGCTCTTTGACCGCCAAGGCCGCAAAATCTCTTTGAATGACAATGGGCGTCAATTTCTTGAAACCGCACGCACAGTTCTCTCACTCCTTGAAAAAAGCAAGCTTCATGCTTCTGTGACAGACCAGCCCTCTGGCATCATCCGTATCGCCATGCACGTCATGTCCGAACAGTTTCTTCTGTGCCTGGAAAACTACAACCGCTATAACCCTCATGTACAGTTTCAGATCTCTGAGGCTGCACAAAACAGCCCACAGCAAAGCTTTGCCACAGCAGATTTCGTTGTTTTTTCCGGCGAAGACGCCGATTGTCCCCACATTCCGATCGACACGCAGTTTCTCTGTGCGATCGTACCCTGCACACATCCTCTCGCAAACCAAAATACCTTACACCTTATCGATTTAAAAGAAGAAGATTTTGTTTTCATCGCCTTGAACGGAACCACGCTGGAAAGAGCTTACCGTCTATGCCTTGCTTCTGGCTTTACCCCCAGAGTACGGTATCTTGTAAACGGGATTTATATGAAAACATGTCTCATCAGCTCACAGGCCGCTATCGGCATTGTTCCAAGTACAGATCTTCGTCTATTGACACATAATACGACCCTGAAAAGCATTCCTCTTGAGCAAACCAGCGTTCCCTCGCTGAAAATCCAGCTTGGATGGGAAGATAAAGAATATATTTCTGAAGCCGTCTCTGACTTCAGAAAATATGCCCTTCATTTTTTTCAGAACATATCTGAAGCAGAAGACTAAATGATTTCAAAAAGTCCGCCATTGTGAAACGTTTTTTTCAAGTAATGTTTCACACGACGGATTTTTCTCTCAAATTCATCCTCTTTTTCTTTTTCTTATGTACTTTTAAATCTGGCATGCTTTTTGCTAGTATTAATTATTAACCAGTCAAAGTATTTCTATCTCCGAAGGAGGCATTATGAGTTCCCTTTCCAGATATTCTCTTCCCGGAAAATATACAGGATATGAAGAACCACTCTATTCCGACCAGAGTCGATCTTCCTTTTATATCAGCAGCTACGACGGTACTCCTCTGGCTACTGACCTGATACTTCCCCAGTCGCTGCAGGGAGAAGAGTCAGAGTCATTCCCCGCGATTCTCATCGCCTCTCGAGGAGGTCGTTTCGATCCGCAAAACGGCAATGGAGACAGCATCGTCGCCCCGCTTGTCTCCTACGGATATGCTATTATCGTAACCGAGCTGCGCGGTTGTGGAGCTTCCTATGGCACGAATAATAGTTTCGGCGGTCCTGATCACTCACACGACGTCATCACAGTGGCAGACTGGATCCGTCATCAATCCTGGTCGAATGGAAAGATAGCGATGGCAGGAGTCTCAAATCGCTCCTACATCCAACTCTGCGCAGCATCTTATTGCCCAGATTGTCTGACAGCGCTTACACCTACAGTGGCAATTACTGATTTTTATTACCAGAATTACCCTGGCGGTGTTTCTGCTGTTCCGACTCATCTGCCAATTCGCCTGCCCTATGATTATGCAGACGAAAAAATCACTGTGGAAGAACTTCTTTGCCATGTGCGCCCTGTTGACAGCGATCCCCAGGGAATTCGTGCCTACAAAGCCTATGAAACCGGACATTTTCGAAAGAATAAGATGTTTACTTCCGCGTTGCTTCTTCCAAATATGAACCGGGACACTGAAAACAAAAACTACAACGGTGAAAAAACAAATCTGACGCTTCCTCCGCTGTTCCGTTTTCGTGATATCCCGCGAGAATCTATCTATCAGCACCAGTTTATCGGACAATTAGAGTCTGGCGCTCTGGGCCAGCTTGCCCACCATATATCCCAGGGAGGAAGTTTTATTCTTGGTCCCTGGACCCATCAGCAATCGCGGTTAGGCAATCCGGATGTGCCTGAAGGCATGCTTGATTTTACTGCAGAATATCATCGATACTTCGATGCCGCCCTGAAGGAAAAGGACAACGGTTTCCTCTCCGCGCCTCCCGTCACATACTACACATTTAACGCACCGGACGGAGAGCACTGGCGCTGTGCGGATTCCTGGCCCCTGGAAGGAGAGCGCCGGGCGGTTCTCTATCTGTCTCCGGAGAAGTCCGGAACCGCCTCTTCCGCCAACGACGGCAGTCTGACGCAGGAGAAGCCCACCGTTTCCACCGGTACCCCCTACCAGGTAGATACCTCGATCTCCGTCTTCGACAATCACGATGGGAAAGGGGCCACCTACAACCGGATGACCATGTGCTGGGATGGTGATATGGGGCCCGATGTGGACAGCAAGGGACTGACCTTCACCTCACAGCCGTTCTTCCCGATGTATGAAAACCTTCTGGCCGGGTGTGTCTCCGTCGATCTCTGGGTCACCTCCACCGCCCGGGATGGGGATTTCATCGCCTACCTGGAAGAGGTCCTGGCCGACGGAACCTCCCACTTCATCAAGGACGGCGTCATCCGCGCCTCTCACCGTACGGCCGGGAAGAATGAAGCCTGGGAAGCCATGGGAGCTACCTGGCACACCAGCATGACAGAGGACGTCGAGCACTGCCTGGCCGAAGGCATGGATGAACCGGTTCATCTGCAGTTCGCGATCGAACCGATCGTGTACCAGTTCCGCAAGGGAAGCCGCCTGCGGCTGACGATCACCTGTGCCGACACGCATACGTACCAGCACCCTATGTACGAAGAAGAGCTCCCCACCATCACCCTGTACCAGGGCGGCGAGTATGCTTCATTTATCAGCGTTCCCTTTGTGGAGCATGAGGAAAATGTATATAACGGCACGGTCACCACAGAGAACTATACCGGCCCCGGAACGCTGTATTTCTTTGAAAAGCACATGTATCTCTATGCCAACGGCACCTGGCGGAAGCTGAGCGTGTCGGACGGCGAAGCCGATTATACGGTCAAGGGATACGATGCGGTCTTTTCCCGCGCCGGGTTCACCTTCCGGATGGAGGGAAAGCCGATCCGGGACGGCATCCTGCAGCACTATGAGGGAGGACAGAGGACCGAGCAGCCTCTCCCTGCCTTCCGCCATCTGTTCCTCGATCAGGTTCCTGTTAAACCCAGTGGCCACTCACTCTTCGTCCCCACGGTGAAGACACTGAAGATGGATGTCTTTGATGCCGGAGGCGAGGCAGGCAGGCCCTGTGTCATGAGCATTCATGGCTACGGGACCAGCTACTCCATCCTCCAGGAACAGCAGAAGCTGCTTTATGATCATGGTTACATTATCGTGGGAATCGATCTGAGAAATTATCCGTCCAACCCCTTCCCGGACTATCTGATGGACGTGAAGGGCGCCATCCGCTATGTGCGTGCCCACGCCGATGAGCTTGGCATCGACCCGAACCGCATCGGCTGTTACGGCCTGTCCCTGGGAGGGAACTCCACCCTCATGGCCGCGGTCACCGGTGAGGACGCGGAGCTTGAAGGAAATGTCGGCGGCAATCCCGGTGTCTCCAGCCGTCTGCAGGCTGCCGTCGCCGGATTCGCCTGGAGCGATCTGCTGTACATGGGAGCCGATATCCTGGACGAATACTGCGACGAACCGGAGATGCAGGAGCAGAAACGGGCCCGCACTGACGGCGCCTTCGCTCCCTGTGCCGAGGCCATTGATTTCGCCGGAAAGGACCGGGGCATCGGCGTACTGCGCCATTATCTGGAGGAAGGGCTGGAGGGAACCGACCCTGAACTGGATCAGAAGCTGGCGCAGGCCCGTCAGGCTTCCCCGGTCAACCACATCGGTCCTGACTGCCCGCCCATCGCCCTTTTTGGCGGCTACGAAGCCAGGCAGGTGGACATCGCCATGAATCAAACTCTGCGTTCCTTCCGCCGCTTCCACGAGTATGACGTGACCTGCTTCCTCTTCGCCAATACGCAAGGGAACTATGGAAGAAAGCCGGAGGTTCTCCATGCTGTACTGGACTTCCTCGACCACTACCTGCGGGATGGCGGCGCAGACCGCAAGCTGGTGCTCCGCCGGAACGGCGGCGCCATGGTCGTCAACGGTCTCCCTGAGGAGGAAGGAGACCGGGTGCTGCGCCGTGATGGTATTCTCTATCTGGACACGCAGTTCCTCTGCAAGCTCTTCGACACAGAGATGTCCGCAGACCTGAACGAAAATGGGCGAAGCTACGTCCGCCTGGATGCCCACGCCGCACTTCCCGGCATCGCCGTGCGGGATTTCCCGGACCGGGGCATGATAACATTGACAAAGTAATAAACCGACAAACAGATGCCAAAACCGGCCATTCTGTATAAATCTGAAAAATGAGCAAAAAAAG
>JAJQCZ010000063.1 GCA_021202465.1 Lachnospiraceae bacterium | reverse complement strand
AAGAAAAAGAACTACGATTATTTAGGCGAGCTTTACCCAGAGGGACATCTTGGGGAGGGTGTGCATCAATACCTGTTCAACCACGAGGATATAAATGAAATCATTTTTCGCGGTTATGAAGATGTCGAGAGAACGGAGTTCCTAAAGAACCTCTCAGATACATACGAGAAGTAAATCTTGTAAAAAAATAGAATATAGCAATAAACATAGAGCGGCAATCCGCTGTTGGGACTTCGGTTCCGGCAGATGGGTTGCCGCTCTATTTTTGTTTCCGGCAACGGAAGCAAAAGTCCCAATCATATCGGAAGTGATGATGTGCCGTCACCGAAAGGAGGTCAAAGATGGCAATATGGGCATTTCCCTCTTCCCCGAACACACCTGGGGACACATTGACGAGCCGGGGCTGACACTACTGAAAATCACCGCCCCGCCCTGCGTGCGGCATCTGATTCTGAGCTGGCCGGAGGAGAGTGATTTCCCTCCGATTCAGGAAGAGTTCCACAAATATTTCATCCGCTTTTTCCGGGACCTGGCGGAGCAGTATGAGTTTCATACTACAGGGTCAACAGGAAAAGTCCCGGTTTCACCACACCGCCGAGGCGATCATCGCCATCACCGGCAGGGTAACGATCGATAAAATTGTACTGTTGCAGACCAGTGCGGCGGCGTGGCCGGAGTCCAGACCGCAGAGCTTAGCGAAGACCGCCGCGTTGGCTCCTGCCGGGGCCGCGGAGGCGAGGAAACCTCCATCTTGGAATGTCATCTAATCTCCCCCGCGCACTTCACCCGGCACAGCTTTTTGCAGAAAGCAATCCCATAATGCCGCACGCTGCGCGGCTGCCTCGAGCCAAAATACCTGTCATATTCCTTGTCGGCGATCTGCGCGAGCGCTTCCTGGGCCGCTTCCAGCAGATCGCTCTCTTTTTTGCAGTATTTTACTTCGATCACATAAGCGTCCTTTGTGCGGAAATGGAACGCGGCGATGTCTGCCCGCCCCTGACCGGCCTCCCGGTTCGAGCGAACATCCCAACCCCTGCAGCTGTTCATCATACCAAGCAGCAGCCCATGGTAAAAGGTCTCTTTATCCTCATAGTTTCCGCCATCCAGATAGCTGACGGACTCACCCAGATGATAATTCAGGCAGTCCTCCAGCGCCTCAGCGTCTCCGGTTTCAAAAGCGGCAAAAAACTCCTGCAGGCCGTCTGTGTCCTCCAGTACCTTCGCCTCGAACCACTCATCGATCTTCGAAGTAAAAATATTTTTCACTTCCCGGTTGGGGATACACAGCTCATAGCTCCCATCCGCATAGCGAGCCCGTTGCGTCAGATAACCCGTCATAAAAAGAAGGCGCCAGAGGTTCTCCAAGCTGCCTGTCATGTTTTTATATGTCAACTCAGACACCAGCTTTTTGCGAACCGTTCCTCCCTCGATCAGAAAACCGATCTGGTCCCGGGTTGTACTGTCCGCCTGCTCCGCAAAAGTGCCTATAATACCATTTTCACTCACGTTAGCCCAGTAATTACGCGGCGTCTTATCTGAATCACTTAAGAGCTGATCACAGTAATTGATCACATCCCAGGGACAATATATACCTCTTTTCCCAATTCGGTAACCATCATACCATTCCCTGGTTCGTTCGTAATATTCGCTCCGATCCAATACCTCCAGCAGCTGCCGTACTTCGCCGTCCGTGAATCCGAACCGCTCCTCACACCGTTCGTCCAGTAATGTATACAGCTTCGGATTATTCAGATCCGAAAAGATGCTTTCCTTCGATACACGCGTACAGCCCGTCAGGACACTGAAATACAGACATTCATTTGATTTAAGAGCATACCCGAACAGCTGACGGATCAGCCGAACCATATCCTCGTAATAACCGTTCTCATAAGCCTTCTGCAGCGGTGCATCATACTCATCGATCAGGATAATAACCTTCCTGCCATAATGCCTGTACAACAAACGGGAAAGAATATAAAGGCTGCTATCAATCAGGCCGTCTCCACTGCGCAGCTTCCGCAGATCCCTTTTATCCTCCTCATCCAATCTGTCACTGGTGAGCAGATCCGGAAAGCGCCGCGTCTCAACACTAAGAATATTCCGCAGGTTTTCCTCTGCTCTCTCATAGGACATGCCGCTCACCTGTTTCAATGAAATAGAAATCACCGGGAATTGCCCCATGTACTCCTCGCACAACTTCGTCTCCCGGGAGATTTCCAGCCCTTCAAACAGACTCGGATCTGTTCCGATCTCAAAAAAGGATTTCAGCATGCTCATGTTCATGCTTTTGCCAAACCGGCGCGGACGCGTGAAAAGATTCACCTCACCCCAGTTCTCCAGGAGCTCCCGAATCAGACCGGTCTTATCTACATAATAAAAATGATTTTCCCGAAGCTTCTTAAAATCATCTACGCCGATCGGCATACGGATCCGTTCCATGGCTTACCTCCTGTTGAACTGTTTTCTCTATTTTACTCATTTCATGCTACGAGGTCAACAGAAAAAGCCACCCGTCAGCGGCAAAGAATAAAAAGCTGTGGCTTAACCGAATTCCAGATTCTTTTCCTGA
>JAJQCZ010000042.1 GCA_021202465.1 Lachnospiraceae bacterium | reverse complement strand
AATTCATAGGACAAGCCGCTGCCTGGGAATGATCCATAGGCAGCGGCTTGTTTTTAGGTGTTCCAAGTTGCCAGCTAATAGTTGGTAATCCTGTTTGCGTAATCAGTCAATCATCCCATGCGTTCCTGCCATATCCCTTGCGTACTGCTCCAGTTCGCCAGAGAACACGAGCCTGGCATAGGTCAGCGGCTCGTTGTAAATCAGCCAGTCGATTTCCGTCTGCATAGGGACGGTGGGGCAAATCTCATCGTCCACCCCTGGGGTATAGATGGATGCTTTTTGCGTCATGGCCAGCTCTATAAGGCGGGGCAGGCCCTTTTTGGGCTTGATTTCCTGGCTTTCTTTTTTTGCCATAAGATTTCCCTCGCTTTCCTCAAAAGACGGTTAGATACAGCTAACCTCATCTTATTATATCAATGCGCAGATTCTTCTCCAACTCTCAAAGAGTAAAAATGCTCCGGCTGACAACGAGTTTTGCACGATAGCTCGTCTTTGCGATATGTCATCGCCCAGTGATGTTTAATTTGGTGCGTAATCGTTCAGGTTTCGCATTGATTTAGCCTCTCGCATCTGTTACAATATGAGTTAGCAAACACTAACGATCGGCAGCGGGAGCGGAAACCTACGTAGATGGGCTTCTGCTGGTGTATGGCTACATGATTGTGCTGGCAGCGTTTGATACCTGCTTTCTCGACTGGGTGCTGTTTGCCAACATCAAACGGGTGCGCCTGCCGGGGACGGAGCATATGGATAGGGAATATCATCAGAAGTGGTTTCATGTGAGGGTTATGCTGCCCATGCTGCCGGTTTTTGCCGTGGGAGGGGCTATCATCTCCCTGATGATGACGTGGATTTGGTAAAGCGATAGGGAAAGAGGGATGAAAAATGTCAAAATCAGCATCAGAATTTCAGGAAAAAGCTATGGCACTGCTCTATCGGGGCAAGGAGATTTTCAATCCCCTGAACACGGGTTGGATTGACGATCACGTTGCCTGCGTCCGGGAGTTTGTGGCAAACATCTTTTTTTACACGAAAAACGGCAGCACGATTATGATTGACGCGGGCTATAACTATGACCGGCTGGAGGAAAAGATGAACTGACTGGGAATCGATCCTGCCGCTATCCGGCATGCGTAATATCAGGAGGAGAAGCAAGTGAGTAATATCAGGACAGTAGTATGCAATGCGGATGCTATATTGTTCCCTGTATCAGGCAGAAAAGATAAAGTTGTCATCACTCTGTCCGGCAGCGAGGGCGGCCTGGAGCACGCCGAAAAGCTCGCCCGATATTTGCAGAGTGAAGGCATCCCTGCATTTGCGTTGGGGTATTTCGGGACAAAACATTCCGCCCGGTATCTGAGCCGGGTAGGGCTTGAGAATATTGAAGAAGCAATCAGGTGGCTGAACGCGCAGGGATATGAAAAAATCGGGATCGAGGGTGTTTCCAAAGGAGCGGAATATGCCGCAGCCGCCGCAATACAGTTTCCTGAACTGAGCATGGTCATTCTGAAAACTCCGTCATGGTTTTACAGCGAAGGAATGGCCGCAGGGAAAAAGCCTTCCGGTACGTCCTGCTGGAGATATCAAGGACAAGAGCTGCCGCTTACGCCATATAAAACAAGGCGGTTTCCAATCGTGCAGGAAATTCTCAGAAACAGAGAATACAATATACTGGAATTTAACACAGGGAAGGCCATCAACCCGGAATCCATCATTCCTGTAGAAAAAATAAAAGCTCCCATTCTGCTCTTTTCTACGAAAGCAGATACTATTTGGCCGTCGGCAGAAAGCGGCCAAAAGATAACTGAACGACTGGAGGAACATGATTTTCCATATCTTTATCGGCATATCTGCTTTGAGCATATGAGTCACATGATGCTGGAAAACTGCGGGTCAGCAATTCAATGGTTTATCAAGTCTGAAAAGCAGTTCCCGGAGGAGTGTGCAAAGGAACGGCTCATGATGGGCAAGGAATGTATCCGATGGATTGAACAGGTGTGGAAATGAAGAATTCTGACCTTATGAGCGGAAAAGATGATGCAGGGAGATCGACGGACGAGGAGTGAACATATGATTCGACTGGCAAACCTCACCGACGAAGAAATAAAAACGATCGGCAGGAGCATTGGCAGGGCGTTCTATGATGAGGGTGAGGGCTTATTTGCACGCCTTGACCGTGAGGATGCAATAACAGCTTTGGAGATCATGACGGAGTGCTACTATCGCCTCGGCGTCCTCTATACAACCTCCGAACAGCAGGAGGGCTATCTTGCCTATTGGCGAAAGGGCGAAGCGAAGGAATGGGGCATGAAAATGGTGCGAGTGTCCCTTCATATGGCATGGCGGTTCCTGCGGGAGCTTTCCTTTCATTCACTGAAAAAGCTGCTTCCGCTGATGAGCAATCCGTATGAGAAAATATATCAAAAGGAGCCAGATTATGTGGTCATTTCCATGGTCGCCGTCCGGCGGGAATTTCAGGGGCAGAGATATTTGCGTGTGCTGCTGGAAGAACCGTTCCGCATCGCATGGGAGCGGAAGATCCCCTGTGTCCTGGACACGGACACAGAGCTGAAAGTGAAAAAGTACGTCTCCTGCGGCATGAAGAAAACGGCGGAAAC
>JAJQCZ010000062.1 GCA_021202465.1 Lachnospiraceae bacterium | reverse complement strand
CTTGTGATCATTCAAATCATTCATCCAAAGAAGAGACGATACATTTAATCCAACATTTATCTTTTTATCTTTTATATATCTTTTCTGTTCTTTTTGGAACGGAAGCCCCATTGCAAGATCGCTGGTTAAAACGATATCACCCCGGCCCGCCAGATTTTCAACACAATTCAAAGACATTTCATCGCGCGCGAATACATAATTTGCCTTTTTTAATATATATTTTGCACCCAAGCGGACATTTTTATGATAGAAAGGTCCTATCGTCTGCGGTGCCAAAACCAAACATTTCTTTTTCTGAATGGCAACGATCTTAGGAATACTATATAGCCAAAAATTTTTCACTCCGTATATATCAGAAAAACTATCTCCATAGGTAAGATCAATAATCAGATCACATGCTTCCACATCACGATACAGCCTGCACAACCCTCGCAGTCCTGTACGAATTCTCACAAGGTATTTCGGGATAATACCAGACATTTGCATGAAGTCTTCTATGTCCCGAATCTTATCCTCATTATCATCTGAAAATAGATAATATTCCATATCAAGGTTCATTTTTTTTTGAATCCCGCCTAATATTTTCAATTGAGTTATTGCAAGAGCAGCAACACCAAAATTTACTGATTCTAGTTCAACGCCAAATATTCCTATCTTCAATCTATTTATCCTCGTTTCCTTTTTAATCATTTGTCAGGTTACTTCTTTAGGTCCAACATCGAACGTTTTTTCTTTATCTATATTTATATAGCTGCATGTCAAAGCCGATATCACCCACATAGTATCATGCAAATTACTAATGGTAAGAAGCCCTAATAAATATGCGACAACCAGCAGCAACAGAAAACGATACGTTATATCTTCTTTTCTGCGTCGCAAAGGAATTCGTATCCACTGAGCGAAAAGATTGATATACATAATCAGCCCAAGCAAACCATATTGAACCACAATGGCAACAATGCCCATATCCAACGTTGTTAATTCTCTCCACTGTCCGTTCCAAAACCACTGTAAAAGCCCGTTTTCATGACATTTCGCGCCAAGACCAAAGACAGGACTATTGCGCAGCACATAAATAATAGAGGTTAATTGTCCCAATCTGGAACTCATCCCGGATGCATTACCACCATAATCACTTACCGTCACATTTTTATTAAAAACATTGATTAAAGATGCAAACAGATCGACCACATATGATCGGATAGATCCACTGACAATACATATGAACAGCAAAGCAATACAGCCTGCTCCTATCCATATACAATAGTTTTTCATCATTTTTTGATAGCTGGTCAAAAAAATCAAAATCAAAATAATGGCGCAGGTGACCATCGATCCTCTGGAATTTGCGAGGACCAATGCCAGTAAATTTAATACAATACATATCAAAGTAATTCGTCTGTTTCCAGGCTCTTTCTCATAAAGAAAAAAAGCCAAAATCATCATCAGCACACAATACATTCCATAATAGACCGGATGCCCGAATCCCGCTTCCGCCCTGATTAATCCCATACGGATATAGCTGGATTGAAGCATCGTGCGCTGAACCGTATTTAAAAAATAAAACAGATTATGACCAATCAACGTACTAATGATTGAGAGAACAGCAACTATGCCGGATGCACCAACCAACGTTCTCACCGCGGACATAAAGCGCTTCTTTGTTGTCACAATCCGGGTAACACCCCATACGACTGCCCATTCTTCGAAAACGACCGTAAAAATCGCCTTCAAGGAACTCATCGAATATCTAATATTAATTATATCAACAAAAATCATGACCAAAAAATACGCATACAGCCCCTGTGATATTCTCCTGTCGCGACAAAGTCTCAACGAAATACGTCCCTGACTTGATGCCAGGTAAACCAATAATAAAAAAGTCAGAACTACCCGGCTTCCCGTCAGTAATGGAAGACTGCCCGATAGCTCCACCGCAAAATGCTCCGGCAAAATCAAATATAAACCAAAGAAGAGAAAGAATGCTATTTTATTTAGAGAAAGCTTCATGTTATTCCACCCAACACTATAAAAGCCATCAGCATATCCGGAGTTTCATTTATCATCTTTTCATTTGATATAACTGACAGGAGTCTGAAAATCATTTAACTTCACATATTCCAAACCATTTCTGATCCTTATCGCTCAATTTCAAACTACAGCCGTCTAAGTTATACCCTTTCGCACTTGCCGTCCCCCGATAGGTTCCAATCACTCCCGGCCATTCGATTCCAATCCCGGGATCATTCCAGGCTATGCCCCCCTCATCGTTGGCATGATAAAAATCATCGCACTTATAGCAGAACTCTGCTATATCAGACAGCACAAGGAACCCATGCGCAAAACCTCTTGGGATCAGGAACTGCTTCTTATTCTCCTCAGATAATTCCATTCCATACCATTTCCCATATGTTTCACTGCCGGAACGCAAATCTACTGCCACATCAAACACAGCTCCTTTTATAACTCTCACCAGTTTGCATTGTGGATATTCTTTCTGAAAATGCAACCCGCGCAAAACACCTTTAGTAGACATAGA
This sequence comes from Lachnospiraceae bacterium, assembly GCA_021202465.1. Classification (GTDB taxonomy): domain Bacteria; phylum Bacillota; class Clostridia; order Lachnospirales; family Lachnospiraceae; genus UBA3305. The sequence goes on along the minus strand of JAJQCZ010000062.1, from coordinate 22,633 downwards.
CTGATTATCCTGAACGAAATTAATGCAAATTCCCGCCTCTTCCATGTCGCGCTGGTTATATGTCTCCATAAAGTAGCCCCGGTTATCGCCATGAACAGCTGGTTCAATCACACATAATCCTTCAATTCCCGCCACATTTTTCTCTACTTTTATCTGCCCCATATATCTTCCTTCAATCGATCACTTTTAAAATTCAATTTCTTTCAGATATCTGGCCACTGCATCCTGCCAGACAGGCAGTGGTCTGAATCCGGCTTCCATCAATTTGCTCTTATCCAGTCGACTATTGAAAGGTCTCGCCGCCTTGCTCAATCCATACTCTTCAGTGGTCACAGGAATAACCTTCGTCCTATATCCGGCCTGCCTAAAAATTTCTTTCGTAAAATCATACCAGGAAATATAACCTCCTTCATTGGTCGCGTGATAATAACCATATTTCTCCGTCTCGATCATATCCACAAGAAGCCGCGCCAGGTCAAAAGTATACGTTGGAGTACCAATCTGATCGTTCACAACACGCACGATATCATGTGTTTTCCCGACATTCAGCATTGTCCGGATAAAATTCTTTCCATTGAGTCCAAACACCCATGCAATACGTACAATGAAATACTTATTCAGTATGGATGAAACCGCCAGTTCACCTTCCAGCTTCGTCTGTCCGTAAACGTTCAGCGGCTGATAATCCTTGCAGTCCGGCAACCAAGGGTCTGTTCCCTGTCCATTGAACACATAATCCGTACTGATATAAACCATCTTACAATCAATCTTCTTACAAACCTCTGCGATGTTTTTCGTACCGCCAGCATTGACAGCCCGCACCAGCTCTACTTTATCATCGTCCTCCGCCATATCCACCGCAGTCCACGCGGCGCAATGAATGACAACATCCGGCCTGATTTCAGTGATCATTTTATCAACAGCATCAGCATCTGTAATATCCAACGGCGCATACGGAGCTGTGACTACCGCGGAGCCATCCGTTATGCCAGAATAGATTTCGGCCACATCAGAGCCAATCCCCTCATAGCCCCGCCGGTACAATTCATTCATCACATCATGTCCGAGCTGCCCTCCGACACCCGTTACAAATATTTTCATATTTACCATTCACCCATCCCTGCCAGTGTTATCGGTTTCCATACATCTTCTCATAATAGTCCTGGTACTCACCCGAAATGATAGTTTCCCACCACTCCCGATGCTCCAAATACCATTGAATGGTTTTCCTGATACCGTCTTCAAACTTCGTTTCCGGCAGCCATCCCAATTCATTATGAATTTTGGTTGGATCGATCGCATAACGCATATCATGTCCCTTACGGTCGGTAACAAATGTGATCAGGCTTTCCGGCTTGCCCAGTTCACGGCAAATGATCTTCACAATATCAATATTCTTCATCTCATTGTGCCCACCCACGTTGTAAACTTCTCCGACTCTCCCCCTGCGGATAATCAGATTGATCGCCCGACAATGATCCTCCACATACAGCCAGTCACGGACATTCTGTCCTTCTCCGTACACGGGCAAGGGTTTGTCATTCAATGCATTCGCGATCATAAGAGGTATCAGCTTTTCAGGAAAATGATAGGGTCCGTAATTATTCGAGCAGCGGCTGATCGTTACAGGCAAGCCATACGTCCTGTGATAAGCCAGCACCAGCAAATCTGCACTCGCTTTGGAGGACGAATACGGACTACTCGTATGAATCGGAGTTTCTTCCATAAAGAACAGATCGGGACGGTCTAACGGCAAATCACCATATACCTCATCTGTAGACACCTGATGATAACGTGTAATACCATACTTCCGGCAGGCATCCATCAAAACGCTAGTGCCAATAATATTTGTCTGCAGGAAAATTCCCGGATCTTCTATGGAACGGTCAACGTGACTTTCCGCAGCGAAGTTAACTACAATGTCCGGCTTTTCTTCCTCAAAAAGCTTATATACGGCCTCTCTGTCACAGATATCGCCTTTCACAAATCGAAAGTTAGGATTATTCATCACCGGTGCAAGCGTCGTCAAATTGCCCGCATAGGTCAGCTTATCCAGGCAGACAATCCGATCATCCGGGTATGTATTCACCATATAAAAAATAAAATTAGAACCTATAAAGCCGGCGCCTCCGGTAACGACAATCACCATTCTCTCTGCCTCTTTCTTTTTCATATACGATGGACATATTAATGCAGGACATCCAGATATTTTCCATCTACTACATCTTTCAGATACTGACCGTACTGGTTCTTCTTCAACACCTCATAGACAGCCAGAACATCGTCTTTACTGATCCATCCATTCAGATAAGCAATTTCTTCCAGACATCCTACCTTTCTATGCTGATGTTGCTCAACCGTTTTGACAAAATTTGTCGCATCCACTAAGGACTCATGCGTTCCTGTATCAAGCCATGTAAAGCCCTGCCCCAGCAGTTCCACATTTAAGTTGCCGTTTTCCAGATAAATGCGATTCAAATCTGTGATTTCCAGCTCGCCGCGTGCCGATGGTCTCAGCCCCTTCGCATATTCAACGACACGATTGTCATAGAAATACAAGCCAGTCACACAGTAGTTACTCTTCGGATGTTTCGGTTTTTCTTCAATGGAAACCGCCTTGCCGTTTTTATCAAATTCAACAATGCCGAAACGCTCCGGATCATCCACATAGTAGCCGAACACCGTAGCGCCTTTGCCGTTTTCAGCATTTTCCACAGCGGCTTTCAGCCGCTTCTTCAAGCCATGTCCGGCAAAGATATTATCTCCCAGCACCATCGCCACCGTATCTTCACCGATAAAATCCTCACCGATAATGAAAGCCTGTGCCAATCCATCCGGACTCGGCTGAACTGCATATGTAAGCTGCACGCCGAATTGGTGACCATCTCCCAGCAAATTTTCAAATCGAGGTGTATCCGACGGTGTGGAAATAATCAGAATATCCCGTATACCTGCATTCATGAGTACAGACATCGGATAATAAATCATCGGTTTGTCATAAATCGGCAATAACTGTTTTGACGTTACTTTTGTCAAAGGGTACAGGCGTGTGCCCGAACCGCCGGCTAAGATTATGCCCTTCATCACTTGTCTCCTTTACTTATTACCAAGCAAAAAAGCAACTCTATGACTTATCGCCTGGTTCATATTCTCATAATGAACCCTTCTTGAGAGGAATAGACGAATTCTGCAATATAAACTATTCTCAGATTTAATAATGATATCCGCAAACTTTTTTTCCTCTCTTTTTATGAGAGTCGGGTATCTGGCATATATATCTTTCAATTGATCATAAACGTTTACTTTCTTCTTTAAAAACATTCTTTTTGTTCTTTCCTGCACCTTTGAAATAATACTGCTGCTAACGCCAATTGTATTGTTGGCGTGTTGCCTGTAATACATATGAGGCTCAGGATCATATTTTACAAGTCCCCCTATCAGGACACAGACCGAGGATAAGTAAAAGTCATGCATGATAATAGTGTCTGGGATACCACCCGTTCTGATAATGTCCGCCAGCTTATCATTAAAAACCATCGTACATCCCAGGAACTGACTGATTGAAAGAATCGTCTCTGCATTTGTATGAATATTAGAAAAAGTATGCTCCAGTTTATTCATACTTTCCCCTTTGGAATCCACAAAATATGCATTCGCCGTATATATGGCCGGTATTTCCAATCCTTCTAACACTTTAATCCCAGCCAGTAATTTATCTTTTTTCCAAATATCATCCTGATCAGCAAATGCATAATACTCATATGATAATGACGAACACAGCAAAGTCATAAAGCTTTTTGCAGGTTTTAAATTACCACCGTCCTTCATCAAAGATATATTCTCATGACAACTCGCATATTTTTTCAGAATCAGCTTTGTCCCATCCGTTGATCCATCATCCCTTATTAAAAGATGTACATTACAGCCTTCCTGGCACAAAATACTGTCTAACTGTTCTGCAATAAATTTTTCTCCATTATACGTTGACATAAGCACAAGAACATCGTACCTGCTCATTCCTATATATCCTCACTCTTGACTTAATGTCTGTGCCGCAATATCAGCGTCTACGATTTCTTCCCCTGTTTTATCCCTTAACTGCTCCTTCGATGCCTCACTCAACCCATCGTTTACAACAGCAACCAGATCACAGGTACTGCACCGATCCAGTTGTTCCTTAGTCACTTTGCCATCTCTATAATCACAGCAGATCTTATTCTCATACATGGAATATGGATGTTTTGTAAAAAGTGCTTTCACTTTGTGCTTTACGACCCACCATGCCGGTTTCCAGATATATTTGTGCATAGCCGGGGACACGGAACCGATCATCCAGCACTGCCGGTCACAGCAGCGCACCTTTTGGCGTACTACTTCTGCTTCCGGACTGTTCCAAAGCTCATCCCATGTCTGTGTATTCAGATTGCCCATGACTTCTTTGTCCTTCGTGCCATTGCAGGGCATCACATCCCCATACGGATCGATGAAGAAGGTATCAAAGCTCATATCACAGGGAAGCAGTCGCGGCTGTGCATAGATATAATTAATAAGACCGTGATTAAAATAAGCACGGAACCATTTTTTGGGGCTGTTTGACCGCAACAGTTCATTGACAAGATCCTCGAAATTTTTAGCCACCATCGGACGATCATGAATAATGTTCTTCGCTTCCACAAAGTAGAAGCTGTTGTGCAGGGACGCGGTGGCAAATTCCATCCCCATTTCATCCGAGATTTTGTACAGTGGTACAAGGTCGGGCGCATTCTTATCCTGAACCGTCATGCCAAATCCGACGTCCTTGATACCCATATCAACCAGCTTTTTTAAAGTACCATATCCACGCTGGTAGCCATTCTGCAGACCACGGATCTCATTGTTCGTCTGCTCCAGCCCCTCAATGGATATACGGATACCAACATCCGGGAATTCCTTACAGAGTTCTACAATACGATCAGTGAAAAATCCATTCGTGGAAATAACAATACGGTCGCTCTTTTTACGAAGTTCAGCAACTATATCTCTTAAATCTGTACGAATAAAGGGTTCTCCACCCGTAATGTTCGTAAAATACATCGGAGGAAGCTTTTTAATGGTCTCAATGCTGATTTCCTCCTCCAGTTTTGACGGAGCCTTGTATCTGTTACACATAGAACAGCGGGCATTACATCTATATGTGACTATGACTGTTCCGTTTAGTTTTTTTTCTGCCATAACGATTCAACTCCTGCGCTCATTTGCCAGAGGCACTTTACTTATATCAAAATATTTTCCGAATTCAAAGTCCCAACGATCCGGTTCAAACTTTGTGAATCCTCCAAAATGATAGAACGTCAATTCACCAAAGTAAACTTTGCCTTCTTCTTCATACAAATCGACACGTACATGCGGAAAAGCGGCGGATAATTTCCCAGCTACTGCCACCATTTCGTCAAACAATACAGGTTTCTGCAGATTGGGGTTATGCTCATGCCCGTTTGTCACGGGAAGCCAGTTCCAGTCCATATCAAAAAAATCAAATTTTAAATGTTCTGTTCCCCGCTCGGACGCGACAAAGAGGAATTTAGGTTCTCCGTCAAAACAAAAGAACTTGTAGTCCTTAATCTGATTCTCATCTGAGCTTTCAATAAATCTCTCACCAAGAATCCTGTACGGTAAATCGTAATAGGCCCATTCCTTTGTTTTTCCCGAAAAATGCCTTTTGGAATATTTCTGTAAAACCTTCTTGCCGCTCTCCCAGTCAAAATTATTTTTGTCCTCGCAGGTCAGAACATCGCCGCTTCCGTTTGTTGGCTTAAGGACAAACTTCTGTGGCAATGCAGAGAAATCTATCTCATCAACAGAATTCCAAAGACCAAGCATCTCATTCAAGTATTTCTCGCCAACCGTATCTCGCACATATTCCCTTACTTCATACTTATCCGCACATTTTTTTGCAAGAGGATCACGCCAGTTGAGTTTATACCAATTGATCTTTTCAGTAAACGCCTGTGGATTATCCAAATTCAGCTTACGTCCGAAGGCAATCCTGTAGGTAAGTTTAATATATTGCTCATCGCTCATCCAGTCCAGCAGGCCGCCCCGCCACAACCCATAAATGATTTTTTCCGGATTATGCCTTATCTTTGTCAAGACACTCATTCTGTATTTCCCTTACTTTTTTACAAGATTATCAAATAAGTTAATTAAATCGGAATAATGCTTCTCCGGGGCAAATCGTTCCTCCAATCTGCTCCGGCTCTTTGCACCCATTTTTGCTACTTTCTCATCATCATCCAGCAACTGTATCTTTTCTCTCAGCTGCTCCGCATCTCCCGCCTCGAACAGATAGCCGTTCACGCCATCTTCCACCAGTTCCGGCAAACTGCCAATATCGCTTGCTATGACCGGCTTGGAATACTGAAATGATTCAAGTGCAGTATTTGGAAGATTATCATACCAAATCGATGGAATCAGAGTAAATCTGGCACCTTTAATGACTTCTTCCAGGTCTGCACCTGTCTTATATCCAAGGAATTCAATATTTTTCAGTCCATGCTCTTTGACGTACGATTTCAGCTTTCTGCCCTCGTCCGTATCATCATTGCCCATGATTTTAAGAACTCTGTCCGGCATCTTTTCATAAGCTCTCACGGCAGTTTCTACGCCCTTTTCCTCATCGACACGTCCAAAATACAGGCCATAATCTCCCACGGCAGGCTCCCCCACTTCCGTTTTACTCGTTGTGAAGGTGGGGATGCAGTGAATCTTTTTCGCATCGTAGCCATTCGAAACCAGTTTTTGTTTCAGAAAATTTGACGGTGTAACAAAGGCATCAACGTTATCATACACATGAAGCCATTCATGTACTTTCATCGAGAAGACTCTGATCAACGAAACAGCGAGAGATCCTTTAACACAGCGATTTTTCACGCAGGACTTATAGCCGCAGGTCAGACAGTCCTCACAGATTTTCTTATCACGCAGGAAATCAAATCGTGGACAGAGCATAAAGTAATCGGAAAGTCTCGATACGACCGGCACACCCATTTCTTTCGCGCCCTTCAAAACACTGGGTGAAAGTTTATTGACAAAATGGATCGTATATACAATATCCGGTTTTACATCTGCGATCTCTTTCTTGATAGCCCTCTTCACTTCCAGCGAATAAACGCTTCGGGTAACCATCTGCCAGATCGTCTTCGGTGTCTTTTTATACTCGTCAAAATACGTCGCATCACGGCTGCCAATCGGCTCCACGAAATACCTGGAATACTCCGTCTCTACATTCTTATTCGAATGAATAGAAAACGGAATCACCTCATGACCGTGTTCTTCCAATATTTTCTTTATATTGAACATATATTTCTCCGGACCGCCGGAGACAAAATATCTGTAATTTACTAATAGAATTCGCATTGCTGTCACCCATAAAACTCTTTATACCATTCCGCGAACTTCCGTAATCCAGTTCGCAGCGAAGTATTTGGCTTATACCCGAAGTCACGCTCTAAAGCACTTGTATCTGCATAGGTAATCGGAACATCTCCCGGCTGCATCGGCACGAGCTCCTTGTGGCTCTCAAAATCATAATTTTCATCCAGAACGCCGGCACGAATCAGTTCCTGCTGTAATATATCCACAAAATCCAGAAGATTCTCCGGGCTGTTATTTCCTATATTATAGAGAGCATAAGGCGGGACAGGCAGGCCATCCTCTCCTGTTGCCTTATCCGGCGCCTTCTGCATGACGCGGAGCACGCCCTCAACAATATCATCCACATACGTAAAATCTCGCTTACAGTTGCCATAATTAAAAATCCGAATCGTCTTTCCGGCACGAAGCTTGTCCGTAAAGCCAAAATATGCCATATCCGGTCGTCCCGCCGGTCCATAAACCGTGAAGAACCGCAAACCCGTAGACGGAATATCATATAACTTGCTGTACGCATGGGCCATCAATTCATCACTTTTCTTCGTCGCCGCATAAAGGCTCACCGGATTGTCTACTTTATCCTCTGTGCTATACGGAACCTTCTTATTAGAACCATACACACTGGAAGAGGAGGCATATACCAGATGCTCCACCGGATAATGGCGGCAGGCCTCCAGAATATTAAAAAAGCCGATCAAGTTTGATTCTACATATGCATCCGGGTTGGTAATGGAATATCTCACGCCAGCCTGTGCTGCCAGATTTACTACGACCTGCGGTTTAAATTGTTCAAAAATTGAAGTAATCAGCTCCTTATCCGCTATGTTTCCTTTGACGAATGTGAATGCCGAACGCCCAGTCAGCTTCTCAAGTCTGTATTTTTTTATTGAAACATCGTAGTAATCGTTCATGTTATCGATTCCTACGATTTTTATTCCTTCTACATCTTCTAACAATCTCTGCGAAAGATTTGCGCCAATGAATCCGGCAGCGCCAGTCACAAGGATTGTTTTATTTCTCAAATCGACATTCATATCGATTGCTCCCTCATTTTTTCTTTCTGACTTTTCTATAGAGCTGTGCCGTCTTCCTGCTTACCTCATCCCAGCTGTACTTGCCGCACACAAACTCCGCAGCCTCATCCTTATAAGTCTTCACTGCCTCGCCATCATCGCACAGCATTTGCAGTTTTTCACGCAGATCCTCCACATCGCTCTTCCGGAATACGACAGCTTTATCTTCCACAACCTCTGCGCATTCCTCTATATCGCTGACCACGCAGCAATTTCCATAGCTCATTGCCTCCAACAAACTCAGGGGCATTCCTTCCAGGTCACTGGGAAGGACATAGATGTAAGCATTACTGTACAGTTCTTCCCGCGGCCTGCCGGTGACAAAGCCTGTAAAAATCACGTTTTTGTTATCCCCGGCAAGGTTTCTCAGTTCTTCTGCGAATTCATCTGTATCAGAGGATCCACCCGCTATGACAAGCTTCTTCTCTGTTTCCAGTCCCTTATACGCTTCAACCAGGTATCTCAGTCCCTTTTCTGGAACGATCCGCCCAAGGAAAAGAATGTACGAATCCTTCTCCAGGCCAAATTTATCCTTGATTTCTCTTGCTTCTCTTCTCTCCGGGCGATTCACGCCATTCGGGATGAAGACTGTCTTTCGATGGTATGTGTTCCAGAAATATTGCTGAACGCCCTTACTTAAGACGATGATTTCATCTGCATGTTTTACAGCAACTTTTTCTCCGAATTTTATATATTTTGAACCGATGCCCGTTCCCCATTTCTCACGCTGCCAGTCCAACCCATGAATCGTAGCGACGCACCGCTTTCCCAGCAATTTAGGCAGCCACAGCATAGCACACGGACCTTCCGCATGAAAATGCACCACATCACACCTGCCAAATGCGGTGTGAAGCGCAGCAACCGCTGACGATGTCATGGCTGCCAGTCCCTTTTTCTGCACCGTAAGAACCGGTTTCAGCCTGACTCCCTTATATTTTTTCAAGCCGCCGTTGTCACACCCCGTTCGATTATAGCAGGTGACATCATGACCCTGTGCCGCCATCCGTGTTGACAACTCTTCCACGACGACTTCGATTCCGCCGCGGGAAGAATCCCGGGCAGGCATGGTCTTATGACCGAGCATGGCGATCTTTAATCTTCTATTGCCGTCCAACGATTCCTTCTCCATTACGTCTCCGCCTTCACAGTATCTTCACCACATTTCTACATTATACCGAATCAAATCATGGATTGCAACCGCCCGGTTCCCTTTTGCGACGATTTTCTCTGACAATGTTTTGACATTTTTCTTACGTCTTTTTTACCTCAGACAACAGGTTCCGGATATCAGGCAGGCCCGCAGGGCAGCGTTCGTTTTCGCTCCCCCGCGGGCCTTATTTCCCATCTATGACACGTCCCCTCGAACAAGAACATCACCCCAGAGAAGAGGATGCTATGTCTTGCTCATTCCCGTCCCCTTTCCGTTCCATCTCCCTGTAATACTCATCCACGATATACTCCGCGCTTTCCGCCTACATCTCTGTTTCGGTCAGCTGAATATCCCGACAAATCGCATCATACTTATTGAGATATCGTTCAAATGAATCCTTCTTCGATATTTCAAGTCCCTCATTTAGGTGGCTTTCCATATGTCCGCTTATTTCTTTATGCTGCCTGTTTAAAGTCGATCACTGTCACTGTGATTTCGCTGGAAATTTTCTGAATGCTATCCAAAATCGTTTCGATTTTCAGCGCAACCTCACTGCTAAAATACTCTTCTCCACACTGCATGCATTTCTTACAGGGGACATTTCGAATCACCACCACATAATTGTCAATTTTCTCCACATAGTCTGTCACAAATTCTTTTAATGTACCACCGCAAAAAACACACATCATCGCTTCTCCTTTCTTGTTTCCATATCGGGTTCCCATTCATTTTCATCCGGGTAATAAGCGGTAACTGCGTAAATGCATTTTCCATCACTTCCAACCACCACATGCAACGCAGATTCTTTTTGGATCCATCCAAGAACCAGACAACTCGGTGTGGGTCTGTCATCCGGATACTGTTTGATGATTTTCCCCCTCCAGTTATTTCCGTAATGTCACATTATGCAGAATCGGTTCACAGATTATAACTGCCACCTTCATCACATTTTCTCTGATTTTCCGCTGCCGTCGCCCGTTTACAACGTATACAATTCGTATTCTCAGTCTCTCCGGAACAGGTCCCTCGTATACACCTTCTCCGCGCAGTCGCCGAGGTCGTCTTCGTTGAAGCGGTTGGCGATGATCGCCTGGCTCTGCTCCTTGAATTTGTCCAGATCGTTGACGACCAGGCTGCCGAAGAAGGTGCTTCCGTCCTCCAGTGTCGGCTCGTAGACGATGACCGTGGCGCCCTTGGCCTTGACGCGCTTCATGACGCCCTGGATGCTGCTCTGGCGGAAGTTGTCGGAATTGCTTTTCATGGTGAGACGGTAGACGCCGATGACGCAGGGTTTCTCTTCGGAGGCCCGGTACTCGCCGCGATTGCAGTAGTTGTAGTAGCCGGCCATACTCAGGACGCGGTCAGCGATGAAGTCCTTTCTTGTGCGGTTGGACTCGACGATGGCCTGAATCAGGTTTTCCGGGACGTCCTTGTAGTTGGCGAGCAGCTGCTTGGTGTCCTTCGGCAGGCAGTAGCCGCCGTAGCCGAAGCTCGGGTTGTTGTAGTGGGAGCCGATGCGTGGGTCGAGGCAGACCCCCTCGATGATCTGCTGTGTGTTCAGTCCCTTCATCTCGGCATAGGTGTCGAGTTCATTGAAATACGAGACGCGCAGCGCCAGGTAGGTGTTGGCAAAGAGCTTGACGGCCTCCGCCTCCGTGGTGCCCATGATCAGGGTATCGATGTCCTCTTTGATCGCGCCCTCCTGCAGCAGACCGGCGAAGGTCTGTGCCCGCTCAATCATTTCCTCATTCTCCGGATCTGCACCGACGATGATACGCGAGGGATAGAGGTTGTCATACAGGGCCTTGGGTTCTCTGAGGAATTCCGGGCTGAAGAGGATGCGGTCGCAGTGATATTTTTCCCGCACGCTCTCAGTATACCCCACCGGGATGGTGCTCTTGATGACCAGCGTCGCCTGAGGATTATTTTGAAGCACCAGCTCGATCACAGCTTCCACGGCGCTGGTATCGAAGAAGTTCCGGTTACTGTCATAGTTGGTCGGGGCGGCGATCACCACATAGTCCGCCTCCCGGTATGCCGTCTCGGCGTCCAGGGTCGCGGTCAGGTCAAGCTCCCGCTCCGCCAGATATTTCTCGATATATTCATCCTGAATCGGACTGATTTTCCGGTTGATTTTCTCTACTTTATCCGGCAGGATGTCCACCGCCGTGACCTGATTGTGCTGGGCCAGCAGGACAGCCAGGGAAAGTCCCACATAGCCGGTTCCGGCGACCGCGATCTTATATTTACTCATGTTTATACTCCTTTATATTCTTAGTGCCGATCTCACAGCGCGCAAAGCGCCGTTCCCCGGGCATTCTCTGCGCCGTCCCTTCGTCTACTCCGATCCCTTCCGCTTCAGTACGACAACGACGGTTTTCAGCAGGATTTTGATGTCCAGCCACAGGTTCCAGGTGGCGATATATTCCTCGTCCAGGCGGACGACTTCTTCGAAGTCGGTGATGTCGCTGCGGCCGCTGACCTGCCACATGCCGGTGAGACCGGGTTTGAAGCTCAGGCGGACCTTGTGATGCGATTCGTACTGTTCAAATTCATCTACGGTCGGCGGGCGGGTGCCCACCAGGCTCATGTCGCCCTTGAGGATGTTCCAGAACTGGGGCAACTCGTCGATGCTGGTGTTGCGGATGAAATGGCCGATGCCTTTAATGATGCGCGGGTCGTCGTCCATCTTGAACATCTGGCCCTGCATCTTGTTCTGCTCCATCAGCTCCTTTTTCCGCTCCTCCGCGTCGGTGTACATGGAGCGGAATTTGTAAATGCGGAATTTCCGGCCATTTTTGCCGATCCGGTACTGAGAGAAGAAAGCCGGTCCCGGCGATTTGATGCAGATGGCCGGGGCCACGAAGACGAAGGCAATTCCCGTGAAGAACAGCCCCACAAGGGCGCCGCAGACATCCATGACCCGCTTGAGGAAAAGCTCCATCACGCTGGCGGTCTGGATGCTGGTCGTGATCACGGTCCAGTCGCCCATCCGCTGGATCTGTTTGTTGGGATATGTCTCCAGGGACTGCTCCAGGCTGAAATGAATCACTACGCCCATACTCAGGAGCTGATCGGCGATGGCATGCGCCCGTGCCGAATCGCGATCCATCTGCAGCAGCACCTCGTCCACAACGTGGAGACGCGTGTATTCCATAAAGGTATCCAGATTCGCCACCACCGGAATGCCGAGGACAGAATCCGGCACGTCCGGCGTCGTCTCTCCCTCATCCCCCAGGACAAGTCCTGTCACGTGAAAGGGCTGGTACTGAGACTCCAGCAGGCCGCGCAGACAGGTTTCGGCGTTCCGGCCGGGGCAGATCACCAGCAGCTCCCGGCGATCCCGCTCCGCGAACGATTCGCGCACGCTGTATTTGCGCAGGGAACGAAATACGACCGAGAGACAGAAGTTCAGGGTAAAAAAATAGACCCAGAACAAACGCGAGTATATCTCTGCCTGCTTCGTGAAAACCAGGTAAGCCAGGACACATCCGAGGAGGAGGATATTCTGCTTGAGGATCTCCTTCGCCTCTTCAAGGTATCCCCGTCGGATGATGTTGCTGTAGCTGCGAAAGAAGAAGGCAATCAGGATATGAAAGCCTATGATGGCAAGCCAGATGCTTCTGTATGGTGAATCTCTGAAGAAGTTGCGGCTGTCCATCCGTACCAGAAACGCCACAGTGAACGATACGGTGATAGCAAGAAGATCCAGAAAGAGGAAATCCAGATGCTTCAGCCAGCTTCTTTTGTTCCTTTCGTACATATCGGACACACTCCATATGTATTGTTCCGGGCGGATTCCCGCCGCATTGTTACATTATACAGAATCTTTGCACGGATTGCAACCGTTCGGCTTCCTTCTGCGACGATTTTTCATGACATGTTTCTGACATGTTTCTGACGCCACGTTGACAAAGGCCCGCGGGGCAGCGATTGTTCTCGCCGCCCCGCGGGCCTGATGATTCTGATTCGTTGTATCTTTAGTAGTTCTCCGCTCTGACCTGGAAATAACTCTGCGGATGGGCGCAGACAGGACATACAGCGGGCGCTTTCTTGCCGATGCAGATGTGGCCGCAGTTGCTGCACTGCCAGACGGTGTCGCCGTCGCGGGAGAAGACGAGATCGCCCTCGATGTTGGCAAGGAGCTTGCGGTAACGATCCTCGTGCTCCTTCTCGATAGCCGCCACACCGCGGAAGAGACGCGCGATGTCCTTGAATCCCTCGGCTTCGGCTTCCTCGGCAAATCCGGCATACATGTCGGTCCACTCGTAGTTCTCACCGGCCGCTGCGTCAGCCAGGTTGTCGGTGGTGGTGGGTACGGCGCCGCCGTGGAGCAGCTTGAACCACATCTTGGCGTGCTCCTTCTCATTCTTCGAAGTCTCCTCGAAAATCGCCGCCATCTGTACATAGCCGTCCTTCTTCGCCTGAGAGGCGTAGTACTGATACTTGGTGTGCGCCTGGCTCTCACCGGCAAAAGCAGTCATAAGGTTCTGTTCAGTTTTGCTTCCTTTTAATTCCATGTCCTGTACTCCTTTTCAATGGTTTATGGTTCTCCCTGCGCGGCCGCCTCACGGCAGTCGTCGCAGATGAAGTGCACGTTCAGTTCCAGCGAAGTCACCGGCACATGCATCGCCTCCTCGATCTCGTGACGCAGGTCAATCCCGCCGATGTCGAGGATCTTCCCGCAGCAGTCGCAGATCATGTGCTCATGCTCTCTCGTCGTCCGGTCAAAACGATCCGCCTCCCCCTGGATATGGACCCGGCGGACCTTGCCTTCGTCCGCCAGCGCATTCAGGTTGTTGTAGACCGTCGCCAGCGCGATGCCCGGACGCTCCCGGCGGGCCAGCTGAAAGATCCGTTCCGCCGTCATGTGCTCGTCAGAGTCCCGGATGAGGCGATATATGGTCTCTCTGTTCTTGGTCATCCGATCCTCCTTTTTTAGAATTATTCTAATTCCTGTTCTTATTCTAGCATATTTTCCCGGGATGTCAAGCACTTTTTTTTGCAGAATTTACGCACTTAAAAATGTGTGCTGCGTGCGCATTCGCCGAAGTTCTTTTATCACACAGAAAAGTACGGAGGTCTTTCTCCTATGATAAAAAAGACTGCGGGGCTTTTCTTCCGGCTCCGCAGCCTTCTTCTCTCGTACATACTTATTCCTGTATCAGGTAAAACCGATGCGTTTTCTTACTCGATCACGTGGATCCAGCCCTCGGGCGCTTCGATCTCGCCCATCTGGATGCCAGTCAGGGTGTCATACAGCTTCTTCGTGACCGGTCCCATCTCCGTCATACCGCTGGGCATGCAGATCTCCTTGCCATGATCGACGATCTTGCCGACCGGGGAGATGACGGCAGCGGTGCCGCACAGGCCGCACTCGGCGAAGTCCTTGACCTCGTCCAGATAGACCTCTCTCTGCTCCACCTTCAGGCCCAGATACTTCTCGGCGACAATCATCAGAGAACGGCGCGTGATGGAGGGCAGGATGCTGTCCGACTTGGGGGTGACCACGGTGTTGTCCTTCGTTACGAAGAGGAAGTTCGCACCGCCGGTCTCCTCAACCTTGGTGCGGGTCGCAGGATCCAGGTACATATTCTCATCGAAGCCCTGCTTGTGAGCATCGACGATAGCGTGCAGGCTCATGGCGTAGTTCAGACCGGCCTTGATGTTGCCGGTTCCGTGAGGCGCCGCGCGGTCGAAATCGCTGATGCGGATGGTCAGGGGCTTGGCGCCGCCCTTGAAGTAAGGTCCTACCGGGGTCGCGAAGGCGCGGAACTCATATTCCTCTGCAGGAGCCACGCCGATAACCGGCCCGTTCGCATACATGAAGGGGCGGATATACATCGTCGCGCCGGAGCCGAAGGGAGGCACATAGGCCGCATTGCCCTTTACCACCTTCTCCACAGCGTCAATGAAGCGCTCCTTCGGGAAGACCGGCATCTCCAGTCTCTTACAAGAAGCTTCCATACGCTCGGCGTTCAGGTCCGGGCGGAAGGTCACGATGTGGCCATCCTCCGTCGTATAGGCCTTCAGGCCCTCGAAGCAGGCCTGGCAGTACTGCAGAACACCAGCGCACTCGCTCATCTGCACGGTAGCATCGGCGGTCATCGCACCGTCATCCCAGGCGCCATGACGGTACTTGGAGACGTATCTCTGGTCAGTAGGGATATACTCAAAGCCAAGGTTCCCCCAGTCCAGGTTTTTCTTTTCCATGATAAACACTCATCCTTTCGTGATAAATTGGTTCATCTTCTGTGTCCTGCGCGGGCAGGGCATGTCCGGTTTTCATTATAGAGCAACTGTTCCCGGTTTGCAAGGAATTTGCAGGGAAAATTCTCAGTTTGTCGCGCTGCTGTCGTCCTTTTCCTTCCGCGCCTCCTTCCCTCTTCGTTCATCCCGCCTCCGACGGAAGATGTCCACGACATTCTCGCCCTCATTTGCCGGATGGGCGTCGAGACGTTTTACGAAGAGGTATTTACGGACAACAAAGAGAATGGCGATGGCAACCACACTCAGCAGCAGCTCCAGGGCCGCTTCGTGATTCAGCACCAGCTGTCTGGCCACGGTGAAGAGGATCACCTCGATGACGCTGTCCGCATTGTAGCTGCAGAGCATCTTCAGGAACTCGATGCCGATGACGACGGTGAACATATTTCCCAGGAAGGTCTGGAAATCGTCGGCGCTGCCGCCCGCGCGGGCGAACGACACCACTTCGCCCAGCAGGGAGAAAAGAGCGATGATGATTGACAGGAGCAGGATGATGCTGATGCACAGTTCCAGATAGTAAGGGATGCGCAGCAGAAAGTGGCTGACGACCTCCCGGTCGTATTTTTCACGCGCCTCACTCCGCTTACGAAATTCTTCTGTCCGGTGGTAACGATCTTCTTTTTTTTCGCGTTTTTCCTCAGTGTCGTAGCTGCGGTCCGGCTCCTGACTCATCGGCTGCCCCTCCTTGATGATTTCTTCCTGTCAAGTATAGCACGGGAAAGGGGGCTTGGCCACCATTATTAATATTTTCACATATATTTCTAGTCTTATGTATCATTCCTGATCAGCTCATGCTCCGCAAAATGAGTTGTCCTCACAGTTCCCCATACAGATAGCTCCAGACATACTCCAGCAGGTGACTGTCCTCCTCATCCATGGAGTTCATGGCGACGACAAGGTTCTTCTCGAGGACGATGGCGCAGTACTGGCCGTAGCGGCCCACGGCGCAGAGAGAGTCATGGCGGCCGCGCCAGAAGAGGAGGCTGTAGCTCTCGCCGTCCTCAGAGATCACTTCGGTCCGCTCGACGAGACGAATCCAGGAAGCCGGGATCACCTGCCGCCCCTCCCAGCACCCGCGCTGCAGGTATAGTTCACCGAAGCGTGCAAGCTCTGTGGTTGTAAGATGCAGTCCGCCCGCACCGAAGGTCTGTCCCAGAGGATCCTTCTCCCACGCAGGGTACGGAATGTCCAGCGGTTCGAAAAGGCGCGGCATCAGATAGTCGGTGAGACTCATGCCGGTCAGGCGTTCCAGGATCACGCCCATCAGGTACGGTCCCAGGTTGCTGTAACAGAATACGGTACCCGGCCGCTCCGGCACCGGGCGGCTGAGGGCGAAGCGCACCCAGTCGCGTTCCTTCATGGTCTTCCTCTGGGAGCCCATCAGCCAAGGCGTCGGGTGTCCGGTCTGCATGGTCAGCAGATGCCGCACCCGCAGCAGCCGCAGGTTGTCCGGAATGACCGCGGGCAGCTCGTCCGGGAAGAAGGAAATCACCGGGTCATCCAGGGTGAGCCGTCCCTCTTCCAGGGCGAAGCCCACCGCGGTCCCGGTAAAGCTCTTGCTGACCGAGTATTGCAGCTGGCGCTCCTCCGGCTTCCAGTCATGGCGGAAGATCTCTCTCCCGTCCTGAAGAAGCACCACATGTTCCACGCCGAAGTCTGTGACAGCCCGGCAAAATAAATCAAAGCGTCCCTGTGTCAGCATACCCGTATCCTCCGTACTCTCATATCTCCCGGAGCATCACGTCTTCCGGGAATTGTCGGTTCTCTCAGTTTGAGCCCTTCTGCTTTGCCGGATGCGCAGGCAGCTGCTTTTCCGCAGGCACACACCATCGCTTTAAGGAAGGCTCTTTATAGTAGTATATACGTCATCACCGGATGTCTGTCAACCTCCTCGAAGAATCATTCTGCCGCCTTCTCCGCGTACTCCGTCGTCACCAGATCCTCATAGGGCACCTGGCTCTCGAGTTCACCGGCCTCCCGCAGAATATCCTCCAGCAGCAGGAAACTCTCCTCCGTAAAAATCGTGTTCTCCTTCCAGGTATCCTGTTCACTGTATCGCTCGATGATCGTGGTCAGAGAGTCGATGTCCGTCTCCTCGAACTGCGGCGCGATGACCTCTGCCACCTCCGCCGCCGTGTGGCTGTTCACATAATCCAGCCCCTTCTGTATGGCATTCGTGAAGGCCTGCACGGTGTCGCCATTCTCCTCCAGATAAGAGAGAGTCGTGCAGTAAGCCGTGTAAGGAACATAGCCCGAATCGACGCCCAGGGAGGCCACGACGACGCCTTCCCCCTCCTGCTCCAGGCTGGTAGCATAAGGTTCGAACTCCACAGTATAGTCGGCATCGGAGCCGGGGAAGGCCGCCGCGGTCAGGCCAAAGCTGATGCTCTGGTCGATGGTCAGGTCGGTCTCCGGATCAATGCCGTTTTTCTTCAGAATATATTCGAAGACCATTTCCGGCATGCCGCCCTTTCTCCCGCCCAAAACCGTCTTTCCGATGAGATCTGACCAGGTGAAGTCCTCATCGGCCTCCCGGGCCACGAGGAAATTTCCGGCCCGCTGGGTCAGCTGCGCAAAGTTCACAAAATAGTCCTCCTGCCCCTCCGCATATACATAGATGGAGCTCTCGCTCCCCATGAAGCCGATGTCCGCCTCCCCGGCGATCAGCGCTGTGGCCACATTGTCAGCCCCCGCGCCGTTGACCACTTCAAGGTCGATGCCCTCCTCCTCAAAATATCCCAGCTCAATGGCCGCATACTGGGGTGCATAGAAGACAGAATGTGCCACCTCGTTGAGAGTAACAGAAACAAGATCTCCCTCTGAGGTTTTCCCGCATCCCATAGCCAAAACTGCTGTCAGTACGGTCAGCGCGGCGAGCCGCCTGATTTTTCTCTTCATGATCCAAAAACTCCGGGATCTCATGCTGATATAGACTATGAGTTCCCGGAGTTTTTTGTGCACAGGCACTTTATTTTTCAATTCATATTTTCCGCTTCATCCGCCGCCGCAGATCTCTTCCGGTGAAAAGCGCCTCCTATCTCCTCTTCCGGTTCGCCTGCACCTGCTCGTGGTGCTCACGAATACGCTTGTCGTAGCCGATGCCGCGCCGCAGATCGTGGATCTGCTCGTGGCGCTGCGCCACGCCCGTACCCTCGGGCAGCGGCACGGTCGTACCGCCCTGGTAGGCAACCTTCAGCAGGACCGGCGTAATGATCGTCGTGACGATCACGGCGATGACGATGGGTCCCATGAAATCCGACCCCAGCAGTCCCAGGCTCTCACCTTTGCTGGCGATGATCAGTGCTACCTCGCCGCGGGAGATCATGCCGATTCCAATGCGGACACAGTGGTTATTCACATAGCCACAGCATTTGGCGCCCAGGCCGCAGCCGGCAAACTTGGTCAGGGCCGCCACCACGGTCAATACTACGGAGAAAAGGATGATCGCCGACGTCATCGTCGGCAGCTCCACCTTCAGGCCGATGCTGGCAAAGAAGATCGGGCTCAGATACAGATAGGACAGTGTATCAAAACGGGAGGCCAGGAAGGCAGTCTGCTGGGTCTGGGAAATGATCAGGCCCGCGAAGAACGCGCCGGTGATGTCCGCCACTCCGAAAAATTCCTCGCCGATGTACGAAAGAATCAGGCAAAATACGAAAGCCACAACAGCATGACTGTGCAGACCATGTTCTCCCTGGGTGCTCCACCGCGAGTAGAAACGGTAAAACAGGTATCCGGCCACCGCGACGAAGATGAAGAACCCAACGATCTTCAGCAGCACGACCGCCAGGCTGACTGAGGCATCGGCCATGCTGGTGACGATCGTCAGGGCGATGATACCCAGAATATCGTCAATGATGGCCGCACCAAGGATGGCATTGCCGGACTGCGTCTTGAGCTTTCCCATCTCCTTCAGGGTCTCCACGGTGATGCTGACAGAGGTTGCCGTCAGGATAACACCCATGAAGAGGTTCTGCAGGAAGACGCTGCCGGTGGCATCAGACTCGATTATTCCCGGCCGGTTAAAGGCATACGCCACCAGATAACCGCCCAGCAGCGGTACCAGCACGCCCAGCAGCGCAATAACGAAGGAGGATTTCCCGCTCCGCTTCAGCTCCTGGACATCGGTCTCCATACCGGCACAGAACATCAGTACAACGACGCCGACCTCTGCCGTCTCCGTCAGGAATTCCGTCGATGAGATGAGGTTCAGGCAGGCAGGTCCCAGAATCACGCCCGCCAGCAGCGCTCCTACCACCTGAGGGAGGTGGAAGGACTCAGTGACCATGCCGAACAGCTTCGTGCACAGCAGAATCACAGCTAAATCAAACAGAAAACGATAGCTTTCCATACTTCTTTCTTTCTTTCTGCCGGTATCTCTTTACTCCCGGCTCCTGCCCGTCGCAGGATTGTTTATCCTTTTTTCGGCACCTAATCTAGCACTTTTTATATATAATTTCAACCGGTTAACCTACTTTTTCCGATACTTTTTACATTTTATTGTAATCTGTAATTTATATTTGTTTGCGGCTATTTTGACGATATTCGCAGGTATTTTACGGGGATTATCTGATTTTATGGGAACTGTCACAACATTTTTTCATGCCGTTAATATTTTTGTTGTATTTTTCATTTCCGTATCCTGCTTGTTATTTTCATACATTTTTCATCTGTATTCCAGGGCGCAAAAAAAGCCCGCAGAGTGCTCACCCCTGCGGGGCGGAACACACTGCGGGTCAGAGAAGCAGTCTTACCGGATCCTGTTTCAGAACTGCAGCCGGTTCTTCGTGACGCGGCGCAGGAAGATCAGGCTCAGAGTCAGTGAAGCCAGCTCGGCGATGGGGAAGGCCCACCACACCAGCTCCAGGCGGCCGGTCAGAGACAGCAGATACGCTGCCGGAACCAGCACCACCAGCTGACGGGCCACCGAGATGATCAGGCTGTAAATGCTGTCGCCGAGAGCCTGGAACACGGAACCCGAAACCACGCAGATGCCGGCGAAGAGATAGCTGAGCGAGATGACGCGCAGGGCGACCTCGCCGATCTCCAGCATATTTTCGGAGGCGTCAAAGAGCAGCAGCAGCGTATCCGGAATCAGCTGGAATACCGCCAGACCAATCAGCATGATCAGCACGGCATAGGTCATGCTCAGCCGGATGGTCTTCAGAATGCGCTCGCGGTTCCGGGCGCCGTAATTGTAGGCGACGATGGGAACCATACCGTTGTTCAGACCGAAGACCGGCATGAAGAAGAAGCTCTGAATCTTGTAATAGGCGCCGAAGACGGCCGTGGCCGTGGATGAGAAGCCCATGAGGATCTTATTCATGCAGAAGGTCATCACGGAGCTGATGGAAATCATCAGGATCGAAGGGATGCCGATGGCGTAAATGTTGCGCACATACCGCAGTTCCGGATGCATGATCTTCCGAACCCCCAGGTGGATGTCTTTGTTAAAACGGAAGTTGAAGAACATCGCCAGAATCATGGCAACGGTCTGCCCGATCACGGTCGCGATCGCCGCACCGGCCACCTCCAGCCGGGGAAATCCGAAGAGTCCGAAGATCAGGATCGGATCAAGGATGATGTTGATGATGGCGCCGGTTGCCTGCGTAATCATGCTGTAGAAGCTGCGTCCGGTCGCCTGAAGCAGCCGTTCACCGCATACCTGGCCGAAGAGGCCGAAGGAGGCGACGGTCACGATCCGCACATAGGCGGCGCCGTAGTCGATGATGTTCTCAATATTTGTCTGCGAGGCCACGAACAGACGGGCGAACAGAAGTCCCACCAGCAGGAAAACCAGATAGCTGGCCCCGGCCAGGAAAAGGGCGATGTTCGCCACCTTGTCGGCGGTTTCCTGCTTCTTCTCGCCCAGAGCCCGGGAGAGCAGGGCATTGACGCCGACGCCGGTACCGCTGGCCACGGCGATCATCAGGTTCTGCGCGGGGAAGGCCACCGACACGGCCGTCAGGGCATCCTCGCTGACCCGCGCAACAAAGGCACTGTCTACCACATTGTACAGCGCCTGCACCAGCATGGAGATCATCATGGGGACCGCCATGCTGATGAGAAGCCGGTTGACCGGCATGGTTCCCATCTTGTTTTCTCTTGTTTCTTCCATATTCTTTCCTCCGCAACGTAAGCGCAAAAACAGGTACGAGGGTTCCTGAACACAAAGGTTCTCCCCCATACCCGATGCCAAAAATCACAGAGCATCATACACAGTCCGGCGGGTTTTGTCAATCCCTTTTCATGCAGCCCCATCTCCCAAAGCCCTTTCTGGCTTCTTTTTACTGCTTTTCCGCTTCACAGATCACGGATTTTACGATGATTTTCAGACGGTGTTTTCATAGGCGAATTGTTCTCTTTATATTTTCATGAAATTTTCACATTTCGTTTGACTTTATATACCCTTTGTGGTATTCTTACTTTGTCGCTGAGAGACAGCGACGATCGATCTATAATTTGGAGGTATCACATGAGAGGCACAGTAAAGTGGTTCAACAACCAGAAGGGATACGGATTTATCTCTGACGCCGAAGGCAATGACGTGTTCGTACATTACTCCGGTCTGAACATGGAAGGATTCAAGTCCCTGGATGAGGGCGCACAGGTCGAGTTTGACATCGTCGAGGGCGCCAAGGGACCTCAGGCAACCAACGTTACGAAATTATAATCCCGATTTGAGGGTTGGACTTAGGGATTTTCTGAAACAAGCTAATTTTTGAGGACAACC
>JAJQCZ010000033.1 GCA_021202465.1 Lachnospiraceae bacterium | reverse complement strand
CCTAAAATAGTAAGCGAAGAATGAACACATAAAAAGCTTCGTGAAACAGCCCTAATTAGTGCATTAGGGTCTTGACAGACAACGCCTTTTTGTGCTAAGGTAATTGACAGCAACACAATACCTGTTAAAATCGAAGAACAAAAAGAGTACCACAGGAGAGAAGCATCACAGAGAGCCGGGGCGCTGAGAGCCGGTATGGGACGCCTGAGGGAATGGGTTTGGGAGATGCCCGGTGAGGAAGGTAGCCGGAGCCGTGACTTCACGTTACAGAAGTGGGATATCGAGGGGGTTCCCTCCGTATCCGAGAGATGATCTGAGATTTGGTGGCGAGTATTTTCCGATTCCGGGAAATACCCGCTTTTTCTTTTCAAAGAACCTGCCGCAGAGGAAAGGTCAAAAGCTGACTACCGTGCGGGAACACCGGAGTATTTCAGATCAAGACAGGGTGGCACCGCGAGATATTCGCCCCTGAAGATGTTTGACCGCATCTTCGGGGGCGTTTTTGCGTATCACAGAGAGACCTGTGAGGGGCGCCCGACCTTCGATGAGAGACAGGAGAATCTAGTTTGTCGCAAAGGAGAGGCATATGAAGCGAGTATACCGTGTGTACAAGAAGACCGTAAGTATCGTCGGCGAGTCGGCGACGGCCATGTACGAGAACCTGACGGGGAGCCACAAGGGGTTCCTGCTGGAGAGTTACGACAAGAATTATGACCGTTATACCTTCATGGGCGTAGAGCCGGAGGAAATGATCTCCTCGGAGGCGGATGCTCTGATAATCCGGAAGAAGGACGGGAGCAAGGAGGTGCGTCCGGGGCAGCCGCTGGAGGAGTTGAAGAAATATTATGATTCCTTCGATATCCGCAATGACAACGAAGAGCTGGCCTTCACCGGCGGTCTGGTGGGTTGCCTGGCGTACGATTTTGTCCGCTATACCGAGGATATTCCGGATAAAAATCCCGATGAGATTGGTATCGGCAACATCCAGCTGATGCTGATGACGGAGTTTCTGGTGGCCGATTATGTGGCGGAGACGCTGACGGCCGTGGTGCTGGAAGATGACGACGCCGAGGGGAAGCGGCGGGCGCTGGCCCGGGCCGAAGAGCTGCTGCGCATCGTCCGGGCGCGGAACA
Organism: Lachnospiraceae bacterium; assembly: GCA_021202465.1. Taxonomy (GTDB): domain Bacteria; phylum Bacillota; class Clostridia; order Lachnospirales; family Lachnospiraceae; genus UBA3305. The sequence continues at coordinate 107,508 of JAJQCZ010000033.1, read as the reverse complement.
ACGAGCCGGTGCAGGAGTTCGTGCATGACGGAAAGATCGTGAAGAAGTCCGACAATGTGGAGGAGTACGGCGCCAAGGTGGAGCGGATCAAGGAATATATCCGCGAGGGGGATGTCTTCCAGACGGTGCTCTCCCAGCGCTGGACCATTCAGACGGATCATGATGGCTTCACTCTTTATAAGGAGCTGCGGCAGAAGAATCCCTCGCCCTATCTGTACTATCTGAATTTCGGTGAGTTTGAGGTCATCGGCAGCTCGCCGGAGATGATCGTCAAGCAGCAGGAGAACCGGGTGTACACCTGCCCGATTGCCGGAACCCGTCCCCGCGGCAAGACCGAGGCCGAGGATCAGCGGCTGGTGGACGACCTGCTGGCTGATGAGAAGGAGCGGGCGGAGCATGTCATGCTCGTGGATCTGGCCCGCAATGACATGGGGCGCATCTCCGAGTTCGGCACGGTGAAGGTGACGCAGTTCATGGACGTGCAGAAATATTCCCATGTCATGCACATTGTCTCTCTGGTGGAGGGACATAAGAACGGGGAGCGGCATCCGCTGGATCTGGTGGCTTCCTTCCTGCCGGCGGGGACGCTCAGCGGCGCGCCCAAGGTGCGGGCCATGGAGATCATCGACGAGCTGGAGGATCTGCACCGCGGCCTCTACGGCGGCGCCACCGGATATCTGGATTTCAACGGAAATATGGATTTCTGCATTACCATCCGGACGATGATCAAGAAGGGGCGCAACGTCTATCTGCAGGCCGGAGCCGGGATCGTAGCCGACTCTCAGCCGGAGAATGAATATAAAGAATGCTGCAACAAGGTCATGGGGATGGCCAAGACGCTGGTGGAGGAGGAAAACTTATGATTCTGCTCATCGATAATTACGATTCGTTTGCTTACAATCTGTATCAGTATATTGGAACCTTTACCGACGATGTGCAGGTGGTGCGCAATGACAAGCTGACGGTTGAGGATGTAAAGGCGCTGCAGCCGGAGAAGATCGTTCTCTCTCCCGGGCCAAAGACCCCGAACGAGGCCGGCATCTGCCTGGATCTGGTGCGGGAGTTCTACGATAAGGTCCCCATGCTGGGCGTCTGCCTGGGACATCAGACCATCGGCGCGGCTCTCGGCGGTCATGTGATCCATGCGGCGCATCTGCTGCACGGCAAGCAGTCGGTCATCGAGCACGCGGGGGAGGGCATCTTTTCCGGCGTTCCCAGCCCGATCAAAGTGGCCCGTTATCACTCCCTCTCTCTGGAGAAGGAGACGCTGCCGGAGTGTTTTGAAATCCTGGCGTATGCGGACGATGGCGAAATCATGGCCATGCGCCACCGGGACTATCCGGTTGTCGGGCTGCAGTTCCATCCCGAATCCATTTACACGCAGTACGGCAAACGGATGGTGGAAAATTTTGTCAATAACGAGGTGTGATGTGACATGATTCTGGACGATATAGTAAAAGATAAGAAAAAACGTCTCATCGAGGCGAAGCGGCAGGTCTCCCCGGAGGAGATGCGGCGGCGGGCGCTGGCGGAGACGCGGACGCCGGTGAGCTTTTATGAGGCGCTGGCGAAGCCGGGGCTCTCCATCATCGGCGAGTTCAAGAAGGCTTCTCCCAGCCTGGGGAAGATTCCCCAGACGATGGAGCTGACGGACCGGATCGGGGAATATAATGAGTCGGTGGACGCCATTTCCTGTCTCACGGAGGAGGATCATTTCCTTGGCAGCGCCGACTATCTGCGGCAGATTCGCGCGATTTCGCCGCTTCCCATCCTGCGGAAGGATTTCACCGTGGATGAATATCAGATCTATGAGGCACGGGTGATCGGCGCCGATGCGATCCTGCTGATTGCGGCGATTCTTGACGATGCCGACCTGCGGCGCTTCTATGAGCTGGCGGGCTCTCTGGGGCTGGACGCCCTGGTGGAGGTCCACAATGAGGAGGAAATGGAGCGGGCGCTGGCACTCTCGCCGCGGATTCTCGGAGTGAATAACCGCAACCTGAAGGACTTCAGTATTTCCCTGGAAACAACAAAACGGCTGGCGGCGATGGTGCCGGCCGGGCAGGTGCTGATCGCGGAGAGCGGCATCATGGGAGATGCGGATGTGGCATACCTGGGAGATTGCGGCGTCAGCGGCTTCCTCATCGGACGGGCGTTCATGGAATCAGAGAATCCCTGCTCGCTGGCGCAGCACTGGAAAACGGTTTTCAACAATGGCACAGGAGGTTGACATGAACGAGAAGGCATATTACGGGGAGTTCGGGGGTCAGTATGTGGCGGAGACGCTGATGAAGACGCTGGAGGAGCTGGATGCGGCCTATGAGGAGGCCATCCATGACCCGAAATTCCTTGAGGAATACAATTATTATCTGAAGGAATACGTGGGACGGGAGACGCCGCTGTATCTGGCGGAGCGCCTCAGTGAGAAATACGGGACGAAGATTTATCTGAAACGGGAGGATTTGAACCATACGGGGGCTCACAAGATCAATAACGTGATCGGGCAGATTCTTCTGGCGAAGCGCATGGGCAAGACCAAGGTCATCGCGGAGACCGGCGCCGGGCAGCACGGCGTGGCGACGGCGACGGGGGCGGCGCTCTTCGGTATGGAGTGCACCGTCTACATGGGCTCCGAGGATATCGAGCGGCAGAAGCTCAACGTGTTCCGTATGGAGCTTCTGGGGGCGAAGGTGGTGCCGGTGGTCTCCGGCAGCAATACGCTGAAGGATGCTACGAATGAGGCCATCCGCACCTGGGCAAAGACGGCCGAGGATACCTTCTATATCATCGGTTCCGCGGTGGGACCTTACCCTTACCCGAAAATGGTGAAGGAATTCCAGAGCTGCATCAGCCGCGAGGCGAAGCGGCAGTTCTATGAGAAGGAGGGACGCCTCCCCGATGTGGTGATGGCCTGCGTGGGCGGCGGCTCCAACTCCATCGGCACCTTCGCGGACTTCATCGATGAGCCCGGCGTGGAGCTTATCGGCGTGGAAGCGGCCGGCGAGGGCATCGAGACGGGCCGCCACGCCAGCGCCATGGCGGAGGGGCAGGCAGGCGTTCTGCATGGGATGCGCTCCTACCTCCTTCAGGACGAGGATGGAAATGTGCAGCTGGCGCATTCGATTTCCGCCGGGCTGGATTATCCGGGCGTCGGTCCGGAACACGCGTATCTGAAGAAGACCGGCCGCGCGCAGTATGTTTCCATCACGGACAGCGAGGCCATGGACGCCCTGGCGGAGCTGTGTAAGCTGGAGGGTATCATTCCGGCCATCGAGAGTGCCCACGCGCTGGCTTACGCCTTTAAGAAGGCACAGACCATGACGCCGGAGCAGTCGATTGTCCTGTGCCTGTCGGGGCGCGGCGACAAGGACGTGAACACCATTGTGGATTATTTTGCCGGCAAGGGCTATCTGAATTAGGAGGGGCGCTATGAATCGAATCGAAGAGAAAATGCAGGAGCTGACCGCGCGGGGGGAGAAGGCGCTGATCACCTATGTCACCGCCGGTCTGCCGGACCTGACGCGCACCGGGGAACTGATCCGCGCGCAGGAGGCGGCGGGCATCGATGTCATTGAGCTGGGCATCCCCTTCTCCGACCCGATTGCCGACGGTCCGGTGATTCAGAACGCGTCCTTCCAGTCCATTCAAAACGGAACGACGCTGCGGAAGGTGTTCGTCCTCATGGAAGAACTGCGGGCGGGCGGCTGTGAGGTTCCCATCGTGTTTATGATGTATTACAACACCATCCTTCATTACGGTGTGCAGGCTTTTGCTGATAAATGTGCGGCGGCGGGCGTGGACGGTCTCATTGTGCCGGATCTGCCGCTGGAGGAGCAGGGAGAGCTGCAGGAGGCCCTGGCGGGCCGCGAGGAGACGATTCTGCTGCAGCTGGTATCACCAGTGTCCGGGGAGCGGATTCCGAAGATTCTCGGGCAGGCGCGGGGCTATGTCTACTGCGTGTCAGCTATGGGCGTTACCGGCCAGGGCGGCAATTTTCATAAAAATATCAAAAACTATCTGGAAAGTGTTCGGGCACAGTCGAAGATTCCGGTGATGATGGGCTTCGGCATCCGCACGGCGGCGGACATCGAGCCCCTGCGGGAGAGCATCGACGGCGCCATCGTGGGCAGCTATTTCATCCAGCTTTTGGAGAAGAATGATTTCCGGCCGGAGACGGCGGCGGAATATGTCCGCGGATTCAAGGCGGATATGGCGGCCTGGAAGTAAAATGTAATCAACCGGCGGCGGGGGAACCGGCACATAGAATTTGGAGGTATAACCATGAAAGACATATTGAAGAAACTGACATCGGGCCAGGATCTGACCCGGGAGGAGGCCAAGCGGGCCAACGACATTCTGCTCTCCGGCGAGGCAACCCAGTCGCAGATCGGCTGCTTTCTGACGGCGCTCCGTATGAAGGGCGAGACCCCGGCGGAGATCGCAGGCCTGGCCATGGCTCTGATGGAAAAGGCCGTACATATTCATCCGCAGGTGGACGATTATATTGATATCGTGGGCACCGGCGGCGACGGCAGCAACTCCTTTAACATTTCCACGACGGCGGCTTTTGTTCTCGCCGGAGCCGGTCAGGCGGTAGCAAAGCACGGCAACCGGGCTCTCTCCAGCCGCAGCGGCGCCGGGGATGTGCTGGAGGCGCTGGGCGTCAACATCACCGCGGATCCGAAGGAGGTAGAACGGGCCATCGAGGAGATCGGCATCGGCTTCATGTTTGCCCAGACCTTTAATCCGGCCATGCGTTTTGTCGGCAAGGCGCGGACGGAGATGGGCATCCGTACCGTCTACAATATTCTTGGACCGCTCTCCAATCCCTCCGGGGCTCCTTATCAGCTGGTGGGTATTTACAGCCCTTCACTGACCGGGACGATGTGCCGCGCCATGCGCGAAGTGGGATTGACGGGTTCCATGGTCATGAGCTCCGACACCAACATGGATGAGCTTTCCACCGCCTGCCCGACCACGGTCTCCGAGCTGCGGGACGGCGAGATTATCACGTATAAGATCACACCGGAACAGTTCGGCTTCAAGCGCTGCGACGAGAAGGAGCTGCTCGGCGGCACCGCTGCGGAAAATGCTGCCATCACCCGCTCCATCCTCGACGGCAGCGAGCAGGGGCCGAAGCGGGATATCGTCCTTCTCAACGCCGGGGCCGGTCTGTACGTCACCGACCGCGCGAAGAGCATCGATGAGGGCATTCAGAAAGCTGCTGTCTCGATTGACAGCGGTAAGGCGCTGGAGAAACTCGAAGCGCTGATCGCGTTCGGAAAATAAACCGGGAATTATTTTGGGGCAGGGACGGCCTTTGCGGGTTGTTCCTGCCCTTCTTTGTGTGCAGATAATAAAAAATCTTTGGAAAATCTTTGGAAAATCTCCGGAAAAACATTCGGAAGTCCTTGGCGGTTTGTCCGGTAAAATTTGCCATAGTGTCCATACGATGACAGGGTGGCTGATGCCTGTGATCGGCTTGACAATATAAAGAAATGAAACGATTTAAGCGTATTTAAGGCAAAATGAGGAGGAAACCGCTGATGCATGCGAGATTATTTATGATTATTCCCTGCTACAACGAGGAAAAAGTGCTTCCTCTCACGGCGCGGATGTTTCTGGAGGAGCTGGAAGACCTGATCGCAAAGGGGAAAATTTCCGGGGACAGCCGCATCCTGTTCGTCAATGACGGGAGTCGGGACGGTACCTGGGGGATTATTCAGGAACTGGCGAGGAATGAGTCTCATTTTATCGGCCTCAGCCTGAGCCGCAACCGCGGGCACCAGAACGCGCTGTTGACCGGCCTGATGGAGGTACGTGAGATGGCAGATATCACGATCTCTCTGGATTGTGACGGGCAGGATGATATTCACGCAGTGGAGGCCATGGTTGATGCCTGGCAGAATGGGAGCGAAGTGGTGTACGGCGTGCGCAGCAGCCGCGACACGGATACATTTTTCAAACGTTTTACGGCGGAAGCCTTCTATAAATTACTGAACAACATGGGGGTGGAGGCGGTTTATAACCACGCGGATTATCGTCTGATCTCCGGACGTGTGCTGCGGGAATTTGCCGGTTTTAAAGAGGTCAATCTCTTCCTGCGCGGTATGGTGCCCCTGGTGGGGTTCCCGAGCAGCTGCGTATACTATGAACGCCATGAGCGCCTGGCCGGCGAGAGTCATTATCCGCTGAGCAAAATGCTGGGACTGGCCGTGGATGGCATTACAAGCCTGAGCATCCGGCCGATCAGACTTATCACCGGTCTGGGACTCGGCGTGTCCGTGCTGAGCTTCCTGGGGGTTCTGTGGGCTGTGGTCTCTCAGCTGACCGGACATGCGGTCACCGGATGGGCCAGCACCGTCTGCCTGGTCTGCTTCATGGGCGGCGTTCAGCTGGTCTGTCTCGGTGTGCTGGGGGAGTATATCGGGAAGATTTATCTGGAGGTGAAGGCCCGGCCGCGGTATATCGTCAGCGAGCGAACCTGGGAGGAATGAAAATAAAGCTGTAAAAAAACTGAGAGTTGTGCTATGATAACTCATATTTAAAGCGCCGATGAATGTATACGCTTCAGTACGTGTGAACAGCTGCGTGTTTGTTCGAACACGCAACGAACTGTTTGAGAGTCGGAAATAACAGGATGGAAGTGTAAGAGGATTATATCTTTATGAAATATGGGTTATTAATTCACAAGCCGACGTCGAATCTGGGAGATGATATTCAATCCTATGCGATCGAAAGATTTTTGCCGCAGGTGGATTATCTTGTTGACAGAGAGTGGATACACAGCTTTAAAAGTGATAAGGGCGAACCGGTCGCCACGGTGATGGCAGCCTGGTGGATGCGCTACAAGTGGGCCTGGCCCCCGTCAAAAGATATCTATCCTCTTTTCGTCGGCTGGCACTATTCAGATCAGGCCGCGGCCAAACAGGCCGGCTGCCCGGTGGGATATGATTTCCTGACGGGTATCGGAGGAAAATACCTTGAGGCCTACGGACCGGTGGGGTGCCGTGACGAGTATACGCTGCAATCGCTGAAGGACAAGGGGATTGAGGCGGAATTTTCCGGGTGTATTACACTGACGCTGCCAAAACAGAAAAAGGTACCGCATGAACGCGAATACATTTGTCTGGTCGATGTCTCGGCAAAGGTTGAGAAGTATGTTCGGGCACGGCTGGAAGGAACGGACATAGATATAAAAGTAATCACTCATGATGTTGATCAGAAAGCCTACAAAACATTACAGTGGAGCGAACGTTCTCAGATTGTAGAGGACACCCTGACGGTATACCAGAATGCCAAATGTGTCCTGACGCGGCGTCTGCACTGTGCGCTGCCGTGCCTTGCCATGGGCGTTCCGGTCCTTCTTGTGATCCACACACTGGAATCGATCCGGTTTGACCCTTATTACGACTGGCTTCGGTGCTGCAAACCCGAGCAGTACATTTCGGGAGAATATGACTTTGATGTTTTAAATCCTCCGGACAATAAAACGAATCATCTTGAGACAAGAAGGTCGCTGACCCGAAAAGTGGAGGAGTTTATCGCTGATACGATGAACAGAGATCATCCGGAAGAACTGTTGAAATTCCATGTTCCGGAGAAGAAGGTTGAAAAGTGGCGTTATAAGAAAATGCTTTCGGCAGCAAAGACCTGGTATCATGTGAACCGGGCAGATCGCGAAGAAATCCGTGATTTACAAAAAACAGAAAAAGGCTCCGGAAGGAATCGTAAACAACTGTCCCTGTTGACGGAACAGGAGTATTTTGAAGAGTGGGAAAAATTCCGGAAATCTCTGTTTCTGCGGACAATTCCTGAGAAAAACCAGATGCTGGAACAGAGGATGCTGGTTGAACTGAGATATATGAGAAAGAATTATGATGAGATGAAAAGGCTGAAGAATAAGCTGAAAAAATAAAATGTATATGCTGGAGATTGTTTATGAAATATGGACTATTGTTGAATAAAAGCAACGTAAATATAGGAGATGATATACAGGCTTACGCAACAGCCCGTTTTCTGCCGACCATTGATTATTTTATCGACCGGGAACATATCGACGAATTTATGCCTGATGAGGAGGAACCGGTCTCTGTAATCATGAATGCCTGGTATATGTGGGCAAAATGGAACTGGCCGCCCTCGAAATACATCAATCCCTGCTTTGTCGGGATTCATTACGCAGATCATCAGCTGGCCAGACAGCCCGGCTCCCCGATTAAATTCGAATTCCTGACGGGTTTAGGCGGCGATTATCTCAGGGCTTATCAGCCCATCGGCTGCCGGGATCATTTTACGGCAGAAAAGTTTCAGGAGCTTGGCATTGATTCTTATTTCAGCGGATGCATCACGCTGACGCTTCCGCAGATGCCTGCCCGTGAAGATAAGGGCCAGTATATCTGCCTTGTTGATCTTGAGGACAGAGTGACAAAGAAACTGAAATCTCTGCTGGAAGAGAAGGGCATAGAAGTAAGGATTATCACACATAATCGTCCCCGGGATTGTGATCTGCCGTGGGATGAGAGGCAGAAAATCGTTGAAGAATTACTCACGGTTTATCAGAATGCCCGCTGTGTCATCACCAAGAGGCTTCATTGTTCTCTTCCCTGTCTTGCCATGGGAGTTCCTGTATTCGTGATTAAGGCAATGACAGATGATATCCGTTTTTCTCCTTATTATGATTTTCTTCATCACTGCACGGTGTCAGAATTCATGAGAGACGAATATGACTATGATTTCATGAACCCGCCTCGTAATAAGGACTGCTATGTGAGCACAAGGGAAGCTCTGATTCGCACCGTCGAAGACTTCGTTCGTGACTCTTCCGCAAGTACGAAGACAGTGGAAGAGCTTACCCGAACCTCTTACACAGAGGAAGACGTTCGGCAGTGGCGGCACGACGTCATGAAGAAGTCTATGGATCAGTGGCTGATCGAGTATCGGGTTGTGGAAAAAGAGAATCACGATCTGACAAAGAGCGTTAAAAAACTGACCACGCAGAAAAAGAGATTAACGCGGCGGGTAAGAAATCTGGAAAATGATGTTTCTGTGGCCAATGCAGAGATTGACAGGCTGAATCAAAAGCTGATCAACAGAATCGCAAACCTGCCCCGGCGGGTTTACCATTCTGTTAAAAGAAAATGACGTGGGTAAAGTATAAAGAATATACGCGCAAAATGAAGCCGCAAAGCGGCAGCAGAATTTCATTTGATACAAACCACTGCGCAGGGACAATGTCGGATTTCTGTGCGGCGGTTTTATTCGTTCAATCATTTTTGGGTATGTGCAGTATTTACATAATGGTTTTTTGTGAGAAGCTGTTGCACGGATTTGTGCCTCTGTCTTGCCATTCGTCGGGGAATTTGATAAAATAACAGAAATGTACTGCGTGCCGGAAACCAGGGAAGAAGGGTGCGCTGATATGGGGGAGTAAGGAGATAAGAGGATGAAAGAGAGCACCATGGAGATGTTGGAAAAATACGGACAGACACATCTGCTGGAATATTATAATGTACTGGATGACCAGGCCAGAAAGTCCATGGACTACCAATTGGCGAAGCTGGACTGGCATCTGCTGGACCTGCTGGAACACCCGGAGGAGAGGCAGAAGCGGGGCGAGATTGCTCCGATTGGTGCGCTGAGCATAGAAGAGATTCGGGAGCATGCCTCAGAATACACGCAGGAAGGGCTGGCGGCGATCCGAGCAGGGAAGGTCGGCGCTCTGCTGCTGGCAGGCGGTCAGGGAACCCGGCTGGGGTGTCAGGGGCCGAAAGGAGTCTACAATATCGGAGAGACACATGAGCTGTATATCTTTGAACTCCTCTTTAAGAATACGCTGGACGTGGTGCGCCAGGCCGGAGACTGGATTCCTTTCTTTATCATGACCAGTGACCGGAATCATAATGAGACCGTGCTGTTCCTCAATGAGCATCATTTCTTCGGCTATAATCCGGATTATGTCTTTTTCTTCAAACAGGAAATGGCGCCCGCGGTGGACTTCAATCACAAACTTCTGATGGAGAAGCCTGACCGTCTGGCTCTTTCGCCCAATGGAAATGGCGACTGGTTCAGTTCCTTCGCCCACGCAGGACTATTGGAGCGGGCAAAAAAGATGGGCATCGAATGGCTGAATGCCTTTGCCGTTGATAACGTGCTTCAGCGTATCGCGGATCCCTGCTTTATCGGGGCGGTGATCCGGAACGGCTGTGTCAGCGGCGCCAAAGTGGTGCGCAAAGCCGATCCGGAAGAACGAGTGGGAGCTCTTTGCCTGGAGGATGGAAAACCTTCGATTATTGAATATTATGAGATGACCCATGAGATGAACTATGCAAAAGGGGAAGACGGAAAATATCTGTATAGTTATGGTGTCATCCTGAACTATCTGTTCCGTCTGGATCGTCTGGAAGCGATCGCGGACGCATATTTGCCGATCCATATGGTGGAAAAGAAGATTCCCTATATAGACCCGGATGGCATCTGCCACAGTCCGGAGACACCGAATGGCTATAAAATCGAGACCCTGATTCTGGATATGGTTCATTTGATGGACAACTGCCTCGCTTACGAGGTGGAGCGGGAACGGGAATTCGCCCCGGTGAAGAACAAAGAGGGGATAGATTCTGTGGAAACCGCCCGGGAGTTGTTGAAGAAGAACGGGGTGGAGCTGTAGGAAGAACACGTTTTCAAGGAGAACCAGGCATGAACATAGGCGTGATTTTTGCCGGCGGCGTGGGAAAGCGCATGAACAGCCGTGTGAAGCCCAAGCAGTTTATCAATGTATATGGGAAGCCGATCATCATTCATACGCTGGAAGTGTTCGAATACCAGGAAGAGATTGACGCTATCGTGGTAGCCTGTCTGGAAAGCTGAATTCCGTATCTCTGGGATCTGCTGCACAAGTATAATATCACGAAGGTGCGGCGTGTCGTGCCGGGCGGTGTGAACGGACAGGGCTCTATTTATAACGGATTGGTTGCGGCGGAGGAGATTGCGGACGGGGAGAAGTCCATCGTTCTGATTCATGATGGCGTGCGGCCGCTTATCACGGGGCAGACCATTGCCGATAATATTGCTTCGGTGCGCACTTATGGCTCAGCCATCACCAGCGTTACTGTAAAGGAAACGGTACTGGTAGTGGGGGAAGACAATCTGATTGAAAGCGTGCCCCGGCGGGAGGATACGCGGCTGGCGCGTGCGCCGCAGAGTTTTTATCTGGATGAGATTTTGTATGCACATCGAAGAGCATTGGCGGAGGGCAAGAAGGATTTCATTGACTCCTGCTCGATGATGCAGTATTATGGAAAGAAACTGTACCTGATTGATGGGCCGCAGGAAAATATAAAAATTACGACGCCGGATGATTTCTACACGATGCGCGCGTTGCTGGATGCGCGGGAAGAGGCTCAGATTTATGGGATGGAGTGGTAAGAGTGATGGAGAGCGTACTGACGGAGGACTTGCGGGAATTGGCGGAAAGCAGTCTGCCCGTTGAAGAGTTTCAGGACAGCACATTCTTGATCACGGGAGCCACCGGCCTGGTCGGCTCTCCTCTGGTGCGGGCGCTGCTGACCAGTAACCGGGTACACCACTTGAATCTGCGTGTACTGGCGGTTGTTCGAAATGTGGAAAAGGCTCGGGGAATATTTGGAGAGACAGAGTCGGCGCTGGAGTATGTCACGGCAGACCTGGCGACGGATGAGCTTGAAATAGAGGAAAAGATAGACTATGTAGTTCATGCGGCGGCGGTGACCACTTCACGCCTGATGGTGGAGGATCCGGTAGGCACAATTCGCACTGCAATTCATGGGACGGAAACTGTGATGCAGCTGGCTGCGGAGAAAGAGGTTCGCTCCTGTGTCTATCTTTCTTCGATGGAAGTCTATGGACAGCCATTCGTACAGGGGAAAACGGCAGAGAAAGACCTGGGTTATGTTGACCCCGGTGCGGTGCGCAGCTGCTATCCGGAAGGAAAACGGATGTGTGAGTGTCTCTGCACGGCGTATGCCGCCCAGTATGGCCTGAATGTGAAAATCGCCCGGCTGGTGCAAACCTTCGATGCAGGAATCCTGCCGGGTGAGAATCGTGTCTTTGCACAGTTTGCCCGCAGCGTTTTGCGTGGGACAGATATTGTTCTGCATACCGACGGCGCGTCGGAGGGAAACTACGTGTATACGATGGATGCGGTGCGCGCTATTCTTTTACTGTTGACGACAGGAGAAAGTGGAACGGCCTACAATATTTCCAATGAGGAGAGTCATACTACGATTCGGGCGATGGCGGAACTGGTAGCGCATGAGATCGCGGAGGATCGGATTCGGGTTGTCATCGATATCCCGGAGGACGCGGCAGCTCTGGGCTACGCGCCTCCCGTGAAGCTGTGGCTGGATTCTTCCCGGATGCGTTCTCTGGGCTGGCAGCCGGAAGTGGGGCTGACAGAGTCTTACCGGAGGCTGATTCGGTGGCTGCGGGAAAGCGAGTGAAGCGAGAAAGAGTAAAAGGGGAAGCTCTATGGTTAAAGTATCAGTGATTGTCCCTGTTTATAACGGAGAAAAGCATCTGGAGGAGTGTCTGGACAGTATATGCGGTCAGACGTTAAAGGAGATTGAGATCCTGTGTGTGGATGACGGCTCAACAGACTCTTCTTATGAGATACTTAAAAGATATCAGGAAAAAGACGCGAGAATACATCTCTTCAGGCAGCAGAATCTGTATGCCGGAGTGGCGAGAAATCTTGGAAAGTCTCATGCAGTGGGGGAGTATCTGGCATTCTGGGACTGTGATGATTTTTTTGAATTGGACGCGCTGGAGAAGCTTTATGACAAGGCGAAAAGCGTCGATGCAGATGTGTGCGTGTGTGGCGGGAATCGTTTTTTTGAATCAACAGGGAAGATATACCCCTGGCCGGCATATCTTCTGATGAAAAATGTACCGGAGGAAGACCCCTTTAATCGTTATACCAATCCGGATCATTATCTTGACTTTACGAATGTAGCAGCCTGGAATAAGCTGTTTAAAAGAGAATATATAGAAAAAATAGATTTGGATTTTCAGAACATTCGAAATGGAAATGATGTTTATTTTACTGTGAATGCAATCGGTCTGGCTGACCGGATTACGGTATTGAATGAAAGATTGATTAATTACCGAGTGAATCAAGATAGCGGTCTGATGTGTTCGCAGGATAAGGCTCCGCTGGCGCCGATTCATACTTGGGTTGCGGCGGCAGAAAATCTTGAAAAGTATGATGGGTTTGGAGAACGTGCCTTTGCGAATCAGGCGCTGACCATTATGATATATATGTTTGAACATTTTCAGTCTCTGGATTCCTTTCGGCAGGCATTAAGCGCTTTGCAGGAGTATGGTCTTAAAAAGATGCATATTTTCCCTCGTGAAGAAGGGTACTATAGTCCATGGAATGAACAGTGTGTTTGCCACCTGTACGAGGACACCCCGGAGGAGTTTGCCGTTTTTCTTTCATATTCTATATATGCTCAGAAGACGATAGCTAATGCGCGAAAACAAGAGTTAAAAACAAAAAATGCGAAGCTCGCGTCGGAAAACAGGGAACTTCGTCGGAAAAACGTCAAACAAAAAAAGAGGCTGAGGGAAATGAAAAAGGAATTGGTGGAGGTACGAAGGGAACTGGAACAGACGCAGAGGGAAAAGAAAAAGTATCAGACTCAAGTAGAAATGATAAAAGAATCGTGGTCATATCGAGCAGGAAAGAAAATCATGTGGCTGCCCGGTAAGATTAGGAGAATAGTTGAGTGATTTGAAAGAGATGGAAGATATGGAGCAATTGGATGGACTTTGGCTGGAGATGTTGGAATATGAAGTACTTCCAGCTGATCTGAGGAAAACATCTGTCGTTGGATGCCGGAATGTGGGTCTGATTGAATTGCTGAAAAAGGCCGCTGAAAGTATACATGGAAGATACCCTCAATGGCGTGTTGCTGTTGAAAGAGGTTCTTCTTTTGATACTGGATCTTTCTTGGATTTGTCTGGCGACGAATCTGTAAGTGTGTATGGAATATCGTCTGAGGAGGTTGAACCATTTTCTTCCTGGGAGGAATATTTTGCTGCGCTTCGGCAGAAGAATGAAAATCTGATCTGTGCCGGAGATTTTCTCTGCCAGGTGTTTCGCAAACTGGCAGACGGCTGCACCGGACGCATGGAATTTCAAAGCAAGATTAGTCTGGACGACGGCAGCTATATGGTATGGAAGACGGTACACCGGCCAGAACCTTTTTTCTATTTTGACAATACGTATAACGGTCAGCTGAAAGAACTGCAAAAAGTACAGCTGGAATGCCTCGATGAGATTGATCGCATCTGTAAAAAACATGGCATTCGCTATTTCCTGGCAGGCGGCACTCTGCTGGGGGCTGTTCGGCATCAGGATATTATCCCCTGGGATGATGATATTGATGTCATGATGCTGCGGGAGGACTTTGAAAAATTTGATGCGGTAGCGGTACAGGAGCTGAGCGGAAAATACTTTTACCAGTCGAATCAGACAGATCCCTGGTATCACAGTCCTTTCCCTAAGATCCGTCGACAGGATACGGTATTTATGACTCACTTTTCCGAACGGTTTCCTAAGATGAATCAGGGAATCTTTGTTGATATTTTTGTTCATGACAGGACCGCTTCCAGCCGTGCCGGGCAGAAGCTGCATGTGTTTACAACGCTGTTCGCCCGTTCTCTGGTCTTCCATAAGTGGGAGGGGACGGACATGCATTTTTATGGGAAGTGGAGAAGACTTTGCCGTTGGATGACCTGGTATAAAAATCATTCCTCGATGAAAAGACTGGAACGGATTCAGACACGCGTCATGACCTGGTTTCGCAAGAGAAAGACAGGATATCTGTACGATGGGATGGGAGAACATTTGCGTCGGGGAGCGTTTCCGGAGAACTATCTGGAGTATGGCCGCATGGGACGTCTGGGAGAGAAGGAGTATCCGATTCCGGCAGATGCAGAGGGATATCTGACATTCCTTTATGGAAAGGACTACATGCGCCTGCCGGCGCCGCAGAACCGAAAAGCAACGCATCCGATTATCCGATTGATCTTGCCGGATGAATAGAGTGAAAGACAGAATTTGATAAATAAAATAGATTTTAGATAAATGAAAGCTGCAGGAGTTTGGAGGGAATAATCAAATGAAATGGTTGGAGAGGATAAATCCTCTCTATATAGAAACAAGGATGACACCGCTTGTATCACAGATGATGTTCTTTTTGATGTATGCTGGATATTTGGTGTGTCGAACAATGATGCTTACCACATTACGCTATGAAAGCGATTATGCTCGAGGAACGCGCTATGTATTATGGATTTGTTTTTTGGTTGCAGTTTTTATTGTTGTTTTTCTGTGTAAATATACAGTTTGGCAGGTTCTTGTTATTGCGCTTTTAACAGTAGTTTTTTTGAAAATATATTGGGTGACGTCAAAACAGGAATATTTTTTCTTACAGAGTATTATGATTGTGTTTGCTGCCAGAGAGACAAAGTGGACGAACATCCTGAAATTTACTCTTGTGGCATTTTTGGCTTTTATAGGTGGAATTATATTGTTGAGTCTTACGGGGGAAATTTCTACCGTGGAATCTTATCGTGGAGATAAATTGCGGTTGTCATTGGGGTTTTCTCATCCGAATTCATTTGCAATGTATCTTCTGTGTGTTATATTTATGTGGGTGCTTCTCCGGTTTGAGCATCTGAGGATATATGATTACGTAGTGTGGGGGGCTATTGCGGCATTTACCTGGTGGGGACCAAATAGTAAAGCAACAACCTTTTCTATATTGTTACTGATGTTCTTGGTTTGGATTCTGAAAAGGTGGGGAACTTATCTTCTTAAAAATAATCTGGTGAGAGGCGCTTGCCTGTGTATGTATCCTTTGATGGCACTCTTCTCTTTCCTTGGTTCTTATTTTTATCAGAAAGATAATGTGTTATGCACGAAAGTCGATAAAATATTGTTTACAGGGCGACTGGGCTATGCACATGAGTTTTTGCTCAAGTACCCTATTACTCTTTTCGGTCAGAAAATTAAATTGATTGGGTCTTTGGTGGCTCAGCAGAAAGGAACAACTGCATATATCCTTGATAATTTTTATATGCGAACGTTGATTAATAGTGGCGTGATCGCTTTTATTCTTATGCTGGTTATGTTTGTGTTTTTGACACATCGAGCCATTCAGATGAATGACAAAGGGATGCTGGCGGTTCTGATGATTATGGCCGTGTACAGTGTATATGAGAATTATTTTAACCGAGTGGGTTTTAATATTCTTTTTTTTCAGTTATGTTTTCAGCTTTTCCGGACGGTTGAGTCAGGTTCCTCTGATTTACAGGTAAAAGGAAAAAGTGCGAAGGAGTACGCAAAATGAGAAAATATTTCAACAATTTCTGGCGTTACCGTTACCTTCTCTATGAGCTTGTAAAGAAGGGCATCAAACTGAAATACCGCCGCTCCTATCTGGGCATCATCTGGTCCCTGCTGGAGCCGATCATGACGACGGCGGTGCTGTCCGTGGTCTTCGGTGTCCTGTTTGCCAAGGATGATCCGACCTGGCCGCTGTACATCCTGTCGGGGCGTCTGCTGTACTCGTATTTTTCTCAGGGGACCAAGGCTTCGCTGCGATCAATACGTGCCAATTCCGGTATGATTAAGAAGGTTTATGTTCCCAAATACCTGTATCCGCTGTCCGGTGTGCTGTATACGTATATTATTTTTCTGATTTCTCTGGTGGTTCTGGTCATTCTGGGCCTGATTGTGGGATGTCCGCCTACGCTTCGCTGGTTTGAGCTGATCCTGCCGTTGGCCGTTCTTCTGGTTCTGACGTACGGTGTCGGGATGATCCTGGCCACCGTGGCGGTGTTCTTCCGGGACATGGAATATCTGTGGGATGTCGTGCTGATGATCATCATGTACACCTGCGCCATCTTCTACGATACCTCCCGGCTGTTAAAAAGCGGCTATTCCTGGGCGCTGACGATCAATCCGCTTTACAGCATCATCGCAAATGTGCGCAATATCATATTCGGCGATCCCTTTGACTGGGACCGGATGATTTATGCGCTGGTTTTTTCTGCGGCCTCGCTGATCATAGGCACCATTGTGTTCCAGCGGAATCAGGACAAGTTTATTTTGCATATCTAGCAGGAGACGGATGATGGAGAAATACGCGCTGAAGGTCGACAATGTCGGCATGAAATTCAATCTGAGTACAGAGAAAATCGACAGCTTGAAGGATTATGTTCTGAAATCTATTAAACGGGAGGTCTCTTACGATGAGTTCTGGGCGCTGCGGAATGTGAACTTTACGCTGCAGCCGGGGGAACGTCTGGGAATCCTGGGACTAAACGGCGCCGGGAAGAGCACTCTGCTGAAGGTAATTGCCGGGGTCTTCAAGCCGACAGAAGGAAAAGTGATCCGTAATGGAAAGATCGCGCCGCTGCTGGAGCTGGGAGCCGGTTTCGATAAGCAGTATACGGGGCGGGAGAATATTTATCTGTATGGTGCTGTTCTGGGATACAGTAAGGAATTCATCGACAGTAAATACGATGAGATCGTCAAATTCTCCGGACTGAAGAAATTCATTGATGTGCCGCTGATGAACTATTCCTCCGGGATGAAGAGCCGTCTGGGATTTTCGATCGCTACGGTGGTGGAACCGGATATCCTGATCCTGGATGAGGTGCTTTCGGTCGGCGACAGTAAATTCCGCCGAAAGAGTGAGAAGAAGATTATGAAGATGTTTGACTCCGGGGTGACGGTGCTTTTTGTCTCTCACAGTCTGGCACAGGTACAGAGACTGTGCAATAAGGCCATGATTCTGGATCATGGCCGGGTTACGGCTTTCGGAGGCATCGACGAGGTATCGGCGATCTATGAGCGGATGCTGGAGGAGGATGCCTGACGCAGATAGCGGAGCAGTTCTTCGCAGGCGTGGCCGGTTTCGTACGAGCCCAGGAGGGCCTGATGGCGGGCAGAGGCATCGCGGTGGGCTCCGGCGAGCGTTTCCTCCAGAGCTGTCAGGAGTTCGTCTTTGTTCCGGCAGAGCGGGAAGCCCCAGTCCTGGATGTCATAATAGAAGCCCCGTGTTCCGGTATATTCTTCCAGATCCGGTGTGAACAGGAGGATCGGCCGGTCGGTCAGGGCGTAATCCCAGAGGATGGAGGAATAGTCGGTGATGAGCAGGTCGGCGGCGCACAGGAGGGACTGTGTCTCCGGATAGGCGGTGACATCCAGAATCCGGTCGTCTTTTCCTGACGAAGCAGGGGTGCTTTCGACCTGGATGTGGGCCCGGCAGAGCAGGCGCCAGTCTTCGCCGGTTTGTTTTATCAGATAATCCAGAAGCGTTTCCGCAGGAAGCGCTTCTTTTATTGTCCCGGCCGGGCGGAAGGTGGGGGCGTAGAGAACCAGACGGTAGTCTGCCGGCAGCCCCAGCTCTTCGCGGACGCTTCGGGCGCGCTCGCTGCAGGCGGGAGAAAAGAAGATGTCGTTGCGGGGCATGCCGATGGGCAGGATTTTTCCTTTATAGAGGAAGCCTTTGCGGATCACCAGACGGCTGAAGACCTCGCAGCTGGAAAGAAAGGCGGCCGTGTGCCGGGCGGAGTATTCCATGCGCTTCCTTGTCGCGCGGTTGGCGCCGGTCATATCGTTCTCCAGGCGCTTGTACGCGCCGCCGCCGTGCCACGTGTTGACGCAGATCTGTCCGCGGCGGAAGGGAAACCAGGTCAGGTAGCCGCCGTTGGTGATGACGATGCGGGAGGTCAGGGCGTAAGCAAGACCCCGGGGCGTAAAGTGCCGGGCGGTACGAATTCCCTTCTCGTGCAGGAAGGCGTATTTCTCCGGCTCCCGAAAGAGCCAGACGATCTCGTATTCATCCGGCGCTTCGGCCAGGAGATATTCGCAGAAGGCGCGGGGATTGCAGGAATATTCCCAAGTGGAACCGCCCTCCAGGCTCAGGAAAAGAATCCGGTTCTGCTTAATGGGAAGCAGACGGAAGGGGAGGAGGCAGAGGACGATGAGCTTCTGCAGGATATATTTGACATAGTATTTCATGGCGAACCCTTTCAGGTGAGGAATATATGCCCTCTTATAAAAAGCGTCTGTTCGACGCTTTTTTACAGGGGTATGAGACGCTTTGAAAATCGGCTGAAAGAGCTTTACCGGTCCAGCCTGTGCTGTATCTTGATGGCCGTTCTGACCAGACGCCGGTTCATCAGAGCGTCCTTGCCTTTGATTTCGGAAGAAAGTCGGCTGACATCGCCTTCCAGCCGGTTCACTTCATTCTTCAGCCGGTTTACCTCGTCTTTCTGCCGGTTTACTTCACCTTCCAGCTGGCGGACCCTGGCGTTGCTTTTCTTTAAATTCGCACTTGATTCATTGGCTTTTGATTTGGCCTGTTCCTGACCTTTCATAACAAATTCATAGGAGGTCCGGAAGCGTTCCGTCAATTCTTCCGGTGAACAACGTACGCAGGAGGTGACCTCCGGTGTGACATCTGCTTCGGCGATCCTCTGGTCGAGAAGCGCATCCTTGCGTTCCGGGTTTTCATCGTAAATGGTCTTAAATCCGTTCAGATGAAGGAAGTCGATATAGTTTTCAAAATTCTTCGGCGCGACAGCTTCTGGACTGTGGAAATCCAGGGATTCTATGATATCCCAGATGTTTTTATAATGATTCAAATTAGCAGCCGGTATATGTGTCAGATGATGGAAGTCGGCCAGCTCCCGCATTCGGATGTCCTTTATGATTAACAGAGAGGGGGCACCGCCGAGTACAGAGGGAACGACGCCGTGGAATCTCGTCCCGAAGGTAAAATCCATACCTCTGTAGAAATCAACCCATTTATCTGTATTATAAAAGAACCGAACCTTGTCGTTGGCATAGAGGGGATGGCGGATAGTACAGGGATAATATTCCCAGAGCGTCTTATCATTTTTGTAATTTACGCCTAGGTACAATGTTCTTAGTTCACGGCGCAGTTGTCCAACAAAGGTAAGATTATGAAATTCTTTCATGTATTCACTCATTATTTTGATGGTTTCCATGCCTGCAGTAAGAGAGCCATTGCAAGCTGCCTTACAGGAAGGACTAATGTCTGTCTCGCGGATGTGGAGGCGATTTCCGTATGTGTATAACGACGGGCAGCCGATCACGCGGTAGTCCTCCCCCTCCTTAAAACCGAGATATTTCAGAAAATCGGCTGTAAACTCCCCGCGGACGCCGACGCAGGCTGATTTTTTCAGAACTGCCTTGATAAACTCGGTTGTCTCGTCTTCAAAACCGTAATGCCGGGCCAGAAACTGCTCTTCGGAAACGGCCCGGATCCCGGCGCCGATAATGTAGCTGGGGATTTCAAGCTTATTTACAAGGTTTGTTAAATCTTTCATTTCATCCACGAAATCGGGCCGAAAAGCATCGGCCAGCGGGATGATAAAACCGTCGTACTCGGCATTGATCTGGTCGATTTCTTTTTTCGAAAAATTGCGTTTGTAATTGGTGCATACAAACTCGGTGTTCTCATCCGTCATCAGTGTGCGGAGGATGGCGTTGAGATACATATAATTTCCGGTATTATTGCCGAACATATTTGCATCGAGATAATTTTCAACAGGTACTTTCTGGTAGGGCAATCTTCCTCCCCGGATAAGATACTTGGGCATCTGTGAATGACTCCTTCTTTTAAAGAATATAATCAGCCGCAGCCTTTTCCTTATAATATATGATTTTGCCCGTATGTTCAAGCATTTTACAAATTCAAAATGCTTTACTTTTGGGGATGCAATGGTATAATGAACAAGACCATTTTTATAAAACACAGGAACGTGATGGAGAGAGGCATGATATACGGAGCGATATTAGCAGGCGGGGTCGGGAGCAGAGTGAAATCCGCGTCGATACCCAAGCAGTTCATTGAGCTGGACGGAAAACCGGTGATTGCCTACACGATTGAGAATATGCTGAAGGTGCCCCGCTTTGATGCGATCTATATTGCCGTACACGGCGAATGGATGGAATATATGCAGCGTCTGGTCAGTGATCATTTTTCGGCTGAACAGGCGCGGATCCGGCTGACGTACGGCGGAAAAGAACGGCTGGATTCCATCCGCAATGTGACGGATGCGATCTGCCGGGAGAATGCCCTCGGCGAGCAGGATGTGATCGTCATCCACGATGCGGCCAGGCCTTTTGTGACGGAGAAGATTTTAAATGACAGCATCGACTGCGCGATGGCCCATGGAGCGGTCGTGGCGGCTCTTCCGGCCAGCGATACGATTCTGCATTCTCTGAATGGCCAGGAGGTCTCGGAGATTCCGGATCGCAAGATGGTTTATCACGGACAGGCTCCGGACAGCTTTAATCTGAAGCTTTTTCTGGATATGCAGGCGGCTATCCCGGAAGAAAAAAAGGCGGAAATTACTGGAACCTCGCAGATCTGTACGCTGAATGGCGTGACTCTGCACATGGTGGAGGGGGATTCCATTAATTTTAAGATCACGACGGACAGCGATCTGGTCATGGCAGAAAATATCATACGAAACAGATAGAGGAGACGGAGAGCTTGGAGAATCAGGAGATGATGAAAGCGCTGGTGCTTCACGGCATCGGCGATCTGCGCTATGAGGATGTAGAGAAAAAGAACCCGGGAAAAGGAGAGGTCCTGCTGAAGATCAAAGCCTGCGGCATCTGTTCCAGTGATATTCCGCGCATTTACACGACCGGAACCTATCATTTCCCGACGATTCCGGGGCATGAATTTTCCGGACAGATCGTGGCGCTGGGTGAGAATGTGGATGAAAAGCTGCTGGGGCGGCGGGCCGCAGTCTTCCCGCTGCTGCCGTGCCGCCAGTGCGCGCCGTGTGCGCAGGAAGCCTATGCGCAGTGTAAGAATTACAATTATTTCGGTTCCCGCTGCGATGGGGCTTATGCGGAATACCTGGTCGTGCCGGTCTGGAACCTGATCCTGTTTGACGATGCGCTGGATTATAAGATCGCGGCGCTGTGCGAGCCTTCGGCGGTCAGCCTCCACGCAATAAAAGTTGCGCAGCTTGAGGCGGGGCAGACGGTGGTGGTCGTTGGCTCCGGCACGATCGCCTTCCTGATTGCCTCGTTTGCGAAAAATCTGGGGGCCTCCAGAGTCGTGATCTGTGGCCGGAGCCGGGACAAGCTGGAATTTGCCCGGAAGCTGGGCTTTGACACGATCAACACAAAGGATGAGCGGGTCGAGGAGGATACAAAAGCGCTTCTGGACGGGGAAGGAGCCGATGTGGTCTTCGAATGCGTGGGGAAGGCGGCCACCGCGGAAAACGCCATTCAGGCCTGCGGTACGTTCGGAACGGTGGTTCTGGTCGGGAATCCGGAAGGCGACATGACGTTTAAGAAGAATGTCTGCTGGAAGATTCTCCGTCAGCAGATCACCGTGAAAGGGACGTGGAATTCCAGCTACAGCACGAAGGTGAATGACTGGGAGGAAGCGTTGGGCTCGATGGCCCGTGATCCGGAGGCCTTTGCGGCGCTGATCACACAGACCTATCCGTTATCAGAGTATGAGACAGCTATGAATACCGTCAGAGACAGCAGCCGGTTCCGGCTGAAGGTCATGTTTGAAATATAGCCACACGCATAGACAGCATAAGGAAAGACAGGATGGAACGAAAAGGAAAAATCGCAGCCTCGGTGATGTGCGCCGGTTTTGATCAGATCATGGACTATGTGCGCCGCTTCGAGGAGGAAAAGATCGAGTACCTGCATGTGGATGTCATGGACGGTACGTTTGTGCCGAACCTTGCCTATGGGCCGGACTTTGTAAAACGCCTGCGCAGCCTGACCAGTATTACGATCGACTGCCATTTTATGGTAGACCGCGCAGAGGAGAAATTAAAATGGTTTGATTTTCAGCCGGGAGAGCAGGTATCGCTTCATTATGAGGGCACCTGCCACATTCAGAAGTGCCTTGACTATCTGCAGAAAAAAGGCGTGAAAGCCATGATCGCCATTAATCCGGGAACGCCGATTCAGGTCCTGGAGGAGGTGTCTGACTATATATCGGGCGTGCTGGTGCTGAATGTGAATCCTGGGTTCGCCGGGCAGAAGATCGTGCCGCACACGATCGAAAAGGTCGGACGTGTGCGAAGACTGCTGGATGACCTCGGGCATCCGGAAGTGTATATCGAAGTGGATGGAAATATTACCGTAGAGAACGCCGCGAAATTATACGCGCAGGGCGCCGATATCTTTGTGGCCGGAACATCCAGTATATTCAGAGAAGGCGATTTGAAAGAGCTGATCGCCGCCAAGAGGAAGGCGATCGGCTGGTAAAATACTGTTTGGAGAAAGAGAGAATGAATTATAATATTCGCATAGATGAGATCCATATTGAAGGCAACAAGTTCCGGTTTATGGTGACGGGCGAGTTCGAGATATTGAGCAGCCTGGCCAGACCGAAGCTGATCATGCATTTTTCGAATGGGATCGAGGACCGCAGGATTCCGCTGGTACTGGGTACGCTGAACCGGAATGAAGATGTGGGCGTCATCGAATTTGAAAGCAATTATGTGTACCTGCTGGATTATCTGTTCTGGAAATCCAGAAGCTCCGCGAATGCCATCACGATGCATTTTAATCTGCTTTACGGGGAGTTTTATGAGGAAAAGATTGCGGTGGACATGAAGCCGGGGATCCTCGAGCAGGATGAATTCTGCTATCTGTGTCAGCCGGAGGGAAATCTGCTCCGCTTCATTCCGCAGCCGGACTTTCAGGAGAAGCTGGCCAGATACAGAAGCCGGACAGAGAGAAGCCGCCTGAAAACGTGGACCGGAAAAATCTATAAATGGCTGGTCTTTGCCGCCTCTTTGCTGCTGCTGCCATGGATGATCGTCGATGCCCTGCTGGCGACGTTCAACTTTATCGGGTATGCGGATAAGGTCAAGAAATCCAACCCCAGCCGCCTGAGAAAATTTATTGCGCATATCAATGCCAGACTGTATGGGCTCAGCGGTCATAAGATCTCTGCAGTCAAAGCGAGGGCGTATTATCGAAAGCTGAAATGCGAGTATATGAAGCATTCCTTTAACAGAATCGCGAAGAAAAACCCGGTCGTACCGAACCGGATCTCTTTTATTTCCCTGCGCCGCACGGAGCTGTCCGGGAATTTCGCTTTTGTTTATGAAAAGATCAAAGATGATCAGAATCTTGAGATCGAGATGTATCTGGACCCGAAGGATATCATGCAGATGACGAAAAAGGAGATAGATCATTTTGCCTTCCTGTGCGCGACCAGCAAGGTGGTCGTGCTGGATGAATTCACTCCGTTTATTCATTTCTTCGATATCCGGCCGGAGACGAGGGTCGTGCAGCTGTGGCATGCCTGCGGAGCGTTTAAGACCTTTAGCTTTACAAGGCTGGGCAAGCCGAAGGGGTCGCCGCAGAAGACCAGAAATCACAGAAACTATGACTATGTGACGGTCAGCACCCAAAATGTGAAGATCTGTCATTCGGAGGGCTTCGGCATTCCCACAGACAATGTGGTGCCGACGGGAATTCCACGGACCGATGTTTTCTTCGACGCAGCCTATAAAGAGAAGGTTCGCAGCAGGCTGTACAAAGAGTATCCGCAGCTGCGCGGGAAAAAGGTGGTTTTGTTTGCGCCGACATTTCGCGGGCATGTAAAGGAAACCGCCCATTATCCGATGGATAAATTCCGGATTGATGAATTTATGTCTGCGGTCGGCGAAGAGTACTTCCTGATCGTGAAGCATCATCCCTTTGTCACGGAGAGGCATCCGATCCCGGAGGCCTGTCAGGACAGGGTCCTTGATCTGTCGGACCAGACCGAATTGAATGATCTGCTGTTTATCACAGACCTGATCATTACTGATTACTCGTCGCTTGTATTTGAAGCGTCGCTGTTAAATATTCCCATGATGTTCTATACGTTCGATCTGAGAGAATATATGAAGGACCGGGATTTCTATTTTGATTTTGAGACGTTTGTTCCCGGACATTTCTTCTTCACGCAGGAGATGCTGCAGCGTGCGATCGTAAAGGAGGATTTCGCAGAAGAAAAGGTTCCCGCGTTTGCCCGGCGCTTCTTCGATGATTTTGACGGGCATTCGACGGAACGGGTGGTAAAACTGCTCTATCATGCGCTTGAGGAGTGAAAATCATGAACAATCCTGACAAAATCAGTGAAAGAGATTATCTTTTTGATAATTTAAAGGCACTGCTGATTGTTCTGGTCGTTCTTGTCCATCTGTTTGCGCCGGTCAAAAAACAATTTGGCGCAAACGTATGGATTGACCGTTTCCTGGTTCTTGCCTGTTCCTTTCATATGCCGCTTTTTGTATTTATTTCGGGGTATTTTTCCAAAAACATACAGAAAGGCCGGGAGAAGGCCGGCGAAATTCTGGTTCTGTTTTTCATCGGACAGCTGCTGATCGTTCTGACACGATTCCTGCTTTACGGGGAAGCCATTACCCTGAGCAGTCTTCTGAAACCGCAGTTTTCCATGTGGTATCTGCTGGCTTTATTTCTCTGGCGCAGCTTCCTGGGGGGGTTGGTCAGGATCCGGTATATTCTGCCCGTTGCCTTTGTGTTGAATATCCTGATCATGGGAACGGATCTGCAGACATGGTGCATCAGGGTCGTAAGCTTTGCGTTCTTCTTTCTGGCCGGGTATTATACGCAGAAAGATACGATCGGGAAAATTCGCCGGCTGCCGAAGGCGGTGCCCATCCTGGCTCTGCTTGTGGGTGTTGTATCTGTTGAGATGGTTATATCCGGTGGCATCGTCTCCGCCGGAACGTTACGTGCGATGATGCTGCGGACGATCACCGTGGATCATTTTGACGGTTCGCCGCTTTACGGATATCTGGGTTTTGTGTATATTTTCGTGCTGGCGGTTTTGATGTGCGGCGTGCTGCTGGCTCTTTTTCCGTCAAAAAAGACCTGCTTTTCTTATCTGGGGCAGAATTCCCTGACGATTTATCTGGGACAGGCCGTCTTATACATCGTCTTCTATAGAAAGATCATAAATCTGCCGATGCTTGCGGAAAGTGCCCTGAAGGCGTATCTGGCAGCGACCGTTTTGTCTGTTTTATGTATCCTGATTTTCGGAAATGATAAGGCATCCGGCGGTTTTAACCGGGCCGTGAAAAAGATATACGCTCTGGTTCGGAAACCGGAGGAAGCTTCACGCTGACCCGGCGGAAATCCTGCCTGTAGGTGAATGGATGTGAGGTCCGCTGCATACAATACCACAGCATATGTCCGGAGGCCTGCTGTGGATCATCAGATTCTTCCCTCCCCGGTTCGTATCCTGGGGAGGGCTCTTTTCTTTGCAGCTCTGGTGAGCACCCTTCTCCTCCTTGCGGCGGCGGCCGTCTTTACACTGGCGGGGGTGGGATTCTCTGTGATTCCTGTCGTTGTCCGCGTTATCTGGTTTCTCTCTGCCTTCACAGGCGGACTCCTGGCCGCCCGGGCTGCGGGGAACCGCCGCCTGCTCTGGGGACTGGCGGCCGGGTTGATTTATTTCCTCGTCCTTCTGCTGCTCTCTCTGATTTTTTCCACGGAATCAACCGGCGCCTCCGCAGGTTTCTGGGCGCCTTTGCTTTGTCTGTCCGGCGGCGGAGTCGGCGGAATTTTTTCGTGACGCGAGACCGGTGACAGAATGTGGCATCTCAGACATTTTCTCCGGTTTGTCAGTTTCTGTGCATTGACAGGGAGGGCCGATTCGTGGTAACATGATGCCTAACTTTAAACATTTTTAAAAACGAAGAACCTGGTTTACGGGCGGCCTGCGTGCCGTGCCCTATGGGAACCGAAGATAAAGGAGATGGATGTCCTAAAATGGATGATGGCAGTCGAATATCATGGCTACTCGTGATTATTCTGTTGTTCTGCGCGGCCTTTTTTGCCGTGGCGGAGACCGCGGCGGCCGCGGCCTCCCGGGTCAGGATCCGCATGGCCGCCGAGCGCGGCGAGAAGCATGCGGAGAGTGCCCTCTATGTGCTGGAGAATTTTGACCGGGCGATCAGTACGCTGCTGATCTGCACGAATGTCGTGCACCTGGCCACCGCCTCGATCGTCACCGTGCAGGTGACCCGGATCTGGGGACTGGGCGCGGTGTCGGTCAGTACGCTTCTCACCACGATCGTGGTGTTCTTCGCGGGGGAGATGCTTCCCAAGAGCGTGGCCAAGAAGTACAGCGAGAGGCTTCTTCTGACCTGCGCGGCGCCTCTCTGTTTTCTGATGAAGGTGCTGGCGCCGCTCTCCACGCTGCTGACCTGGATCGGCCAGGCGGCGGCGAAGCTGACCAAAGGAGACCCGCAGATTTCCGTGACGGAGGATGAGCTTTACGACATCATCGAGGACATGACCGAGGAAGGCACACTGGACGATGCCCGGGGCGATCTGATCTCGTCGGCGCTGCAGTTCGGCGACGTGACGGTGGAGAGTGTGCTGACGCCCCGGGTGGATGTGGCGGCCATCGACATTGATACGCCCACCGGGGAGATCCTGGACTTTGTCAAAGAGCAGAACCACAGCCGGCTGCCTGTCTATGAGGGGACGATCGATCACATCATCGGCGTCCTGCAGATCCGTACATTTATCAAGGCTTACCTGCGTCAGGGCGACGGGCTGGACTTGCGCTCGCTGCTGGATGAGGTGCTGTTCGTCCATCAGAGTGCGAATATCGATGATCTTCTTCCGACCATGTCTAAGGAAAAACTGAATATGGCGGTCGTCACCGACAATTACGGGGGAACTCTCGGCATCGTCACGGTGGAGGATATCCTCGAGGAGCTGGTCGGAGAGATCTGGGACGAGGACGACGTCGTTGATGAGACGGTCGTTCAGCTGGAGGATGGCTCCTATCAGGTAGACGCGGACGAGTCGGTGAGTGATGCCTTCGAGCATGTGGATTACGAGGATCCGGAGGAGGATGAAGACCTCATCAATACGCTGATGGGTGAATGGGCCTATGAGCAGTTCCCGGCTATCCCGGCGGTGGGAGACCGGTTTACCTATCACGAGCTGGAGATCACGGTCTCCGAAATGGATCACAACCGCATCCGCAAGCTCACTCTGCGGCGGCTTCCGGCCGGCGCGGAAGGGGGTGAGGAGGCATGACAGTGTATCTGATCGCGCTGGCGATTCTGCTGTGCCTCTGCGGCTCGGCGTTCTTTTCCGCTTCAGAAATATCCTACTCTGCCTGTAACCGGCTTCGTCTGGAGAATGAGGCGGAGGATGGTTCCCGGAAAGCGGGACTGGCTCTGCGTATCCTGGACCGGTATGACGATGCGCTCAGCGCCATTTTGATTGGCAACAATCTGGTGAACATTGCTTCGTCTTCTCTGGGTTCGGTGTTCGTGATTCTGGTCACCGGCAGCGATGCGTATGCCTGGGTCGCTACGCTGGTGCTGACGGTGCTGGTGATCATCTTCGGGGAAACCATTCCCAAGATCACCGTCAAGAAGAACGCCAATGGGATGGCGGTACGCAGTGCTTCCCTGCTTCATGGTCTGATGATCGTCCTGAGTCCGCTGATCTGGGTGGTCGTGCATCTGATCGCCTGGCTGACACGCGGCATGAAGGGCGATGAGGAGGGCGACGCCGATGAGGCGGTGGAGGAGCTTCAGTCCATCATCGAGACGGCGGAGGATGAGGCAGTCCTCGACGAGGATCAGACGGAGCTGGTGCAGGCGGCCATCGGGTTCGCCGATATCTCTGCGCAGGAGGTCATGACGGCGCGGGTGGATGTCCTGGCTATTGATATTGAGGATGACTGGGAGGATATCCTGGCCGTGGTAGAGGATTCGCCGTATTCGCGGCTGCCTGTCTACGAGGACAATATTGATAACGTTATCGGCGTTTTGTATCTGAATCATTTTCTGAAAGCCCTGACAGAGGGCGGTTCCGTGGACATCCGTTCACTGCTGATGCCGCCCTGCTATGTGTATAAGACCATGAAGCTGCCGGAGGTGATGAATCAGCTGCGCCGTGCCAAGCAGCATCTGGCCATCGTCACCGGCGAGTACGGAGGCACGGTGGGTGTGCTTTCGATGGAGGATCTGCTGGAACAGATCGTCGGGGACATCTGGGATGAGACGGACACCGTGGAACCGGAGGTGACCGAGCACGCCGGAGGCATCTACGAGCTGGACGGCGCTATGATGATGGGAGATTTTCTGGAGCTCTTCGATATCCGTGAGGAGGAGCTCGAGGCGGAAAGCGACACGGTGGGCGGCTGGACGCTGGAGTCCTTCGGCGGCGCGTACCCGAAGAGCGGCGAGAGCTTCCACTGGCATGGTCTGCGGGTGACGGTCCTGAGTATGGACGGCCGCCGGGTGGAGAAGGTGCTGGTGCAGGCAGAAAAAGAGGAGAACGAATAGATTTATGTATACACTGATCAAAAAGGATCATCGGGCCCGGCGGGGGCGGCTTGAGACGGTCCACGGCGTCATTGAAACTCCCGTGTTCATGAATGTTGGGACGGTGGGGGCGATCAAGGGCGCCGTTTCCGCCGACGACCTCCGGGAGATCGGCACACAGGTGGAGCTTTCCAACACCTACCATCTCCATGTTCGCCCCGGCGATCAGGTGGTGCGTCAGATGGGAGGCCTTCACGCATTTATGCGCTGGGACCGGCCGATCCTGACGGATTCCGGCGGCTTTCAGGTCTTTTCACTGGCCGGATTGCGGAAGATCCGCGAGGAGGGCGTCTGGTTTCACTCTCATGTAGACGGGCGGAAGATCTTCATGGGGCCGGAGGAGAGCATGCAGATTCAGTCCAATCTGGGCTCGACGATCGCCATGGCTTTTGACGAGTGCGCACCGCATCCGGCAACGCGGGACTATATGGAAGACAGTGTGGCGCGGACCACGCGGTGGCTGGCGCGCTGCAAAGCGGAGATGGAACGGCTTAATGCCCTGCCGGATACCCTGAACCCTCAGCAGATGCTTTTTGGCATCAATCAGGGTGGCACCTTCGAGGATATCCGTATTGCTCAGGCGGAGCAGATCGCGGCCATGGATCTGGACGGTTACGCGCTGGGCGGTCTGGCCGTGGGGGAGAGCCACGCGGAGATGTACCGGATTCTGGATGTCACGGTGCCGCATCTGCCGGAGAATAAACCGATTTATCTGATGGGGGTCGGCACACCGGCCAACATCCTGGAGGCCGTGGATCGGGGCGTGGATTTCTTCGACTGCGTCTATCCCAGCCGCAACGGGCGGCACGGGCATGTTTACACGAACCACGGGAAGCTGAACCTCTTTAACGCCCGCTTCGAAACCGACGGCGCGCCGATCGAGGAGGGCTGCGGCTGTCCCGCGTGCCGCGGCGGCTACAGCCGGGCCTATATCCGGCACCTGCTGAAGGCCGGTGAGATGCTGGGAATGCGTTTTTGTGTCTTGCATAATCTATATTTTTATAATACAATGATGACGGAGATTCGCCAGGCGATCGAGGAGGGCTGCTATGCGCAGTACAAGAGAAGCAAACTGGCGGGCCTGGGCGTGGAGCCGGTGGAAGCCACCGTCTGAGGCGTCCGAAATGCCGGCGGCCAGCCGGAAACACAGGAGGAACATTTAATTATGGCATTGTTAGCAGCAGACAGCAGCGGTTACGGGGTTGGTTTCTGGGTCGTCTACATTGTGATCATTGTAGCGTTCATGTACTTCGTCATGATCCGCCCGCAGAACAAGCAGAAGAAAGAGAAAGCGGCCCTGGTTGCCAGCATCGAGATCGGGGACAGCGTCCTGACCAGCAGCGGTTTTTACGGAACCATCATCGATGTCACCGAGGATGTGGTGATCGTGGAGTTCGGCAATAACAAGAACTGCCGGATTCCCATGCAGAAGGAAGCGATCATTCAGGTGGAGAAGCCCGGCCAGGAGTGACGGCGTGGGTTCGCGGCCGCAGAGGCCGGGAACCGGATAAACCCGCATAGAAAGGCATCGAAGGACAAGGCTGTGGATTTTCGCGGCTTTGTCCTGTTTAATATGCGCAGAGCCGGGCAGGGAGTGGTGCGGCTGATGCCGCACCCGGCTCGCGCGGCGGTCAGGAGACGATAAGGCTGTCTCCTGACCGATGAATACCGTGCAGACAGTTGAAAAACAGAGCGGGATAGGCTATGATAGACGAAATGTGCGGCAGGCGGACGGCAGGAGGCCGGGGCGCGCCGCATGGGGAGGAGGATCCATATGATTTGTCATGTTGCACTGATTCCCGGGGACGGGATCGGCCCCGAGATTGTCGGAGAAACGAGAAAGGTACTGGACGCCGTCGGCGAAAAGTACGGGCATACGTTTGAATATACGGAGCTGCTGATGGGCGGCTGCTCCATCGACCGCTATGGAGTGCCCCTGACAGACGAGGCACTGGCGGCGGCAAAGGCCTCTGATGCGGTGCTGCTGGGCGCTGTGGGCGGAAATGTCGGCAATTCCGCCTGGTATGACCGTCCGCCGCAGGAGCGGCCGGAGGCGGGGCTGCTGGCCCTGCGCAAGGGGCTGGAGCTTTTTGCCAATATGCGACCGGCGTATCTGTATCCGGAGCTGAAGGATCGCTGCCCGGTGCGTCCCGATATCATCGGCGACGGCTTCGATATGGTGATTATGCGCGAGCTGACAGGGGGGCTGTATTTCGGCAAACGGTTCACTGAGGAGGTGGACGGCGTGAAGCAGGCCACGGATACTCTGGTGTACAATGAGAATGAGATCCGCCGTATCGCCATCAAGGCCTTTGAGGTGGCGCAGAAGAGGAGAAAGGAAGTCATCAGCGTGGACAAGGCCAACGTCCTTGATTCCTCCCGCCTGTGGCGCGCTGTCGTAGAGGATGTGGCGAAGGACTATCCCGACGTGAAACTCTCCCATATGCTGGTGGACAACTGCGCCATGCAGCTGGTCCGGGCGCCGGGACAGTTTGACGTGATTCTGACGGAAAATATGTTCGGAGACATTCTCTCTGATGAGGCCAGCGAGGTGACGGGTTCGATCGGCATGCTTTCCTCGGCCAGCCTGGGGAAGACGAAGCTGGGACTCTACGAGCCGAGTCACGGCTCGGCGCCGGACATCGCAGGACAGAACCTGGCGAACCCCATTGCGACGATCCTCTCGGCGGCCATGATGCTCCGCTATTCCTTCGATCTGACGGAGGAGGCCGACGACATCGAGAATGCCGTGAAGCAGGTGCTGGCGGACGGATACCGCACCGGCGACATCTGGTCCGAGGGCTGTGAGAAGGTAGGTACCACGCAGATGGGCGAAGCCATCCGGGCGCGGCTGTAAGTGACAATAGATAAAGGAGAATAAATAAAATGAAGAGTGATTCCGTGACAAAGGGGATGCAGCAGGCGCCCCACCGTTCTCTGTTCAACGCACTGGGCATGACGGAAGAGGAGCTGAACCGCCCGCTGGTGGGTATCGTCAGCTCGTACAATGAGATCGTTCCCGGCCATATGAACCTGGACAAGATCGTCAATGCCGTGAAGACCGGCGTCGCCATGGCCGGCGGCACCCCGATCGTATTTCCGGCCATCGCGGTCTGCGACGGCATCGCCATGGGCCATGTGGGTATGAAGTACTCCCTGGTGACCCGCGACCTGATCTGTGATTCGACCGAGTGCATGGCCATTGCCCATGCCTTTGATGCGCTGGTCATGGTGCCGAACTGCGATAAGAATGTCCCCGGCCTCCTGATGGCGGCGGCCCGCCTGAACATCCCTACGGTGTTTGTCAGCGGCGGCCCCATGATGGCCGGTCACGTGAAGGGGCACAAGACCAGTCTCTCCAGTATGTTTGAGGCGGTCGGTTCTTACAGTGCCGGGACCATGACGGAGGAGGACGTGAAGGAATTTGAGCGCCGTGCCTGCCCGACCTGCGGTTCCTGCTCCGGCATGTATACCGCCAACAGCATGAACTGCCTGGCCGAGGCCATCGGCATGGGTCTGGAAGGAAATGGCACCATCCCCGCTGTGTATTCCGAGCGCATCAAACTGGCGAAGCACGCCGGGATGAAGGTGATGGAGCTTCTGGAGAAGAACATCCGTCCCCGGGATATCATGACCGAGAAGGCCTTTACCAACGCGCTGGTGGTGGATATGGCGCTGGGCTGCAGCACCAACACGATGCTGCACATTCCTGCCATTGCCCATGAGGCCGGTGTGGAGATCAATGTGGACATTGCTAATGAGATCAGCAGCCGGACGCCGAACCTCTGTCATCTGGCGCCGGCGGGCCCGACGTATATGGAAGACCTCTATGAGGCTGGCGGCGTCTATGCTGTCATGAAGGAGCTGACGAAGAAGGACCTGCTCTATACTGACCTGATCACGGCGACCGGCAGGACTGTGGGTGAGAACATCGAGCACGCGGTTAACCGCAACCCGGAGGTCATCCGGCCTGTCGAGAATCCCTACAGCGAGACCGGCGGCCTGGCGATCCTCAAGGGCAACCTGGCTCCCGATTCCGGTGTGGTCAAGCGCTCCGCCGTGGTGCCCGAAATGATGAAGCATGAGGGACCGGCGCGGGTCTTTGACTGCGAGGAGGATGCGATCGCGGCCATCAAGGGCGGAAAGATCGTCGCCGGAGACGTGGTCGTGATCCGTTATGAGGGTCCCAAGGGCGGCCCCGGCATGCGTGAGATGCTCAATCCCACCTCCGCGATCGCGGGCATGGGTCTGGGTTCCTCCGTGGCGCTGATCACCGACGGACGTTTCAGCGGCGCTTCCCGCGGCGCTTCGATCGGCCATGTTTCCCCCGAAGCGGCGGTGGGCGGCCCCATTGCCCTGGTGGAGGAGGGAGATATCATTTCCATTGATATCGAGAACTGCCGCCTGGATGTCCTGATCTCCGATGAGGAGATGGCGGCGCGGAAGGCGAAATGGCAGCCCAGAGAGCCCAAAGTTACAACCGGATATCTGGCCCGCTACGCGAAGCTGGTCACCTCCGGCAACCGGGGGGCTATCCTGGAGATTCAGTAGGCCACCGCAGAGGACGACAGACAGAGCAAAGGAGAATACCAAATGACTTTAAACGGATCGGAGATCCTGATGGAGTGCCTGCTGGAGCAGAAGGTGGACACCATTTTCGGCTATCCGGGCGGGAGCATCCTGAATGTGTACGACGCTCTTTATAAATACTCAGATAAGATTCATCATATCCTGACCTCCCATGAGCAGGGGGCGGCGCATGCCGCCGACGGCTATGCCCGCGCGACGGGCCGGGTCGGAGTGTGCTTTGCCACCTCCGGCCCCGGAGCGACCAACCTGGTGACGGGAATCGCGACGGCCTATATGGATTCCATTCCGCTGGTGGCGATCACGGCCAATGTGGGAACTGCCATGCTGGGCAAGGATTCCTTCCAGGAGATTGACATCGCCGGGGTGGCCATGCCGATCACTAAGTACAGTACCCTGGTGAAGAAGGTGGAGGACCTGGCGCCGGCCATCCGCCGCGCCTTCCGCCTGGCGAAGAGCGGGCGGCAGGGCCCGGTGCTGGTTGATATCACCAAGGACGTGACAGCGGCTCTCTGCGAGTTCACGCCGGTGGAACCGGAGCCCGTCGCGCCGGCCCGGGCGCATCTGACAGAGGAGGATCTCTGCCGGGCCGTGGAGATGATCCGCGCGGCAAAGAAGCCCTTTATCTTCGCGGGCGGCGGCGTGATCTCCGCCAATGCTTCGGAAGAACTGACAGAATTTGCGAAGAAGATCGATGCGCCGGTGACGCTCTCCCTCATGGGACAGGGCGCGTTCGACGAGTCTGACCCTGCCTATACCGGGATGCTGGGTATGCATGGAACTAAGGCCTCGGATCTGGGCGTCTGTGCCTGCGACCTGTTGATCGGCATCGGCGTGCGTTTCAGTGACCGCTGCACCGGGGATACGAAGGCTTTTGCCGAGCAGGCGAAGATTCTGCATCTCGATGTGGATCCGGCCGAGGTGAATAAAAATGTGCGGACGGATGCCTCCGTGATCGGCGATGTGAAGCTGGTGCTGGCCGAGCTGAACCGCCGTCTCGATGCGACAGAGCATCCGGCCTGGATGAAATACATCCAGGATCTGAAGCAGAGATATCCGCTGCGCTTCCGCCGTGACGTGCTCACCGGGCCTTACATCATCGAGAAACTGGACGAGCTGACCTCTCATGACAATACACTGATCGTGACTGACGTGGGACAGCATCAGATGTGGGCTTCCCAGCATTATACCTATACGCATCCGAGGACATTCTTAAGCTCCGGCGGTCTGGGTACGATGGGCTACGGTATGGGCGCCGCCATCGGCGCGCAGATGGCTTTCCCGGACAAGCTGGTGGTCAATATCACCGGCGACGGCTGCTTCCGCATGAATATGAACGAGCTGGCGACGGTGAGCCGCAATGGGCTGCCCATCGTGACCGTGATCATCGATAATCATGTGCTGGGCATGGTGCGTCAGTGGCAGACGCTGTTTTACGGGGAGCGTTATTCCCAGACCATTCTGCAGGATGCCGTTGATTATGTGGCGGTCGCTGAGGCACTGGGTGTGAAGGGCTACCGCGTGACGACCCGCAAGGAGGCCGACGCCGTACTGGCGGAGGTCATCGCCAGCCGGAAGGCCGCAGTCATCGACTGTGTCATCGACTGTGACGACAAGGTATTCCCCATGGTGGAGCCGAACGGCAAGCTGTCCAACGTGTTCAGCGCCGAGGACCTGCAGGGGAGAAATCAGCAGCAGTAACACTGCACTTCGCCACAGGAGCGGAGGCTGATGTGCTGCGAAGGAGGATTTGAAAGCTTATGGCCAAAGGGAAATATCCCATGACAAAGCAGGCGCAGCAGGTGCTCCGCCAGGCAGAGAAGATGGCGCTCACGCTGGAACACGGTTACGTAGGGACAGAGCATCTGCTTCTGGGAATCCTGCAGACGGAATGCATGTCCGCCGAGGTGCTTCACCGCATGAACGTAACGGAGGAGCGGATGTTTCAGCTGATGGCGCAGCTGATCGCGCCGGAGCAGCCGGTGAAGCCGGACGGACGGCTGCAGCTCACGCCCAAGGCCTCACTGGCGCTGGATCTGAGCTGGGAGATCGCCCGGCAGGCGGGTAAGGATGTGGTCGGCAGCGATCATATTCTCCTGGCGCTGATGCGCGACGAGGACTGTGTGGCCATCCGTCTGTTAAATACCATGGAGGTAGGCTACAGCCGCCTCTGCGGTGAGCTGGCGGAGGCCATGGGACCGGAAGGCGCTCTTCTACGGACGGACGGCGAGGAGGGCGGCCGCCCTCAGGGAACCGCCTGTCTGGATCGTTTCAGCCGGGATCTGACCGCCCTGGCCGCGGCGGGAAATCTGGATCCGGTCATCGGACGGGAGCAGGAAATGGAACGTCTGATGCAGATCCTCGGCCGCCGCACGAAGAATAATCCCTGTCTGATCGGGGAACCGGGCGTGGGGAAGACGGCCATCGTGGAGTGTCTGGCCCTGCGTATCGCTGCCGGACAGGTACCGGACAGCCTGAAGGACCGGCGGCTCCTGGCGCTGGATCTGTCAGCCATGGTCGCCGGAACCAAGTACCGGGGGGAATTCGAGGAGCGGATCAAGAGAGTGATTCAGGAGGTGGCCGGAGACGGGCGGATCCTCCTGTTTCTGGATGAGATTCACACGCTGATTGGCGCCGGAGGCTCCGAGGGAGGTCTGGATGCCGCCAATATCCTGAAGCCCGCCCTCTCCCGCGGGGAGGTACAGTTGATCGGTGCCACGACGGTGGATGAATATCGGAAGCATATCGAGAAGGATGCGGCGCTGGAGCGGCGTTTCCAGCCGATTCAGGTGGAGGAGCCGTCCCTGGAGGAGACGGTGGAGATTCTGCGGGGGCTGCGTCCGCGCTATGAGAGCCATCACGAGGCGGAGATCACCGATGAGGCGGTCGAGGCGGCGGTGAAGCTGTCCGCCCGCTATGTGGGAGACCGTTTCCTTCCGGATAAGGCACTGGATCTCATGGATGAGGCGGCTTCGCGTGTCCGGCTGGCCGGAAGCTGTGCCGGAGCTTCAGCGGAATCGTTTGATACGAAATGGCAGGAGCTGGAAGAGGCCAAGGAACGCGCGATCCGCGAACAGCGCTTCGAGGACATTTCCGCTCTGCGGGAGGAGCAGCAGAAGCTGTCCGCCCGCCGGGAGAGACAGAAGCAGCGCAAAGCGAAGGGGGGCCGGGCCGTCGTCACGGAGGAGGATGTGGCGGAGGTGGTGGCCGGCTGGACACATATCCCGGTCAGCCGTCTGGCCGAGAAGGAGACAGAGCGCCTGCGGAAGCTTGAGAAGACGCTTCATCGCCGGGTCGTGGGCCAGGACGAGGCGGTGACCGCCGTTTCCCGGGCTGTCCGCCGGGGGCGCATCGGCCTCAAGGATCCGCGCCGCCCGATCGGTTCGTTTCTCTTCCTCGGGCCGACCGGTGTGGGCAAGACAGAACTGTGCAAGGCGCTGGCGGAGGCTGTCTTCGGCCAGGAATCGGCGATGATCCGGGTTGATATGTCGGAATATATGGAGAAACACAGCGTGTCCCGCCTGATCGGTTCGCCGCCCGGCTATGTGGGGTATGAAGAGGGAGGACAGATCAGCGAGAAGGTTCGCCGCAATCCCTATTCCGTAATCCTCTTCGATGAGATTGAGAAGGCGCATCCGGATGTATTCAATGTGCTGCTGCAGATCCTCGATGACGGGCATGTGACAGACGCGCAGGGGCGGAAGGTGGATTTCAAGAATACGATTCTCATCATGACTTCTAACGTCGGCGCTGAGCGGATCGTGGAGCCGAAGCTCCTGGGCTTTGCCGCCGGGAGCGACGAGAGCGCGGACTACGAGCGCATGAAAAAGGGCGTCATGGAAGAGGTGCGCAGGCTTTTCAAGCCGGAGTTCCTCAACCGCATCGATGAGACCATCGTCTTCCATGCGCTGAATCGCGAGAACATGCGGGACATCTGCCGGATCCAGCTGGGAGAGATCGAGCGGCGTGTTGCGGAGTCTCAGAACCTGCGCCTGACGGTGACGGCTGCGGCCCGGGACTGGTTCATTGACCGCAGTTTCGACCGCAAATACGGCGCCCGCCCGCTGCGCCGTGCCCTGCAGAGCGGGCTGGAGGATCGTCTGGCCGACGAGCTGCTGGCCGGGCGCATCGTTCTCGGCGATACCGTGAAGGTCGGTCTGACGCAGGGAGAACTGCGTCTTACTCCGGTGCGTGAGGCGGCGGAGAGCGCGGTTCTGTGACCGGCAACATTTTCCGAAGATTGTATAATACGCGGTTGTTTTGATTGCGAAAATTCGAAAATAACGGTATACTGAAGATACAAGGGAGCGCATCAGCGCAGAGCCATTGTATCATATCATATTGGCTACGAAGGGGACAGGGCGCGAAGGTTCGCGCAAACGTGTCGGCAGGCGGACACCGTTCGTGAATGGGGCGATGGTCAGCATGCCGGGATCGAATGAAGGAGGACATACAGATGTCTGTGGTAAAGGAACTGCTTCGGGGAGAGACCAACGGGAGCATCAGCTTCGGCGATTACACGCTGGAGAAGAAGACAAAACGGGAGGATTTCGAGTTCGGCGGCGACCTGTATAAGGTGAAGACCTTCCGGGAGATCACCAAGCTGGAGAAGAACGGAGCCTTCGTTTATGAGTCGGTGCCCGGGACGGCGGTGCATCAGTTCGCGGCCAGAGAGGACGGGCTGTCCTTCCGGGTCGAGAGTTATCGGGACTGCGAGATCACCGTGGAACTGGCGGAGTCCACTCAGTATCTCATCACCTACGACGGCGAACAGCACGGCCTGATGGAGACCAACCGCAGCGGGAAGCTGTCCATCGGCGTCGAGATGGAGGAGGGGCAGAGCGTCGAAGTCCGCATCACGAAGAGGTAAGAACAAAGCATCGGGGCCGCCGCAGGGCGGCCCTTTTTCTATATTATGGAGGGAACCATTTTGGCAAAGGCGAAAGCAACGGCGTTTTTCTGCAGCGAGTGCGGCTGCGAGACATCCAAATGGCAGGGGCAGTGCCCTTCCTGCAAGGCCTGGAATACCCTGGTAGAGGCGCCGCGCGCGGCGAAGAAGGAGCGGATTACCGGGCGTGGTCTGCGCCCGGAGGCCGTGCCGGTGACTCTGTCACAGATCGAAAATATGCAGGAGGAGCGGTTTACGAGCGGTTTCTCCGAGCTGGACGGCGTGCTGGGCGGCGGCATCGTCCCGGCCTCTCTCGTCCTCGTGGGAGGCGATCCCGGCATCGGCAAGTCCACCCTGCTGCTGCAGATGT
The DNA here is from genome assembly GCA_021202465.1 of Lachnospiraceae bacterium. Lineage (GTDB taxonomy): Bacteria > Bacillota > Clostridia > Lachnospirales > Lachnospiraceae > UBA3305. The sequence continues at coordinate 68,209 of JAJQCZ010000033.1, read as the reverse complement.
GCCGTCATGTGTCAGCGGCCGGGCGGAAGGTGCTCTACATCTCCGGCGAGGAATCCCTGCGGCAGATCAAGATGCGTGCTCAGCGCATGGGCGAGTTCACGGAGAACCTGAGCTTTCTCTGTGAGACGGATCTGGATACGGTGGCGGAGACCTTACGGAAATACAGCCCTGAGGTGGTGATCATCGATTCAATCCAGACGATGTACCGGGAGGACCTCGACAGTGCGCCGGGCAGTGTGGGGCAGGTGCGCGAATCGACGAACGTGCTGCTGCAGCTGGCCAAGGGGCTGGGAATCACGATCTTCCTCGTGGGTCATGTGACCAAGGAGGGGACTGTGGCGGGGCCGCGGATGCTGGAGCATATGGTGGACACGGTGCTCTACTTCGAGGGCGAGCGCAGCGCTTCCTACCGGATCATTCGCGCCGTGAAGAACCGCTTCGGTTCCACGAATGAGATCGGTGTCTTCGATATGCAGGGGGACGGTCTCCATGAAGTGAAAAATCCTTCGGAATTCATGCTGAATGGCCGTCCGGAGGGGGCCAGCGGCTCCATGGTGACCTGCGCCATGGAAGGAACGCGCCCGGTCCTGCTGGAGATTCAGGCGCTGGTGTGCCGCAGTAATTTCGGCAATCCGAGACGGACGGCCGCCGGAGCAGACTACAACCGGGTCAACCTCCTGATGGCGGTGCTGGAGAAGCGCATGGGACTACGGCTGGCGGAGTGCGACGCCTATGTGAACATCGCCGGGGGCATGCGGCTCTCCGAGCCATCACTCGATCTGGGGATCGTCACGGCGCTTTATTCCAGCTATCAGGACGTCGTGGTGGGCGATAAAACGATGGTCTTCGGCGAGGTGGGCCTGGCCGGGGAGGTGCGCGGCGTCTCCCAGGCGGACCGCCGTGTCAACGAGGCGCTGAAGCTGGGGTTTGATACCTGTATCCTGCCCGCGAGCGCCGCGAGACGTCTGGGGGAGGTACCCGGCATCCGCCTGATCGGCGTACGAAATATCGGCGAGGCGTTGGCGGCGCTGCGCCGGGAGAATGAAAACAGATGATCGTGATCGCGGTGGTCGATGACCGTGGAGGGATGATGTTCGGCAGCCGGCGGCAGAGCCAGGACCGGGTTCTGCGTCAGCGCGTTCTGTCTCTGGCCGGGGGAAGGATTGTCTGGATGAACGCCTATACTGCAAAGCAATTTGGAGATCAGATGGATACGGGACTGATCTGTGTTGATGATCATTTTATGGAGAAGGCCGGGCCGGGCGAATTCTGCTTTGTGGAAAACACAGCTCTTGTGTCTTATGAAGCGCAGATCGAGAAGGTGATCCTGTTCAAATGGAATCGCACATATCCCGGCGATGTTACCTTCGACCTGGATCTTTCTGCCTGGCGGAGGGTGTCAACAGAGAATTTTGTCGGTTCATCGCATGAGAAAATCACGCAGGAAACCTACCTTCGGGACGGGAGAGGAGACGAATGAAGAAAATAATAAAAGGCGCAGCGGTTGTGCTGGTCGTTATCCTGGCGCTCTCTGCTCTCGGCGGCGGGTCGAAGGATACGAAGACGGCGGAAGCGCCGCTCACCACCGCGGAAACGATTGCCGGGTCAACGGAGCATAACGAAGAGGATTCTGTGGGAGCCGCCGCGCAGGCCGGGAGTACGGTGACAGTTTCCGAGATCGCAGAATATTCCGGCGAGACATATGTCACGGTGAATGATAACGAACCGTTTTTTACCGAGGATGAGTACACGACGGAAGTCTTCGAGACCTACAGTGATCTGGATTCTCTGGGCCGCTGCGGCGTCGCCTATGCGAATCTTTGTACAGAACTGATGCCGACCGAAGCGCGGGAATCCATTCGTGAGATCATTCCCTCCGGCTGGCACAACGCTTCCTATGATTTCATCGAGGACGGATACGTCTACAACCGCTGTCATCTGATCGGCTTCCAGCTGGCGGGAGAAAGCGCGAATGAGAAGAACCTGATCACCGGCACCCGCTATCTCAACCTCGAAGGAATGCTTCCCTTTGAAAATATGGTCGCCGACTTCGTGCGGGAGATGGAGTATCATGTCCTGTACCGTGTGACGCCGGTCTATGACGGAGACAATCTGGTGGCCTCCGGCGTGCTGATGGAGGCCTGGTCGGTCGAGGATGAGGGGGAGGGGATTTGTTTCAATGTTTACTGCTACAATGTGCAGCCCGGCGTAACGATTGATTATGCGACTGGGTATACCTCCGCGGATGGTACAGTGACTGCCTCAGCGGAAGAGACGGAAGAAGAGATAACAACGGTAGCCACTGTGGAAAGCAGCGGTCGCACATATATCCTCAATACCAATACGAAGAAATTCCATCTCCCTTCCTGCTCCGCCGTGGAGCGGATGAGTGAGAAGAACAGGGAAGAATATACCGGGAGCCGCGACGACGTGATCGGGATGGGGTATGAACCCTGTAAGATCTGTGATCCGTAAGAGCTATATGACATCTTCAAAGCCCTTTGTGCTGCTGCGGGCGATTCTGGTGAATTGCCCGTTCTTTTATTAATCAACACTTGACTTTATACTCCTTAAGGAGTATAAATGAGGCGGAGGACGTTTTTATGATTCGCAAACTCTATCATGGATCATCGGATATTATTGAGCACCCCAGATTTGGGTATGACAAACGTTATAACGACTATGGCCTGGGATTTTACTGCACGGACAGTCTGGAAATGGCGAAGGAATGGGGCGTGTCTCCGGACAGGAGCGGTTATGCCAACTGTTATGAGCTGGAATGTGATGGCCTGCAGATCCTGGATCTGAACAGTGCAGAGTTCTGCATCCTGCACTGGCTGGCTGTTCTGCTGGAGAACCGGGAATTCGATGTGCCCTCCGGGCTGGCTCTGGATGCGAAAGAATATATCCTTGCCAATTTTGCAGTGAATTACCAGGAGTATGACGCGATCATCGGCTATCGGGCGGATGATAGTTATTTCTCCTTCGCGCAGGACTTCATCAATGGTACGATCTCCTATCGGCAGCTGAACAATGCGATGCACCTGGGCAAACTGGGACAGCAGTTCGCCCTGAAAAGCCGGAAAGCATTTAACCGCATTCAGTTCATTGGCTATGAGATCGCGGACAGGGAGGAATGGTATACGAAAAAGATGCTTCGTGATAAGTCCGCCCGCCGGGAATACTTTGATGTGGAGCGTAACCGTCGCCAACGGGGAGACCTTTATATCACCCGGATTATGGATGAGGAGATGAAAGCAGATGATTCACGCTTACGATAAGGTGTATCTGGGCAAAGCCCGGACTTCTCTGGGGCGGATGCTGGACTTTGCGGTCTATGATCTGGCGTACGATCTTGAGGATTTCTTCAATCTGTTTATCACCTCCGGAGTTGCCCGGAGGTTTGAACAGGGGGACTTCTCTCTGATCGCAGGAATGTCCGGTGTGGAGCTGGCTTACACGGTCCTCGAATTATCCGGCAGGGAAATCAAGCGCGTCAGACCCGGGTACACGGTTGACCGCAGCGAGGAATACTGGACCGGCTGGGCGCTGGCTTACTATCAGTGGGAGACGGCCATGAGCTTTGCAGAAATTGTCCGTCATGTGCCCATTAGAACCATCCTCAGTCTGTATTCCCCCTGTCACGAAATGGATATCCGCCAGTTTTGCGACAAAATGACGGAACTGTATCGGGCAGCCAAGCCGGAGACAAACCTGAAATCTCTGCGCCGGAGAGCCGGCCTCAGCCAGCGGGAACTCGCCGTGCTGTCCGGCGTGCCGGTTCGCACCATCCAGCAATACGAACAGCGGCAAAAGAATATCAATAAGGCGCAGGCCGAGTATCTGGTCAGGCTGTCCAGAGCGCTGTGCTGCGGCGTTGAGGATCTGATGGAGAAAGTGGATTGTTGAGTCTGAAAAAATAATTTTAATTGTTCTTCTAATTTCCCTCTAATGTTTCTCCTTTATACTGAGGTCATCAAATAAAAGAGAACCAAACAGGAGACAGAGATTACACTTGTTTCCGGGCGGTTATTCGACCAGCAAAAAAGAAAAAGGAGGACAAAGACTATGAAGAAATTTTTAGCAAAACTGGCCGTAACCACTCTGGCGATCGCAATGTTTTTAGGAATCGGTGCATTAGGAACTACCGTACAGGCGGCAAGTGCACCGGCAAAAGTGTCGGGCCTGAAGGTAGCGGTGAGGGATGACGATGAACTGACCCTCAAATGGACGAAAGTATCAGGGGCAACCGGATATCAGATTTATCGCTACGACACGAGCACAGGAAAGTGGAAGAAGATCAAGACAACGTCGAAGAACAGGTATGAAGTAGAGAACCTGACATCAGCGACGAAGTACAAATTCAAAGTCAGAGCTTATACGAAGAGCAATGGCAAAACGACCTTTGGTTCGTATTCGGCAACTCTCACCACCTACACGGAACCGGAAGAGGTAGAGAATCTGAAGGCCTCTGCAAAGACAACCACATCAGTAACATTGAAGTGGAGTAAAGTGAGCCGGGCAACCAAATATCAGGTGTACATCTACGATACGGCACAGAATAAATATGTGCGCAAGACAACCGTAAGCGGCACCAGTGCAACAATTTCCGGACTGAGCAGCGGAACCACATACAAGTTTAAGGTTCGGGCGTACCTGATTTCGGATTCCGGTAAAAATAAGTATTACGGAGATTTCTCTGATGTGTATAAGGTAACGACTACAGCAAAGAGCAGCTCTTCTACCAGCTACATCGGAACGGCGAAAGCCAAATCCATAGCTTTGACGGATGCGGGAGCTACGGAATCTAAGGTGTATGATCTGGAAGTAGAGAAGGATAAGGAAAATGGCGTGGTTGTATACGAAGTCAGCTTTGACTATAACGGATATGAGTATGACTACACCATCAATGCCACCAGTGGAAAAATCCTTGAAAAAGAGGTGGATCGGGATTAATATCAGTGCAGGAAGACCCCGCGGCAGTGCCGCGGGGTCGAGGACCTGATGGAGAAAGTGGTGTGATGAAAACGCCCGGAGGCACGCAATGTGCTCCCGGGCTCTGTTTTTTAAAGGGATTCCCGCGCTTATTTCTCCTCCCGGTCAAAGGCCGGGTTGAAGGCGTAGAAGTTGGGAGTGTCAATGTTATCCTTGGCGAGGCGCAGGGCTTCGCCGAAGCGCTGGAAATGGACGATCTCCCGCTGCCGCAGGAAGCGGATGGGGTCGCAGATCTCTTCCTCCTTCACGACGCGGAGGATGTTGTCGTAGGTGCTGCGGGCTTTCTGTTCGGCCGCCATGTCTTCCACCAGATCGGTGATGCCGTCGCCCTTGCACTGGAACTCGCAGGCGTTGAAGGGGATACCGGCGGCTGCGGCGGGCCAGATGCCGGTGGTGTGATCGATATAATACGGGCCGAAGCCGGATGCCTCGATCTCCTCCATGCTCAGGTCACGCGTGAGCTGGCGCACGATGGAGGCGATGATCTCCATGTGTGCTAATTCCTCCGTGCCGATATCCGTCAACAGGGCCTTTGCTTCCGCAAAGGGCATCGTGTAGCGCTGAGATAAATAGCGCAGGGAGGCGCTCATCTCGCCGTCGGGGCCGCCGTACTGGCTGGAGATGAACTGCGCCAGTTTGGCGTCGGTCCGGGTGATATGCACCGGATACTGAAGACGTTTTTCATATTGCCACATCAGCAGGCACCTCCTTCCCAGGGCCAGGGGTCACGAATCCAGGTCCAGCCGTCGGCCACATCCACGTCGATGGCCTCCAGGGGACCGAAGGCCTCCGTGTAATTCTGCCGGGCTGTTTCAAGGGCGTCCTGCATCCGGTGGAAATAAGCGAGTGCCTCGCAGCAGCCGGGATGGGTGTCGAGATAAAGCTTGACGTCGTCTACGGCGAAGCCGTACACGTAAATATCCTTCATCAGTTTCTGCTTTTCAGTGGGATTTTTCATCGTCGGCAGCACCTCCCCACTTCCCAGGGATAGTCGAGGTCCCCGAAGATCGTGCCGACCTGGAAGCCGTACTCCGCTTCGTAGAGGTTCTGCCATGTCTGCCAGGGCACATATGTCATGCCGACCGGGAACTGATCGATATCAGAGGAAACAGCTGCCTCAGGCGCCATGCCGGAACGGGGACGGGGCGCCGGGCTGCAGCAGGGACCGCCGACGGGAGGCGGAGATCCCGCATCACGCCCGGGATGTCCGGGCATGTCGGGTCTTCCCTCAGGACGGGGAGAGCGTCGGCATCCGCATTCCTGATTCCGGCGTCTCATCGCATAATCCGGCGTATAGCTGCCGGAGCATTGACCTGTCATTCTATGAGAACTCCTTTCGGAAAAGAACCTTTTATCATACGATATGAACCAAAATCAAAATGGTGCGGGAAAACCGCCGAATGTAAATTTTAAGTAGAAATTCTGTATCAATGTGGTACAATATGACACAAGGGACCCAAAGTCAGGAATGGAACGCTTACACAGGGTACTGTATGAAGATTATTCAGAGTTCTACGGAAAAAAGAGATGAGAGGGGAGTTTCCGGGATGGCTGTACTGAGACCGTTTTCCTGTATCCGGCCGCAGCCGGAGCTGGCTGCGAGGATTGCTTCGGGGCCGCACAGCGCGATGAGCCAGGATGAGATTCGGAAAAAGATGGAGGACAACCCGCTGAGTTATTCGAGAATCGTGCATCCGCGGCTTCTCATGGGACGCGGTCGCGGGGATGTGGACAAAGCCTACCGGATGGCGGCGGAGACGCTGACGGAGTGGGTGGAAAAGAATATTATGGTGAGAGACCGGGAGAAAGCCTTCTATCTCTACCGGCTGGAGAGCGGCGGCCATGTGCAGACGGGACTGGTGGGCTGCACGTCGGTGGACGACCTGTTCAACCGCAGGATTCGCGCGCATGAGAAGGTGCGCGACAGCAAGCTGCAGGATCTGGCGCACCACATGGAGATCTGCCGGGCGCAGATCGGCGGGCCGATTCTCATGGCCTACCGGAGACGGCGGGAACTGACAGAATGGATGGAGTCCGTGGCGAAGCGTCCGCCTCTCTATGATTTTCTTTCAGAAAACGGCATACAGAACACGATCTGGAAGATTGAGGACCCGGCGGAGACGGCATGGGTGCAGGAGGCCATGGGCCGCGTGCCGTCACTGTACATTTCCGACGGACATCACCGGGTGATGGCGGCGGCGGAGATCTGCCGCAGGAGACGGGAAGCGAAGCCGGATTTTACGGGGGAGGAGCCCTGGAACTGGTTTACCTGCGTCTGTTTTCCTGATGATCAGCTGCAGATTCTCCCTTACAGCCGCATGGTGGAAGGGTTAAATGGCCGCACCGAGGCAAAATTTCTGGAACAGGTGGCGAATTCCTTTCAGATCGAGGAGTGTGCGGGCCGCCGGGATGCGGTTCCGGAGCGCCGGGGCCAGTTCGGCATGTATCTGGCCGGCCGGTGGCGGCGTCTGATCCTGCGGGAGGAGCTGCGTCCGCAGGAGGTCCCCGACAGCCTGGATGTGGCGGTGCTGGGAAACCGTATCCTGCGGCCGATTCTGGGGATTGGAAATGTGAGAAACGACAGCCGTCTGGAATTTATCGGGGGTCTGAAGCAGCCTCAGGCGGTGGAGGAGAAATGTCAGAAGCGGGACCGCGTCGGTTTCCTGCTGCATCCTACCTCCATGGAAGAGCTGCTAGCGGTGGCGGATGCGGGGGCGACGATGCCGCCCAAATCCACCTGGTTTGAGCCGAAGCTCTGTAATGGGCTCTTTATCCGCCCTTTTGAGGAGGAACCAATCTGAAACCAATGAGGAGGACCTGAATCGTCATGAATCAAGAAAATAAGCGGAACGGCTTTATCATGCAGGGAAGCATCCTGGCCATCGCCGGGATCCTCGTCCGCATCATCGGCATCCTGTACCGGAAGCCTCTGACCAGCATCATCGGAGATGAGGGAAATGGCTACTACAGCATGGCCTACAATATTTACACGATCATCCTGCTGCTGGCCTCCTACAGCATCCCTTCCGCTGTTTCCAAAGTCATCGCCCAGAGGCTGGCTCTCCGGGAATATAAGAATGCGCACCGGATTTTTCAGTGTGCGCTGATCTATGTGGTGATCGTGGGCGGCGCGGCCAGTCTGTTTACCTTCGCTTTTGCCGGGGTGCTGGTGGATGCGAACACGGTCAGCGTGCTGAGGGTCTTTGTCCCGACGATTTTCCTCTCCGGGCTGCTGGGGGTGCTGCGGGGCTATTTTCAGGCGCATCAGACCATGATACAGACCTCGCTTTCGCAGATTCTGGAACAGATCATCAATGCGGTGGTCAGCGTCTTTGCCGCCTGGCTCCTGATTCAGACGGCAGCGGCCGGGGCGGATTCCACGACGAAAGCCATCCGCGGCGCCACGGGAAGCGCCATGGGTACCGGCGCGGGTGTTCTGATCGCGCTGCTGTTCATGTACGGCATGTATATGATGAACCGCAAACAGATCCTGCGGAAGGTGAACGGAGACCAGGAAACGCATGTGCTCTCCACCGGAGAGGGGCTTAAGCTCATCGTGATGATGGTAACGCCCTTCATCCTCAGCACCTTCATTTACAACCTGAGCACCTCTCTGAATCAGACCATTTACGTGAGAATCATGCTTCTGGTGAAGAACTACACCTCCTCGGAGGCGGCGACCATGTACGGCATCTACTCCGGGAAGGCCGTGGTCATTGTCAACATTCCGATCGCCATCGCTTCGGCGATGTCGGCGGCGATGATTCCCTCTATTTCGGGGACCTACGCCACGAAGGACGTGCAGGGAACCCGCGAGGAGGTGGCGACGGCGGTACAGACGACCATGCTGATTGCCATTCCGGCTGCCGTGGGGCTGGCTGTGCTGGCGCGCCCCATTACCGCGCTGCTCTTTCCCCAGCCGGAGTCGCTGGATACGGCGGCGTCGCTGCTGCGCGCTTCCAGCATCACCGTGGTATTCTACTCCCTTTCCACGCTGACGAACGCGGTGCTCCAGGGCATCGGGCAGGTCAACCGGCCCGTCATCCACGCGGCCCTCGCGCTGGTGGCGCAGACCGTCGTCCTGGTTCCCCTTCTGCTCTTTACAGACTGGAACCAGTACTGTATCGTCTTCGCGGCCATCGTGTACTCCTTCACCATGTGCCTCCTCAACCAGTGGTCGGTGCGCAAGAGCCTGACCTACCGTCAGGAATACATGCATACCTTCCTTCTGCCGATCCTGTCGGCGGCGGTCATGGGCGCGGTGGCCTGGGGCAGCTATGAGGCCTGCTATGCGCTGTGCAGCAGTGTGATCTCTGTGGCGATTGCCATTGTGCTGGCTGTGATCGTATATTTTGTAATGATTCTGAGGACCGGTGCGGTCGGAGAGGATGAACTGCGGAAGATCCCCAAAGGGGCGACACTGCTGCGCATCGCGCGGAAAGTGCATCTGGTATAAAATATGGACGGGGCGCCTGCCGGGAAACCGGCGGGCGTTTTTTTCGTCATTGGATAGTGTTTGACGTATGTGGTATCATTGTATGAAAAGCGATGGACGGAGGCTCTGATGGAAGAGAAAAACCATGATACAGCGGAGACGGAGATCAGTCAGCGGATGGCAGCGATGCCGGAGCCTCTCCTTTCCTGGTATGCGTCGGTGCGGCGGGAGCTACCCTGGCGTGTTTCACCTTCGCCCTACCGGGTGTGGATCTCCGAGATCATGCTGCAGCAGACGCGCATCGAGGTGGTCCGCGGATACTATGAGCGTTTCCTGGCGGCTTTTCCGGATGTAAATGCTCTGGCGGATGCGGAGGAGACCCGCGTCCTGAAGCTCTGGGAGGGTCTGGGGTACTACAGCCGGGCCCGGAATCTGATGCGGGCCGCCCGGGTCTGCCGGGATGAGTATGGCGGAGACTTGCCCCGGACCTATGAGGAGCTACGGGCTCTGCCGGGCATCGGTCCCTATACAGCGGGCGCCATCGGCTCCATTGCCCTGGGGCTTGCTGTGCCGGCCGTCGACGGAAATGTCTTCCGGGTGATGATGCGGTATCTGGCGGACGATTCCGATATCTCCCGGGCGCCGGTGCGGCGGCGTACGGAGGAGCGGATCCGGGCGGTGCTGCCGCCGGGACAGGCGGGCGCCTTCAACCAGGCGCTCATGGAGCTGGGGGAGACCGTGTGCATCCCCGGTGGTCGGCCGCTGTGTGCGTCCTGTCCGCTGGCTGCGATCTGTCTTGCGCGGGCGCAGGGGAATCCGGAGGCCTATCCGGTGCGGCCTGTGAAAAAGGCCCGGGCTGTGGAAAAAAAGACGGTTCTTGTCATTTCCTGCCGGAACCGTTACGCTATCCGCCGGCGCGCGCAGGAGGGGCTGCTGGCCGGGATGCATGAGCTGCCCTGGCTTTCCGGGAAATGCAGCCGGGCGGACATGGAAGTCTGGATGGCGGAAGGCCCGGGGGACGGCGAACTGACAGAGCTGCCGGAGGCACGGCATATATTTTCACATATTGAATGGCATATGACAGGATGGCGGATCGTTCTGGATCGTGAGATACCGGGGGCGTGGTTCTTCGAAGACGCGGAAACGATTCGCAGGGACTATCCGCTTCCTGCCGCATTTCGCGCTTACGCAGCACATATACAATAAGGATATGTCCCGGGAAAACCGGAGAACATGTTGGGGCATTTCGAGGGAACTTCTTACAGGAGGGTAGTATATGAAAAGATTGCTGGTGATTGCCAATCTGCATGCCGGGAAGGGACAGATCAAAAACCGGCTGGCGGATGTGCTGGATCTCTGTGTGAAAGCCGGTTATCGGGTAGAGGTGTACATCACCCAGGAGGCCGGGGACGCCGCGAAGGTCGCCAGACGGCGCGGCGCCCATGTGGACCGCGTGATCTGCAGCGGCGGCGACGGCACGCTGGATGAGACCGTCAACGGTCTGATGGCACTTCCGCCGGAGAAACGCCCGGAGCTGGGCTATATCTCCGCGGGAACCACCAATGATTTCGCGCACAGTCTGAAGCTGCCGGCACGCATCCTGGATGCGGCACAGGTAGCGGTGGGCGAGGAGTTGTTCCCGATCGATATCGGGAGAGTCAACGACGCGTATTTCTGTTATCTGGTCGGCTTCGGAGCCTTCACGGAGGTCTCCTATGCGACGTCTCAGGCGCTGAAACGGCAGCTGGGCCACACGGCCTACATCATGGAGGCGGCCAGAGAACTCATGGACCTGAAGCCCTGCCATGTCTGCGCGGAGATTGGCGATGAGATCATCGACTCGGATTTTCTCTGCGGCTTTGTCAGTAATTCCAACCGGGTGGCCGGGATGTCCGGCATCTGGGGGAAGGATATCAGGATGGACGACGGGCTCTTCGAAGTGACGCTGATCCGCATGCCGACAGACATCGTTGGCTGGGGCGAGGCCGTGACGGCGCTGCTCTCGCCGGATGTCCGCTCGAACCTGGTGATCCGCCGCAAGGCGAACCATCTGCATTTCTTCAGCGAGGAGCCCATCGACTGGGTGAAGGACGGCGAATTTGCCGGTTCCTTCACGGAGGTGGAGGTGGAAGTGCTCTGCGGTCCCCTTCGCATCCTGCGGAAGCCGGGGCGCGGCGCGGCGGCCGGAAAACGGTCGGATGGCGCGCCGAAGCGTGCGGAGAGTGCGGAAATATTGGAGAAAATATGAAAAAATCCCGTGAAAAAGGGATTTTCCATGTTTACATTTGGAGAAAAAAGGCTATAATGTCTTTTTAAGATACGATTTTTAATATGGGGAGAGAGGCGCGCAGTGGAGAAAGACAATTTTTTGAAGCAGTTGGACAAGCTGGTGGAGTTGGGCAAATCCAAGCATAATGCGTTGGACATCAATGATATCAACGACTTCTTCAAGGGTGTGAAGCTGGATGCGGAGCAGATGGAGAGCGTCTATAGTTACCTGGAGAGCAAGAATATTGATGTACTGCGGGTGATGACCGATGAGCCCACCGCCGTTGAGGAGATGGTTCTGGAGGACGACGATGACAATTTCTCCATGAATGAAGAGGAGGAAGAGGAGATCGACCTCGATGCCATCGACCTGCTGGACGGCATTGGCACGGAGGATCCGGTCCGTATGTATTTGAAAGAGATCGGTACGGTGCCTCTTCTGACGGCCGAGGAGGAGCTGGAACTGGCCCGGCGGAAGTCCGAGGGCGACGAGCGGGCCAAGGAGCGGCTCATCGAGGCGAACCTGCGTCTGGTGGTCAGCATCGCCAAGCGCTACACCGGACGGGGCATGAGCTTCCTCGATCTGGTGCAGGAGGGCAACCTGGGTCTGATCAAGGGCGTAGAGAAGTTCGATTATACCAAGGGATATAAGCTGAGTACATATGCCACCTGGTGGATCCGTCAGTCGGTGACACGGGCGTTGGCCGATCAGGCCCGGACGATCCGGGTGCCGGTGCATATGGTGGAGACCATTAACAAGATGTCTAAGATGCAGCGGAAGCTGACGCTGGAGCTGGGCTATGAGCCCTCGACGGCGGAGCTGGCGCAGGCGCTGGATATGACCGAGGAGAAGGTCATGGAGATCATGCAGATCGCCCGTGAACCGGCTTCTCTGGAGACACCCATCGGCGAGGAGGACGACTCCAACCTGGGTGATTTCGTGGCGGACAGCAACGCCGTCACGCCGGAGGGCAACGTGGAGTCAGTCATGCTCCGCGAGCACATCGACGTTCTCCTGGACGACCTGAAGGACCGTGAGAAGCAGGTGGTCATCCTCCGCTTCGGCCTGGAGGACGGACATCCGCGTACCCTCGAGGAGGTCGGCAAGGAATTCAATGTCACCCGTGAGCGAATCCGTCAGATCGAGGCCAAGGCCCTGCGGAAGCTGCGCAATCCCGTGCGCAGCAAACGGATCCGGGATTTCCTGTAGGAAACAACAAACAGCTCTTGCTTTCGGTTTGTTGAGGAAGCAAGAGCTATTTTTCTATTTATCATCATAGTGACCGCGGCAGTGGGCAATGTAGATGCGACCATTTTCCACATGATAAACAAGCCGATCCTTTTCGTTGATGCGGCGACTGTATTCGCCGCGCAAATCGCCAGTCAGAGGTTCAGGTTTTCCGATGCCCTGATCACAGCCATTTCGTTCAATATCTTTAATCAGCTGATTGATACGTTTGAGTGTTTTCTTGTCCTGCATCTGCCAGTAGAGATAATCGTCCCATGCGTCATCTGACCATATCTTTTCACTCATCTGTATCCTCAATCAATTCATGTACGGTGCCTCTTCCGGTTTTTAATTCCCGGACGGATTTCTTAACATAAGCCATATTATTCTCGGAGAAAAAAGGATCCGAGGCCGGGGTGATCTCAAAGGGGATGCGATTCTCGCGCAGTACAGCCTTCACATAGAGATTGATTGCGGTAGAAGTATTTAATCCAACATGGGAGCAAAAGGCATCAAAATTTGCTTTGTCATTCTCGTCTACTCTTGCGGTTAAAGTCGCCAGCGCCATAATAACAACTCCTTTCGTGTTTTATGACAACGATTATATCACTGATGTATTCTGAAAGCAAGCAAAAGTAATACGATAGAAATCAGTTATCCTCCACCGAAGCCGCTGTATAAACCTGCCGCTTCATGGCCATCTCGTCGCTGACCAGGTACTCGTCGTAGGTGGTGATCTTGTCGATCAGCTTGCCGCCGATGAGCTCCATGATGCGGTTGGCCGTAGTCTCCACGATCTGATGGTCGCGTGAGGTGAAGAGCAGCACGCCGGGGAACTTGATCAGCCCGTTGTTCAGCGCTGTGATCGACTCCATATCCAGATGGTTGGTCGGTTCGTCGAAGATCAGGCAGTTGGCGCCCGAGATCATCATCTTCGAGAACATGCAGCGCACCCGCTCGCCTCCGGAGAGAACATTCAGCCGCTTCATGCCGTCGTCTCCGGCGAAGAGCATGCGCCCCAGGAAGCCGCGGACGTAGGTGACATCCTTGATCTCCGAGTAGCCGGTCAGCCAGTCGGTAATCGTGTAATCGCTCTGGAATTCCGCCGAATTGTCTTTGGGGAAATAAGCCAGAGAGGTGGTAACGCCCCATTTGTAGCTGCCCTCGTCCGGCTCCAGCTCGCTAGTCAGGATCTGGAACAGAGTGGTCTTGGCCAGCTCGTCCGAGCCGACGAAGGCGACCTTGTCCTCGCGGGTCAGCGTGAAGGAAATGTCGTCCAGCACCTTGATGCCGTCCACGGTCTTGGAGAGGTTCTTCACCTCCAGCACATCGTTGCCGATGGAGCGCTCCGGCCGGAAATCAATGTAGGGGTATTTGCGGCTGGAGGGACGGATCTCATCCAGCTGAATCTTCTCCAGAGCCCGTTTCCGTGATGTGGCCTGCTTGGACTTGGAAGCATTGGCGGAGAACCGCTGGATGAATTCCTGCAGCTCCTTGATCTTCTCTTCCTTCTTCTTATTGGCTTCCTTCATCTGACGGATCATCAGCTGGCTGGACTCGTACCAGAAATCATAGTTGCCGGCGTAGAGCTGAATCTTGCCATAGTCTATGTCCGCGATCTGTGTGCAGACCTTGTTGAGGAAATAGCGGTCGTGCGAGACCACGATGACAGTATTCTCAAAATTAATCAGGAACTCCTCCAGCCAGGCGATGGCGGCCAGATCGAGATGGTTGGTCGGCTCGTCGAGCAGCAGGATGTCCGGATTCCCGAAGAGAGCCTGCGCCAGCAGCACCTTCACCTTCTCACTTCCGTTCAGTTCCTTCATATATTTATAGTGGAGCTCCGTTTCGATGCCCAGACCGTTCAACAGCGAGGCTGCGTCGGACTCCGCCTCCCAGCCATCCATCCCGGCGAACTCCGCCTCCAGCTCGCTGGCGCGGATGCCGTCTTCCTCGGTGAAATCGGTCTTGGCATACAGGGCGTCCTTCTCCCGCATGATCTCGATCAGGCGGGGATTCCCCAGCATGACGGTATCCAGAACCGTCTCCTCTTCATACTGGAAATGATCCTGCTTCAGGAAGGACAGGCGCTCACCGGGTGTGATGATCACCTCTCCCCTGGTGGGCTCCAGTTCCCCGGTCAGGATGCGCAGGAAGGTGGACTTCCCGGCTCCGTTGGCGCCGATGAGGCCGTAGCAGTGGCCGGGAACGAACTTGACATTGACATCTTCAAAGAGCGCGCTCTTGCCGAAGCGCAGGGACACGTTGCTGACGGTAATCATGAAATGAAATCCTCCTTGGGCCGCCGGGGCGGCATACAATCGCACACATCATAGCATCGTTCCCGGGAAAAGTCAAAGAAATCCGGGAAATAATCCTCACTTCCTTCCCGCACAGACGGTTTGCTATGATAAAAAGAAAAAAGTGCCGAAGCGGCGATCTTCGGCCGAGGGAGGAAGAGCATGGAATACATTACAGAGGAACGTATCCGGGAATTCGAGGAGGCACTGGCACTGAATGAGAAGGCGCGCGCTACAATCCGGAAATACGGCATGGCGTTGCGGAGGCTGGCGGACTGGCTGGGCGGGGAGCCGCTGACGAAGCCGAGGCTCCTGGCCTGGCGGGATGCTCTCATGGAGCAGCGGAAGGCGCAGACGGTCAACGGTGTTCTGTCCGCCGTCAACGCCTACCTCCGGTTCCGGGACCTGGAGGGACTGCGGGTGCATTTCGTGAAGGTGCAGCGGGCCGCCTTCGTCGAGGAGAAGCGGGAACTGACGGAAGCCGAGTATAAGAGGCTTCTCGAGGCGGCGCGCAGGCAGGGAGATGAGCGGCTGTGTCTCCTGATGATGACGCTGGGCAGCACCGGCATCCGCATCAGCGAGCTGCCATACATCACCGTGGAGGCGGTGGCAGCCGGGCGCGCGGAGATTCACATGAAGGGAAAGAGCCGCACCGTCCTGCTTCCCAAAGATCTGCGCCGCCGCCTCCGGGACTATGCCGGGGGCCGGGACATCGACGGCGGAGTGATCTTCCGCACCCGCAGCGGGCGCCCCATGGACCGGAGCAACATCTGTCATCAGATGAAACGGCTCTGCGAGGCGGCGGGCGTTGATCGAAACAAGGTATTCCCCCACAATCTGCGTCATCTTTTTGCCCGCTGCTTCTACGCGGTCGAGAGGAATCTCGCGCACCTGGCGGACGTCCTGGGCCATAGCCGCATCGAGACCACGCGCATCTATGTCGCCGTCAGCGCCGCCTCCCATGAGCGCGTCCTGGAGCAGATGAGGCTGGTCCTGTGAAACGGCGGGGGGCGTGACCCGGCGGGCGGGAAAAAGAAAAACCGCAGACTATTCATTCTGCGGTAAGCTGTGCACAACATAATTCTTATTGCGTGCCATACATTGCCTATTATAGCCTACATACATCGGAATTACAAGGAAATTTCCCCTTTTTTTGAAGCTTTTTTGAACATTTTTTGAACCTTTTTGGCGACAAAAGGTGACAGATTCCGGGCCTTATGAAGCATATTCTTCTCTGATTGACACACAAAAATAGCCTGAGGAGGACGATAAACACCGCAGGTCTGTTTTTTGTACGCCGATTCACTTGCTGCTCTGTCGGGAGACGTTGTGATCGGCGCTATTTTCTTTACTGTGTGAATGCAGTTCGGGTCGAACCGCAGAATGAATAGTCTGCGGTTTACCGGGGACGGGGAATCCCTGCGAAGGGAGTGTGAGGGATGGAAGAGACCAGAGAGAAGATTCCGGAGGCGAGTCTGGTGGTCAGCGAGCCGATGCTGGCCCGCTATCTGGATGTACTGCGGGAGCAGGGCCGGTCACAGGAAACCCTCAGAATGTACCGGAGCAAGCTGTCGCAGATGGTTCAGATCCTGCCGGAGGACCGACGGATCCGGCGGGGAACACTGGAAGAGATGCGGATGAAGCTGCTGGCGAAGGGTTATTCCGCCAGCACGGTCAATTCCTTCACCGCGGCGGTCAACGGCTTTTTGGATTATTACGGTCACCGGGAATTCCAGGTGAGCCAGTCCCTGAAGGGAGAGCCGGAGGTGCGGCCGGAGCTGACACGCAGCGAATACCTGCGTCTGCTGGGAGCGGCGCGCCGCCTGAACCGGGAGAGAGCGTATCTGCTGGTCAAGCTCTTCGCGGGGACCGGTGTGATGATCGCCCAGCTCTCGCAGGTGACGGTGGAAGCTGTCCGGGAAGGAAGATTACTCCTGGGGTCTGCGTCGGTACATATTCCGGCACCCCTGCGCGGCGAGCTGCTGAACTATGCCGAACGGCAGGGCATCGGCAGCGGAATGATTTTCCGTACGCGGGGCGGCGGTGAGCTCGACCGGAGCAACCTGAGCCGCGAGATTCGCGGTCTGGCCGGAGAAGCCCGCGTGGCACCGGAGAAATGTTCGCCGCGCTGTCTGCAGCATCTGCATCAGACGACGACGGAGAGTATCTGGGAGAACATCAGCGTTCTGGTGGATCAGGCCAGCGACCGGCTGGCCGAGCGGGAACAGCGTGCCGTGGGTTGGAGTGAGTGAGAGAAGCATGGCAAGAGGAGCAGAAAAAGACCTGCGAAGGATGAACCGCACGGAGCTGATCGAGATTATTTATGCTCTGCAGCAGAATGAAAAGACGCTTCGCGCAGAAAATGAAGAGCTGCAGCGTCAGCTGGATGACAAACTCCTGCGGATAGAGGAAGCCGGTTCGATCGCAGAGGCGGCTGTTGGGTTGAATCATATCTTTGAGGATGCCGAGGCGGCGGCCCGGCAATATCTGGACTCTGTGAAGCAGAGAGACAGCGAGGCAGAGCAGAGGCTGGCAGAAGCCGGAGCGCAGGCGGCGGAGCTGCTTGCATCGGCGCAGGCGGAAAAGGACGCGGCGGCAGAGCTGCTCGCATCGGTGCAGTCCGAGAAGGAGACAGCTGCGGAACAGACGCGGCGGGTCGAAGAGGAGTGCCGCTCTCTGCGGGAACAGACGGAAACAGAATGTGCCGCGTTGCGGGAGCAAACGGAGACAGAATGTGTCGCGCTGCGAGAGCAGACCGAGACGGAATGTACAGCGCTGCGGGAACAGACCGAGACGGAATGTACGGCGCTGCGGGAACAGACTGAGACGGAATGCACGGCGCAGCGGGAGAAGACAACACAGGACGTGAAGCGGATGCGGGCGGCCTTCGTTCGGGAGGCAAAGAAAATTCTTAAAGAGAATCCGGAGCTGGCAAACCGCATGTTTGAAAAATCTGACACATAGAGCGGACAGCGTCTCAGGGGGAGATCCGGCCTGTCATGTGAATCAATATGGGAAGGAACTGTAATGGAACCCAGAATTCCGCAAATGGCAAATGTCCCCTCTGAGGAGGAAGTAACCGCCGAACGGGAACGATTACAATATCAGAAACGATACCGCCAGACGCTGCGCAGTACGATCTACGCGCTGATCGTTGTGGCGGCCGCCGCCGTTCTGCTGGCGACGCTGTTCCTGCCGGTGCTGCAGGTATCCGGCACCAGTATGGAGCCGACGCTCTCGGACAACGACATCATCGTCCTGGTGAAGACCGGCGACTTCGAGACCGGCGACCTGGTGGGCTTTTACTATCAGAACAAATTGCTGTTGAAGCGGGTCATCGGCGGACCGGGCGATGTGATCGATATAGACGACGACGGAGTGGTCTTCGTCAACGGCGAAGTTCTCGACGAGCCGTATGTAACCGAACAGTCGCTTGGCGAGACAGACATTACCTATCCCTATCAGGTGCCAGAGAATCGTTATTTCGTGATGGGAGATAACCGATCGACCTCGATCGACTCCCGAAGCAGCGTTATCGGCTGCATCGAGAAGGACCAGATCGTGGGCAGGGTCATCCTGCGGATCTGACCGCTGAACCGATTGTCGCTGATCCAGTAAAAATAAGGAAGAAAACGTGCAGAACGGGGGTGTGACTATGAGAGGACGGAGCGAGCCGGTTGTCTGCTGCACAGGCATCCGGAGAAACCGCAGCCGTGAAAGAGACGGGCCGGACGACTGATCCGGTGGTCCGGAAATGTATGACAAAGGTTACTGTAAACGGCTTTGCTGTACTCTGCCTGACAGGGGAAGGCGGCCTGCTTAAATATATAAAAGGAGAGTAAGAATGAAGAAACTGAAACGAGCTGCCTGTATATTGCTGGCGCTGGTCATGACGCTCAGCATGACTGTGACGGCTTTTGCAGACGAGACAGACTCCGATGCGAGCGCGACGGGATCTATTACGATCACCAACGCGACCATCGATGAAACGTATCACGTCTACAAGCTGTTTGACGCAACTTACAGTGAGTCTGTGGATGAAGACGGTAATACCGTGACTGCAACAGCCTACACCGCGACTGCAGCACAGAAGAAGGTGCTGGAGGCGGCCAGTGGCAATGTGTTTGTTTTTACAGCGCTTTCGAACGGCGATTATCAGGTGACGATCGGAACCAAGGCTGATGGCACGACCTATTCGGATGAAGAAGTCATTGCATTTGTCAAATCGTTTATTGTTGCGCAGAGTGAGGATGTAATCGTATGTTATTTCCCCGGCGCGATAGAGGTTGCTAGTGACGTGGCAAAGGCTTCCACCGTGAAATTCAGTAATCTGCCCCTAGGATACTATTTCGTGACCAGCTCTCTGGGATCGGTGGTTTCTCTGTCTACGACCAACCCCACGGCTACCATTACGGATAAGAACACTAAAGAGCCCAGCTGGGATAATGATCCCGAAGAGCCGGTGCCCGATGATCCGGTCAAGGCTGTTCTGGAAAAGACGGTAGACGAGGACGATGGAACCACCACTTACAGAGATATTAACAAAGAAACAGTGAGCGTAGGCGATATCCTGACTTACCAGATCAGTTACACGAATGATTCCGGTGTGACATTGGATAAAGTGGTTGTGACGGATGCTGCTCCGGAAGGAACGGAGTTTGTGGAAGGTAGCATGGCAATCTATCAGCTGGTAGACGGGTCTCTGGTTGTTTGTGAGGGGACTACGAACACAGCCACTGATGGCACTCTGACCTGGACAGTGACAGGTCTCGAGGATGGTGCCACCCTGGTGGTCGAATTCCAGGTGATGGTCACAGAAGCTGCACTGAAGATTGAAAACAGAACGGTTGTTAACGACGCGGACCTTGTCGTGACCCTTGTTGGTCATGAGTACAACCTCAAGACCAATGTTGTGGAAAACCCCGTAGACAATCCCGAGTCACCTGTCAAGGATGTCAAGGATGCAACCTATGATCCTACAGATGAAAATACACAGGGCTCCATCGATGGCAACAAGGTGGATGTAGGTAATACTTTGACTTACACCATCGAGTACACAAACACCGCAGATGAAGCGGTTGACCTGACCATCGTTGACGCTCCGCCTGCCGGAACCGTCTATGTAGCTGGCAGTGCCAGCAGTACCCTCAGTGATCAGACCACGATCGCCGTGGATACGGATGGCAATATTAAATGGGTCGTTGATGACCTGGCGGTCGGTGCTACTGTGACCGTCTACTTCCAGGTGAAAGTCACGGAGGCGGCTCTGTCTATCACGGACAGCACCATTGTGAATACCGCTGATTACAGCTTTGACGGTGAGAATTATTATAAGACCAATGTTGTAAAGAACCCTACAGAAGACGAGCCAGATGAGCCTGAGGATGAGGACTTCGGTAAGGTTATTCTCAACAAGGATGGTACCGAGAGCACCGTCTCTACTGGTGCTTTTGGCGACACCGTGACCTTTGATGTCAGCATTGACGCTGTGAATAATGTGGCAGATGAAGGTCATGTTGAGAATGATGAGAACACTTATACCGATCAGGTTAAATATTACTACATCTACGATAAGATGGATCCAGGCTTTGATCTGGATGGCAATAGCTTTAAATTAACCATCAATGATGTGGAATATAATGTTGCGAAAGACAATCCTTCAAAGAGTACAAACTCAGTCACTTATACAATTAAGGATGATGAAGAAAATGTGATTGGTACTTTGTTTACTTGTGAGGTATATGGTGAGGACGGTGAAAAGGACTACACCCTGATCGAAGCCACCATTATCTGGGCGGATGAAGATGGTAACGGTCTCTACCCGAACTGTGAGATTCATCTGACTTATGATGCCATTATTAACGAGGATGCAGTTATCGCAGGTGATGGTAACGTGAACAGTGCGATTTACGATTACTCTGTGGTGGGCCATGAAAAGCCCTATGATCCTGATCCGGAAAATCCGACATATCCCAGCGGCAGTGATCTGAACCATGAAACCGAAGAGCGTACTACCGTGACCTACACCTACGCACTTGGCGTTTACAAGACCAGCGAGGAGACTGGTGAGGCTCTGGAGGGTGCGGAGTTCACGCTTGTGGATGCCGACGAAAACGCGATTTATGCGGTGCCGGTGACCGATGGTAACGGAGCGGTTCAGTATTATAATTACACGTCCGATTCCAATACTGAAGGCGCAACGTCAACCTTTGTCAGCAACTCCAATGGTCAGATTATCATCAAGGGTGTGGATATCGGAACCTATACCCTCACTGAGGTTAAGGCTCCCGATGGCTATGTCCTGCTGACGGATCCTAAAACCCTGGAAGCCAAGATGGATTCGAGTTCTGTGACGTACAGCACGTCCACTATCACGACTACCCGGTATTTCGCAGCTATTACTGAGGAAGAGTTAGATGGATACGACGGTACTGTGTATACAAAGCTCGAAGATGGAACGTTCGAAGAAACAGTCAAGCCGGATACATATGCTGAGGGGCTTTATAAGCTGGTGAGCACCGAAAGCGATGGTGAAGAATCTGAAATCACGACCGTAACGGAGTTTGAAGTTCCTGTGATTTCTGTCCTCGTCGCCAACGCAGCCGGTTCGACCCTTCCCGGCACCGGTGGTATGGGCACTACGCTCTTCTACCTGGTCGGCGGCATTCTGGTTCTCGGCGCGGCGGTTCTGCTGATCACCCGCCGGAGAATGAGCCGGAACTGATAAACCGAAACGGTAAGTAACCGAAAACATTTCTGCAGATCAACTCTCTCCTTCCCCGGCTTCGGCCAGGGGAGGAGAGGCATCGATGGTTGGTTGTTAGCTGCTCACGACCGTGGTCCATGGTGGCTGGCGGCTAAGAGCTAATGAAAGGCGGCGTTGCAGGAGTAACTTATGGACATGAAACGCCAGACGAGCCGAGAAGATAACGAAGTTAAACGAACACGAAGACAACGAAGAAAACGAAACCGGAGAAGAAATGACAGGCGGGGAACCATCCTTCTGGTGATTGTGTTTTTTATCGGTCTGGCCGTGATGCTGTATCCCTCTGTCAGCAACTGGTGGAATTCCCGGGCACAGACGAAGGCGATCGCCACCTACGAGGAAGCCGTTTCCGAGATGACGGAAGAAGACTATTCCTCCTATTTTGAAGCGGCGGAGGCATACAATGAACGGCTGGCGGAGCTGGGGTCTGACAAGACGATTTCCGTCCCGGATCTGGTTGATGAGGATTACTGGGACCTGTTGAATATCACCGGAACCGGAATCATGGGCTATGTCACGATTGACAAGATCGACGTGGAGCTGCCCATTTACCACGGGACCGATACGTCGGTCCTTCAGAACGGAGCCGGACATCTGGAGGGAACCAGTCTTCCTGTCGGAGGAGAAAGCACACACTGCGTAATCTCCGCACACCGGGGATTGCCCAGTGCGCTGCTGTTTACGGATCTGGATCAGCTGGAGGTCGGAGATACTTTCACGATCACCGTGCTGAATCAGGTTCTTACCTATGAAATCGATCAGATCTCCATCGTAGAGCCGGATGAGATCGAGAACCTTTATATAGAAGAAGGAAAAGATTACTGTACATTGATGACCTGTACTCCCTACGGCATCAACAGCCATCGGCTGCTGGTACGCGGGGTGCGTATAGAAAATGCCGACGATGCTTTGATCCGCGTGACCGCGGAGGCATATCAGGTGGATACAATACTGGTTGCAACGATCGTGGCGGTGCCCTTACTGCTGCTCCTTCTGATCGGAGTGCTGGCGGGATCACGCCGGAAGAGAAAAAAGGAGGAATCTTGATGAAGACGATGACAAGAACAGCTCGTCTGGTCGGCGCCCTGCTGCTGGCGCTGACCCTGGCCTGCGGCGTGAGTCAGAATGTCTGTGCCGCGGACAGCGCGTCACTGGACTTCACGCAGACCGGTTCCGTGAGCCTGACGCTCGCGGATAACGACGGCAATGTCATGACCGACGGAGCGGTCACCCTCTACGAGGTGGCGGCGCTGTATCTGGATGACGGCAGTATGGCCTATGAGCCGACAGACGTCTTTGCCGACTATACCGGCGACCTGGATGTGGAGGATACGTCCCTGGCATCCGCACTGGCGGAGTATATCGGGACGACGGAGGCCGAGGGGATCACCGCTTCTATCGGGGAGGACGGCACGGTCCTCTTTGACGAGCTGGAGTTGGGGCTTTATCTGGTGGTGCAGACCACCCAGTCCACCGGCTTCGCCACCCTTTCTCCCTTTGTGGTGACGCTTCCCAGTGAGGAGAGCGAAGCCTGGGTCTATGCGGTGGATGCGACCCCGAAGGTGGAGGTGACAGTCCTTCCGGAAACGCCCGAGGAACCCACCGAGGAGGCCACAACAGAGGCCGCGACGGAGGAAGAGCCAGCTACGACCACGAAGACAGGGAAAACAACGAAGACCACCGGAACGACGACCACGCTCCCCCAGACCGGACAGTTGAACTGGCCGATCCCAATCCTGGCAGCGGGAGGCCTGGTGCTGTTTACCCTGGGCTGGGTGCTGGTCCGGACAGATAAGAAGAAGGGACATGCGGCGTAAGGGCGGTATCCTCTGCATGGTACTGGGGCTGGTGCTGCTGCTGGGAGCTCTGTCGCTGATCCTGTACAACCGCTGGGAGGACTCTCAGACCGGGAAGAATGCAGACGAGGCGCTGGAGGAGCTGCAGTGGGATACGGAGCAGCGCTCAACAGGCGTGGACATCCCCATTTACAATCGCCCGGAGGACGGCGTGATGGATACCGTGGAGATCGACGGACGCGCCTACATCGGCACGCTGACCATCCCTTCGCTGGATCTGGAGCTGCCCATCCTCTCCGAGTGGAGCTATGAGGGGCTGCGGATCGCGCCGGGGCGGTACACCGGATCCGTGTGGACAGACGACCTGGTCATCTGCGGGCACAACTACTCCCGGCATTTCGGGAATCTGAAATACCTGGAAACGGGCGACACGCTGACCTTCACCGATGTCAACGGAAATGTATTTCACTACCAGGTGGCAGAGGTGATCATCTTGCAGCCCACCGATGTGGAGGAAATGATTACCGGTGAATGGGATCTGACGCTGTTTACCTGTACCATCGGCGGAAGAACGAGAGTGACTGTCCGGTGCAGCCGGACGGATGAAACATAAAGGAGCGCAAACATTTGGAGGGCGGACCGGCGGAAGAGAGGTCCTTCCTCGGAAATGAAAGAAGAGGTGCTGGAATATGAAGAATATAGTGAATTCCTACGTGCGGAAGTTCCGGGCGGAGCACCGCAGGTCTCAGCGGATGGCGGCGATGCTGGCTGCGCTGGCGCTGCTGGTGACGGCGGGCGTCGCCTGGCAGCTGCACGCGACCGGCATTGCCATGACCAACGAGACCTACTGCGGCCTGGAGGAGCATACGCACACCGAGGACTGTTATGAGAAGGTCCTGGTTTGCGGCCAGGAAGAGTCTGAGGGCCATACACATACAGACGCCTGCTACGAAGAGCAGAAGGCCCTGGTGTGCGGTCTGGAGGAATCTGAAGGCCATACGCATACCGACGACTGCTATGACGCGGATGGCAACCTGATCTGCGGCCAGGAGGAGTCTGAGGGTCATACGCATACGGATGCCTGCTATGAGACCGAGAAGGTCCTGGTCTGCGACCTGGAGGAGTCTGAGGGACACACCCATACAGACGAATGCTATGAGGAGCAGCTGACCTGCGGTCTGGAGGAGCATACCCATACCGTCGAGTGCCTGATCGATGAGACGGCCGACGTGGAGACTTCCGACGACTGGGAGAAGACGCTGCCTGAGAAGCTGACCGGCGTCTGGGCGGACGATGTCGTTGCCGTGGCGGAGAGCCAGATCGGCTACACCGAGAGCACGGCCAACTTCACCCTGGACGATGATGAGGAGACCCGCAAGGGTTATACCCGTTACGGCGCCTGGGCTGGAAATGAGTATGGCGACTGGGATGCCATGTTTGCCTCGTTCTGCCTGCACTATGCCGGCATTTCCAAGAAGGACTTCCCGGAGGCCACTGGCGCGTACGCCTGGTCTGTCTCCCTGAAGAAGATCGACCTGTATCAGGCCGCGGAGGATTATATTCCTGTCGCCGGCGACCTGGTCTTCTTTGATACCGACGAAGACGGAAAGATCGACCGTGTCGGCATCGTCAGCGTTGTCAATGAAAAGAAGGAACAACTGACGGTCATCGAGGGCGACTATGAAGAGGATGATGCAGACGCCGTCTGCAAGAACAAATATGATCTGAACGACAGCGAGATCGTCGGCTATGGCACCGTGGCGGCGGCGCAGGAGCTGGAGGAAGAGAGTGCCGAGGCGGAAGCATCCGTTGATTCTGAAACTCAGGCTGAGAATGATACAGAAGCGGATAGCAAGCCTGAAACGAAGGAGACTGATAACGATACCAAGGCTGCACAGGAGGAGAGTGTGACCCTGACGCAGCAGACTCTGACCGTTACAGCAGATAGTGCTATCATCACCGTTTCCGGTATGCTGCCGGAGGGAGCCACCGTCACCGCCACCCCTGTAGAGGTGGAAAATGACGAGCTTAACATTGTGATGGCTTTCGATATCTCCATTTACTATGCCGATGGCACAGAGTACGAACCGGAGGATGGCACTGTTTCCGTCACCATCCAGTCTGATGCGATCAGCGGTAACAACGATGTATATTATATCCCCGACGAGGGCGATGCGGAGAAAGTAGATTCTGAAGCGGAAGATGGTGCAATTGCCTTTGATGCAGAGCATTTTTCGATCTATGCAGTGACCTCTTCGGAAACCGTGTATGCAAGCGGTACAATGGCGAATGCGGACGGTGATGCAGATGCCATTACCTGGACGCTTTATCAGGACATCGATGGGAACCTGACAACGCTGGTGATCTCCGGATCCGGAGCTATTCCGGATTATTCAGGCGGCTCCAGTACACCCTGGTTTAGCTATATTAATAATAATAGCGGAATAGACGGTGTGGCGCTGGTTATTGAAGATGGAATTACCGGAATAGGAAAATATGCGTTTAATAATAATATTATAACAAGTCTGGATATAGGATCGGATGTCACATATATCAGTCAAAATGCGTTTGTGTATGTGAGAAAACTGTCGTCCGTTACAATTCCGGGAAATGTCAAAACTATTGAGGCGTATGCATTTCAATATGCGAGCTCACTGACCTCGGTTACGTTGGAAGAGGGCGTAGAGTCTGTCGGTATGTTTGCCTTTTACAATCAGACGAGCGGAGTCTCTTATACCGTATCTCTGCCCGGCAGCGTGACATATGTAAGCGGCGGTGCATTTTTGAATGCCTCCTCCTATGAGTTTTATGGAGAGGGCGTAACTACAACAGAGGACGGCTGTCAGACGAATGGGACATATACAATTGTTGATGGTGTTTTGTATACAGCAGACTTGACTACACTGGCGGATTATCCTTCCGCACGGGAGGCAGATAGTTACAGGCTTTTGGACAGTACGACCAATATTGCTTCGAGGGCTCTGGAATATCTTTCGGGAACAAAAGAGATTATTGTGCCAGGTTCTGTGCAGACTTATGGAGGAAGCAATTTCGGACAATATGAGTTTGCCCAGTCCTCTTCGCTGGAATCTGTTGTGTTTGAGGATGGGGCAAATGCGAGCGGCAACAATATGTTTGAAAACTCCTCGAAGTTAACCTCGCTTACATTGCCGGATACAGAGGGGCTTTCCCTGCGACAGAGTTATATTAATAGCTGTACGTCTTTGGAAACGCTTACCATACCCAGTGGAACAACATCCATCTATGGTCTGAATACTAACTCGACAATGTTGAATTTGAACACATTGATTTATGATGCGGAAAATGCCACAAACATTGCGGGGAGTGCACAGTATAATTATGTATTCAAATCTGTTTCGACTTATGATCTTATCATTGGAACTGATGTCGACACTCTGATTGCAAATTTTGATTATATTGTTCGGTATGCAAGCAGCATTACATTCCAGGGACCGAATTTTATTACCGTGACGGAAGGCGCATTTGACAGTGCCACCTCAACAGTACTGCAAAATCTTTCCGGATATATTTATATTGATGAATATGGAGCAATATATCAGATTAATACAGAGGAAAAGACCGCTTCTTTACTCTATGTCCCGTCGACGTATCTGGATGAGAACGGCGAAACGCAAAAGCTGACAGATTATACTGTCTACGCCACGATCGTGGATACAGAGGATGGAAACAATACCGAGTATACTGTAACTTCTGTTGCATCGAACGCTTTCCATGACGCAATAAACCTGACGGCGTTAACATTTGAGGACGCTTCTCAAATTACTCAGTTGGGCGATTATGCTATGGCAAACGCTACAAAGCTGGCCAGTGTGACCGATGCAAAAACAAACCAGACTGTCACAACAGTAGAAGGGGCGCTGACTCTCTTTACCGGAGCAACTGAAAATATCGGCTACGAGCCCTTCTACAACACGGCATTGGGCGGTGCGTCCGGTACCGGAGCATCTGCGGAAGATATGGATGGATCTACCAGTCTGACAATGACTGCTGATGATAATGAGTCGGCAAAACTGGTTATTGATGTCAGTGGAGGCACCTGGTCTGAGGATGAAGATGCTTTGGGTGGATACACACTTTTGACTGGTGAAACGTTAACCATTAATATCGCCGCGTCGGCGCCAAGTGCGACTGACACTCACGTATATCGCGTCTACCTGTCCTATACGGATATTGATTCTGTGTTGGATTACAATGCAGAAGGATATAATGGTGAATGGCATACAACAGATGACCCTAATACGGTTTATCTGGAATTTACAGTGTCAACAGAGGAAACCACCAGCTTCACGCTCACGACCTACTACCCGAATGTAACTTCCGATGGCGGTGGGCTGACGATCTGGGGCGAAGTGCTGACGGCAGACGAGGCAAAAACGGCTGGAACAAATACACAGCCCACTGATAGCGCGGAGACAATTCAGGCCTGGTGGGAGACGTCGCCGGATACATATGAGGTGACGAAAGGGAATGCTACGCAGGATTCTGTGACACTCTATGCGGAGGATGGAACAATTCGCTTTGCTTCTTCATTGACTTATAAGATAGAGACCAGCATCTCCGGCGATACGTTTACATATGGGCGTGACCTTGCCACCAGCGCATACTATGAGGATGTTCTTACGTTGCCGGAAGGTGTGACGTGGGATGATACGGTTCTGCAGGCTATCAAGGATAATGAAGTGTACTATCAGAGCGGTTCGCTTTATATCTATGATACAAACGGGGAAAAAGTGCAGATTGCGTCAATCGCTATTTCCGACGGTACCGATGTGTCGCTGTCCGGTGTGAATGTGAAATATGTCGAAGGCAGTGAAGATATGGAAGGATATGTGGTCCTGTATTGGACGGTGAAAAATTCTTCCAGTAGCAGTTCTTTGAGTGCTACCACGGTAGCTCTGAGCATTGCTCCGGCGGCAACAGTCGTCACAGATGTATCGAAACTTGCTTCAACGGAGGAAACAACAACCACCACGACAGAAAATGATGATGACACGACCGAAGAAACAACAACGACGACGACCGTTTACAAAAAAATTGACAATAGTGTGACGGCAACCTTCAAATATACCTACAGTGAGGATCAGGAAGACACTGCTTCCGTGGAAAAGGATATAAAGGTTGAGGAAGGTACATTGGATCTCAGCAAATCGGTCGATAAGACAAGCGGCTATTTCGGGGAGGATGTAACCTACACGCTGGTTGTATCGAATACAAAGGCCCTGAAATATACTGCGTCTGATACAGGCAAGTATACGTTGGTGGATGTACTCAATCAGTATACATATATCAGCGCGGAAAATATGGAGGGAATGTTTGAAGAGGCAGCAGAGAGAGGCTATCCGCTGACTATAGAAATTGCGAAAGCCGTCCTTGGTGTGTCAGACACTGCTACAGATACCACGGGAGAAGGTACGGTCAATCTGAATGCCGGAAATACTTCCTCTGAGGAGGAAATAACGGTTACACTGACCATTACCTATGATTCTGAGAGCCAAAGCTATACTGTATCCTATGTGAATGCAGAAGGTGAGGCTGTCACAGAATCAGGAAGTAGTCTCGCTGATATTCTGCAGACGCTGGGATATGGTGTCACAAATACCGCTACCTACACCTGTACATGGGTCTTAGGTGGTGGTGAGACAACCACAGATGAAGACGGTAATACAGTGACTTCCAGTTTTGAACTGAGTGCAGGAGAAAGCCTGACTTTCGAGATCCCTGCGACAACAAAAGATACATTCCAGATGCTGCTGAATGATGATCGTCAGAACCGATATGATCTGACGGCAACTTATACGGCAAGAAATAATGCCTATGTCAGAACTACAGGTAAATCCGGGAATGTAAAAACTGCGAATGCATCAACGACACTGAGTCGGGAAGCTTATATCAGCAAGGCAGTGTATAATGAAGACGGTGTATTGCTGACCTCGGATCCGTCCGCCGCGGATGGAGATGTTCTGGAGTATCTACTGACCTTCAGGCATGAGGGGAACGGCGAATATGACGATCTGCCTATGGTAGATGATATTTACGGGAGTCAGCAGCTGTTAGTGCTGTATACTGAAAACAGTGGCAACACCAGTATCACTGATATGCTTTATGATGAGAATTCCAATTCGACAGGAACAGTGACGATTTATGAGGCTGAGGATGGGACTAAGTATTATGTCCTTGGTGTAGGAACATATGAAAATGTCCTGGTTGGCACCTCTGGCGATTCGTTGCTGATGGCAGACACGATTACCGTAGAATATTCCGCTGAGGAGACGGAATCGGAAGACGGCACTGAGTATACCGGATATCATACGGAAATCAAATGGTATTTCGACCATCTTGGCGGCGGTAACTATACCATCGAAGTGAGTTATCAGACCCTGGTGCAATATGAAGAGGATGAGATCGAGTATTCCATCGGCAATGTAGTCTGGATGAATGACAGAACCGGATCACGCATTTATGATGGCATCTGGGGCGGCGGCACATTGATCGATTTCGAAAAGCATCTTGTTGTGGATGAGGACGAAACCAATGCGACGAAGGTGGACGAATACGATAACAGCACAGGTGCAGAAGGAGCTGACGATTATGATGATGATGACTACAGCACGATCTCAGCTGGTGAGACAGTAACATATTGTCTGATTTTGTCCGGTCATGGCGGAGGCACTTTCACATTAAGCGGTAGTGATTTGTGGGATCTTTTGCCGGAGACGTATGACGTGTTCGAGTGGGTGAAAGACACCAATGTGACTTTGAGTTATGAAGCTGGTGAGGGAATTACGATCAGCAGCACGGAGACAGCCGAAGTTGGAACGACAACGACGGCTCTCGATTCCTGGGAAATCGTAGAAGAAAGAAGCGGTTCGAAAGGAAGCTGGATCAAATGGCCGGAGGATATGGAGATTATCTTCAGCAGCTCAGCTCAGTTGAAGATTTACGTGACACTGACCTTCCCGAGTGCGGATGATGAGGATGGCACATGGGATAAATATGTGGAGGAAGCTGGCGGGTCTTCGTTAGCGAATACCTTGTATGTCCGCAATTTCACTTCGACGGTCACGCATGATCTGACGGAGGAAGCCAGTGTGATTCTCCAGAAAGGTGTCTATGGCGAAGCAACCGAACCGACAAAATCCGCTCAGAATTATCAGTATACACCGACGGATGTTAATTTGAATTATTTCAACAACCAGGACAGCTATTTCCGTTATGTTGTCTATTATGTGACGGTTTATAACGCGGGAAATACGAAGCTGTATCTGAGCGAACTGACAGATACGTTGCCTGATGGATATACGTATGTACAGCTGGTAGGGAGTACAAGCGGCCTTCTGAATGGTCAGGTATATCAAAGTGTAAGTACGAAGTCCGCAATAACAGTAACGGGAGGATCTTCCGAGAACCTTCTGATCACAGGCCTGCCGAACGATACTTCTTATAAGACGGCGACAATCACAAAGTCTGGAGATGGAAGTGAAATTTCGTTCACAGTAACCGGAAGTTCAGGCAGCTATGCGCTAAGCTACGATGAAGCTGTCCAGATGTATTATCTGGAGAAAGGCGAAGCGCTTGTATTTGGCTATGTATGCCAGGTGGGTTCCTATAGCGACACAGGTGATACGGCGACGAATACCATCAGCATGGATTATTATGATTATCTGGGGATGGGTGTTTCGCAGGTAGCAGAAGAAGATTCGAATTATAATCTGACAGGCACCGATGTTGTATACAATAGCGAAACCTATTATGCGAATACCAGCAACGACGGAAGCCGCGATGTGACGGAGGATGGAAATACGATTACCTTGTCCTCTACGGTAACACAAACGCTGGCGGAGATCGTGCCGGGGATTTCGAAGTCGTTCGTGGGATATAAAGACAGTACTGGAACAATTCATACAGAGAACGTAACATCTTTGTATGGTTATAGTTCGGAAGTTGTTTACTGGAGCGCTACCCTGACAAATGACGGGGGCCGATCGATTACTGACTACACGGTAACAGACACAATGCCTTATCCGTATGTCTTTGAAGGCGATGTCACGATGACCGTGTATTCCAGCTCGGAAGCGATGTCGGCAAGTGATGTGACCCTGTTCTCTATCGGGACACGGACGGCGAATGATTCTTCGGTCACGATAACGTCCGGGAATAAAAGCTATACGTTGACGATAAACGGCGATAGTTTGTCGATTAAGTACGGCAACTACGGTGGTGACAGCTATATGGTCATATCGTTGTCGACAGATGATGATGGAAACGAAATTTTAACTGTCCGGTTCGAAGGAGTATATTTTGCGATTCCGGAAAGCGGGAAAATCATTCTGAATTATTCATCCAGAAGTCCCAGTGGCGGTACGACCTATTCAACCTATGTGAATAATGTCAAGCTGGATCCGGATGGGGCGTTCGACACAAAGGGCGAAGGCATCCTTGAAACTGATGAGGAAGGAGATATGGACGCGGTTAGTGCGAACGCCTCGATTACAGTATCAGGCGCATACGCTACCAGTTCTGTCAAGAGTGTTACGGAATTGGGTTCGGAAAGTAGTCCCACGGGCAACACGGCTTCATCAGATAGTTCTACGAACAGCATTGTTCTCTCCGCAGCAGACAGTACTTTCCGGTATAGCCTGAATGTTCATAATCTGACAGATATTGCTATGACAAAGCTGGTTGTGATTGATAATCTTCCGGCTGAGGGCGATATATATGCGGTTGGTACGACGGAACGAGGCAGTGAGTTTACTGTAAAGCTGGCAGATACTCCGAACTTTACAGTATATGTGACGACAGAAGATGAGAATGGAAATGAAACTGAAACTGTATTAAACTCTCAGTATTATGAGATTCAGTATAGTACGACAGAAACTGAGTTTACTACAGACGACTATGCTGGTGGCAATTCTTCTTCCAGGTGGCTTACATGGAATTCGGATGTCAGCGCAGATAATGTGCGTGCAATCCGCATCATTATTACAGATGAGGGTGGAACGCAGATTCCTGCTGGTGCGACTGTAACGATTGAATTTGATGCAGAGGCTAGCTCTGAGAATGGAACGTCCATCGAGCCGAGTGCTATAGCCTGGAATAATTTCGGCTATCATTATGCATTGAAGGATATTGACACTGAGTTGACGGCAATGCCTCTGGTTGTTGGCGTACAGGTGCCTTCCGCACCGAGCCTGACCAAAAAACTGGTTGGCCTGGATGGAACAGCCTATGAAGCTGAGAGTGATACGGAATTTACCTTTGTTATCTATGAGGGTAAGGAAATGACAGACTCGAATGGTAGCAGCTATACGACGCAGAGTGACCTTGTAGATGCCCTGAAAAAATTGAGTGGGGATGACGCACGAGAGTACCGTATAGTAACCTTGACTGTGAAGGAGGGAGAGTCCTCCGGTACTCTGAGTCTGATCGGCAGCAATGGTCTGGTGACCGGTGATCGCTGGTGGACCTGGGAAGAAGATGCGCCCTATACGATTGCGGAATTCCAGTCCGGCGATAGCTATGAATTGAAATCCTGGAGTGCATCCGGAGGTACAAGCTCAGACGTAGCAAACGGTAATAGCTATACATTTACGTATTACAGAGCAAAAGAACTGCGGATGACCTGTACCAATACTTATGAGGTCTGGGATCTTACTCTGACTAAGGTGGACGCGGACAGCTATGATGAGGATACTGAAACTTACACCAATACTTTGAAAGGTGCGGTCTTTGCACTGTACAGTAAGACAAAGCCGGAAAGTACAGTGACTTCTTCCAACGGAGCTGAGACTACTGTTGTGGTAGATGGAGTGACCTGGTACCTGTACAGTGAAAAGACGACGGATAGTGACGGAACAATTAATTGGACTGACCTGACCGAAGACAGCTATTACCTGGTTGAGGTAAAAGCTCCGGATGGGTACAACCTGAGTTATACTTCTCATAAGGTTACCCGGACATCCAATTCGGAGACTATTATTGCAACCAACAAAGCCGGCTACGAGCTGCCGAAATCCGGCGGCATTGGCACCTGGCTGTACACCATCGTCAGCTTCATTCTCTGCGGCGGCGCCGTCCTGGCACTGTATCGACGCAGAAGGAGTATCTAAAAAGTATCTGAACAGAAGGGAACTATATAAGTCCTGATCAGAAAGCAGGGAGCAGCGCGATAGAAACGGCGCTGCTCCCTTGCTGCATATTTAGTAATGCAGGTTGAAGTCTTGATAAATCCTAATGTTACGCCGCTGCGCTGCTCTGATCCCGCCGGAAAACCGCCTGCGAAGACTTCATCCGCAGCGGCAAACCGCACGCAATGTGGACAAAAAGTGATGGAAAAACAGTGACTTTTTGTTTGTGGACATTCGGGAACTCCTCTGGCAAAATAGTATTGCGAAAACAACTGCAAGACTATATAATTAGAGGTGAGAAGGTTTATGGAACAGGAACAGAAGAACCGTATGGACGCGATCCGGCAGGGTGCGGAGAACATGCGGAAGCTCAATTTGCTGAGCGATACGTTCGCTTCGGTGGCGTTACAGGATATAGATGCCTGTCAGTATGTGGTCCGTAAAATCCTGGGCAGAGCTGACATCCGGATTATTGATGTGAAAAGCCAGTATCGTCTGCTGAACCTGACGGCAAAAGATGCGATCCTGGATGCCTTTGCCCAGGACAGCACGGGGCGTCTGGTGAACATCGAAATCCAGAGGCGGGATACGAAAGACCATGCAAGGCGCACAAGATATTACGGATCCATGATTGATAAGAGTGTTTTGGACAAGGGCGCCGAACATAAGGAATTCCCCGATGTGTATATCATCTACATCAGTGAGACTGACTTGTGGCATGGCGGAGAAACGGTGTACCCGGTAAACAAAATCCTTGGGAAATCAGCGATTCCATACGATGATGGAAAACACGTAATCTTCGTCAATGCAGCAGTGGACGACGGCAGTGAAGTCGCGAAGATGATGCAGTATTTCAAGAAGGCAGACCCGGACGATATGAGTCAGGGAGAGCTATCAGAACGGGTCCGCTATTTGAAGACCGAGAAGGGAGGCTACAAAGAAATGTGCGAAGTAGCAGAAAAGATTTATGAACAGGGAATCGAGCAGGGAATCGAGCAGGGCGAGATGCAGAAGGCTAAGAACATGGCGATCAACATGCATAAAGACGGCATGGCGGAGGATCTGATTGCTAAGTATGCGAATGTCAGCATTGATCTTGTGAAAAACTGGATTGCCCTGTCTCTTGCCTGATTGTAAAATTTAGAACAAAATAGCAGACGTCAGCCCGCCGTGTTTCTTTACGACTGTTTGGCAGCGAGATCCTGACCACTGGCAGCGACGAGATCGTGAGCGAGGACGACCTGTATACGATAACGACTGAGGGCTGGTACGACTCACTGGATGATATCCTCGAAGACGAAACCGTTCGCTCCTTCCGCATCATCTTCATTTTGAACGACGACGCGGATGGAGATGGAGCCTACGATGCGGGCGACTACATCCCGGCTAACGCCACCGTGACCGTGACCTTTGACGCGACCATCGACAGCGATACGATGTCCGCCGGTGAGAGCGCGTACAACAGCTTTGGTTACCTCTACTCGGCTGCCAGCATCGACAGCGACCTGTCCGCCTCTCCTCGGAAGGTCGGTGTGCAGGTGCCTACGGCGCCCAGTCTGGTGAAAAAGCTGGTCCAGTCTGACGGTACCACTGCGACAACGGCGGAAGCTGGCACTGATTTTACCTTCCTGATTTATGAGGGAGATACCGCAGTGACCGGCGACACCCTCGACGATTTGCTGGCCGCGCTGTATGCCAAGGACATTACCACCTACACGATGGAAACCGTGACGGTGAAAGCCGGTGAGAGTGCGTCTGACAGCGTCCTGATGGGCAACCTGAATCAGTACACCATCACGTATAACAAGGAAGATGAGACTTACACCGGAACGAAAACCGAAACGGCGTGGACCTGGACCGATAAGACGAAATACACCATCATCGAGATCCCTAACACGGATTACGATTTCGTCAGTTGGAACACCACCACGACAGTGAACAAGTACACCTTTACCTATGACAGCTCCAAAGACATCACACTGACCTGCGTGAACAAGGAGCAGAGTTGGACGCTACGACTGACCAAGGTGAGCGAGTCCGCCTCCACGGTGACGCTCTCCGGCGCGGTGTTCGCCCTGTACAGCCCCTATGAGGTGGACCAGATGTCGGACGAGGAGTACAAAGCGCTGGCGCTGGACACCCTGCCGACAACAACCGTGACCACCGACGAGGGCACCGACAAAGAGAAGACCTGGTATCTCTATCAGGTGCAAACGACGGACGATTCCGGCGTCGCTTCCTGGAGCAACCTGAGAAGGGGCGAGGAGTATTACCTGGTCGAGGTCACCGCTCCGGACGGCTACCTTCTGAGCTTCGAAGCGCAGACCGTCTCCCAGAAGAACCTTGAGACGACCGTTACGCTGACAGCCACCAATAAGGTTGGTTATGAACTGCCGAATTCCGGCGGTACCGGCACACGGCGCTTCCTGTTCCTGGGCCTGTTCATCTGCAGCCTGGCCGCACTGGCATTGTATGGCAAGAGAAGATGGCTCCTGTAGAAACTAAAGCCTGAAGAAAACAACGAAGCAGCATCACCCGTCAAACGGTGATGCTGTTTCGTCGTTTCGGACTTATTACGGAGCAACATGGGAAATCTCATTTGCGTGCTGACAGCCGTTCTGCTATGTCTTGCTTCAACTATTTAAGGCGGCAGCACGTGAAAACGATCTGGCAGGATGCTTTTTCCGCTTCTGTATGTTTCGTTTCTATTGTACTAAGGCAGCTGTACGGGAAAGTGACCTGGCGGGATGCTTTTCGCAGCTTTTCATAAGCCTGCACGCAATGTGGACAAAAAGTGATGGAAAAACAGTGACTTTTTGTTTGTGGACATTCGGAGACTCCTCTGGCAAAATAGTATTGCGAAAACAACTGCAAGACTATATAATCAGAGGTGAGAAGGTTTATGGAACAGGAACAGAAGAACCGCATGGACGCGATTCGACAGGGTGCGGAGAACATGCGGAAGCTCAATTTGCTGAGCGATACATTCGCTTCGGTGGCGTTACAGGATATAGATGCCTGTCAGTATGTGGTCCGTAAAATCCTGGGCAGAGCTGACATCCGGATTATTGATGTGAAAAGCCAGTATCGTCTGCTGAACCTGACGGCAAAAGATGCGATCCTGGATGCCTTTGCCCAGGACAGCACGGGGCGTCTGGTGAACATCGAAATCCAGAGGCGGGATACGAAAGACCATGCAAGGCGCACAAGATATTACGGATCCATGATTGATAAGAGTGTTTTGGACAAGGGCGCCGAACATAAGGAATTCCCCGATGTGTATATCATCTACATCAGTGAGACTGACTTGTGGCATGGCGGAGAAACGGTGTACCCGGTAAACAAAATCCTTGGGAAATCAGCGATTCCATACGATGATGGAAAACACGTAATCTTCGTCAATGCAGCAGTGGACGACGGCAGTGAAGTCGCGAAGATGATGCAGTATTTCAAGAAGGCAGACCCGGACGATATGAGTCAGGGAGAGCTATCAGAACGGGTCCGCTATTTGAAGACCGAGAAGGGAGGCTACAAAGAAATGTGCGAAGTGGCAGAAAAGATTTATGAACAGGGAATCGAACAAGGAATCGGGCAGGGAATTGAGCAGGGAATTGAGCAGGGAATCGAGCAGGGCAAGATGGAGAATGCAAAGAACATGGCGATCAACATGCATAAAGACGGCATGGCGGAGGATCTGATCGCTAAGTATGCGAATGTCAGCATTGATCTTGTAAAAAACTGGATTGCTCTGTCTCCTGCCTGATTATGAAATCCAGAATTGAATCGTGAACGCTATCCCGTCAGATTTCTTTCCGACTGTTTCAAGCTGCAGCACAGGAATGTAATCTGGCGGGCTGCTTTTTCAGAATAAAACCTCCACGAATCCGCCACACTATTCCCATCAATCTACAGCAGGAGGGAAGAGATGATTCGGGGAAAGGCCAGTATAGAATTCGAGAATCCGCCTCATATTCTGGGGAGTGGGAGTATTGTGGGACAGAAGGAGGGAGAAGGCCCTCTGGGGGTGTGTTTTGACGAGGTGTCGGAGGATCCGCTTTTTGGACAGGACAGCTGGGAGGCGGCGGAGAGCGCTATGCAGAAGCGGGCGGCGCAGATTGCCATCGAGGCCGCGGGACTGACACGGGAAGAGATTCGTTACAGCTTTGCCGGAGATCTGCTGGGGCAGCTGATCGCTACCTCCTTCGGTCTGATCGACCTGCAGCTGCCGCTCTTTGGGCTCTATGGAGCCTGCTCGACGATGGGAGAGGCGCTCTGCCTCGGCGCCATGACACAGGCGGCGGGCTATGCAGAGCGGGTGCTGTGTCTGGCTTCCAGCCATTTCGCTTCAGCGGAGAAGGAATTCCGTTTTCCTCTCGGCTATGGTACGCAGAGACCTGAATCGACCACCTGGACGGTGACAGGCTGCGGAGCGGTCATCCTCGGAAATACCGGTGGGGCCGTGAAGATCACCGGAGTGACGCCGGGTCGGATCGTGGACCTTGGGGTGAAGGATTCCATGAATATGGGGGCGGCCATGGCGCCGGCCGCGGCCGATCTGATCATGCAGAACCTGATTGATTTTGACATCACACCGGATTATTATGACTGGATCTACACCGGCGATCTGGGGACGGTGGGACAGAAGGCGCTGATTGACCTGCTGAAGGAGGAGGGTGTGTGTCTGGAGGGTTTTCACCGCGACTGCGGGATTGAAATCTACGATGCCGCGCGGCAGGATACGCATGCGGGAGGCAGCGGCTGCGGTTGCTCCGCGGTGACGCTGTGCGCGCAGATTCTCCCACGGATGCGGGAGGGGCGCTGGAAGAGGATCCTTTTTATTCCTACCGGCGCGCTGCTCTCCACAGTCAGCTTCAACGAGGGGCAGCCTATTCCCGGAATCGCCCACGGGGTGATGCTGGAGAGAGTGTGAGGAGGGCGAGATGGAGTATATCAGGGCATTTCTGGTGGGCGGCGTGATCTGTGCCGTGGTGCAGATCTTCATGGATAAGACGAAATGGATGCCGGGGCGCATCATGGTGGGACTGGTCGTATTGGGGACCGTGCTGGGGGCGGTGGGGCTCTATCCGCCTTTTCTGGAGTGGGCCGGTGCCGGGGCGGGTGTTCCGCTGCTGGGATTCGGCAATACGCTGTGGAAAGGGGCACGCGAGGCCGTAGATACGGACGGCTTCCTGGGTATCTTCACCGGTGGACTGGCCGCTGCTGCGGCCGGTATCTGCGGAGCGCTGGTCTTCGGTTATCTGGCCTCGCTGGTCTTTAAGCCGAAGATGAAGGAGTAACGGCGCCGGATCGCGCGGAGAAGGATCGGGGAGTTTTTTCGACGTCAGCGGATCATAAAGAGAAGCTGTGCCTGATCGGATTGCGCGGAAATGAAAGGAAGGCTGATAGGTATGTGTTTACCTGTCGGCCTTCCTTTCATTGGGATATATCGATGCTTACTCGTTGTTTTCGGGGGCGACTTCCCCTTCGGTGTCATTTCCTCCGGAGTCGTCGCCTCCGGAATCATCTTCCCCGCCAGTGTCGTTTCCGCCGCTGTCTTCCCCGCCGCCGCTGTCGTCCTCCCCGTCTCCGCCGGAGTCATCCTCCCCGGCGTCCGGATCTCCTTCTTCGGTGGTTTCCTCCTCGGTGGTCTCCTCCTCCGTGGGTGCCGAGGTATGGATGGAGCAGCTATGTCGGGCTTTGGATGAAAGGGTGTAATTATCGTCATCGGTCGTGCCGGTGGTCTCATCGGGCAGCTGGATATAGACCTTATTTACAACACTCGGGCAGTACTGGGTCGCTTTCTGGCCGCTCTCACTGCAGACCTGATAGGTGTAATGGACGTCGCAGGTCTCTGTGGGCTCGGTGCCTTCGATGAAGTATTCTGTGTAGACCATGCCGCTGCGGCTGTCCGCGGTGCAGACGCCTTCCCTGGCGATCTTGCCGGATTTAGCGCAGATCTGTACCTCTACGATTCCGTCCGGCACCTCAAAGCCGATGTCCTCCAGATCTTCCAGCTCGTCCACCCGGTCCATGATTTTCTTCCAGATGACCTTGTGGTAGGACGAACTTTCATTGGTAGACATGGAGGAATTGTCGTCAAATCCGCTCCAGATACCCATGGTGTAGTAGGGGGTGTAGCCCACGAACCACAGGTCGGTGCTGCCGGTGGAGGTTCCGCTCTTACCGGCGGCGGACATATCGTCGAGAGCTGCTGCGGTGCTGGTAGAGCTGTGCAGGCCGTAGAGAGAGGAGGACTCCAGGGAGTCCGCCATGGCATCGGTCAGCAGGAATGCAGTTGTTTCCTTGATGACCTGCTTTGTCTCCGGCTCATTGTCGATGAGAACATTTCCCTCGCTGTCCAGGATCTTCGTGTAGAAGATCGGTTCAGTGTAGGTGCCGCCGTTGGCGATGGCCGCATAGGCTGCGGTCAGCTGCAGGTTGGTGACACCGTCAGTCAGTCCGCCCAGCGCCAGCGAGGAGGAGATATCGGTGTAGATCTGTCCGTTGATCTCTTTGGACTCATAAAGTGTGTTAAAACCGAAATTCAGGGCGTATTCAAATCCCAGTTCCGGGGTCACTGTCTCTACGAGACACTTCACCGCTACGATGTTCATGGAGTAGACGATGGCCTGACGGATGTTGGAATAACCTACATATGAATCGCCCCACCAGTTCCGGAAGGTCTTCCCTGTGGAGGTATCTGTGTAAGGCTCATCGTAGTAGACGCTGGCCAGAGTCTGATCACAGGAATCCAGTGCCGGGGCAAAGGCTGTCAGTATCTTGAAGGTGGAACCGGGGGAGCGTCTGGTGCTGGTGGCCCGGTTCAGGGACAGGCTGGCGGTCTTCTCGCCGCGTCCGCCGCTAATCGCCTTGACGTAGCCGGTGGACTGCTCCATCAGTACGACGGAGGTCTGCGGCTGGAGCGTGTAGGTAATGGTGTCCGTGAGGATCTCATCGCTGTCCTCCAGCGTTGCATCCTTGAAGGCCTCCACCAGCTCCTCGATTTCCTCCTGCGTATCGAAATTCATCGAGGATTTGCCGCAGTAGTCCTGTACGTCGTCCTCGGTGTAATAGACGGTCTCACCGTTCCGGGATATATTCAGTGTATAGGAGAAGGAATATTTGTTATCCACCTCCGTGTAGTTGTCCGGGTCGGAGACTTCCTCATCTACGATGGTCTGAATGTCGGAATCCTGCGTGGTGTAAATCTGCAGGCCGCCGCTGTAGAGCAGTGTCGTGGCCTGAGCTTCGGTGTAGCCGCACTTGGTCTGGAGATCCTCGATGACCTCGGTGATCAGGCGGTCAACAAAATAGGAATAGGGCGAGTCGTCGGTCTCCTCGTATTCACTGTTCACTTCCTGAATGCGCTCATAGACCGGATCGGCCAGGGCTTCCTCGCGCTCCGCGGCGGTGATATAGCCCTGTTCCTCCATATACTGGAGGATGATCTCCCGCCTCTCGGCGTTGGCTTCGGGATGTGTGATGGGATTGTAGCCGGAGGGGTTCTGTGTGATACCGGCGATGACCGCGCATTCAGACAGGGTGAGCTCACTGACATCCTTGTCGAAATACCGCTTCGCGGCAGTCTGTACGCCCAGACAGTTGGATCCCAGGTTGATGGTGTTCAGGTAATTGATCATGATGTCTTCCTTGGACATCACCTTCTCCAGCTCGATGGCCAGATACTGTTCCTGCACCTTACGGACGATCTTGGCGCCCAGACTTGACTCTGCGCCGCCGTCAAAGACATTGTTCTTGATAAGCTGCTGTGTAATGGTGCTGGCGCCCTGCGTGGTCGTGAAGCCGCTCTGCACACCCAGTACGGCGGCCCGCAGCAGGCCGCGGATGTCCACGCCGCTGTGGGTCCAGAAGCGGGAGTCCTCAATGGCTACGAAAGCGTTGACCAGGTCCTCGGGTACCTCGTCGTAGGTCACGGGATCCCGGTTGGAACCGGAGGTGACCAGTGTCTCGATGAGATTGCCGTCGGAATCATAGATCTCGGTGGAGATGCCCTGCGGCGTCACGTCGAGGGTGCTGATATCCGGCGCCTCGGCGATGATGCCGCGGACGATGCCGTACACGGCGGCTGTCCCCACGACAGCAATAAAGAGGATCACAAAGAGAACCACCTTCACAACCGTCAGGATGGATTTGCTGCGGATTCTTTTGCGATCGGACTGAATGGCATGGAGCTGTTTCCGCACGCCATTTTTTCCAAAATTCATAGTGTATCCTCCAAAGGTAAGCGCCTGCGTACAGGCCTGTGCTCATTTGATA
Organism: Lachnospiraceae bacterium; assembly: GCA_021202465.1. Lineage (GTDB taxonomy): Bacteria > Bacillota > Clostridia > Lachnospirales > Lachnospiraceae > UBA3305. Next base: position 25,978 of record JAJQCZ010000033.1, on the reverse strand, counting down.
AGTATACCAGATAAATCATGATAAATAAAGGGGAAAGCTGCCAAAACCCAGAAATATTAGAAAAAACATCGATTTTTAAGGCAAAAATGCGCTTTTTTCGACATAAATCAGGGGAAAAGTGGGGAATAAAAGGCGAAGGAGGATTTGATGGTAGCCAAAAAGCGCTTTTTCTGCTAGACTGGGAGCAGGAAACGGAGAGGAGAAGCACGCATGGAGGAGACGGTGAAGATCGTGTACGAGGGCGGTCAGGGGGAGGTCGTGGAGAAGAAGTCCCGCTTTCTGGCGGATGTGGCCGCTGTGGACAGTGAGGAGGCAGCCGCGGCTTTCGTGGAATCCATCCGGAAGAAATACTGGGACGCCAGACATCACTGTTCCGCCTATGTGCTGGGAGAGCGCAGTGAGATCAGCCGCTGCAGCGACGACGGGGAACCCTCCGGGACGGCCGGGCGGCCGATTCTGGATGTGCTGCTGGGGGCCGGTGTCCGCAATGCCTGTATCGTGGTGACACGCTACTTCGGCGGGACGCTCCTGGGAACCGGCGGTCTGGTGCGTGCCTATGGCCGGGCGGCCCGGGAGGGGCTCGCAGCCAGTATCGTGCTGGAGCGGATCGAGGGGAGACGGCTGCGGCTGACCTGTGATTACAACAGTCTGGGGAAGATTCAGTACCTGGCCGGGAACCGGGGACTGCAGGCGCTGGAAAGCGAGTACGCCGACGCGGTGTCACTGACTTATCTGCTCCCTGCGGCGGACGCGGAACGCTTCGCCGCGGAGATCACCGACGCTACCAGCGGCCGGGCGGGCATCGAGGAGCTGGGGGAGCAGAGATATGCGGTGCTGGACCGGGAACTCATTCTTTTGTAAAAATGCCGCCCGACGGGGATGTGATCGTCCCGCCGGGCGGTATTCTGTTATCTCTTATCTGTTATCTCTTATCTCTTATCCCTGCTTCTCGTTCTTCGCTTCAGCAATCAGCGCGCCGGGCGCGCCCTTGGTCATTCGTTTCTCCACGCAGGTCTTCAGGCTGATGGCTTCATAGATATCCTGCTGGAAGACCGGGCAGATGGCCTGATAGTCCTCCAGGGGAAGCTCATCCAGGGAGATGTTCTTCTCCAGGCAGGTCAGGACCAGCTGTCCGATGATGCCGTGCGCGTCACGGAAGGGAACGCCGTGGTTGACCAGATAGTCGGCGGCGTCGGTAGCGTTGGTGAAGCCGCCCCGGGCGCTGCGTTCCATGGCGGGCTTGTTGAAGCGCAGAGTGGCGAGCATGCCGTTAAAGAGGGAGAGACAGGACTCGACGGTGTCGATGGCATCGAAGGCGCCTTCCTTGTCCTCCTGCATATCCTTGTTGTAGGCCAGAGGCAGGCTCTTCATCGTGGTCAGCAGTCCCATCAGAGCCCCGTAGACACGGCCGGTCTTGCCGCGGACCAGCTCGGCAATGTCGGGATTCTTTTTCTGGGGCATGATGCTGCTGCCGGTGCTGTAGCCGTCGTCGATCTCCACGAACTGGTATTCATTGGAATTCCAGCAGATGATTTCCTCACAGAAACGACTCAGGTGCATCATGATGAGGGAGAGCGCGGAGAGCAGCTCGATGAGATAATCGCGGTCCGAGACCGAATCCATGCTGTTGGCGGTGGCACAGCGGAAGCCCAGCAGTTCGGCGGTGTATTCGCGGTCCAGCGGGTAGGTGGTCCCGGCCAGGGCGCCGGCGCCCAGCGGGCATTCGTTCATCCGCTCCCGCAGATCGTGCAGGCGGGAGAGATCACGGCCGAACATTTCATAGTATGCGCCCAGATGATGCGCCAGGGTCGTGGGCTGTGCCTTCTGCATGTGTGTGAAGCCGGGCATGTAGGTCTCCAGGTTTTCCTCCATCCGCTGCTTCAGCGTGGCGCGCAGCTCCTCCAACAGCTCTGTCAGGACCGGGATCTCATCCCGGACGTACAGGCGCATATCCAGTGCCACCTGATCGTTGCGGCTGCGGCCGGTGTGGAGCTTCTTCCCCACATTGCCGATCCGTTCGATGAGCAATGCCTCCACGAAGCTGTGGATGTCCTCATACTGCGGATCGAAGTCGAGCGTTCCGGCGGTCAGGTCGTCGAGGATCCCCTGCAGGCCCGCCTGAATCTGTGTTTTTTCCTCTTCCGTGAGGATTCCCTGCTTCGCCAGCATATCCACATGCGCCAGGCTTCCGGTAATGTCCTGCCGGAAGAGCCGACGGTCGAAGGACAGGGACTCGTTAAAGGCAAAGGCCAGATCGTCTGTTTTCTTGGTGAATCTTCCACCCCATAATTTCATGGTAAATATCTCCTTGTCTTTCCGCGCTCCCGTCCGGGAGCCGTCGGAACGTGTCCGCACTGTGCGGTTTATTCTTTTTTTTCTGAAATGTGGATTATAAAGAAGAGCGGTCTTCCGGTGTTTCAGTCGGCGGATCCAGATATTCCTCGTCCTCCAGCAGAATCTCGGCGATCTCATCGTCCGTCAGAGGTGCTTCCTCCGGGGGTTGTGTACCGGATGGCGGCGTCCAGGTCTCTTCAGTGAACGGTTTGCTGTCACTTTCCGCCGACGTCTCTTCCGAATCCGCCTCCTGCGCTGCATATTTCTCCGCGGCAGCCGCCAGACGTGCTGCACGCTCCTGTCTCCGGCGTATCTGCCGCAGCCTTCGGTTCCTGCGGGAGAGGAGGAGCAGCACGCCCAGGAAGACGAGGATGGCCAGAGAGATCAGGGAGATGACCGCGCCCTCGGTCAGTCCCACGACATGATAATGCAGCGAGATCGTGTGTGTTCCCGCTGTCAGATCCAGGGACAGGAAGGTATCTGCGAAAGCGGAGGCATCCACTTCCTCGCCGTCCACGGTCACAGTCCAGCCCGCGTCGTAGGGAATGGAGAGGAAAAGCGTGCCGTCTTCCGTGGCGGTGACGGTGCCGGTGAGGCTGGTCTCGGTCAGCGTGTTCGTGCAGGATTCGACCTGGAAGCTCTGCTCGCTCATGCGGTTGTACCAGTCAATGAAGACCTCGTCGTCGAAGAGGTACGCAGTGGCATCAAGCGTCAGCCCGTCGTCAGAGCTCAGCGAGATAACGTCTCCCACCTCACAGACGCCCAGATCGAGGAGATAGCCGCGGTCTACGTTGGAGAAGCTCTTCGGGGAAGAATTAACATAGGCAGTGACATCCTCCACGTCGTCATTTTCCACATAGACGTAGATGTGACCGGCCTCCGTCACCTCAAAGGAGAGAGAGGAGCCGGAACTCTCCGCGATCTCGTTCAGTACATTGCCGCTGCCGGTGGTCAGGTTGACCAGAGCGTTCTGCGCCGCGGCTGGGTCGCCGGAATAGTAGGAGAAATAGTCGCTGACATCGTCCGCGATCATGAAGCCCACATTCAGGGTGTACAGATTCTCATACAGATAGGTCGTGTCCTCCCAGCCGATGCATTCATAGAGCTCGCTGTCCGCCAGCTGCGTCGTGGACAGCTGATAGCGCACCGACAGCAGGGAGGCCATCAGAGGCGTGGCGCCGGTGAAGCTGTAGGCGTTGGTGTTCCCCTCCATGCCGAAGATCGTGTAGAAATCGCTGATGGCGGCCTGTGTGGTCGAGGAGAAGATGGAGGCGGACTGGTAGCCGACCCAGGCTCCGTCGTTCTTCGTGCGGCGGCTGACCTTCTCCACGCGGTAGAAGCCGCTGGTGTCGCTCTCCTCCGCCTGCTCCAGCAGCGTCTGGTAGTTCTCTGTATTGCTCCAGTAATCGGTCCGGCTGGTGGTCGTGACGCTGGTCGAGGCCATATTGATGCCCGTTTCCGCCACCACCAGAGCCAGAGCCAGAATCAGCGCGGTCGAGCGGGCCAGCCGGTCTGATCGCCACATGTAAGCGATCAGGGCATACAGAGCCACGAACAGCAGCGTCAGATAATAGACATAGTAATCGAACTCGTCCGCGGTGATCACGACCTGGCAGATGAGGATGAAGGCCATGACGCCGCAGAAAATGCCCGCGATCTGTCCCTTGCTCAGCTGCCGCAGGCCGCGGAAGCCCTCGAAGCACATGGTGAGAAGCAGGATCGTATAGAGGAAGGACTGACGGCAGGGCAGGCTGTTGGGGTAGTGCATCCCGTGCCAGATATAGTTGAGAACATTCAGACTGAAGCTCAGAAGCATGATCATCAGCAGCGTGCTCTTGACGATCTTCTGCCTGGCCGGAATTTCCTTGTTTAAAATATATGCCGGAAAACAGAGCAGGCAGACCACGCCGCTGTAGAGGTTGGGCCAGTGCTCCAGGCCAATTTCCACCTCCACGTTCATCATCTGTCGGGCCAGCATTTCCAGAATTGAGAAATACGAGGTCAGCGTCGAGGGGAACGTGCTGTCCGCCGAGGCTGTCGTCATCAGGGCGTTGGCGGCGGGAAGCAGCAGGACGGCGGCCAGACCGCCGGCGAGCAGGGAAAATACGGCGAAAAGAGCCGTCTTCTTCGCATACTGTGACGCCCGCTGCCGCGGCAGCAGGATCATTTCACAGACAAAATACAGCACCATGAAGATACATAGCATGATGGAAATGTAATAATTGCTGAGAATCGCCAGCCCCAGCGTGATGCAGTACAGGAAGGGGCGGTCCTCCCGGACCAGACGCTCCAGTCCCAGAAGAATCAGGGGAGCCAGCCACAGGCAGTCCAGCCACATGATATTCCAGCTGTAGGCAGCCAGATAGCCGCACAGGGCGTAGCAGATGCCGAAAAAGGGAAGAAGAAGACTGTTTACCTGAAATTTGCTCTTCAGATATCCGGCCATGGTCAGCCCGCACAGCCCGATCTTGAAGACGATCAGGTAGGTCATGAACTCGATGACGAAGCCTGAGGGAACCACAAGCAGCAGCCAGTTGAAGGGGCTGGCCAGGTAATAGGCCATCAGCGCCACGTAATTGCTTCCCAGACCGATCTCGAAGGAGTAGGTCAGGCTGTCGCCGGCTTTAAGCGCCCGGGCGAATTCGGCGAAGAATGGCGCGTACTGGTGGTACAGGTCGGTGCGCAGGAAACTGTTCTCCCCGAAGGGGTAGATGCCCTTGCCGGCAAAGATGCCCACCATGATGACGACGGGCAGCAGAAAGGAGAGAATCATCGGAAGCCGGTCCTCCGACTTTCCGGTATGGGATATTTTGATCGGCATAGTCATACTTTTCCTCCTTTGGTCTCCCGGTCTCTGCCCAGGCTGGCCTCCTGTATGATATAGAGAGGACGGTCCTTGGCCTCCAGATAGATGTGAGCGACATACTCTCCCAGTATGCCCACCGAGAGCTCGATGATTCCTCCCAGGAAGAGGACCGCGCACAGCAGCGTGACATAGCCGGGTACCGTGATGCCGAAGAGCAGCGTCTGTATCAGTGTGATGAGAATGTAAATAAAGGCGCACAGGGAGATCGCAAAGCCCGTCCCGGTTACCAGGCGCAGCGGGGCGATGGAGAAGGACGTGATGCCGCCGATGGCGTAGCGGAACAGTCCCATGAAGCTCCATTTGGTGGTGCCCACGGCCCGCTCCACATTCTCATAGGGGTACCATTTCGTTTCAAAGCCCACCCAGGCGAAGATGCCCTTGGAGAAGCGCTCCACCTCGGAGAGCTCGAGGATGGCGTCCACCATGCGGCGTGTCATGACCCGGAAATCCACGGCTCCCTCGGCCATTGTCACATCGGTGAGCCGGTTGCTCAGCCGGTAGAAGGCGCGGGAGAAGAGACTGCGAATCCGGCTTTCCCCTTCCCGGGAGGTGCGTCTGGCTGCGGCGCAGTCATAGCCCTCCTCGATGCCCCGCAGCATCTCCGGAATCATGGCCGGCGGGTGCTGCAGGTCCGCGTCCATGATGATCACCAGATCGCCGGAGACATTGCGCAGCCCGGCGTACATGGCGGCTTCCTTCCCGAAGTTGCGGGAGAAGGAGAGGTAGTGAACCTCCGCGTGCAGAGCCGTCAGCCGCCGCATTTCGCGCAGCGTCCCGTCGCGGCTCCCGTCGTTGACAAAGAGAAAGGAGAAGCGGTAGTCGGGCAGGGTGTCCAGCACCTTCCGCGTCTCCTCATAAAACAGATTCAGCCCCGGCTCCTCATTGTAGCAGGGGACGATGATATCTACTGTTGTATTCATACAAACAACTCCATCCTGACTGGTAACAGGCTGACCTGAAATCGTTTACCGTACATCAGACCATCTTAATATAAAACGTCGGAAAAGTAAATGACACAAGGGACAAAAAGTCGTGAATCGAATGCAGGCATTCGGATTCACGACTTTGGGTCCCGCAATCCGTTGTGTCATTTTTGGTGAACAGGAGAAAAAGCCGGAAAAACGTCGACCGGTTCTTTGAATATCCGGCGGAGAATCCGAATACATTTAATTGCAGACCCCGGAGAAGGGGCGCGTAAGCAGGAAGCGCGGGCGCGGGAGAGGCCGCGGCGCAGAGCAATGCAGGAGGAAAGATACCAATGTCAGAGAAAATGCTGGAAAATAACAAAGTGAATGTGATCGGCGAGGTGGCGGAGAATTTTACCTTCAGCCACGAGGTGTTCGGGGAGGGATTCTATCTCACAACTCTTCTGGTGAACCGGCTCAGTGACCAGATTGATGAGATCCCGTTGATGGTCTCTGAGAGGCTGATGGATGTCAATCAGGACTATCGGGGCGGGATCCTCGAGGCCAGCGGCCAGTTCCGCTCTTTTAACCGTCACGAGGGGAACCGGAACCGCCTGGTGCTGTCCGTTTTCGCGCGGGAAATCCATTTCCCGGACGACTGCTCCGACTATACACGGACCAACCAGATTTTTCTGGATGGCTATTTATGCAAGGAACCGGTGTACCGGAAGACGCCGCTGGGGCGGGAGATTGCCGATCTGCTGCTGGCCGTGAACCGCCCTTACGGCAAGTCAGATTACATACCCTGCATCGCCTGGGGCCGGAACGCCCGCTATGCGGCCGGGTTCCGGGTGGGAAGCCGCCTGCGCATCTGGGGGCGTGTCCAGAGCCGCGAATATACGAAGAAGACCGAGGATGCTGAGGCGGAAAAACGCATCGCCTACGAGGTGTCCGTCAGCAAGCTGGAGTGCGTGGAGTAGGAGGCTCATACTCCACGCAAATGCCTTCTCCTTCGGTTGACAACCCTCCGTTTTGATGATAGAATCACATTTTGAACGAGATCCAAAAGGAGGGCATCAATATGGCTGTTTTTGAGGGGGCCGGCGTAGCGATTATCACTCCGTTCCATGAGGACGGAAGCGTGAATTATGAGAAGCTGGGCGAGCTGATCGATTTTCAGATTGAACATAAAACCGATGCAATTGTGATCTGCGGGACGACAGGTGAGAGCGCGACGCTGACGATGGATGAGCATAAGGCGGTGATCCGTTATTGTGTGCAGCATGTGGCGGGTCGGGTTCCGGTCGTGGCCGGTACGGGTTCTAACTGCACGGCGACGGCCATCGAACTGTCTCAGGACGCGGAGAAGGACGGGGCGGATGCGCTGCTGATCGTGACGCCGTATTATAACAAGGCGACGCAGAGGGGGCTCATCGAGCACTACAGCATGATTGCCGAGTCTGTGAAGATTCCTATTATTATGTATAACGTACCCAGCCGCACCGGTTGCAACATCCTGCCGGAGACGGCGGTGGCCATCGCGAAGAAGAATCCCAATGTGGTGGGCATCAAGGATGCGGTGGGCAACCTGAGCCAGACGGCTCTGATGGCGCATCTGGCGGACGGATGTCTTGACATCTATTCGGGAAATGACGACGAAGTGCTTCCCTGCCTGTCTCTGGGCGGCAAGGGGGTTATCTCTGTTCTTTCCAATGTTATGCCGGAGGAGACGCACAACATGGTGCGGGATTTCCTGGACGGGAACGTGGAGAAAGCAATGAAGTTCCAGCTGGATTCCATCCCGCTGTCCAAGGCACTTTTCTGTGAGGTGAATCCCATTCCGGTGAAGGCTGCCATGAATCTGATGGGCATGGAGGTCGGTCCGCTGCGCCGTCCGCTCAGTGAGATCGCGCCGGAGAACCTGGAGAAGCTGCGGACCGTGATGACCGATATGGGTCTGCTGAAATAGAACGGAGGATATTATGGTACGAATGATCCTTCACGGCTGTAATGGGGTGATGGGACAGGTCGTCACGCATCTGGCGGCGGAGGACCCGGAGCTTACGGTGGTGGCCGGTATCGATATCAATACGGAGCAGAAAAATGATTATCCGGTCTTTGCCAGACCCGCCGACTGTGAGGTGGAGGCGGATGTGATCGTCGATTTCTCTTCGGCGAAGGCACTGGACGCGCTTCTGGATTACATGAAAGAGCGGAAGATTCCCGGGGTGCTCTGCAGCACCGGCCTTTCTGAGGCGCAGATTGCCGCGGTGGAGGAAGCCAGCCGCGAGGTGGCGGTTCTGAAGTCCGCCAATATGTCTCTGGGCATCAATACCCTGTTCAAGGTACTGAAGATGGTCGCTCCTCTTCTCGCGGAGGAGGGTTTCGACATCGAGATCGTAGAGAAGCACCACAACCGCAAGCTGGATGCGCCCAGCGGTACGGCCATCGCGCTGGCGGATGCCATCAATGAGTCCCTGGACGAGCCGTATGCCTATAAGTTCGACCGTTCTCAGGAACGGAAGAAGCGTGAGAAGAAAGAGATCGGTTTTTCTTCCGTGCGGGGCGGCAGCATTGTCGGCGAGCACGACGTGATCTTTGCCGGGACCGACGAGGTCATCACCATCCAGCACACGGCCTACTCCCGTGCGATATTTGCGAAAGGGGCGCTGGCCGGGGCGAAGTTTCTGGCCGGAAAACCGGCGGGCTATTATAACATGCAGGATGTGATCGGTTGATGAGACATCCGGCCATGCGGTGCAGTGGGCGGCAAAATACCTCTTGTCGCTGACATCATTTGCCTCCGTCGTGGTTCACAGATAAAACATAATCTTATGACAGAACGAACACAAAGCAGGTATATCCTATAGTACGGATATATCTGCTTTGTTTTTTGCTTTTTATGCGCAGGGCCGCGCAAGGAGTTTTATGGTTTGTGCCATACGCGGCTCGCGCAGGCGAGCAGGCAAAATGCACCGCAGGAAGAGCTCTTGCAGGCGGTCATTCGGGGCAGAGAAAGGAAGGTTGGATATGATAGAAGTCAAAAATCTCACCAAGAAATACGGCGAGCATCTGGCTGTGGACAATCTGAGCTTCACAGTGAAGGATGGACAGATCTACGGATTTCTTGGGCCGAACGGAGCCGGGAAATCCACGACCATGAATATCATGACGGGATATCTGGGCCTGACGGACGGCCAGGTTCTCATCAACGGGCATGATATTCTCGAGGAGCCGGAGGAGGCACGGTCCTGTATCGGCTATCTGCCGGAGCAGCCGCCTCTGTACATGGATATGACCGTAATCGGCTATCTGCGATTCTGCGCGGAGTTAAAGAAGATTCCCCGCGCCGAGCGAACGCAGGCGGTGGAAGAGGCCATGAGCAAGACGGGCATCGAGGGTGTAAAGAACCGGATCGTCCGCAACCTCTCCAAGGGCTATCGTCAGAGAGTCGGACTGGCACAGGCCATTCTGGGCATGCCGCCCATCATCATTCTGGATGAACCTACGGTGGGTCTGGATCCCAAGCAGATCATCGAGATCCGCGACCTGATCCGCAAGCTGGCGAAGGATCATACGGTGATTCTCAGCTCTCATATCATGCAGGAGATCAGCGCGGTCTGCAACTATATCATGATTATCTCCAACGGCCGGCTGGTTGCCAGCGATACGCCGGAGAACCTGATGAAGCAGCAGCAGACAGCCAGCTCTCTGGAGCTGGAGGTGCGCGGCGGACGTGCGGAGGTCGAGGTGCTCCTGCGGGAGATTCCCGGTATCCAGTCTGTGGAAATGCAGAAGAGCCGGGAGAAGGGCGCGGTGAAGGCTATCATTACCGAAGAGGCCGGCGCCGATGTCCGTGAAGAAGTGTTCTATACCCTGGCCAGGGAGCATCACCCTCTGCTGAAGATGAATCAGGAGCGCGTCAGTCTCGAGGAGCTGTTCCTGGAGCTGACCGAGGAGGCAGCTTCCTCTCAGAAATATGATCCGCGTTCGAAGCGCCGGTCTGCGAAGAGGAGATTCGGGAAAGCTGCTGAGGAGAAGCCGGAGGAAGGCGTCGAAGAAGCCGAAGCCGCTGAGGAGCTTGTCATGGCGGACGTGGAGCCGATGACGCAGGCTGAGAGTACGGGAGAGGAGGTTTCCGAGTAGCCATGATTGCTATTTTCAAGAGAGAATTCAAGAGCTATTTCACATCCATGACAGGCTATCTGTTCATGGCGTTCATTCTGTTTTTTGAGGGGCTGTATTTTGTCGCCTACAATGTGACTCAGGGGTATCCTCATTTTGCCTATACTCTTTACAGCCTGAACTTTGTTTATATGATCGCGGTGCCGATCCTTACCATGCGTGTGTTCGCCGATGAGAGACGGCAGCGGACGGATCAGCTGCTTCTGACGGCTCCGGTGACGGTGACACAGATCGTCATGGGCAAATATCTGGCCATGGTCGCTGTGTATGGTATCGTCTGTGCCATCAGCGCTCTGGGGCCGGTGGTGCTGACGATGTTCGGCACGGTTTATCTGGCGGGAGATTATGGGATGCTGCTGGCCTTCTTCCTGGCGGGCAGCGCGTTCCTGGCCATCGGCATGTATATCTCTGCGCTGACGGAGAGCCCGGTTCTGGCCTGCATCGGTACCTTCGGCATCCTCCTGATCCTGTACCTGATCAGTTCCATCGCTTCGATGGTTCCCATTGACGCGATCGCGAATGTGCTGAACGAATTTTCCTTCTCTGACCGGCTTTACAGCTTCACACAGAACCTGATCGACGTGCCCTCGTACGTATTCTTCGTCTCTGTGGCCGGATATTTTGTGTTTCTGACGGTGCAGTCCGTCCAGAAGAGAAGATGGAATTAGGAGGTGCGTGATGAAGATCGGAAATAAAGAAAAAAATTCAGCGACGCAGACAAAAAAGCCGGGGAAATTTAAACTCGGACGGCCCCGCATCAATCTGAAATCCAACCGGGTGCGCTACGGCGGCTACAATACGGTCGTGGCGGTGGTGGTCCTGGCCATCCTGGTGGTCGTCAACCTCCTGGTGGAGCAGCTGCCGAGCAAATATATCAGTATCGATACCAGCGGGACGGATGTGTATAACCTGGGAGATACCACGGAGCAGGTCGTGAGCTCCCTGGATCTGGACGTGGATATCTATGTGCTGGTGGAGGAGAGTTCCTCTGACAGTCTGGTGGCGGAGCTTTTGAACCGTTATGAGGATCTGTCGGATCATATTTCCGTGACCTATGTGGATACGGCGGAGAATCCTTCCTTCGCGGCGGAATATGATGCGTCCTCGGCGACCAGCAACAGCCTGATCGTCGTCAGCGAGAAGAGATCGACGCTGGTGGATTATGGCGATATCTACGAGAGCGAGATCGATTACTACACGTATTACACGACCGGTGAATACAGCGCAACTACGACCTTTGACGGTGAGAGCCAGATCACCAGCGCCATTGACTATGTGGCGTCGGATACGCTGCCGATCATGTACACGTTGTCCGGACACGGCGAGGAGGAGCTCTCTGACGACATCACCTCGCAGGTCAACAAGATGAACATTGAGACTCAGGACCTGAACCTCCTGACGGAGGGTGAGATCCCGGAGGATGCCAGCGCTATCCTGATCAACCAGCCGACGCAGGATCTCTCCGATGACGAGAAGGATCTGATCCTGACCTATATGCAGGAGGGTGGCTCGGTCCTCTATATCCCGGTGCTCCAGCCGGATGAGGAGATGACGAATTTTGCGGAAATCCTCAGTTACTATGGCATCAGCCTGACCGGCACGCTGGTGATGGAGAGCGATACCAGCATGTATTATCAGTATCCTTACATGCTGATTCCTTCGGTCAGCAGTTCCAGCGACATTACCAGTCCGATATCGGATGAGAATCTGTCCATCCTGGTGCTGCAGGCACAGGGCATCGTGACCTCGGATGATCTTCGTTCCAGTGTCTCGCTGACGAATCTGATGACGACCTCGGAAAATGCGTATGCCAAGGACATCAGCAGCGGTTCCGTCTCCACGATGGAGAAAGAGGACGGCGACGAGGAGGGATCCTTTACGCTGGCCGTGTCCGCAGAGGAGGAGATTGACGATGACACCTCCACCAAGCTGGTGGTGATCGCGTCCGAATATATTCTGGACGATTCAATCCTCAGCAGCTTCAGTGTGGGCAACGCAGATCTGTTCCTGAATGCGGTCAGCTGGATGTGCGAGCATGAGAGCACGATTTCCATTTCCAGCAAGGACATCACCGAGGCGACGCTGGTCGTTTCAAGCTTTGCAGGCAGTATCCTGCGGGCGGTGACCATGATCATCCTTCCGGTGGGGCTGCTTCTTATCGGCGTAGTTGTGTGGATCAGGAGGCGTAAGAAATAATGGCAGAGAATAAGGTGAAGAAAAAGAAACACCGCGGCAGGAATCTTCTCTTTCTGGTTCTGGCCCTGGCGGTCTGCTGCGTCGGTTATGTGGCGCTGCGGCAGGCCAATGAGGCGGCGGAAAATGAGACGACGGAGGAAGAGGAGCTGGAAGCCCTCCTGGATCTTTCAGAGGATGCGGAGATCGTTTCCCTCTCCTATGAGCTGGACGGGGAGACCATTGCCCTCACGTATACCGACGATGAGACCTGGCAGCGCGACGGCGCGGAGGATTTCCCCATCAATACGTCGACGGTCAGCTCCATGGTGAGTACCCTCACCGGAGCCTCCGTCAGCCGTGTGATCAATGAGGACGGATCGAATCTGGATGAATATGGTCTGGAGGAACCGGCCTACACGGTCACCGTGACGGACAGTGAGGACAACACGTATACGGTTTATATCGGCGACGACAACAGTCTGGCCGGCGGCTGCTACGCCATGCTGGACGGAACCGATTCTGTGGTCCTCACGGATTCAGATCTGGCCACGGCCTTCGCCTATGGATGGTACGATCTGGCGTCCGTGGACGATGATCCGGATATCGATGCTGAAGCCGTGCAGGATATTACGGTTATGCAGGGCGACGCGGAGACGGTCTTTGAATACGACGAAGACGGCAAATCCGAGGTGGATGCGACCGGATCCTGCAACCTGTATGTGAAGACGGAGGATGGTTATCAGGCCATCGACGACGATTCGGAGGATGACATTCTGGATGCTGTAGAGGACTTCTCCTATGAGGCTCTGGCAGCCTATCTGCCGGATGATGAGACGCTGGCCGAGTATGGGCTAGATGAGCCCACGGCGGTGATCGTCTGCAATTACACCACGGAGGAAGAGGTGGAAGTGGAGTCCGACGACGAGGATGAGACCGACAGCGACGATGAGACCTCTGAGACCGAGGAGACCGAAGAGGTGGAGACGGAGACGATCATTGTCGAACACACCTATACGCTGACGATCGGCGCCTATGATGAGACCGATGATGTCTACTACGTGCAGCACGACGACAGCAATTCCGTATTTACCATGTCCGGTGATACGGTGGCAGCGTTCCTGGATCTTGATACGACGCAGATGGTGCGCCTGGATCCGACAAATGTGGATGAGGATTCCATTGACAGCATCGAGGTGACCTTAAACGGCGAGACCCGCACCTACGCCATCGAGCGTGATGTGGTTGTGGAGACCGAGGAGGAAGAAACCGAAGAGGAAACCACTGAGGAGACGACCGAAGCCGCGGATGATGAGACCGCCGAGACCGAGGAGGAAGAGGTGGAGACGACGACGCTTTACACGCTCGACGGTGAGGACATCGAGGAGAGCGTGTACAGTGATGTGTACGATGCGCTGGCAGATCTTACGGGCGTGCGACTCCTGACAGACGGCGAAGCGATCGACGGCGAGGCAGAGCTGACCGTTGTCTTCCATCGCAACACCGAGGGACTGTCCACCGTGACGGTGGAGTTTATCCCCTACAATGAGAACTATTACCAGGTCGCCGTGAACGGCGAGACAGCCTTCATGGTCGCAGACATCGGCGACGTGGAGGAGCTGGAGGAAGCGCTCTTCGTGGAGATCTCTGAGGAAGAGACCGAAGAGGAGACGACCGAAGCCGCTGAGTAGCGGTAAAATAAGGGCAGGGGCTGCGAACCGGGGATATGGTTCACAGCCCCTGCAAAGACGCCCGCTTAGACGCCCTAAACCTGTGACGCCCGCCCAGTCGCCCATGTCTCAGAGGACAGCTGAAACAGTCCTGTGAGACATGGGCGACTGGGCGGGCTGTTCGTTTCCTGCCTGTGGTTCGGTTATGGTCTTTTTATCGGGTACTGTTTTCCGCCCCGCTGACATCGTCGCCGATGTCTTCCAGATCGTCTTTCGCGTCTTCGGCGGCGTCCTTCACATCCTCCCCGGCGTCGCGCAGGGCATCGTCTGTGTCATCGACCAGACCATCGCTGTCGGAACCGGTGGTATTGCCTCCGGTGGCTCCGTTACCCGTTGTTCCGTTTTCTGTGCCGTCCTCTCCGGTGGAGCGGTCGCTGTTGTCCTCATTCCCGGTGGCATCATCTCCGTCGCTGCCGCTTTCTGCGGCACCGCTGCCTGAACTGCTTTCCCCGCGGTCCGTTCCGTCCTCCGCGGATTCGGCCACAGTCTCCTCACCCGTTGTGCTGCTGCAGGCGGTCAGTGTCCCCGCCGTGAACAGAAGGACGGTGAACAAAAGCCATCTCTTCATGGAAGTCATCATAACCTGTATCTCCTTTATCTGGTTTCTGGACTTAGTATGCGTGTTGCGCTTGATTTTATACGGGCCTTCGGGTATAATCGCGAAGGACAGCGGGCGCGGATGCGTCTGCTATGTGTAAAAAATACGATTTTGTACAACAAAAAAACACAGGAGATGCGGATCGATGGAAAAATGTGAGATGCTTTATGAAGGAAAAGCAAAAAGAGTGTACAGCACCGACGTGGAGGATGTGCTGATCGTGGATTATAAGGACGATGCCACTGCCTTCAATGGTCTGAAGAAGGGAACCATCATTGGCAAGGGCGTCATCAACAATCGCATGAGCAACTATATGTTTAAGAAGTTTGAGGCGGCCGGGATTCCCACCCATCTGGTGGAGGAGCTCAGCGAACGCGAGACGGCTGTGCGGAAGGTGCAGATCGTTCCTCTGGAAGTGATCATCCGTAATGTAGCGGCGGGCAGCTTCTCCAAGAAGCTGGGCATCGCCGAGGGCACGAAGCTGCTGCAGCCGACGCTGGAATTCAGCTACAAGAACGATGCGCTGGGAGATCCCTTCATCAATGATTCCTATGCGCTGGCTCTGGGCCTGGCGACCCGTGAAGAGCTGGACCGCATCGCGGAGCTGGCCTACAAGGTGAACGAGGTGGCGAAGGCCTATTTCCTGGAGTGCGGCATCGATCTGATCGATTTCAAGCTGGAGTTCGGCCGCTATCAGGGTCAGATCATTCTGGCGGATGAGATGTCGCCCGACACCTGTCGCCTGTGGGACAGCAAGACTCATGAGAAGCTGGACAAGGACCGTTTCCGCCGGGATATGGGAAATGTGGAGGACGCTTACCACGAGGTATTCCACAGGATCGGTTTAGAGTAGAAGAACACGATGGCCGCAGGGCAGGAAAGGATGACCATGGCAACAGACAGATATCAGAGTCCGCTGGCGGAGCGCTATGCCAGCCGGGAGATGCAGTATATATTTTCACCGGATAAGAAGTTCCGCACCTGGAGACGGCTGTGGATCGCCCTGGCGGAGACGGAGCAGGAGCTGGGGCTCCCAATCACCGACGAGCAGATCGAGGAGATGAAAGCGCATCAGGATGACATCAACTACGAAGTAGCGCAGGCCCGGGAACGCGAGGTGCGCCACGATGTCATGTCCCATGTGTATGCCTACGGCGTCCAGTGCCCCAAAGCGAAGGGGATCATCCATCTGGGAGCGACTTCCTGCTATGTGGGGGATAACACGGATCTGATCCTCATGCGGGAGGCCCTGCAGCTGGTACGCCGCAAGCTGGTCAACGTCATGAATGAGCTGGCAAAATTCGCGGAGCAGTACAAGGGACAGCCCACGCTCGGCTTCACCCATTTTCAGCCGGCGCAGCCGACTACTGTGGGCAAGCGGGCGACGCTGTGGCTTATGGACCTGAAGTCGGATTACGACGATCTGACCTATGTGATCGATTCTCTGTGCATGCTGGGCTCCAAAGGAACGACCGGCACCCAGGCCAGCTTCCTGGAGCTCTTCGACGGCGACCATGCGAAATGCCGCGAGGCTGATCGGCGCATCGCGGCGAAGATGGGCTTTGACAAATGCTATCCCGTGTCGGGGCAGACCTATTCGCGCAAGGTGGACAGCCGGGTGCTGAATGTCCTCGCGGGCATTGCGCAGAGCGCGCACAAATTCTCCAATGATATCCGCCTCCTGCAGCATCTGAAGGAGATCGAGGAGCCCTTCGAGAAGAGCCAGATCGGTTCCTCGGCGATGGCTTATAAGAGAAATCCCATGCGCAGCGAGCGCATCGCTTCGCTGGCAAATTATGTGATGGCGGATGCCATGAATCCCATGATGACTGCTTCTACACAGTGGTTTGAGCGGACGCTGGACGACTCGGCCAACAAGCGCATCAGCGTGCCGGAGGCCTTCCTGGCCGTGGACGGCATCCTTGATCTCTACCTCAATGTGGTGGACGGCATCGTGGTCTATCCGAAGGTGATCGAGAAGCGCCTGATGTCGGAGCTGCCCTTTATGGCGACGGAAAATATCATGATGGACGCGGTAAAAGCCGGCGGTGACCGGCAGGAGCTTCATGAGAAGATCCGCACCCTGTCCATGGAGGCCGGGTATCAGGTGAAGCACGAGGGGAAGGAGAACAACCTCCTCGAGCTGATCGCGGCCGATCCCGCCTTCAATCTGACGCTGGAAGAGCTGCAGGCGGCCATGGACCCGGCGAAGTACACGGGCCGCGCCGAGCAGCAGACGGAGGAATTCCTCGATGAGGTGATCCGCCCCATCCTGGAGGAAAATGCTGAAGATCTGGGGATGACTGCGGAGATTCATGTATAAGACTGTAACGAAAGGGCTGGATGCGTTCAGCCCTTTTATGTGCGCAGGGGCGTGTAAGGTATTTCCCGGCTGTTGCCGGACGCGCCCCGCGCGGCGAGTATGAGGCGAAAAAGCCGCCGCCTACCCGATCAAGATTCTGGCGGAGTTTCCCGCCTGGGAGTGTGAATGATGATTCAGGATATCGCGCCGCATCGATTTGACAATGCCTTCGCCGACCGGCGGGTGCCCCGGCGGGGCGATTTCGTATTGCTCTACCGGGAGAAACAGGTTCTGCTGCGCCGGGAGAACGGGGAGATTACCTTCCCCCGGGCGGAGGAGCTGATTCCGGAGACGGAGGCTGATGCAGATGCGATTTTATCCTGCACGGAAGGGCTGTCGTCAGCTGCAAAATCCAGAGAGGAGAGCGGAAGTTTACAGGAAGGGACTCAGTCTTTGTGCGAAGATGAAGATGGGGAAATGTTGCAGACGCCGGGCTATTACCGGAAAAATGGTCTGACCTTCATTTACCTCTTCTCCATTGACGATACGGCCTTCTACAGTGTAGACGGCTGGGACGGAGAACTGCCGGGCTGTCAGTGGGAGAACGTGGGCGTCTTCCGCACGGCGGCGCCGGGCTATCTTGCCTTTGCAGGCATCACCGGCGAGCAGCTTTTCACCTGGCGGCAGGATCACTGCTTTTGCGGCGGCTGCGGCGCCCGTATGGCGCCCAGCGACAGGGAGCGCGCCTTCCGCTGCCCGGATTGCGGGCGGATCGTTTATCCGAAGATCTGTCCGGCGGTCATCGTGGCTGTGACGCACGGAGACCGCATCCTCCTGTCCCGTTATGCGGGCCGGGCGCATGCGCATTATGCTCTCGTCGCCGGATTCGCGGAGTTCGGCGAGCCCATCGAGGACACCGTGCGCCGGGAAGTCATGGAAGAGGTGGGGCTGCGGGTAAAAAACCTGCGCTTTTACAAGAGCCAGCCCTGGTCCTTCAGCGACACGCTGCTCATGGGCTTCTACTGTGAACTTGACGGCAGTGAGGACATCACCCTCGACACAAATGAGCTGGCCGAGGCCGTCTGGGTGCGCCGCGAGGACATGCCCGACCGCCGCCGGGATATCAACCTCACGTCAGAGATGATGGAGAGGTTCCGGCTGGGAGAAGCATAATAAATGAGACGAGAGGGGCGATCACATGAATGTGGTCGCCCCTCTCGTCCCGTTTAAAACAGGTGTATTATTGGAAAGTAAATGATTTTTCCGGGTGCCATCAATATCCGGAGGTATACATATACGTATACAGATACCAGGTGGCGGAGGCTTTATAGGACTTACCGTTCACCTTGATCTTTGGAATGACGTAGACACCGACATTCTTCTTGCTTGTCAGACCGGTGATTTTGCAGGACAATGTGCTCTTGCTGACGGTCTTGTATTTCTTCCAGGAAGGGTTGGTGGCACTGGTATTCTTGCAGACATAGACAATGTAGTTGGTTGCATTGGACACCTTCTTCCAGCTTACCTTCAGGGAGGTCTTGCCGGTCTGAGTGAGGGTGATGTTGGCCTGAGGAACAATCACTTTCTTTGAAGTCCAGGAACTATAATACTTTGTTCCGTTGATTTTGACATAGGCACGGGCACGGATCTGGAAACCCTTGTTTTTCACCTTAGAGAGATTGAAGCTCTTGTAGGTCGTGTATTTATCTGAGATAGTATAGGTCTTAAGTTTTGTCTTCCCTGTCACATCGTAAATCTGAATCTGATATCCGTCCGGTGTATAGTCATCCTTGGAATTTCGATCCCAGTAAACCGTCACTTTGTTGCTTGAGGTTGGTTTCCAGGTCAGATTCCCCTCAGAAGCGGAAGCTACGTTCGTGGGCTTATTGGGGGAGGCATAGGCACTACAGTAGGCATAGCTGCTGCTGTAGGCGACGTATCCGGCGGATGATTTCCGGTAGGCGAAAACATAGTAGGTCTCGTAAGAGCCTGTACTCGCTTTGACTTTGGCGCTGGTGGAAGAAGTTGTTTTCAATGTGGTTCCATCATAGCCTTTGTCTTTTACCTTGTAGCCGGTAGCACCGTCGGAGGCAGTCCGGGTGAGTGTCACCGACGAGGTGCTGGCTTTGGTCTGTTTGGCATCTGTCGGGTTTTCAGGAGCAGTGACTACCTCGATCTGGTCTGAGTAGTCGCCGTAGGTGTAAACGTATCCGCCTTCCGAGGAATCATATTCTTTGACATAGGCCCGCACCGTAACATAGAAGGAAGTGCCAGCATTTAGACCAGAAACATAATCATTAGAGTATGAGACATCGTAGGAGTCAGGTTTTGTTCCTAATTCTCCAGATGTATAGCTAACATATGTCTCGTAATAGATATTGGAACCTATTATGGATGTCCACTCGATTTTGAAACTGCTGGAAGAAGCGCTTGTTTGCTTCAGCCCGGTTACTTTGCCTGGATTGGTGGCAGCCAGAGTTCTCGTTCCCCCCACCGTCAGCAGGACGAGAAATGCGGCGAGGAGGGCCAGACCCTTCCACAGCCAGGTGTTCTGCGTGCGTTCTGTTGTCATAGTATTTTTCCCTTCCGAAAATGTTATATTAGAGTCCGGTGTTCCCGGAATCCTCACACTTTCTTACAGGAATATACTATCATTTATCAGAAAACCACGCAACAGAAATTCTGAAATTCGCAGGAAAATAAAGGATTCATGGGATAACAGGGAACATACTCGTAATTTACAGAAAATTTACCTGATATGACGGCGGACACTGTTTCCCCAGGGAACGCCTGTCAGGGGCGTTGATCAAAGTGGAATATGGATTCCTGACATGAAGAGATCTGGATTTTCAGACGGACAGAATGCTTTCAAAATCAGGAATTCACTACCGTGCTCTCATTCCGGGTGCGGCTGATTTTCTCATAGAAAAACACCCGGTTGTGCGTGATGGCGCGGTAGACCAGTTCGACGATAAAGACGGCGGCCAGAATCTGGGAGAGGGACTGGAAATGCTTCCAGAAATAGAAGACGCTTCCCTCGGTGATCTGCATCATTTCCCGGCAGAGGATCCAGTACTGCGGCAGGTGGACGACGAGCAGCGAGAGGAGGACATAGCGGATCAGATACTGGGAGACCAACGGGGATTTCCCGCGGTCGTCGGAGAGCCGCAGCCGGAAGAGGGCCTTTCCCACGGTGTAACCGTCGGTGACGGTCAGGATGACCGTGAAGTAGGCGATGGTGAGAGCAATGCTGAGTACGAGCTCCACGGCATGTCCGCCCGCCGTCTCCGGGATCACCAGGGAGATCAGCCACTGCACCGCGGAGATCAGGGCGAAGTCCACGGCAAAAGCCAGAAAGCGGCGGAACAACGGGATCGTCTCGCCCCGTTTATAGGCCGCTCCGTCGATTCGCTCCCGGGAAGGGAGGATCAGGCAGATCAGCGGTGAGAAGATCCAGCCCAGCATGCCGCCGCAGGTGTTGAGCAGCAGGTCGTCCACATCGAAGGTGCGGTAGGGGAAGGGATAGTAGCCGTAGAGGCCACTCAGCTGTGTCAGCTCGCAGAACAGACTGCCCAGAAAACAGATCACCAGCGCCCCGAAGAAGCCCCTCCGGAAGTAATAGTGCAGGTACACCCCCAGCGGGAAGAACAGAGCCACGTTGAGGATGGCCTGATAGACATAGGCGTTCTTCAGCGTGGGGAGCCAGGTACTCTTATTATGGAAGCTGAAATTCGTCGTGGCCCGGATCTGCCGCAGGAAATTGAGCGGCGTCAGCTGCAGATCGGTGGCGGTGGCCGCGGTCGCCGACTCCCGGTCAGGCAGCGGCAGGATCACCTGAAAATACACGTTAATCAGGTACAGGATGAAGGTATAGACGATCACCGTCCGCAGGAGCGGGATGGCTCCGTAGTGGCGGTATTCAAAAATAATATAGGGAAACGTCAGCGCCAGCGCCAGCACAGGAAAGACAAGCAGAGCGCTCTGGACGGGTCCCAGATAACTGCTGATAACGGACATGAATATTCCTCTTTTCTACAGGGTAACAGAGCAATTTTTGCTGTAAAATGCGTACGCACGATATTATGGAACAAATTGGAACTGAATGCAACCTTCTTCACGATTTTTTAAGAAGTGCGGGCGGCACTTCAAAGACAGATTTGATACGATCGGGGGCCAGGCCGTAAATGATGGCTCCGGAATCCACATGATTTTCGGCAAATTCAGGTGCGTCTCTTGCCAGAGGGAGATTTTTATGATATAGATGATAGAAGACGCAAAAAATGAGGTGGCCGGGCAGGCAGCCGGAGTGTCCGGTAATCTGCTGATTATGGCACCACAGGCAGTTGTTCTGCATGCCCTTCGGGCAGAATGGAGCAGAATCGTTTACAGTAAAAGGAGACAACATGGAGATCTTATCCCTGGAGAAAGAACTGAGAGAGAACACCTACCCCGGCCGCGGCATCGTCATTGGCAGGAGCGAGGACGGCACCAAGGCTGTGACGGCGTATTTTATCATGGGGCGGAGCGAGAACAGCCGCAACCGCATCTTCGTCGAGGACGGCGAGGGCATTCGCACCGAGGCCTTTGACCCGAGCAAGATGGAGGACCCCAGCCTGATTATCTACGCGCCGGTCCGTGTCCTGGGCAATAAGACCATCGTGACCAACGGCGATCAGACCGACACAATCTACGAGGGGATGGATCACCAGCTGACCTTCGAGCAGTCCCTGCGCAGCCGTGAGTTCGAGCCGGACGGCCCTAACTACACGCCCCGCATTTCCGGTATCATGCATATTGAGAATAACGAGTACAATTATGCGATGTCCATTCTCAAGACCGTGAACGGAGATCCTGAGACCTGCAGCCGCTATACCTTCGCCTATCACGGCGCGGTGGCCGGTCAGGGCCGTTTCATTCATACTTATAAGGAAAATGTCAGCCCGCTGCCGAGCTTCGAAGGCGAGCCCAAGCTCGTGGATATCCGCGGTGACATCGATTCCTTCACAGATATGGTGTGGGACAGCCTCAACGAGGACAACAAGGTCTCCCTGTTCGTCCGCTTCATTGACCTGGCCGACGGCAGCTATGAGACGCGGATCGTGAACAAGCATCAGAAATAAGCAGAAAAACAGAAAACCCCGCACCGGAGAACCCCTCGCGGCGCGGGGCTTTCTGAATGCAGGGGAGGCGCCCATGGAAGCGTATACGGGTTTTGCGGAGGTCTACGACCGGTTTATGAACAATGTGCCCTACGATCTGTGGGAGGAGACGCTGGCGGGATTGCTGGCAGAGTACGACGTGACGGAGGGTCTTGTGCTGGAGCTCGGCTGCGGCACCGGGACGATGACAGAGCGTCTGGCGGCCCGGGGCTATGATATGATCGGTGTGGATCTCTCGGAGGATATGCTGGCGGAGGCGCTGGACAAACGCTGCGAATCCGGGCACAACATCCTCTATCTGAACCAGGACATGCGGGAATTCGAGCTTTACGGCACTGTAGCGGCAATTTACTGCATCTGTGATTCGCTGAATTACATCACGGAGCGGGAAGATCTGGTACAGGTCTTCCGTCTGGTCAATAATTATCTGGATCCCGGAGGCGTTTTTATCTTCGATTTCAACACCCCGCCGGAGTATGAAAGCCCTCTGCGGGAGGCGCCGATCGTGGAAGAGCAGGACGGCATTACCATGATCTGGGAGAATGAGTATGATCGCGGGACGCGGATGAACGAGCATCGGGTGACATTTTTCCTTCCTGTGGAGGAGGAACCGGAGCCGGACTGGGTGGAGGACCACGGACAGCTGCGGCGGGCGGACGCCCCGGCGCATGAAGGGGAGCTTCTGTATCAGAGAATCCGTGAGGTGCATGAGCAGCGGGCCTACACGCTTCCGGAGATGACCGCCGTCATCAAAGAGGCGGGAATGGAGTTCCTCACGGCGTTCGAGGCGGGAACAGACCGGGCGCC
Organism: Lachnospiraceae bacterium; assembly: GCA_021202465.1. GTDB lineage: Bacteria > Bacillota > Clostridia > Lachnospirales > Lachnospiraceae > UBA3305. The sequence continues at coordinate 2,920 of JAJQCZ010000033.1, read as the reverse complement.
GGATGCGGATACCCACCGGGTGTACTGCGTGGCGCGGGAGCGGGGGAAATGAGGAGACAGGACAGACCGCGAAGCGACGGAGATATGGTGCGGGAATCCGCTCTGCAGAGGATAGGGAGATGGTTCTTCGATGCAGGAGAACTGTATGGAAGAAGGAGGCTATAAAGTAATGAGTGATTATATGGTGCGGGCCATCGCGGCGGAGGGGAAGATCCGCGCCTTCGCGGCTACCACGCGGGATACGGTGGAGGAGGCCAGACGCCGCCACGAGACAAGTCCGGTGGTGACGGCCGCCCTGGGCCGCCTGTTGACGGCGGGTGCGATGATGGGCAGCATGATGAAGGGAGACCGGGACCGGCTCACTCTGAAGATCAACGGCGACGGGCCGGTGAAGGCATTGACTGTGGTGGCGGATGCCCACGGGCGTGTGAAGGGGTTTGCCGCGGTGCCGCAGGTGATCCTTCATGCCAACGCGAAGGGCAAGCTCGATGTGGCGGGCGCCGTGGGACAGGGCGTTCTGACCGTGACCCGGGACATCGGCCTGCGGGAGCCCTATGTCGGCACGTCGCTGCTGGTCACCAGCGAGATTGCCGAGGATCTGACTTATTATTTCGCCGCCTCGGAGCAGACGCCCTCCTCGGTGGGCCTGGGTGTATTGATGAACCGCGGGAACACGGTCCGTCAGGCCGGGGGCTTCATCCTGCAGCTGATGCCCGACGTGGATGAGGAGACGATCGACCGGCTGGAGCGCCGTATCGGCGAGATCGATTCCGTTACCAGTATGCTGGATTCGGGCATGAGCCCGGAGCAGATTTTATCTTATGTTCTGGAAGGATTTGAACTGGAGGTGCTGGACCGGACGCCGGTGGCTTTTTCCTGCGACTGCAGCCGGAAGAAGATCGAGAAAGCCATCCTCAGTCTGGGCGAGGAGGATCTGCGCAGCCTCATCGCCGACCGCGAGCCCGTGGAAGCCCGCTGCGATTATTGCAATACCGCGTATCTCTTCCAGCCGGAGGAGATCGAGGAGATTCTTGCAGGAAAAATGCAGGGCAGGAAATAGTAAGAGAAAATCCGTGCATGCAGGCGTAAGCTTCGCTGACCGCCGGCATCACAGAGAGATATCAACAGATTTTTAAAAGGAGAGGAACATCATGATTTCTGAGAAAATGAGACCACTGGTCGAGAACAATTCCGCGGTGCGGGCCATGTTCGAGGAGGGGAACCGCCTGCGTGCTCTGTACGGCGCTGACAAGGTGTATGATTTCAGCCTCGGCAACCCCAATGTCCCGGCGCCGGCGGCGGTGAAGACGGCGATCCAGGAGATTCTGGACACCGAAGATCCGAATTTCGTGCATGGCTATATGAGCAATGCAGGTTTTCCGCAGGTGCGCAAGGCTGTGGCGGACTCCCTGAACCGCCGCTTCGGGACGAAGTTCCATGAGAACAATATCATCATGACCGTGGGCGCGGCCAGCGGCCTCAATGTGGCCTTGAAGACGCTGTTAAACCCCGGCGAGGAGGTCATCGTCTTCGCCCCCTATTTCCTGGAGTACGGGGCTTATGTCAGCAACTACGACGGGAAGCTGGTTGTGATCTCTCCGAATACGGAGACATTCCAGCCTAACCTTACAGAGTTCGAGGATAAGATCACGGCGAAGACCCGGGCGGTCATCGTCAATACGCCCCACAATCCCACCGGCGTCGTGTATTCTGAGGAGACGATCCAGAAGATCGCCGAGATCCTGAACCGCAAGCAGGAGGCCTTCGGAAGTCCCATTTTCCTGATCTCCGACGAGCCCTACCGGGAGCTGGTCTATGACGGCGCGGTGGTGCCCTATATCACGAAATATTATGATAACACGATCGTCGGCTATTCTTTCAGCAAATCTCTGTCTCTGCCTGGCGAGCGTATCGGCTATCTGGTGATCCCGGATGAGCTGGAGGATTCCGCCGCGGTGTTTGCCGCCGCTTCCATCGCCACCCGGGTCAGCGGCGCGGTGAACGCCCCCTCGCTGATGCAGCTGGTGATTGAGAAGTGCATTGATGAGAAATGCGACGTGGACTATTATGACCGGAACCGGAACGCGCTGTACAACGGCCTGACGGAGCTGGGCTTTGACTGCATCAAACCGCAGGGGGCTTTCTATCTCTTCGTGAAGTCGCCGATGGAGGATGATGTGGCGTTCTGTGAGAAGGCCAAGGAATTCAACATCCTCGTGGTCTCCGGCGCGTCCTTCGCCTGCCCCGGCTATGTGCGGCTGGCCTACTGCGTTTCTTATGAGACCATCTGCAACTCTCTGCCTGCGTTCGCCGAGCTGGCGAAGGCCTGCGGATTGAAGAAATAAATGTCTTCAGAAAGCGGCACGACTGCAGAGGATTTCCACGTGCCGGACTTCATAAAAAATTTAAGAAATCGAAAACCCTGGCGATCCAGACCAGGGTTTTCTTTGTATAGAGATAATAGAAGTAAAGTAGAAGGCTTTGTCGGACCCGGTGCTTCCAACCGGGGCATATGCTTCCGACCCGAAGATATAAAACAGGACTTTCCTGTATAAAAGAAAATACCCTGCTCACCGCAGGGTATAGGTATACAAAGAAAACGTACATCTATCTGCCATCTAGGTGGGTCATCGATAAATCTTATTGCAAGCAGGTCTTCTGACTGACGGCTTCGAGGTCTTCCCTTCTCATCCGATTGGACAATGGTTATCGAAGAACCCATACCGCACACAGCTGCGAGACAGTTCCGGATTCGCACCGGATTCCCTTTTCACCCATCCCCGTGAGGGACGGACACTTGCAACGAACCATATGCGCTTTTATTCTACCACATGCCGGGAAATATGCAAGAGATAAATTCTTATTGCTAGGGCTGTTTCACGAAGCTTTTTATGTGTTCATTCTTCGCTTACTATTTTAG